>JAAVZI010000043.1 GCA_022791575.1 Lachnospiraceae bacterium
ACAAATTTTACACTGTTGCAAAGTTTCAAAAAGGGCTTCCCGATTTCTCGGAAAGCCCCATAAAATCTAGCTTTTTTCAAATTACTCGATGATTGTAGCAACTCTACCAGACCCTACTGTACGACCACCCTCACGGATAGCGAATGTAAGACCCTGCTCCATAGCGATTGGATGAATCAGTTCGATTGACATCTCTACGTTATCACCAGGCATACACATCTCTGTACCCTCTGGTAAGTTACATACACCAGTTACATCAGTTGTTCTGAAGTAGAACTGAGGTCTATAGTTGTTGAAGAATGGAGTATGACGTCCACCTTCGTCTTTCGTTAAAACGTATACCTGAGCTGTAAATTTTGTATGGCAGGTAACAGTACCTGGTTTACAAAGAACCTGTCCTCTTTCGATATCTTCTCTCTTAATACCACGAAGAAGAGCACCAATGTTATCACCAGCCTGAGCCTCGTCAAGGAGTTTACGGAACATCTCGATACCTGTTACAGTTGTCTTCTGAACCTCTTCCTTAACACCTATAATTTCAACTTCCTCATTGATATGCAGAACTCCACGCTCTACTCTACCAGTAGCAACTGTACCACGGCCTGTGATTGTGAATACATCCTCTACAGGCATAAGGAATGGCTGATCAGTTGCACGCTGAGGATCCGGAATATGCTCATCTACAGCAGCCATTAATTCCATGATCTTGTCGCCCCACTCGCTGTTAGGATCTTCAAGAGCCTTTAAAGCGGAACCTTTGATAATCGGGCAGTCTTCAAACTCATACTCAGATAACTGCTCTGTAATTTCCATTTCAACTAACTCAAGTAATTCCTCATCGTCTACCATGTCACATTTGTTCATGAATACAACGATATAAGGTACACCTACCTGACGGGATAACAAGATATGCTCTTTTGTCTGAGCCATAACACCGTCAGTTGCAGCTACAACCAGGATTGCTCCATCCATCTGAGCAGCTCCAGTGATCATGTTCTTTACATAGTCAGCATGTCCTGGGCAGTCTACATGTGCATAATGTCTGTTATCTGTTTCATACTCAACGTGTGCGGTAGAAATTGTAATACCACGCTCTCTTTCTTCTGGAGCCTTATCGATATTTTCAAAATCTACTGCTGCGTTACCAGCAACTCTTGCTGCAAGAGTTTTTGTAATAGCAGCTGTTAAAGTTGTTTTACCATGGTCAACGTGTCCGATTGTACCGATATTACAATGCGGTTTAGTTCTGTTAAATTTTTCCTTAGCCATTTTTTAACGTCCTCCTTAATTTCCCCCGTTGGGGTTTCATTGATGTTATACCCTATTACTTGCCTTACTGGCTAAAGCTAGCGACATAAATTATGATATGCCCGTACGGGTATAAAATAATCAGCTATTAATGATTATATTTCAAAATACATTTATTTTCAAGTAATTTTTTGTAAAATTACTATATTCTGGTTAATTTATTTTTCTTTCGTAGACAGTACCTTCTCCTGAACAGATTTCGGCACTGGTTCGTATTTATCAAAGAACATAGAGTAATTTCCACGACCTTGGGTTCTGGAACGAAGATCTGTCGAATATCCGAACATCTCTGCAAGCGGTACAAATGCACGCACCATCTTGCCGCCTCCGATATCATCCATACCTTCAATCCGTCCACGACGTGAATTGATATCACCAATAACATCACCCATGTACTCTTCCGGCATAGTTACTTCTACTCTCATGATTGGCTCAAGCAGAACTGCTCCTGCCTTCTGCATAGCATCTTTAAACGCCATGGAACCAGCAATGTGGAATGCCATTTCACTGGAATCGACTTCATGGTAAGAACCGTCATATACGGTTGCATGAATGCCCAGTACCGGGAATCCTCCAAGAATACCAGCCTGTGCAGCCTCCAGAATACCATGACCTACTGCAGGAATATACTCCTTCGGAATTGCACCACCTACAACTGTTGATTCATATAACAATGTGGGCGGCTCATTGATCAGGATATTAGCCTTAGGATCAAATTCGAATTTCTCGCAGTTTGCTTCCATTGGCTCAAATTTCACCTTACAATGACCATACTGTCCGCGTCCACCAGACTGCTTTGCATACTTGCTGTCTACTTCCACTGACTTGGTAAATGTTTCTTTGTAAGCAACCTGAGGAGCACCTACGTTTGCTTCTACCTTGAATTCACGCAGAAGTCTGTCTACAATGATCTCCAGATGAAGTTCACCCATACCTGCAATAATGGTCTGTCCTGTTTCCTGGTCTGTATGCGCACGGAATGTCGGATCCTCCTCAGCAAGTTTCGCCAAAGCCTCACCCATTTTACCCTGTCCGGCTTTTGTCTTAGGCTCAATAGCCAATTCAATAACCGGTTCCGGGAATTCCATAGACTCTAAAATTACTGGATGCTGCTCATCGCAGATAGTATCACCGGTTGCTGTTAATTTGAATCCAACAGCAGCTGCGATATCTCCAGAATAAACCTTATCCAGTTCTTCTCTCTTATTGGCATGCATCTGTAAGATACGGCCTACACGCTCTTTCTTTCCCTTTGTAGCATTCAGTACATAAGAACCGGAGTTAATTGTACCAGAATATACACGGAAGAAAGCTAACTTACCAACAAATGGGTCTGCCATAATCTTAAATGCCAATGCAGAAAACGGTTCATCATCTGATGAATGTCTCTCTACTTCATTGCCATCCATATCCGTTCCCTTAATGGAAGGAATGTCTGTTGGAGCCGGCATATACTCCAATACTGCATCCAGAAGCTTCTGAACACCTCTATTTCTATAGGCAGAACCACAACATACTGGAACAGCTGTACATTCGCATGTTGCCTTTCTCAGTACTCTCTTCAGTTCTTCTATAGACGGCTCTTCACCCTCCAGATACATCATCATTAAATCATCATCCAGCTCACTGATTTTCTCAATCAGCTCTGAACGATACAGTTCTGCATCATCCTTCATGTCATCAGGAATCTCTGTAATGCTCACATCTTCGCCCTTATCATCATTATAGATATAGGCCTGCATCTCAAACAAGTCGATGATTCCTTTGAAATCATTTTCCTTGCCGATCGGCAGCTGAAGCATGATTGCATTTTTACCTAATCTGGTCTTAATCTGATCTACTGCACCGTAGAAATCGGCACCCAGGATATCCATTTTATTAATAAATGCCATTCTTGGTACATTATACGTATCTGCCTGACGCCATACGTTCTCTGATTGTGGTTCTACACCACCCTTTGCACAGAAAACACCAACGGCACCATCCAGCACGCGCAGGGAACGTTCAACCTCTACTGTGAAGTCAACGTGTCCTGGTGTATCAATAATATTGATACGATGTTCTTCAGCACCCGGAGCTACTTTATTCTCCTTCTGCAATGTCCAGTGACATGTGGTGGCTGCTGAAGTAATTGTAATACCACGTTCCTGCTCCTGTTCCATCCAGTCCATGGTAGCAGTACCCTCGTGAGTATCACCAATTTTATAGTTAACACCAGTATAGTATAAGATACGCTCTGTCAGCGTTGTCTTACCAGCATCAATATGAGCCATAATACCGATATTACGCGTCCGCTCTAGTGGATATTCTCTTCCAGCCAAGGGATTTTCCTCCTTTTTTACTGTCCTCCTGCCGCTTGGGGAGGGGGACTTACCTTACTGTCCGCCAGCCATATGCTCATATGGAAAGGGACTTTAAAACCTAAAAACGATAATGTGCAAAAGCCTTGTTTGCCTCTGCCATCTTATGCATATCTTCTTTTCTCTTTACAGATGAACCTGTATTATTGGCTGCATCCATAATTTCATTTGCCAATCGATCGATCATAGTCTTCTCGCCTCTCTGACGGGAAAACTGGGTAAGCCAGCGAAGAGCTAACGCCTGTCTTCTCTCAGGCTTTACCTCGATTGGCACCTGGTAGGTTGCACCACCGATACGTCTTGCTTTAACTTCTAATACAGGCATAATGTTGTTCATTGCCTCTTCGAATACATCTACTGCAGGCTTATCGGTCTTTTCTGCAACTTTTTCAAAAGCTCCGTATACAATCTTCTGTGCAATACCCTTCTTACCATCTAACATAATGTTATTAATAAGCTTGGTAACCACTTTATTATTATATAACGGATCTGCTAATACTTCTCTTTTCTGAGTATGTCCTTTACGTGGCACGATACTTCCCTCCTTAATCAAATCCTATCAATTAGATCATCGGTACTCACATGTGTCGTTCTACTGTGTCCGTGCACGGCCTTTCGTTCTTCCTTTATTTACATAAAGGGAATTGAATACCGGCACTTACCATTAGTTTACGTTTGTGGTACTAACTCCTTATTATTTTGCGTCTTTCGGTCTCTTGGCACCATATTTGGAACGTGCCTGCCTTCTCTTGGCAACACCTGCTGTATCGAGTGTACCACGAATGATATGGTAACGTGTACCAGGTAAATCTTTTACCCTTCCGCCTCTGATCAGCACAACGCTATGCTCCTGCAAGTTATGTCCCTCACCTGGGATATAGCTTGTTACCTCAATTCCGTTAGATAAACGAACTCTGGCAATCTTTCTAAGAGCTGAGTTAGGTTTCTTAGGAGTTGCTGTCTTAACAGCTGTGCAGACACCTCTCTTCTGCGGTGCAGAACTATCGGTTGGTCTTTTCTTCAAAGAGTTGTATCCTTTCTGAAGAGCCGGAGCGGTAGATTTCTTTACAGATGTCTGTCTTCCCTGTCTTACTAACTGGTTAAATGTTGGCATTCTTTTCACCTCCTGAATTATTCTTAATCAATACTGCCATTCATGCCTTTATACGCATGCTAAATTAGTATACTTGGTAAAATTTTGTTTGTCAAGGGGTTTTTTCAGCTTTTTAAAATGTTTTTGAAAATCTTGGCAGTGGTTGTAATATCTATCCATTTCCTTTATAATATAGGCAATATTTTGTGTACTGACTGCATAATATCTGATTCGTACAATAGAGAATCAACAAAAATAATCGACATGTGCCAGCACACATTCTGTAAAACTCAGAAAGGCGGTTATTATATGGAAATCGAAAAAAAATATTTAATCCGGCAGCTTCCAGAATCTATAGAGCAGTATCCACACCACCTGATTGAACAGGGGTATCTTAACAAAGACCCTGTTGTACGGGTGCGCAGACAAGATGACACCTATTATTTAACTTACAAAGGTTCCGGCATGTTAGCAAGAGAAGAATACAATCTTCCTTTGAATGCTGAAAGTTACAAAAATCTTATTAAAAAAGCTGATGGTACTATTATTAATAAGAAAAGATATTGTATCCCTTTTCAGGAAAAATATACAATTGAACTGGATGTATTCAGTCCTCCTTTTGCACCATTGGTTCTAGCGGAAGTTGAATTTCCATCTATAGAGGAAGCAGAAGCTTTTATTCCACCGGAATGGTTTGGCGAAGAGGTTACTTTTCAACCTGAATATCACAATAGTAACATGGCTTTTGGAAATACACCCACTTCATTTAACAAGTAGTCAAAAAGGCCCTATGAGGCAATCCATTTTGACTATGCTGGTATTTTCTCTGCAGAATGATTGACAAATTTCGACAATTTTTTTATAATCTGCCTTGTTAGAATTTTCATCAATGGGGATGAATGATTTTGAGGGAGGTTATTCTATGTATCAAACACTTGGAGAATTTCTAAAAAAACTCCGCACAGAACAACACATTACACAGGCTTATACGGCACGGCAGCTGGGAACTTCTCGACAGGCTTATGCATATTACGAGAATTCTGCTGCCATACCGGATCTGGATATACTAATCAAACTTTCTGAACTCTTTCAAGTACCGCTTCAAAGTTTTCTCGATTACTGTCCTTATGAACATTCTGATAAACTTGCTGATTCCGCCCCCTATTCTTATCAGTCATACGAACAAACCATGTATCCTGAATTTTTAACTTTTTACAGCGAACAGGAAAATATGAAAAAATACCACTATCTTAACCGTTCTGAAAAAAAGATCCTGTTTATGTTCCAGAAGTTATCCGAAACTGAACAAGAAGAACTTCTGCAATGGGCATATTTCAAATATACCATTCACCAGGAAAAAAATCCGATTGCATCAGAAAAGAAATAAATTTAACCATTTTCAAATAGATCCCTCTATGATAAAATAAATTTAAAATTCAAACGGAGGATATACTATGAAATGGATTACCCGTATAGGTTCTATTATAATTGCACTCTGCCTTTTTATGATTCTTCTAATTAATGCTATAGATTATTCCGTCTATTACCGGCCGAATTTCTATAAAAAGACATTTGAAAAATATCATGTAACTGCCGATGCCAAAATGGAAATGTCTGAGATACTGAAGGTGTCGGATTATCTGATTCATTATCTGAAAGATCATGAAGAAAGTCTGGAAAACTTTCAGGCAGTTGTAGATGGAACGAAACGAGTATTTTACTCCCAGCGCGAAATACTTCATATGAAAGATGTAAAAATATTATTTGGTTACGGCATGGCCTGTAGACGAATCTGCATAATTACTTCCATTCTGCTGCTGTTTGTTCTGCTCATTCGAAAAGTACCATTTATCAGAACTCTTGTTCGCTGTATAGTAGGGACATTTTTAAGTCTGCTTGGTATATTAGGGGGCTTCGCCCTAGTAGTTTCCGCAGACTTTAACCGGGCATTTCTAACTTTTCACAGAATCTTTTTCAATAACGATCTGTGGCTGCTTGACCCAGAAAAAGACTGGGTAATCCGGCTGTTACCGCAAGGTTTTTTCATGGATATGGCTATTGTCATTTTAGTGGTATTCTCTCTAAGTATACTTGCAGTTCTTACCGCATGCATCCTATGGCTGAAATTCTCTAGGCGGCACATGTCAGACACTTAAACTTCTATACATTATCAAACATGACTTACCGGTTATCTACCTTTTCCGGATACAGATCGTGCTGAATCAGTCTGTCCCAGGCCACTTTCTCCCATGGGGTTCCCGGCTTTCCATAATTACAGTACGGATCAATAGAAATGCCTCCACGGGGAGTAAATTTCCCCCATACCTCAATATATTTGGGCTCCATCAGGCGAATTAAATCCTTCATAATGATATTGACACAATCCTCATGAAAATCCCCATGATTACGGAAACTAAACAGATACAGCTTCAGTGACTTGCTCTCTACCATCTTTACATCCGGCACATAAGAAATATAAATTGCAGCAAAATCCGGCTGCCCTGTAATCGGACACAAGCTAGTAAATTCTGGACAATTAAATTTTACAAAGTAATCATTCTCCTGATGCTTATTGTTAAAGGTCTCCAAAATCTCCGGTGCATAATCCTGAGGATATTTTGTATTCTGATTGCCCAGCAGAGTAATCTTCTCTGTCTGCGCCCTGTTTTCTGTACTCATCGCTCTCATCCTTTCCTGAAAATTTATATTAGGCATTTGCGAAACTCAGTATTGATCACCAGATTTTAGGCAAAACATACAAAAACAGAGCGAATTTAAAACGTTTTTGAGCGGCGTTTTTGTATGTTTTATCTAAAATCGTCGCTTTGATTCAGACTTTCGCAATTACCTAAAATTTATATTATCACTTTTAAATACGCTCCAGCAATGGGTCCACGACTCCATTCTGTTCAAACGCCAGCTTTCTGTCAATACAAGTTCCGCATACTCCGCATGGCCTGTCATTACCCTCATAACAGCTCCATGTCAAATGGTAAGGCACGTCTAACTCCAGTCCAACCTTCACAATCTCTGCTTTATCCTTATTAATAAACGGTGCTTCAATCTGAACCAAATGTCCGCTTCCTTCATAAACAGCCTGATTCATTGCCTGATAAAAGCGCTCGCTACAGTCAGGATAAGCATTTCCTGCGGCATCATCCTTATGCGCCCCATAATAAATCAGGCTACAATCCATAGATAACGCAACGCTTGCTGCCGTTGACAAAAATAATCCATTCCGAAAAGGCACATAGGTGGATACCGGACTACCCTCCGTTTTATGTAATTGTACTGCATAGGATTCCTTAGGGATTTCTTCACTGGAATGCTGCAGCAGAGAAGAATTACTGTAGCAGAATATCTGTGCCAGATCCATGGTATGTAATTCCAGTCCATAATAATCGGCTACTGCTTTTGCACTCTCCATCTCTTTGACATGTTTTTGTCCATAGGACATAGAAAGAGCCGCTACATGATCTCTGCCATACTGGTCAACAGCCATGCCCAAACAGGTGGTACTGTCCACACCACCGCTGGTTAATACTAAAACATTCATATTTGATTCCTTCCATATTATTTATTTGAAATAATTCAACAGTTCCGGCTCTCTCTCAAAACGGCCCCGCAATGTGGTTGTATAAGTCTTAGCAGATGCATTCCGAATGCCCCGTGCAGTCATACAGCTATGGCTGCCTTCTATCAGCACTGCAATATCCTCCGATTCGGTCACCATTTCCATAATCTGTGCAATATCCGATCCGATCCGCTCCTGCAGCTGCAGCCTCTTTGACACCATATCTGCAATCCTTGCAATCTTACTGAGACCGATAATTTTCTTTTTGGGAAAATATGCGACTGAAACCTTCATGTCATACATCAGAGCCAGATGATGCTCACAATAGCTGAATACTTCAATATCTTTCACAACTACTATATCCTGAGCATTCTGCTGAAACTCCATTCCCTCTTCAAAGGTCTTACCGAACATTTCTGCGATTTGAGCGTTGGAATAATTCATTCCTTCAAAAACTTCTTCATACATCCTGGCAACCCGTTCCGGTGTTTCTTTAAGTCCTTCTCTGTCAGGATTATCTCCAAGGGCCTCTAATATTCCCCTAATATGCATTTTTATTGCTTCTTTATCAATTGCCATCTTACACACCTCTTTCCGTTGGACTCCAGATAAACTTGTGAAGCTGCAGTTGTAGATTCACACCATTCAGCTTCCTTTCTTTCATAAATTCTACCATCTGCACTGGATCAATCCTGCCGAATGCAGGACTGAATATCACATGACATCGTTCTGTCAG
The DNA here is from genome assembly GCA_022791575.1 of Lachnospiraceae bacterium. GTDB lineage: Bacteria > Bacillota > Clostridia > Lachnospirales > Lachnospiraceae > JAAVZI01. The sequence continues at coordinate 9,072 of JAAVZI010000043.1, forward strand.
CCGATAGTCTTTTATGATCTGCGAAGCCCGCTCCAGATCCTCCTGTCCGCTACATACAAACTTCACCGTATCAGTGGAACAAAGATGGCTGAAATTATCTAGGCACATATACTTCTCCATACCACTGGCAGGAAGCTTATAATCCATTGTCATAAGCGGACGATTTTTCATGCTATCATATGTCGAAAGCTCTACACTGCCATTCGTTTCAATCTCAACACTCAGACTGTCTTCCTCTGAGAGCCTTCGTATCAGCCTTTCTATCTCATCCTGAAGCAAAGGCTCCCCTCCAGTCAACGTCACATTTCGAACGCCAGTTTGTAATATATGATGTACAATCTCCTCATCCGTCATAATTTGATAAGCTGCATCTTCCTTATTCGCCCATCTGGTATCACAATAGATACAATCCAGATTACAGCCTTGAAACCTTACAAACACCGCCAGCTGTCCGGCTCGGATTCCTTCTCCGTTGATACTGGTAAATATCTCTACTACTTTATACTCTGCCATTTCTACCTCACATGATATGACGCACAATTGTTCGGCGTCTCATAAACAATTGCTTCCTGCACCGCATAGCCTTTCTCGGACATTTTATCATAAAAGTACTTAGAAAAATGTTCTGCTGTTGGGCGAAACGGAACCTCAACAATCCGAAAACCCTCTTCCAAAAGTGCCTGCTGTGTACCCGGTTTCAGTGAATCCTTTTCAATAATGAAACAATGGTCAAAATACTCGGCCATTTCCTTTAGATCCTTCTTTAATTTTTTAAAATCCACAACCATTCCATCATCTTCCAGCTGCTCACTTCCAACTTTAATGAGCACTCTCCACCGGTGGCCGTGAATATTTTTACATTTTCCTTTATATCCTGCCAGAAAATGAGCAGAATCAAAGCTTTGTTCTGTTGTTACTGTATACATTCGGTTTTCCTCTCCATTTCTCTAATAATACCATTTCACAAAAAAAAGAATGCACAGAATCTGCACATCCTTCCAAAATCTATTCCAAAATCTCTAAAGACCAGACACCACACCAGACATAGAGCTGCTGCGTTTTTCCGGTCTTCAAAGATATTGTCCTAGTTTTGTTTATAGACAGGATGGTACAAATGAACTGTCTTATTCAAATATCTGCATTATACCCTGATGGTTATGAAAAGTCAACGGATTCTTTTAATAATTTTACACACAGATCCATCCCTAGTTTCCCGCTGTCCAGACACAATTCAAAATACCGGGGATCGCCCCATTTCCAATTGGTAACTGAATTATAGAAACCATTTCTGCGCTTATCGAACTTCTTCAGCACCGCTTCCGCTTCGGACTCCTTTATATTTTCTCGTTCAATGGCACGCTGTACTCTCTTTTTCTCATCTGCATGAATAAATACCCGCAGACAGTCTTCTCTGTCCTTCAAAATATATCCTGCTGCACGGCCGATAATCACACATCCGCCCTCGTCTGCAGCTGCTTGAATGATATTCTTCTCTTCCTCAAATAGCTGTTCAGCCAGCGGCAGTGCTTTTTCATTTGCTTTTCCTCCTAGATGGGTCTTGGATAGATTGAAAATAAAACTTCCTGAACTGGTTTCTTCCAGATTTTCAATATACATAGGAGGTGTTCCAAGATTTTTAGCTGCTTTCAGTAAAATATTACGGTCGTAGAGCTGATAGCCAAGCTCTTTCGCCAATCGTTTGCCAATTTTATTTCCACCGCTTGCATAGGAACGCTCAATCGTAATAATCCGATACATAAAATCCTCTCCTTTCCATCCAGCTTTCACTGTATTTACCTGCTTGTTACAATGAATGGCTGCAGACAGCCTGCCACACTGCTGATTGGCATAGTCTGTACCCATATTTTACCAGGGCCGGTTACCAGTGTATTAAAGAATCCTTCTCCTCCAAGGAACTTATTTTTAAGACCTGCCACAGACTGAATATCCATTTGACAGGTGCTTTCCATAGCTGCCAGATAACCGGTATCCAAAAGCATCTGCTGTCCCGGTGCCAGATCGTATTCCACAACTGCTCCGTCAATTTCTACAAATGCCATTCCCTGCCCGGATAATTTCTGCATGATAAATCCTTCTCCTCCAAAGAATCCGGATCCTAGCTTCTTTCGAAAATGTATCGTTAGTTCTACACCGCTTTCCGATGCCAGAAATCCTGATTTCTGCACAATCATATCTTTGCCGGGAGCAATTTCAAACGGTATGATCGAACCGGGAAAACTAGAAGCAAATGCAATCATCCCATCTCCATTTGCAGTATAAATGTTCTGAAACATTGCCTCTCCTGAAAACATTCTTCCAACTGCCTTCCCTATGCCGCCACCCCGTGTCTCCATAGACATATTGGGCGACATCCAGCTCATTGCGCCTTTCTCGGTAATCATCCGCTCTCCATCAGCCAGATAGCAAATCACTACTGGAAGCGGGGTTCCTTTAATTTCATACTTCATGATTTATCTCCTTTCTGTCACTTCATTAATATAGGCATTTGCAAAACTCTTATTTCATTGTCAGAGTTTGGGCAATCGATACAAAAATGTAGCGAATTAAAAACGTCTTTGAGCGGAATTTTTGTATCGATTGTTCAAACTCGTCGCCTGAAATACGTCTTACGCAATTACCTAACTTCATTATTGAAATGCAACCGGCAGCCAGACTCTCATCTCGTCATATTCCATATCATCCGGCGTATCCAGCTTATCTTCAATCGCATATACATCATAGGTGCCATCATCCTCTTCGCTTCTGTTATCCCATGCAAAATAAGGAATCATCCGCACTTTAATCTTATCCAAGCCTTCGTATCTCAGTGTTTGATATAACTGATTCTTATGCGTTCCGTCCTTTCTTGTATACATCTCCGTCTCTAGTGCACGCACCGTTCTATCTTTAATGACATAGTCCGCCGTCTTAAATTCTGCGTTCAGATCCAGAAGCAGGTCGTCTAATGTCTCTACTTCGGCATCCATAGATTCCACACAGTATACCAATGGACCGCGTTCAACAGCCGCCTGGTTCACGCATTCCTCTACAAGTGGATGAGCCGTTGTCAAACGTACTGGCATATCGAAATCAACTATTACTTTTTCATTTCGGGCATCAAATACAACTTCTACATAAGAAGAAGCCTGTTCTTTGGTAAGTACGATTTCCCGTCCGGCAACGGTAATTTTACCGCTCTCTGCCCAGCCTGGCACACGAATCATCAGCTTCGCCCTGCCTGTTCCTGTCACTTCTTGTGCGGAAAGAACAATTCGGCCATCATATGGATATTCGGTTTCCTGCAGCAGTGTAAATTCGGTTTCCTTTAAGGTAATCTTTGCTTTGCTCCTGCCATACATACCAAAATATACTGCGTCTTCACTGACCGTATAGGCATACTCACCAGATTGTGAAATCGTTCTGGCCAGGTTAGGCGGACAGCAATAGCTTAAAATATATTTCGCCCTCCTCAATCTCCAGATCAGACGGTAGTCCAGCTTCTTTGTTCTTCGAAGAACATTTTCATAGAAAAAGTTCTGTCCATCCAGACTGACTGCTGCCAGATTCACATTTAACATTGCTCGTTCTAAGATATCCATATATTCTGCTTTCGGCTCAATCAGGAACATACGATATGCCCAGAACACCAGCCCCAAGGAAGCACAGGTTTCATTGTAGGCGGTTATATTCGGCAGCTGATATTCGTATCCAAATGCCTGATGAATCAGATTATGTGTAAAGAAGTATCCATAAGGAGACGCTCCATTATATATGGCTCCCACACCGCCTGTTATGTAAATCTTAGCTGCTTTCATATTATCCCAGACCCTATGCAGCATATCCAGATATTCTTCATCTCCTTCTTCTGCATAGAGATCTGCCACACCAGCATACAGATAGGTCGAGCGGACCGCATGACCTACAATCTTCTTATGGCTCTTTAACGGCAGACGGTCCTGGTTATCATCCAGTCCATCCTTTACGGAATCCCGAAGCTCTATGGCCAAACGAGCGAGCTCCAAATAATGCTTTTCTCCTGTAGTACGGTACATTTCAATTAATCCCATATAATGAGAAGGACAGACTGCCGTCTTCACTTCATCATTCTTCTGAGCCTCTTCATACATTTTCTGCAGGTAGTCCGCTGCCTTTTTCGCAACATTTAGGAAAGAATCTCTTCCAGTCAGCCGGTAATAGAGGCAGGCAGAGGTAAAGAGATGTCCCATATTATAGACTTCGAATTCGTTAATATCACCCATCCGCTTCCCTGTACCATTTCGTTCCGCGATAATCTGCTTTGTCGAAATATATCCATCTGGCTGCTGAGCCTTTGCAATCAACTGAACATATTCCTCCAAATCATCCAGCAGCTTCTGGTCTTGGCCAGCCTCTGCTGCATACATAGCGGACTCCATCCATTTATAGAAATCACCATCCCCGAATACTGTACCATCATGAGAACGGGTATCTTCTGGATTAGCACAGATTCGAAAGTTTTCCAGTACATGGCTGATATCTGCTGATTCAAACATATTCCTTAAGTGAGGCATGGTAACCGAATTACATTTGTCCACAGCCTCCTTCCAGAAGCCTCCGGTCCATTCCACACGATCCCAGGCTAATGGGGTCAGCTTTGCATACGGTGATTTACTGGTATCTGTAAGCATAAATAATATACCTCCTTGTGGCTGCTCCGGTCAGAAACCACATTTTGTGTAATGCGGATTCTGTCGGATACACGAATCTATTATATATTCCTATTATAAAATAAAATTCGGGAATATACAAGTTTTATCTTATAACTGTTTGAAACATGCATTCATATGAAAATGCTTCTTTATGATAAAATTTGACATATCACAAAAAAGCATTCGTATCGAAAGGTAGGTTAACCCTCTAGTATTTCACAATCCGTTTCATACAACCTTTAAAAGAACCTCCGCTTCTATCATGGTAAATTCCTCATAATTATCCCCTCAGTCATCATTGAAACAACGGCGTTGAAAAATACCGCTCTGCTGTATCCGGCAGAATGGTTACCACCGTTTTTCCTTTTCCCAGCTTTTTCGCCATACGAAGTGCCGCTGCCACATTGGTTCCACTGGATATTCCGCACATCAGGCCCTCCAGACGTGCTAAATCTTTTGCTGTCTGCAGAGCTTCTTTGTCATCCACAACCGCAATCTCATCATAAATATTCTGATTCAGCACACCTGGTATAATTCCATCACCAATGCCCATCTGAATATGGGTTCCGATACTTCCTCCAGATAAAATAGCTGCATTCTCCGGCTCTACCGCCCAAATCAGCATATGAGGATTTACCGCCTTTAAGGTCTCTCCAATCCCAGTTATGGTCCCCCCTGTACCAATGCCGGAACAGAATCCGTGAATTGGTCCTGCTACCTGTTCTAAGATCTCGACTCCTGTATGATGACGATGCACCATAGGATTTGCCTCATTTTCAAACTGCTGCGGAACAAAAACTCTGGGATTCTCCTCCTTCATCCGGCTGGCGCGATGCATGCACTCTTCTATACAGGCTCCAATATTCCCTTTATCATGAACCAGTATCACTTTCGCGCCATAATGTTCTACCAACATTCTCCGCTCCTGACTGACAGAATCCGGCATGATTATGATAGTCTCATATCCTCGGACAGCACCTACAAGCGCCAGACCGATTCCCTGATTCCCACTGGTTGGTTCTACAATTATAGAATCTGCTTTTAACAGCCCCTGTTCTTCTGCCTTGCGGATCATATTATAAGCGGTTCTTGTCTTAATAGAACCTCCTGCATTCAATCCCTCGAATTTCACCAGAACCCTGGCCGCCTCTGAGTCTGCCATCCGATTCAGCTGAATGATCGGCGTATGTCCCATAACTTCTAAAATATTCTGATATATCATTTATATTCTCCATTCTTTCTGATAAGCTTCTACTTCATCCCATATGTCAAAGAAAATATCCACAATTGCCGGATCAAACTGCGTACCGGAAAGCTCCTTTAATATAGACATCGCTTTCTCCATGGACATAGCCTCTTTATACACTCTCTGTGTCACCAGGGCATCAAATACATCTGCTACCGCCATAATCCGTGCACATAACGGTATCTCCGTGCCCTCCAGACCATCTGGATACCCCTTGCCATTCCATTTTTCATGATGATATAGTACTACATGGCGTGCCATCTGCACAAGCTGTTCATCTGCACTTTCACCGAGAACTTTTTTAACAATTTTCTCTCCCAGCCGGGTATGGCTTCTCATGATCTCGAATTCCTCATCCGTCAGCTTATCTGGCTTATTCAAGATAGTATCGGATATCAGTATTTTCCCCACATCATGCAAAGCTGCCGCATTCCTGAACCGCTCTGCATAGGCCTCATCAACTTCCTCGGTATAAAGCTGATGTTTTAATATATATGCGATAACCATAGAGGCATATTTTTTAACATTTTTTACATGTCGTCCTGTATAGGCATCTCTACTCTCAATTAAGGCCGCCATTCCCTCAATGACATCTTCCTGAATCTGAAGCATCTTCTGTGTCTGATCCTTAATCTTTCGGGTCTGTTCCAAGACTCTGGCTTCTAAAGTCCTCTGATATTCCTTGAGTTCCTCCGCATACTGCAGTGCCTTTTTCCTGTTTAGATAAGCAGAGGTACAGAAATATCCAACCATCAGGAAAATAATTATAGAAATGATAACACTTCGAAGCAGGCTCATATGTACCTGATGGAATACATCATCCGTATCCACCACCATAATTACATACCAGTCCTTCTGCACAATCCTGGAAAAAACCATGCATTCTCTTCCGTCGATTTCACGATTCAACGTTTTTCCATTTGCTGCAAGTATGTCTTGGGCAAGCTTTTGCTTCTGAGTATTCTTCATATCTGCATCGGTCAGATAATTTTTTCCTTTTAAAGATTGATTCGAATGAGCTACTACCAACCCCTTGCTATCCAAAATTAACCCATATCCATTTCCATTCAGCTGTATATCCTGGGCAAAATCCTGCATGGGGTCCATAACAATGTCCAATGAAACCACGCTTTCTCCATCAGATAAAAGCTGACTGACCGATATCATAATGCTGTTGGTCTTAGCATCCAGATAGGGTGAAACTACGATCGGCTTTCCTTTTCCTTCCAGAGCTACCTGATACCAGGGACGCTCCTGGGGATTATAACCCGGCCCTGGCACCCAACCGCTTCCATCCAGATATTCCCCATAAAACAATCCATAAATCCCAGTAAAATGCTTATCAATTTTATTGGAATAATCCTTTGACTCCTGAAAAAGGAATTCTTCAATTTCTTCTGTTGTACTGCCGTTCCTCAGCATATAATCCGCTACCAGACTGGTTACTTCCAGCACATCCATACCCTTTAACAGAAAATTATTAAGCTTTTCTGATTCTTCTGCAACAGTTTTTTCACCTATCGTCACTGCGTCTTTTTTTGCTACAGAATAAAAGGAACCAAAACTATAGCCAACCAGCAGGGTCAGGGCAAGAAACGTAATTACCATTGTCAGAATATACTGACTACGTCCATTCTTCTGATTCAATTTTTGTTTCCCCTTTCTCAGGTTAATCTTTTGATTGTAATGTACTCCTATTTCTATTATAATAAAAATACCACTACAAAGCAAGGAGCAAACACATGATTAAACACATAATTTTTGACCTGGGCCGGGTTCTGATTGGATTTGATCCAATCAATTATCTCCGGCGTTTCCATATACCAGAAGAACAAATCCGACAGATTATCAAGGAATGTTTTTCTACTGAGCTTTGGAATGAACTGGACCGGGGAACCTACACCTACAAGGAAGCTGCTGATATTGTGGGAGAACGCTGCCCGGAACTGAATTCCATTATCCATCAGGCACTGGGGAATGAGATCTACCAGATCTTTACTGAATTGGAGCCTGGAATCTCATTTTTGCAAAAATGCATACAACAAAACTATTCCTGCTATTACCTTACTAATTTCGGCAGCGAAGGCTTTCAATATGTAAGCCAGCATTTTGACTTTTTTAAAGGCTTTTCCGGCGGCACTGCCTCCTATGAAATCCATTCCATCAAACCAGAAAAGGACATTTATCTGCATTTATTAAATAAATATGCTCTTCTGGCAGAAGAATGCATCTTTATTGATGATAATGAACAAAATGTTATTGCAGCCAATGCGCTGGGATTTCATGGGATTGTGTATACAGAACATACCAACTTAGACAAAGAAATGATAAGAATTCTGGCATCTGCCAGCCAAAACTAAGCATTCAAGGAGGATTTTTAAGATTGAAAATGAAAAGTAGAGGGTATCCATTCCCTTAATCGCACAACAAATAAGCCATCTTTCAGTGGCTGCTTTAAAAATTGAATATAGAGAATGTTAAGGTTATGCAGTTGCTGACTTGATTTTATAACCTTGAT
>JAAVZI010000044.1 GCA_022791575.1 Lachnospiraceae bacterium
CGTGGAGTCTTTTTATAGACCTAACAGATAAAAAATATACTCGCTATTTATCAAAAAAACAACGGTGGCGTAAAAACCAAAATGATGAGTTTCATTCAGTAGTTTTACCAGGACTGCTTAATTAAGTTCGCGCTTATGGGGCTTATCTGATGGTTGATGAAGAGACCGGGCAGAATTTTGACTATACATCCAGCATTGATGATGGGACATACAATAAGGTCAAGCTGACTTACGACAATGAAGATACTGGCTGCAGGGATGTATACATTGCGCAGGACAGCGCTAATATGAACAGATGGGGGATACTACAGCATTTTGATACCCTGTCCAAAGGGGAAAATGGCCAGGCAAAAGCGGATGCGCTGCTTTCCCTTTACAACAAAAAGACACGGAACCTGAAAATTACAGGTGCGATTGGCGACAACCGGGTCCGAGCTGGTTCTATGGTTATAGTAAACCTTGCACTAGGGGATGTAAATATTAAGAATTTTATGTTGGTAGAGAATGCAAAGCATACCTACAGAGAAAATGAGCATTGGATGGACTTGACATTGCGTGGAGGTGAGTTTATTGCCTGATGCGGTAGAACTGGTAAAACTATTTAAACAGACGGCGGCCGATACAATGGAAGCTATGAAGCCGGTAAATGTATTGTTCGGCGAAGTGGACTCCGTATCGCCGTTGCAGATCAGTGTAGAGCAGAAATTAAAGCTTGGGGAAAATCAATTGGTGCTTGCAAGGAATGTAACGGATTTTGCAACAGAAGTTACAGTGAGCTGGGATACAGAAGAGGCAGAAGCAGACATGGAGCACGGGCATGAAAGCAGTATCAGCGTATCTGTCAATTCAGAGGTAATCCCCGAAGAGACAGAAATTACGATAGAAAATACGGTTGACAGCAATGTGAGTGTGGAAACAGCAGCAATAAGCTTTCCGCATTCCCATGAAATATCAGGAAGAAAGAAAATCACTGTTCACAATGGCTTGGCTGTCGGTGATAAGGTAATCCTGATTAGGCAGCAGGAAGGCCAGAAATATTTTGTGTTAGACAGGGTGGGTGGATGATCCCTTCTACGACCGGTTATTTAAACCAGGATTTTGAAATAGAAGAACAGCCAAGCAGAACTTATAGAATGAATTTAGAGGGTGATTCGGCCAGAGGCTTTTGTGACGGGCTGGAGGCAGTAAAGCAGACTATATTCCGTATTTTAAATACAGAACGTTACCAGTATATTATTTATTCCTGGAATTATGGCATAGAAACCATTGATTTATATGGGGAGCCTGTCACATGGGTATGTCCAGAGTTGGAAAGAAGAATAACAGAAGCTCTGACTGTAGATGGAAGAATCACCGGAGTTACGGATTTTGAACATGATACAAGTATCAAGGGGGTGGTGCATACTAGTTTCACAGTCCATACCATATATGGCGATTTAGCGTCTGAAAAAGAGGTGAATATCTAATGTATGAAAATATAACCTATGAAGTTTTGCTTCAAAGAATGCTGGATAGAGTATCAGACAAACTGGACAAAAGAGAAAGTTCGCTGATCTGGGATACACACAGTGCAACTGCTATTGAGCTTCAAATCCTTTATTTAGAATTGGAGGCTTTGATAAAGAATTCCTATGGCGACACTGCTACAAGGGAATTTCTGATTTTACTGTGTAGGGATAGGGGGATTGTACCAAAGCTTGCTACGAAAGCAATTTTAAAGGGCAAGTTTACTCCAGCAGAGATTGATGTGGTCGGAAAGCGCTTTAATATTGATTCAATGAATTATACAGTAGTAGAAAAGATTTCCGATGGTTGGTATGAAGTGCAGTGTGAAATGGAAGGAACCATGGGGAACCGTTACTTAGGAACTATGATTCCTGTTGAATACATAGCAGGATTAAAAAAAGCAGAACTTACAGAGGTACTGATACCAGGTGAAGATGAAGAGGATACTGAGGAGTTAAGAAAACGGTATTATGATTCTTTTGACACAAGGCCTTTTGGTGGGAACAGAGCACAATATCAAGAGCAGGTTAATGCATTTCCCGGAGTCGGATGTACAAAGGTAGAAGAGGTTTGGAACAGTGGCATCCGGCCTGCAGACATGATACCAACAACAGAGGTAGAAGCCTGGTATCACTCGGTTCTGCCAACGCTGAATAAGGAAATAGCCGTGTGGCTGACAGCAGTATATACGGCGGGGATGGAGAAAAAACTGACTACAGGCGGGACTGTAATGGTAACAATACTGGATTCTGAATTTAACCAGGCCAGCCAAACATTAGTAGAAGCAGTACAAGAGTATCTGGATCCGCAGGATTATGCAGGAGAGGGCTCTGGAATTGCCCCGATCGGGCATGTAGTCAGTGTCAGGACTGCAGAGGCCGTTGAAATCAATGTCGTTATTACACCAGTATATGAAACCGGATATGAATGGCAGGATCTTCAGGATTCCATTACGAATGCAATGGAGGCTTATTTACTGGAACTTCGGAAGAGCTGGCCGCAGAATGAGAATTTGATAATACGAATAAATCAGATAAAAACCCGACTATTGGGGATCAAGGGCATTCTGGATGTGGCTAGCGCAGCAATCAATGACAGGGAAGAAAATCTAATTTTAGGAAGCCTGGCAATCCCTGTACTTGGGAGTGTGAGTACATGATAAGAGAAATAGACCTTTTATCCTATCTGCCTGATTATTTGAAGAAATACAAGGAACTGGTCGCTGCTTTATTAGCACAGAATGAAGAAATAGAAAAAATCTGGAAAGAAGCAGAAAGAATTCTAAATAACCGTTTTTTAGAAACAGCGGATAGAACAGGACTGGAACGTTTTGAAAGACTTATGAAGCTGGATTCCTATGGTCAAATAGAAGAACGTAGGTTCCGGTGTAGGGCGAAATGGAATGAACAGAAGAATTACACACCAGCCTGGCTGCGCAGCCAGCTTGACTATCTGTGTGGAGAAGATGGATATAACCTATCAATAGTTGCTGAAAAATATCTGCTGGTAATTCAGGTTGCATTAAAATCTAAAAATAATGTGGTGTCCATTCGAGATATGCTTGCAAGGATAATGCCGGCCAATATGCTTTGGGATGTCACGCTTTTGTACAATCAACATGTTACATTGCAGCCATATACGTACGGAGAACTTTCAAAGTATACTTATAGCAAGTTAAGAAATGAGGTGTTAACAAATGCGTAATACAGAGCATTATCAATTAAGACTGCCGGATGAGGATGATTTTTATAATGTTCTGGATCAAAATTATAATACAGAGATTGAAGATCAAGAACTGTATAATCTTAGTAAAAAGAAGGTGGATAAAATTGTCGGGAAAGGACTGTCGGCAAATGATTTTACAACCGCCTACAAAACAAAGCTGGATGGTATAGCAGCTGGGGCAGGGGCAAACGTGCAGGCGGATTGGGATGTTACAGCTTCTAATTCGGATGCATTTATTAAAAATAAACCGTCCATTCCAGCAGCGGTTGCTGTCAAAGGAAACGCAGAATCCACCTACCGCACAGGAAATGTGAACCTGACAGCGGAACAGATCGGAGCCTTCTCAAAGTACAACCAAACCATTGATTTATCTGAAGCAATCTACGACCAGAGTAAGTGGTATCCGGTTACGGGTAGCGAATTGCCGATTACAAAACTTTCTTTGATAGACGTGGAAGTTGCTTTGAACAGCGATACAAAACCCTCCTGGTCAACCCATGATGAAGGATTCAGCTGCAGTCTTACCGTACTGGCAAAGGGGCATGGATATGGGAAAACAAATGGGGAGACGATCGTGCTGAACCACGGATGCCGTTGGACGGATAATGTGAATCCCTGCGGATTTTCACAGCTAACTTATTCCAGTATGCCGGTATTATGGCTGCGGGGCGGTGGCAAATATTTTGTCAATACTTCCTATAACTGCGCATGGACGCCAAGAACCAGTACATTTAACCCGAATAATTATGGCCAGACCGTAGCTCCAACAACAGCATTTCCTGGAGTTGCTTTTCCGGTGAAAGATACCATTTATGCAAATTTGAACGGAACTGCAAGTGCGGCTGCAAAGCTGTCCACTGCTAGAAAGATTGGTAATGCAAGCTTTGATGGGTCAAAAGATATCAGTGTAATAGGCATGGGGGCTTCGCCGCTGGTTTCTACTTATATTTCGCCAGTTTCTGCCGGCTGGTATCGCTTTGCAAAATTTCAAGCTGGAAATGCTGCAGGGGCACAAGGGGCTGTAGACATATCCTGTGTAATCAATCTGAAACGGACCTTTGCGAACGGAAGCAACGAAACGCATAAAATACAGTTTCTTGGAATTTTTCAGAATGCAAAATTTGTTCCGATTGCAAGCCGTACAAACACACAAGCAATAACCAAAATAAGATATGTGACGGAAGGAAGCACGGCCTATCTGGATTTTTATTATGCAAGAAGTGTTCAGAATGATATCCGCATCACTATAGAGGACCCGATAGCCAGTGACGGAAGGAGCTGGTCGGCATTGCCATTAACACTGGTGCCTGAAACAGCAACCGGCATAACGGTACATGCCTCTATGGATATCCCCAATACAACAGCAAGCATGGTTACACTTTTTCAAGGAAGTTATAGCTTGGATGCCGATCGTACCTGTGAGATTGCTCTTGGGAGCTTTCCATATGATATCTATGCGGTAACTACCACCTATGGGGTATTTCTGATTGACGGTGGAACAAGTAGTTTCCGGAAAAAAATATATATCAGACATAGTTCCTCCAGCGTCATTCTAGGAAGCATGTCTATAAGGATACAAAAGGACAGCACGAATTATAAGATGTCTTTTTACAATCTTAATGAAAACACGATCACAGGTTCTAGCGTAACCTCCAATGCAGCCTTCCTGGATATTACAAATATAGTGGGATATCAATTTAATTAAAGGAGTGGTGGAATGAAGGCAGTCATTGACAAAAACAGATATTTTACTGGCAACTATGCGGAAGTGGGGGAGCTAGAGGGTTCGGTTGAGGTAGAGTCCATACCACAGGAAACAGACCGGCTGAAAAGAACCAGCTACCAGTATGCAGATGGGGAGTGGGTGTTTGACCAGGCCTATTACCAGAAGAGGCTGGAAGAAGGGCAGTCGGAGGAGCTGGCCAGAATAAAAGCAGAAAGGACAGCCCAAAGCAAACAGAACCTGAAGCAGTACCTGGAAACCTGTAAACTATCTTCGACATGTCACAAAGGAATCGAAAAGCAGTACAGCATGACCTCGGAAAAACAGCAGCATTTAGCAAATATGATCCTTACAGCCACTATGGCGGCGCAGGCGGGAATCTCTTACCAGCCATCCTGGAATGCTGCCGGGGAGGAATGCACCTATGACTGGACCATAGGTGAGCTGCAGCAGCTGGCTATGGAAATGGAGGGAGCAGTCCGGCCTCTGGTGTCAAAGCAGCAGCGGATGGAAGTGTCCATTCAGGAAGCGGATTCTTTGGATGAGCTGGGGGCCATAGACATCAGCTTTGAGGATCAGGAGGAAGCAAATGCGGAAGAAATTAAGTAAACAAGGAATTCTGTTTCTTGCAGGCGGAATGCTGTATCTCTTGGTCGAACTGCTCTGGCGGGGTTATTCCCACTGGAGCATGTTTTTTATGGGAGGGCTCTGCTTTGTGCTGATCGGGCTGATTAATGAAATCTTTCCCTGGGATATGGCGCTGTGGCTGCAAGGAGTTGCAGGGGCCGCAGTCATAACGGCAGCAGAATTGGCAGTTGGATATTTAGTGAACCTCCATCTGGACTGGCAGGTCTGGGACTATTCGGATATGCCGCTGAACCTGATGGGGCAGATCTGCGTGCCGTTTAGCCTGTTATGGATTTTGGTGAGTATGGCCGCGGTAATCGCGGATGACTACCTGCGCTACTGCCTGTTCCATGAAAAACTGCCCGTCTACCGGCTGTTTTAGAGAAGGGAGAAATCGGATGTAAGAATTAAGAAACGGAAGGAATTAGAAGCATTTTAAGAATAAGGAGGATATGATGTTACCCATTCAAAAAAAGATTACACCATACAATAAAAAGGAAACAAACGGAAGAACGATCCAGGGGCTTGTCATCCATGCGGTAGGTGCCGTGTCGTCTGCCAGGAATAATGCAGAATATTATGCTTCCAAATATCTAGGGGCTTCTGCACACTATTTCTGTGATGAGAAGGAAATCTGGCAGTCAGTGGAGGATAAGGATGTAGCCTGGCACTGTGGGACAGCCAAGTGCTATACCCAAAAGCATCCCATGCTTAGGAATTCCAATACCATAGGGATAGAAATGTGCCAGGATACCCCATCTACCGTATCAGTGGGAACTATCCGCAATACAGCCGATCTGGTCCAATACCTGATGGAAAAGTACAACATACCCGTAGACAAGGTAGTCCGGCATTGGGATGTGGTCAACAAGAAATGCCCGTCTATGTACATAGAAGATGGAAGCTGGACAGAACTGAAAGCAGCCTTAACCGGGCAGAGTCTGACTGTGGGCACTGGAGCAGCAGCGGCGGGGGATAGTGCTGCACAGGCCGGTTCTTCTGCGTTAAACTACCATACCACACTTCCTATAGGGATAACGTTAAAAAAGGGTTCCAAGGGGAGGGATGTTGGAATTTTACAGACGGCGCTGAACCGTCTGATCCAGGCCGGCTTATCTGTAGACTTGGACTTTGGCACTAAGACGCTGGAAGCTGTGATGGCTTTCCAGAAAAGGTACAGCAGCGTATGCGGGGCTGCAGATGGGATCGTGGGGCAAAAAACCATTTCTGCAGTGAATACCCTGCTGAAAGGCGGCAGCATTCCTACTTCACAGCCAGAAGCCGTACAGACACCATCTCCAACCACCCCACAGCCAACGACGCCAGCACAGCCAGCAGCACCGGCCGCTAAAAAGTCTTACAGCCAGCATATACACGACCTGCAGTGGTCCCTGAATCAGGACGGCTTTACGGATAGCTATGGCAGGAAATTAACCGAGGACGGGCTCTGGGGAACCAATACAGCTGCCGCTGTGGCCAACGTGTGCTTATCTACGAAAACCATTCGCAGATACACCAGCGTGACCTCCTGGGTGCAGTGCAGGGTGGGCGCTTCTGTGGATGGATTATATGGAAATGCTACCAAAGAAGCTGTCCGGGCATTCCAGGCCTGCCATGGCTTGGCAGCGGACGGCATAGCTGGAAAGGATACCATTACAGGGATCGCCAGGGCATATGCCCCAGGCGCATTCTAAACTAAAGGGAAGGAGGCAGGGAATGAACATTACAGCAATCATAGTAGCTATGAGTGTCCCGTCTGCATTTACCGGGTTCTGCTTTTGGATGCTGGAGCGCAGGATTGCCGACAAGCAGAGGGAGCAGGACAGGAAGGACGAAGCACGCAGGCAGAACGAGATCATAGTAATTGAGGGCGTGAATGCAGCAATCGCCCTAGGGGAAGCTACCGCCAGGGCAGTAGAGCGTATCCCAGACGCACACTGCAATGGGGATATGCACCGGGCACTGGAATATGCAGAGAAGATCAAACATAAGCATAAGGACTTTATGACGGAACAGGGGGTAGAGTCTATCTATTAAATTGTCAAAAAGCGTTTATGAGATGGCTAAAAAGTATTGCAAACGCCGCATATCTGTGTTACAGTATAAGAAAGGAACAACCGCCCACAAAGTGGTTGACCTCCCAGTATGGCATAAGCCTACCTGTACCGGTCAAGTAACAAGGTAGGCTTATTTATTTTCGCTTGCTATTCCTATCTATGTAGGCAAGCAATGCAACAAGAAACGTTCCGAAAAGAATTAACAGTGTTAATACTTCGTATGTACTCATTTGCATCACCTCCCATCTTAAGTAAAGCTTGGGAGGCTATCCACCCTGCAACACGGTTGTTCAAAAGATATTGTAGCATAGATGCTTTTAGCGGGCAATAACCATTTATTATTTTCTCAGAAGAAATAAATAAAGTCATTATGGTAATTAGAGAGCTTAGAAATAGGCTCTCTTTTTATATACAAATTTATTAGGAAAGGATGATAGTTATGAAAACATGGATAAAAAGAGCAGCAAGGACATTTGTACAGACCTTTGCAGGGACGGTGGGTACTGGCCTTGTAGCAGCAGTATCGGGAGCTAGTGACTTAGGGGCAATGAAAGTAGCTCTTCTAGGTCTATTGGCTTCTGCCGTATCTGCAGGAATTGCAGCGGTGATGAATTTTCATGAGGAATAACAACGGTACGTAAG
The DNA here is from genome assembly GCA_022791575.1 of Lachnospiraceae bacterium. GTDB lineage: Bacteria > Bacillota > Clostridia > Lachnospirales > Lachnospiraceae > JAAVZI01. The sequence continues at coordinate 8,281 of JAAVZI010000044.1, forward strand.
GAGAGTGGGCGGTAGGTGTTATATCATATCACATATCAGAACTTGCCACCGCTCTTTTTTTGTGGAAAATATATTTTAAAATGGTAAAAGAAAATGAGCCATATGATAGTTGGTGATATGTATAACCCCATTCATAACTCATAATCAAAACTTCATTGGCTGCATTTCCAAGAGTTTCATAATTATGCGCTTCATAGAGAAGCCCGGCCTGGCTGGCGGAGGTTTTGGGAGCCAGGTCCACATGCACAATCAATCCAAACGGATTTAAAAGTGCCGTGGCACGGTTGACCAGATCGACAAACCCCTGCGCATTATCAGGCGGCACATATTCAAAATCAATGTCCAGTCCGGCATACCCTTTTTCCTGAATTACATTTAGAACGTTGTTCAATACGGTTTCCTGCAGGTCAGCGTCGCTCATAAGCGCAGCGGCTAGGTTACTATCAAAAGTGCCGCCTGGTGTGATAGAGGAGAGCAGCATCATCGGGGCGGTCTGGTATTCGCGCGCGATGGCGATCAGTGGTTCGTCGTCGATCGTAGTAAGATTCCCTTCTAGGTCGAAGCCGTATCCGAAGATGGTCAGATAGGTTAGATAAGGTAGGGAAGTGCGCAGGATGGATTCATTAATATAAGGATAGGCATAGCCGTTGACCCGCACCGGAGTATACTGCTGGTCCTGAAAGGACAGCACCAATGTTTCACCCGGATAGAGTATATTGCGAAGAATCAGCTGGGGATTGTTCTGAAGCAGTTCGAGCGTCGTCAAACCGGTCTGCTCAGCAATGGATGCAAGGCTGTCATTAGCCTGTACGTTATAAGTTTCTTCAGGGTAGAGAATTAGAATCGACTGCCCAACGACGAGCTGTTCGGGGTTGGGCAGCTGGTTATAGTTTTGGAGAAATTGTGTGGAAAGGTCGTATTGTGCGGCAATAGAGGGAAAGGTTTCGCCTGGCTGGACTATATGGATCTGCATGCAAACCTCCTGGAAATGCGGGCAGTGATTCGGTCATGCTTACATTATATGTTTTATAATAGGATATGCGGCTTAGGGAGGTTGGGTTACTTCTTTACACCTGGCAGTTCCTCTAATGGCTTAAAGCAATATCCCATTTCTTCCCATTTTGACAAAAGTTCGTCGAGAATTTCACCATTGGTTTTTGAAGTATTGTGCAATAGAACGATTGCACCAGGATGTACACGTTTCAGCAGTTTGTCAAATGCTTCTTCATGCGAAGGCTGGCTGTCCTGGTTCCAGTCTACATAGGCCAGGCTCCAAAAAAAAGTTTTGTAGCCCAATTCTTTGGCATTATTTAAACTCTGGTCACTATATTTTCCCTGCGGCGGGCGATAATATTTAATCATAGGTTTGCCCACGGTCTGTTCATACAGTTGCTCCAATTCATTTAATTCTTTAGCAAAGGCTTCTTTACTCATGTTGGTCATATCGGGATGATGGTAACTGTGGTTCCCGACTGTATGGCCTTCTTCCACCATACGCTTAACAAGGTCAGGACTTGTGGAAATGTAGTTGCCGACAACGAAAAACGTAGCTTTTGCTTTGTGCTTCTTTAAAGCGTCCAGAATGGCTGGGGTATTGCCATTTTCATAGCCGCAGTCAAAAGTCAGATACAACACTTTTTTGTCTGTATCATCGATATAATAAGCATCATATTTACCAATTTCTTCTGCTGTTGTATCAGCTACCGGCGGTTTATTTTCCTCTTGGAAGCTTAACCCCCAGTTGCCATTAGACTGGGATTGAATGGCGAAACTCCCTGCAGGTATCGTTTTGGCTGCAAAGCGTCCGAGGAAAAAGGCTGCGACGAAAATACCGAGAATCAGCAGGCTGGATTTGATTTTTTTAGGTTCTAACACAAGAATACTTCCTTTTTGGCTTTACTACATATATATTAGTAATGGAAATGTTTCATGACAAAGAATCAAAGAGAGAACAGCTTATTATGATATTAATAAAACCTCAACAAATCCCTGCATAAAGCCGATATATAAAGAGAGCTAAGGAAAGCACAACGAGTCAACGGATGGACTTCTTTGATTCTTTGTGCTCTTTATGCTGTGTAAAAATACAATCACTTGGCCCCTTACAGGCATTGGTATCTGTTCATAGCCAGGATGTTTCTATGAATCATGTACGATATGCTTTAGCGCGTGTTTGCTCATTTATTCATGCCAACCATTCCTTCTATCAATCGCAGGAAATGATTGACATAATGTGATTTTCAAATATGCTTTAGGGAAAGTGACGCGGTTCTGACCGACAGACGAACCGCAGAAAGGAGAGAATATGGCATTAGGAATTACGCCGGGATATCCCGGCGTGGGTCACTACTGGCCAAACAAAAGCCCGCAGGCCTATGCAGCCAAACCAGACAATTGCGCTGATAGTCCAGCAGCGCAAGACGACGGCGCACGCGTCATAGGGCTGGCTATGCTGCCCTATGGAAACAGCAATACCAGTTACGGTCTCAAGGCGCAGTACGCGCCGGGATCAACCAAGCAGGACCCCGTTATACGTGTTACTTCAAACTACGGCGGAGAGACCACTTCGTACGACATTCATATTAATGAAGTCAATCCCCGCAATGCAACCGAATTGGAAATGTTTGCGCTTCTATCGTACACAGACGATCAAAACATTTCTAACGGCGGCACGTTCGGTTCTTACCAGAGGATGAAAACCTATGCAGAAAACGCCCGAATGAACGGCTATTGGGAAGGAAATGACTCCTTTGAGGATTTCCAGCATACCTCCCACGACTGGCAGAAATTAATGGTTCATATGTGGGAAGATTATTCAAAAGCAGGAATTTTTTCACAGATGGTAAATTGCATCGGTCTCCACGATACAATGGAGCAATTCAGCCGCCAATTTATTGACTTTGACAATCTGACCCTCACAGACCGCTCAGCAGAAACCTCCCTGCGCTATACGGGCCCCCAATTATCCGGCGAAGTAGCAAAAGCTTGGTTCGAGGCAGCAGAAGAAGCCCAAATGCCGCCCGGCATTGCCGACAGGATGCTGCAAAGAGTGATGAAATGGGCGCAGGGTGGTGAAAATAAAGATGTGTCCGGCGATTCCATTTCATCAGCCCTAAAAGCGGCAAAAGAAGCACTGCAGGCCCTCGAATTCCCCTTGATGCCGGAAATGGCCAATTCCCCGCAGATTCAGCAGGAAACCCAAAAAGAAAAGGAATTGTACCAGGTCTTTATACGCAAGCTTGAACAGCTCCAGTCCGGCCGCACAGATCAGAAAAACAGCAGTACCGCTGCAGAGTCCGGCGCGGACGAAGAAGAGAAGGACTATCTACAGCTCCTGCGTGACCACATGGAACAAATGTTTATCAAGCTTCAAAACGGTGATACCGAACCAAAGTTCCAGATTGGAAGCCAATCCTTTACGATCAAAGAATGGGAAGAATTTCTGGAAAAATTCGATGAGGTAGAAGAGGCAATTCGCGAGCTGCAGCAACAGGACATTGAAAAAAGAAAAGCCCAAGCCGAAGAGGATGCCAGGCTGCAAATGTTGACTTCCGAGACCATGCAGGCGCATTTTCCGCTGTCTGAAACAAATGCGGACGGCACGCCCAAAGAGGATCTCTATCTGACGGCGATAGACCGAAACGGAATCCGCTGCAGCAGCCCCGGCTCTGCGGTCTATGAGTGGGAGATAACATTTACCAGCGAAGCACAATATCAGCAGGCAAAAGACCTTCTCGAATGGGCCAATGCAAATGCCAGCGACTGCCGGTTTGCTGCGAATCAGAGCTTCTGGCAAGCATTGCTAAGCGGAAATCTGGACGAAAAGGCTTTTCGAAAGTTCCTGGAGGGTGCAGAAAATGGAAATGCCGGCCGCAGCGCAGATAGCCATGTTTCCTTTTCCATGGCTACTTCCGGGCGGCAGTGGACAAACTATATGAATCACCCCGATGCAAAATCCTGCATTGCGGAGGAGATGGCAAAGAAGGCAGCCCAGGAGCTGGAAGAGCGTGTGAAAAACAAGAACATACGTTCTGGAACGGCGCACTTATTTTTACCTATAGAACATATGGAAAATGAGGACAGTTTGGGGTATACCGAAATTTGCCAGAGATACTATCCAGGTTACGCAGGAGAAGCCATTTTCTGCGAATATCCCGGCGGGCCGCTTTATACGGCGGAGGAAACCGGTCGGCGAATGTATGAAAAAGCACTGCATGTACAAGAAGCAGAGGGATTATTATGAGGAGTATGCCTAAATGATTCATTCATAATAAAGTCTGGCATGTCCAGAAAATATGAGGAAGTATGCTCAAATGATGTATTAAGAATAAGGGGCAGTATTCCAGAATATAAGTAAAGAATAAGACATTAAAAGGGCAGGAAGTATGATACTTTCTGCCTTTTGCTACAATATTTATAAAGTTTATATGTAAATGTAGCTTTAATGCTGTAGAAGATCAACAATCATTTTGCGGATGACATTAATTCACAGCTCTTGCCGTCTGTTTCCTTGTTGATCAAAATTCTTTCTAAGAGCCAGTTCAACGGGCAGAATGGAACCAATTAGAAAAAGCAGCTGAGCCACACAGATCATTCCACCTGTATATCCTATAGTCTTTTCCTCCAATCCAAGCACAGAAAGCATAAGAATAATAGAAAGCGGCAGCAATAATAATCCGCAAATATACCATAGTTTTCCAAAATATTTATGTGCAAATTTCCAAGTATCTTTATTTTTCATAGACCAAGTTGTTCGATAACCGAAGGTCGAGTTAATCTCTTTTGGCGGATGGTTTTGAAACATCTTCCCAAAGCAAATCATTGTAAGTGGAATCAGCATATTCATTATCAGCATAAAAATCCAGAATCCCATTAAGACATCCCTTTCATTAATAATATTCATTCCGTCTATGAGCTAAAGCGAGTTTACTAAATCATTCATAGCAACTACTATGTTATAAAGCAATTTTTAAATACGCTCTATAATTTTAACACAAATCTAAATAGAATACCAGTATATTTCCAATTTTGTTCTTATAAATTTTTAGTTTCTAAAATAAATTAAAAAATCCTCTTTGAGAATTGAATTCTTTCCTAAACTATGGTATCATTTACCAATATTCCCAAAATGCATGTTAGCATTCCCCACGGAGGCCAAAACCATGAACACCAACCTTCCATACGATAAAATCCAAACCTACTTCAAAGAAAACAAACGCCTCGTAGTCGTCCTTGCTGTAACGGACTTTCTATTTAACGCCTTGATGTGTCTCATTCCGGTGGTGCAGGGCATGGCGGTCAACGCATTTTCGGCTGGGAAGCCATTTCGTGAGCTGGCGCTGCTCGTACTGTCCTTCGCCGGCCTGGTTCTATTCGTACAAATCAACCGCTATGCCAAGCGCTATCTCGGCCGCAGCTTCGGCAGCCGCATTGCGCTTAGTATGCGCCGCGCCAGCTACGACAATTTGGTGCATACAGAAATGTCCTATTTTCAACATATATCCAAAGGCGATATTCTCAACAAAATATTATCCGACATCGCCGACGCCAGCGACGGCATAACGAAAATGACCACCGAATGCTTTGATACGATTGTGCTGCTGGCCGGATACGTCATTACCATGTTTTTTATGGACATACAGATAACCTGTATTGTTATGATCTTTGTGCTGCTATCCATCCTGTCTTCCAAAGCATTTAAAAAACTGATCTATGGCTACACCAAAGACTATAAAGAATACCTGTCCTGCACCAAAGACCTGACCCTGACCTGCCTAACCAACGAACTAAATTACCGCAGTCTTGGGGTAAATGGGGTATTCCGCGCAAAATACGAGCAGTCGCAGGACATTCTGGAGAAGAAAGCCCTCAAATCCATGGTTCTGCAAAGCTGCTTAGAGCCCATTTACAGCATAGTAACCTGGCTGGGCCTGTTTTTTATCATCTTTCTCGGCGGCAGGAGAGTACTGCGCGGCACACTGAGCATCGGCGTATTCAGCGCCTTTTTATCCACCTACTTACTCGTTGCCCAGAAAGCCTCGCGCATTGGCCGCGTCTACGGCTGGTATCAAAACCTCAAAGTATCCTGGGTGCGCTGCCGTCCCTACCTTACCCACAAAGAACCCATATGCTCAGTACTAAAAGATCTGCCCAGCGATTACTGCCTGGAGGCAGAAAAGTTTACGTTCAGCTTTGCCGATCTTGAAAAAAACACCATTTCAACCACCAGTAAAAAACAATCCGAGGAACCAGCCTTCCGCCTCCCGCCCCTGCGTTTCCAAGCAAAAAAGGGCCAGATCATCGGTGTCTGCGGCATGGTACATACCGGAAAATCCACCTTCCTCGCCGCCCTGTCCGGCCTATACCCCTATCAGGGAAGCCTGCGCCTAAACGGCAGGGAGCTGCACGACAAACGCCCACTGACCGGCTACTGCTCCGCAGAAAACCTCGTATTCGAAGACACACTCTCTTACAACGTCACTATGGGTAGGGAATCTGGGGATCTCCGGCAGGCGCTCGAAGACGCAGGCTTTTACGAGGAAGTCCAGGAATTTCCCAACCGGGAGCAGCAGGTGCTCTCCCACAGCCTGGTCAACCTAAGCGGCGGGCAGCAAAAGCGCCTTATGCTGGCGCGGGCTCTCTACGGCAGGCCGCCGCTCATTCTGCTGGACGACCCGTTCCAGAGCATTGACCGCAGGCAGGTAGAACAAATCATGCAAAGACTGAAAACCTATCAAGACAGCATAATTTTCGCCGTCACCAACCAGGAATTCCTGCTCGAACAGATGGACCAGGTGCTGGAATTGCGGGACGGCAGCTATACATTCGGCACCTATGAGGAAATACGCGCCAATTCCGGCCGGGAGGTGAGAACATGAGCGTTGGAATCTGTATCAGACAATATCTATTTCGCCACAAGGCCCAAACGGCCTGTGCAGCGTTATTAATTACGGCAGCTGTCGGCGCGGCGCTTGTTCCGCCGCAGCTTTTGCGCGTCATTGTAGACAGCATATTAGAGAACGGCCGGGAAGACCAGTTACTGGTATTTGCACTGTTATATACTGGATCCTACCTGCTGGTAGGCCTGCTGGGCTTATGCAAGGAAGCGCTGTTGGTTTGCGTGAGCCAGGGTATTTCCAAAGAAATCCGTATCTCCATGCTCCGACACATCAACCGTCTGACCTATCAAAACTTTACACGCTATGACAGCGCTTCGCTGGAGGCCTACTTTAACAATGATGTGCTCGCCATTGACCGCTTGATTACCAGCGGCGTCGTCAGTATTAGCATTGATTTATTTAAAATGATCGGTATACTTTTCTTGATTTTCCTCTTCAGCCGCACATTCGGCTTGATTGTACTGGCATTTCTGCCGCTGCTGGCGTGGCTGGCCCTGATCATCCGCCGCCGCATGTTCAACGCGCAGATCAAAGCCCGCAGCTTAGAGGGCACAGTCAACCATCTGGTCTATGAAAATGTAGAAAATATGGAGGCGGTCAAGCTCTACGACCAGGGGCACAGCAGCCGCAAATACAAAAATGTGCTGGAAGAACATTTTACAGCGGTGCAGACCTCGGTTTTCTATGACGCCATATTTCCGCCAATCATGGAAATTATCAAAGATCTTGTAATCGCCGCCCTGCTTCTGTTATCAGGTTTTCGCGGAAATCTATTGGGAATGAGCGTGGGCGCCGTAGTATCCACGATTTCCCTAGTGACAGACCTCTTTACACCGGTGGAAAATCTCGGCATGGAGCTGCAGACGATCCAAAAATCCATGGCCGGACTGGCGCGGGTCAACCAGTTTTTTGCGCTGGCAGAAGACGAGGAACGGACACAGCATATGGAACATACAGAGGAAAATCTGGAACTTCGATTCGAACATGTGTTCTTCTCTTATGAAAATGGCGAAGAAGTGATTACTGATTTTAATTTTTCCCTGCAGGGGACGGACAAGGTAACCCTGCAGGGCCGGAGCGGCGCGGGCAAATCCACGCTGATGAAGCTGGCCTACGGCCTGTTAAAGCCGACTGCAGGCCGGGTGATGGTCAACGGCCTGGATACCTGTCTGCTGTCCGACGAAAGCCGGGCCAAGCTCTTTGGCATTGTTTACCAGGAACCATTTTTCAGCGGCGGAACCATTTACGAAGAGCTGTCCATGCACCGGGACATTGCCGAAGAACAGGTGCGGGAGGCGCTGGCGCTGGTCGGCCTGCAGCGCATTGGCGATCTGCACCGGAGATTTTCAGCCAGCGATTATTCCACCGGTGAGCTCTCCCTATTAAATATCGCGCGCGTCATTCTCTCGGACTGCCGTATCCTATTTCTCGATGAAATGAACGCCCGTATTGACCCGGCCACGGCCGAGCTGATTATGAAAATTATGAACCGGGCGGCAGCCGATAAAATGGTGCTTTCCATTAACCATTACGGAAATCTGCTGGAGGATTCATCGGTGCTGAAGCTGGGGTGAATTTAAAAGTTGCCCTAGAAAGTGTCTGGCTGCTGATTCCATCCGTTTGGTCGATTATGCTGCACAGAAAATACCTTTTCAGTGGTTAAGTTCTGATTGTACTCTTGTCGAAAAAGTGCTACAATAAAAGAAGAATAAAGATACACAGGGAGGCAAAGTTATGAAAAAACCAGAAACGAGCACCAATGCAAAACAAAAGATTGCAGACGAGATCCTGCGGCAGATCGGAGGAAGCGTGATTCTCGTGCTGCTGATCCTCGCAGCATTCGCTATCGGCATGGCCGCATGGCTGATTGTCAATGCGAAAGAGACCGAGCTGACACAGGAATCCAATGCGGCGGCCAACCAGCTGACCGGATTTTTGCAGCAGTACACCAAGAGCGTAGAACAGCTGGCCGTCAATCCGCAGGTCAAAGAGGTTATGCTGGAGACAAAGGCCGGCGACGAGTTCCAAAAGGCGCAGCAGATGGAAACCGTAATCGACAATCTGGTCAGAATCGCAGAGACCGATTCCGAAAATGTGATGGCAGTCTGGGTTTCCGATTTAGACTCCAGTTCTCTGATCCAGTCCGACGGATTTATCAGTGAAGAAGGCTGGGATATTACGGGCCGCGGATGGTACGGCTGTATCACAGACAAACAAACCATTCTCACAGAGCCTTACATAGACTCATCTACCGGCAAGCTGATTCTAAGCGCGGCAGCTCCGGTATACGACGACACAGGAATGGTTCTAGGCGCCGTCGGCATGGACATTTCTCTTGACCATATGACCCAAATTATGAGTGAATACAAGATCGGCCGCAAGGGCTACATTCTGCTGATGTCCGAAAACGGCATGTTCCTCTATCACCCGCAGAGCGATTTGATCCAGAAAACGATCCAGGATATTGACATTTCCCAGAATGTAATTGAGGGCGTACAGTCCCAAACCGACGGATTTCTCAAATACAAGGCCGACGGCCGTACCAAATACGGCTTTCTGCAGTGTGCCGGGGATACCGGCTATCTGGTGCTCAGCAGCCTGCCCATGACCGAATATTATGCCGTTTTAATAGTTATGGTGCTGGTACTGATTGTGATATTTGCCGCCGGAATTGTGCTGATTGCCTTTCGAATTCGCACCAGTGCCGCCAAGCTGACCCGGCCAATCCTGGAGCTGAATGGAACCGCACAGCAGCTGGCCGCTGGGAATTTAGACGTCGCACTGCAGATTACAAGCCAAAATGAGATCGGTGAGCTGGGTGATTCGATTCAGAAGACAGTTGCCCGCCTCAAAGAGTATATTGTATACATAGACGAGACCGCACAGGTGCTGACACAGATTGCCGCTGGAAAACTCAGCGTGGAGCTGAAACAGGAGTATGCCGGTGAATTTGAAAAAATAAAAACCGCCCTGCTCAATATTTCCGCCTCCATGAACCAGGTTATGCTGGGCATTCATGACAGTGCCCAGCGGGTATCGATCGGCTCCAACGAGCTTGCCACGGCCGCACAGATGTTGGCGGAGGGGGCAGAAGAGCAGGCGGCCTCGATCGAAGAGCTTGCGGCAACCACCACCACCGTTGCCGATCAGGTCGAAGACAGCCGTCGGGAGGCAGACGCCTCGGCCCAGGCAACAGCAGAGGCGGCCGCCATGATTGAGCAGAATCAAGAGAAAATGAAACAGATGATGGAGGCCATGAATACGATCCATGAGACCTCCCAGCAGGTTGTAGGCATTATCCAGACCATTGAAGAGATTGCCGCGCAGACCAATCTCTTATCCCTCAACGCTTCCATAGAAGCGGCCCGTGCCGGAGAAGCCGGCAGAGGCTTTGCCGTTGTGGCGGACGAGATTGGCAAGCTGGCTTTAGAAAGCTCCCAGGCCGCCAATACCACCAAGGAACTGATTGAAATTTCTATGGAAGAGATCAACAAAGGAACGGCCATTGCCGATGGCACCATGAATTCACTCAAGGAATCCGTCGGCGCGGTAGAGCGTGTGAACGTGCGCATTCAGCAAACCGCTGAAAATGCTGCTGTCCAGGCCGAGAATATGAAGCAGCTGCGCATAGGAATCGAGGAGATGGCCCAGGGCATACAGGATAACTCCGCCGCTTCGCAGCAGACATTTGCCACGTCGGAAGAACTGGCGTCCCAGGCCGAGAATCTCAATCAGATGGTGCAGAAGTTCGAACTCTGCCAGTAAGAGGAGAAAGCATTATGAACGGTGTTCAGTTCTTTTGTATGGATTGAATGAGACATTGATGGGTTTTGCTTTTTTTATCATAGTTAATGCCGACGAACAAAAGTTCGCCTTGATACATAGTAAGCGCTTTTGCATACTGTTGTTCTTCAATTTGCCGAAGCGCATGCCCGGCTGATTGGTTGTGTTTCAGCTCTACGATCATAGCTGGCTTGTCAGAATGTTTGCGGGGAAGGAAAATTAAGTCCGCATAGCCCTTTCCCGCGGGCATTTCACGAAGAATACGATATTCATTAACAGCGTGGTAATATGCAAGAGAAATCACACAGCTTAAGGAATTCTCATCGTTGTTTTTTAAAATCGATGCATGCTCTAAATGCACCTGGTCAATCGCCTTAGCAACTGCTTCTTCGTCTTTCCGCCAGGTGGCCTGCAGCAGCTGATCCGATGCTTCGATGGCTTGAATCACATAGTTCCATTCACATTTTTTGATTGCACGGACGAACGCAGAACGAACTTCTTCATTGGGAATATAAACCTCTCTTTTAGCGCTGTCATAAGCTAGATATCCCAGATGAATTAATACAGTCATAACATCATCTTTGCTTTGAAAATGAACCATATCATTTTCAAACGTTTCAATATCAATCATACACCGGCAGCCTGCCAGAAGCTGTATGATTACATCCTTCAGACCGTCAAAATTCATACTGATATAGTTCTTAAGCGATTCATAAGTCTCGGTTCGGGACCAATAATTCTGAAATTCCCCATCCAGCATAGCATTTACTACAGCATTTGGATTATAGATGTGCGCAATCTTCTGAAACGAATACCCGTCATACCAGTTCTTGGCCTCCTCGAAATCCATTGTATACCGGCGGCATAAATCAGCAACTTCCTCTTCTGTAAATCCCACATAGGCAGAGAGCGGTCCCGGATGGATCATAGTAAATTCTCGGAAATTATTTAAAGCGGATTCTGTGCCATATTTTTTAATCGGAAGAATACCCGTCATATAAGCCAGTTTGAGAAATTTCCGGGAGGCGGCATTTTTAAATAAGCCGCGCAGCAGTTCCATATAGGCCTCCTGAGCTTCAATTTCCTGCTTTGCCTCGCGGAACAGGCTGTCCCACTCATCTATAATGATAATGAACTGCTCGCCGCTGTCTTCATTAATCTGTGCTAAAACTGCCGGCAAATCCGAACATTCTTCCAAAACCGATTGGGGAAACTGCAGTTTTAATTCTCGAATAATTTCTGTATGAAACAGGCCAACCGCCTGCAGCGGCGTGACGGCCTTCCCGGTTGTCTTGTCTCTTCGATATAAAAAGGAGTTCATATCTACACAAATGACATGGTAGTTGTTCAAATGTTTTTTATAGTCGGCATGCTTGGCAATGCTGTAATTTTGAAATAGATCATTGGCATCGCAGCCAATTCCATAATAAGCAGCCAGCATATCTGCGGCAATGGATTTGCCAAATCGCCTTGGTCTGCTGACGCATATGCATTTCTGGGTAGTGCCAAGCACCTTATTGGTGTATTGAATTAAACCTGTTTTATCCACATAGATTTCCGAGCGTACCGCCTCTGCAAAAGCTTTTTTACCCGGATTTAAAAAAATGCCCATATATGCGGCCCTCCTTATGACTGTTACCTATGTTTTCTTATTATAGCATAGGTAACAGAAAATGTGGAGAATAAATTTCTATCTATGTGGTTTCTGCGTGTCCCCGTTAAATATGCAGATCTTTGCGATCGAACACCAGTACGCCCAGCCCAGATAATACAACAGCCCCGGCCAGCAGCACCGCCGCCCCCGCCGCCGCACTGCCCTGGCCGGCCAAAATTCCCTCCGCATCAAATAACGTAAAACAGGTCACATACTTCAGCCCCTCAGCGCGCCCGCCGACATTTGCCAGCATTTGCAGAACATACATCAGCGTTGGAACGCCGGCTCCCAGGGCAATGCTGCTGCGTGTATCGGAACACAGGCAGGAGGCCAGAAAACAGATACTGCCCAGAAACAGCTGCAGACACAAAAGCCCGCCATTTAACAAAAGCAGCTCCGATACCTCAAATTCCCCCGCGTAGCCATACCATGCGCAGACCAGCTCCACAATGGTGCAGTAGGCAATGAGCAGCACAATGCCGTTGACCAGCACGGCCAGCTGTGTCAGGGCAATCGTGCGCCGCTTCACAGGCGCCGCCATCAGCGAAACCAGCGAACCTCGCTCTGCATAGCGGGCAATCAGTGCATTTCCCCGCAAAATGCTGAATACCATAGGAAATACCAGCAGGAGGAACCCATATAGATACGTTACCATAAATCCCAGAAGACTGCCGGAATCTGCGTTCATACCCACCGCCGCCATCAGCTGTGGCATTGCTTTTGCAAAGCTGTCTAACGTTTTCATTACCTCCGGGTCGTACATAGAAATAATCATAGAAATGTACATCGTAAGCACCGCGCCGAAGATCAAAAGCAGCTTCCAGTTCCCTTTCCATTCCCGCTTATACAGCGCCGCATTAATCATTTGTTCCACCTCCATAATAATTCATAAAGATTTCCTCCAGGCTCTGTCTCGCTGTCACCGTCACCTGCCGCCCCTGACGGCTGCCGCCGAAATCATCGGCAAATGCCCCGGCCAGCGTTTCATTTTCCAGAGTGACCGTATAGGTGCGCAGATGCCGTTCGCGCAGGGCGGCAGCAGAATCGACGGCCGCCATCCGTCCACTGCGGATCATGCCGATCCGGCTACAGGTGCGCTCTACCTCCTCAAACATATGGCTGGACATAAGAATCGTGCGGCCGCGCTTTGTTTCCTCCGCTACCAGCTCCACAAAACGGTTCTGCATCAGCGGGTCCAGGCCGCTGGTCGGCTCGTCGAGAATCAGGATATCTGGATTGTGCATAAATGCTGCCACAATTCCCAGTTTCTGCTTCATTCCTTTGCTCATTTTTTTAATCTTATGCTTGGGGTCAAATTCAAATCGCTCCAGCAGCTCTTTTTGCCGGCTTCCCACGTCGATTCGGCGGTATCCGGCCATAAATTTCAGAAATTCCGTGCCGGTCATATCGTCAAAAAAGCTGATTTCACCGGGAATATAGCCGAGCCGCTCCTGAATCTGGTCCCGCTTGTCCCAACAGTCCAGGCCGTCAATTTGACATGTCCCCTGCTGTGCTTTTAAAAATCCCATCAAATGACGGATGGTCGTCGTTTTGCCCGCCCCGTTCGGCCCCAGGAAGCCAAATGCCTCCCCGCGGTCCACCTCAAACGACAGGTCAAAAATGCCCTTGCCGCCGCCATAATCACGGAACAAATGTTCGATTTTAATCACGCTCATTGTGTTCCTCCTTTCATAAACTCCATCATAACATAATTAACAAAAACCGACAAGAAAAATAGTGATGTTGTATCATTTTAGTTGACATCTCATACTCAAGGATATTATTATAAAAATGCCGGCAAGTTTGGCTCACTTGACTGGATTCTGACAATTGAATAAGAGCTTTGCAACTGCCATATGATAAGCAAGAAGAAAGGAGTAAGTCATGAAAACAACAGAAGAGTTTCAACACGAAATTGCCCCCTTTACCTGGGTCGAACTTAGAGAAAGTGTTTCCGTCTGCCTGAATGCCGGCGAATATTTACAGGAGGTATTTGACGCCTGTGGTTTGGAGGGCAGCGGTTATGAATGGGAGGGCCTGGCCAGAGTTTTTCTTGAAGAAAAACTCCCAGAACTTATGGAAGTCATAGAGTTTGATTCTGAAGCAGATATGTTCTGTGTATATTCCAAGGATACCGAGACTCTGCGGCAGATGATCCGCCGTTTCAAAACGGTTTGTGAGGATAGGGCGTGTATACTGGATTTACTCAGCCGCGCAGAACCCGATTAATTCCCAAAAAATATTACATACGGATTCAACATTGTTCCCTGGGTGACGATATATTTTATAAGCGGACCAGAAACTATGAGCCAAAGGAGTTGATTTTATGCAGATTACAAGAGACAATTATGCGCAGTATGCGGCAATGGTGCAGCAGTTGTCCGGCAGTAAGAGAAAAGCAGACGACCCATACAAACAATGCGATTATGGCAATGTTTCTCTGCGGTTCCAGCCGGTAGACCTGCCGTTTACCAAACCAGACTGGAGTCAAATTATGACCAAACGCGACAAGCCGGCCATGTCAGAAGAAGAATTTACACAGGCAATCAAAGACCTGGCAGAAAAAGAATTCCGCACCGGAAAACGAGATGACAAGGCATACCGCGAGCTTTGTATGCGCCACGGAGAAACGGTATCCCCCGACCGTAAGGCCATCTACAACGCTTCCATGAAAAGAACTGGCGGAAAAATGAATGCCGCCTGCATGTTCTGGGATGCAAATGGCAATAAATCGTTGTCCTACAACCCAGAATCACGCAACTGGAAAGCAATCAGCACAGAAGCTGAATTTGCCAGGGCAAGGGAATTTACCTCTATTTACAATCAGGAACTGGCCCGTCTGAAACAGGAATACGGCCAAACTGCGCGGGGAACGCAGAACGCAATTGCTTGTACCATTTCCGAAAAAGGACTGGAACAATACCGGCAAAGCCTCCAGACAGAAGGCAGCGCAGCGAAAACAGCAGACAGCGCAGCGAAAAAAGGCTTCGACCACAAAGCGAGCCTCAAACAAGCTCTTCCCGCGCTGCAATACGACAATTCACTGTCCACCAAGGTCAGCTGGACCAAAGACGATTCCATTTCTGATATCGCTCAGAAATACCTCAGAGCCTACAGCGATTTATACGATGAAACCACGCAGGGCTACGCAGATGGCACACGGGAAGTCTATGTATTGGACGAATCGTCCGCGGATGGATACCGTAGACAGACGCTGGAGGAAGAGCTGCAGTCGTTAGAAAAAGAATTCCAGCATGCCTCCCAGCTGGTAGAGGGCCTTGCCCAAAACAGCACAAACGCTGCCCATGCCTTTGAGCAATATGCCAAAACCTTAGCCACAATCCCTAAGGCCGCCGAACGGGCCGCAGCCGCCCAAACATTCGTCGCTTCCCATAAAGAAACCATTCCTCAGGACATAGGAGCAAAAATGAACCAGCTGGCTTTACAATGGAAGGAATCTTATGCCAAAACCACGTCCAAAACGGACAGCTGGAACCAGCTTCTGCCCATGTTAAATCAAATGCTGTATCCAGCCTAAGTGCTTAAGGAGTGCCGCCCATGCAAGTTGAAATCAAGTCGCACTAATATAATTATTACAATGTTAAAGGCTGCTGCACTGTGTCTGAACCTCAAAAAGCAGACTGAGCCAAATGCTGTGAAGCCGTCAAGGATCGAGTCGAGGGCTATCTAAACAGCTGCGAAAGCGAAGTATATCAGGCTTATATAAAATTGGAGGATCTGTACCTTTGGTTAGTTATAACTAACCAAAAAGAATATACCAACTACAGCGAACAAAAACCGCTTTTGGTCAGAAATATTTAAATTCCAACAGCCCTTATTACGGGAAATATTCGTAAAGTGAGCGTAGGGCTGTGTACCAAAACAAGCTTAGTATGACTGCGTGTGGAATTAGCCAGCCCTTTTTCACGGTCAGCCGATTTACCTGTCAAATCAATCTCTATGCGATCAGCTCACCGTTGACGGAACTGCCGCGCCCGCCATTCTCTCACAAATGGAGAACCTGCAAGAGAGGTTAACCTCCTATTAAGGCTAATAACTTCTCGGAATCTTCAGCCTTGATTTTATAAGGCTTTCAGACCCCTATCTCAAAAAAATCACCCACTTTTTTGTAAAAACACTTGACAAATCGCTCAAAATTTGCGGCGAAGCCGATTGATTATATTTTATTTCA
>JAAVZI010000045.1 GCA_022791575.1 Lachnospiraceae bacterium
AACCGGATTTATGAAAAGACTCTGATTCAAATCTGCCGTGCTTCCATTAACACATTCTTAAGGAACCACGAAGCCTGCATTGACAATCTGGTGGGCATCATCAGGGAAGCCAGCATAGCGGCAGCCAAAGATGACGAGCCACTGAAAACATGCCAGAAAAGGCTTGCCAAAGTTGAAAAGGAGCTGAATAAGAACCTCATTGCATGGAGGGATGCACCTGAACCTTCCATGAAAGAAGCATTTTTTGAAATGTACCAGCAGAATAAGAAACAGAAAGACGAACTGGAAAAAGAGATTGAAAACATCTCCAAACAGCGGAAAAATGCAGAGGATTTGGAAAAAGAAATTCTTGGCGTCAGGGAGCATATTGAGAAGATAAAAAAGGTGAATGTAATTGACAGAAGCGTTGTTGAAAATTTTATTGACCGGATTATTGTATGTGGGGATGGGAATGTCATAGTCATTCTGAAATTCGGTACAGTTTATAAAAATATAATCACGCAAGAGTATATTATTCCACTTTCTTTTGACGGCATATGCTCTAATTTAAGATTTGTCAGTTGCCGCCAAGATGACGACGTAGACTGGCAGAATATGTTTTTCTCCTTGCCGGTAAGATGTTCCGACAGGACATGATGGGTCTCTTTCAACTGGGCATTCAAATAGTTCAAGGGATATGCTGTCCAGGCTGGAGATGATGGTACTTATGGGAATAGAGCTTCCTTTAGATGCAGTCCGCAGGCAGATTGCGGCGGGAATCGATATGATTGTTCATCTGGGAAGACTTAGGGATAAATCCCGTAAAGTGTTGGAAATCGTAGAAATTGCAGGATATAAGGATGGGGAAATTCAATTGAATCCACTCTATCAGTTTCAGGAGACTGGAGAAAAGGGAGGAAAAGTTTTGGGAGAATTCGTATGCGTGGGAGAATTAATGCATAAGGAAAAGCTTTTACAGCAGGGGGTATAGAGAGTTTGGGAAAAAAGGTGCATCAGAACAACAGGCAGAAGAGTAAAGCAATTAATTACCAAGTTTACATAATGAATTGGAAAGAAGTATTTTTCTGTCTTGTAAAGGGGAGTGTTCTCATTGGTTTGGTCAGTTATCTTTTCTATTTTTCCATAATTAGTTTTCTTTTAATGACTCCATATTTGTATTATTGCATTAAAAAGGAAAGTAAAATCTTACAAAAAAAGCGCATGGCGCAGTTAAGACGAGAGTTTAAGGAAGGAATTCAAGCACTTTTATCTGCTTTAGATACCGGGTATTCGGTTGAAAATGCATTTGCAGAAGCATGTAAGGATCTTGCTATGATTTATCCAGAGGGTTCCTATATTACAACAGAATTTAAAAGAATCGTTTATGGAATCCGTATGAATAAAACAGCAGAACAAATGCTTGCTGACTTTGGAGAACGAAGTGGACTTGAAGAAATCCGTAATTTTGCAGAAATCTTTATCATAGCCAAAAAAAGCGGAGGAGATCTACTTATGATTATCCGTTCTACAGTTCAGACAATCAGAGAAAAAATTGAAGTACAAAATGAAGTAGAAACACTGATGGCTGGTAAACGTCTGGAGCAGCGGGTAATGAATATCATACCATTTGGAATACTTGGATATGTCAAATTGACCTCAGGAGATTTTCTGGATGCATTATATGGAAATCTGCTTGGAATTACAGTAATGAGTGTCTGCTTGCTGGTATATATTCTGGCAGTAAAATTAGCGGAGAAAATTGTAAGTGTGGAGGTCTGAATATGCATGTGGTAATTGTAATTATTTTTATAATATCTTGGCTGTGTAATCTTAGGAAGCCGGATGGGAAAGGGAATGTATTTGGCAATACCATAAAGCCCTTTTATCAGATCAGCGGAGGAATCTGGAGTGTATTCAGCAGATTATCAGAACAACATAATTATTTTCTTCGATTGAAGGATCGCCTAATGATTCTACATCCTAATAAGGATGGAAAAGAATTAATAAAGCAATACATATGTTATAAGACAGCGTTGGTATTGGTAATTCTATTTGCAGCTAATCTGGTCAGCTTTGTAATGGTTATGCAGGAGGGCAAAGAAGAAGGAGCAGTAAATCAGCTGAACAGGGATTCTTATTGGGGTATGGAGAGGGAAGAGCTTCTGCAGATGGAGGTCGAAGGAACAGGGAAAAAAGAGGACCTTCGTATTACTGTCAGCGAGCAAAAATATGAAAAAGAAGAAATTCCTAAAATATTAGAGAAAATGGCAGAATCGTTGGAAAAGTCAATTTTAAAAAGCAATCAATCATTGGATTGTGTAACGTCAGATTTAAATTTAGTAAATGAAATCGAAGGGACTCAGGTAGAAGTCAACTGGAGCATGGAACCCGAACATTATCTGCAGTATAACGGAGCATGGATACCAGGAGCTGTTACAGAGGCTGGAGCAGTTGTGAATCTGACGGCAACGTTGATCTATGAAGAAGAATTATATATGCATACATTTGCCGTACATTTACAGAAGCCCCAATTGTCAGAAGAAGAACAGATGAAAGAGACATTGCAGAAGGAGATAGAAACACGTAATGTTAGTACTGCAGGAACAAAGGTTCTAAAACTTCCAGAACAGGTAAAAGGAAAAAAGGTATCCTTTCATTATCCTGCAGTGCGGTATGGATATAAGATATTAATGGCTTTGCTGTGTTTCGCAGTTATATTTTTCTTTATGAAGGATGAAGAACTGCAAAAGGAGATGGAAAAGCGAAAGAAACAGATGTTAGTGGATTATTCGGAAGTAGTCAGCAAGTTAACGCTTCTTCTGGGGGCGGGATTAACGATTCGTTCAGCGTTAGAGAAGATAGCAGCTGATTATGATAAGAAACGGCAGGAAGGGAAAGGTGAAAAAAGGTTCGCATATGATGAGATTCTGTATGTGTGTCGGGAAATGCAGGGTGGAATCAGTGAGCGGTTAGGAATTGATATGCTTGGTAAGAGATGCCAGATTCCTTGTTATATGAAGCTTTGTTCTCTTCTTTTGCAGAATCTTAAAAAAGGTTCGAAAGGTATGGCCGAGATGCTTAGTTATGAAGTTGGACAGGCGTTTGAAGAGCGTAAGAATATAGCAAAGCGTTTTGGAGAAGAAGCAGGAACTAAGCTTTTATTTCCTATGATCCTAATGTTGGTGATTGTTATGGCCGTATTGATTATTCCAGCGTTCCTATCATTTTAGAAAGGAGGTGGTCATCTATGAAGCTTATGAAACAATTTTTAATGGAAGAAGATGGTATGGGTGTCATTGAAGTCATTCTGATTATCGTAGTTCTCATCGGTCTGGTACTGATCTTTAAGAATCAATTAACAACCCTTATTAATTCACTTCTATCCAAGGTAAGGAACAAAGCGAATACGGTGTAAAATTTGGTTATCTGGGATACCTTTACACTGAATAGCAGAAGTAATATGTAGTGTGGATAAAATATTAGGTTGTGTAAAGGTATCTGGATGCCAATAGGCAATCGCGAAAATCGTTGCTATTATTCAGACTTTCGCAATTACCTAAGAATGCCAAAACGGAAAGGAGTATATAAAACTATGAGAACCAGTGGAGTGATTACCGTATATTTAACATTGATCTTTACAATAGTAACGGCGCTGATATTGACAACGGCGGAATCGGCAAGAATACAATCTGTCAGAATGTTGACAGAAACAGCTGTCGATTCGTCTATGGAATCGTTTTTGGCAGGATATCAGAGAGAATTGCTGGAAAATTATGATTTGTTTTTCTTTGATGGGGCGTTTGGGGGTTCTGGTATCAGCAGAATGGGAATAGAAGGAAGGATGGAAGAGTATATGGATTATACATTACATCCAAACCGAGAACTGGGACTAAAGTTTACTGATTTTTATCAGGTAAATCCTCAAAATGTATCTCTGGGGAAAATCGCACTTGCCACAGATGACAGAGGGAAGGTATTCCGCAGCCAGGCAATTGATTATATGCGCTCTAGTATAGGACTGGATCTGATAGAAGCATTGACAGAAGATTATGAATGGGCAATGAATAACCTGAATGAAAGTAATGCCTTTACTTCTAAGGAACAAGAGACAAAGAGCTCTTTGCTTTCTCTGGAAGAGGAGAAAGGAAAAGCGGACCAGGAAAAATCACAGGAAGCGGAAGAGGCAAAGAATCAGAAGAATCCAGCAGCAGAAGTAGAATCGATTCGCTCTATGGGAATTTTGGAATTAATGTATTCAGATACTTCTAAGGTATCGCAAAAAAGTATTAACACAGCAGAACTTCCGTCTAAAAGGCGGCTGAATCATGGAGACGGCTTGGAACAATATGAAGAGGGAGTAACAGCAGATATACTTTTCCAGTGTTATTTGATGAAAAAATTTGCTCATGCAGCGTCAAAAGATAAAGTAACAGAAGGAAATCTACAGTATCAGCTAGAATATCTTATCATTGGTAAAGATCATGACGTGGATAATTTAAAAGGAGTCATCAATCGGCTGCTGCTGATCCGCGAAGGAGCAAACTTTGTTTATCTTTTGACAGATGCCGGAAAAGTTGCTGAGGCATATTCTGCTGCAGCTCTGTTGGTGGGTTATACATGTCTTCCACCGTTGATCGAAGCTACTAAATATGCAATATTGCTGGCATGGGCATATGCAGAAAGTGTAATGGATGTCAGAATTCTACTAGCTGGTGAAAAAGTAGCTTTATATAAAAATGCAGGAAATTGGAAAACCAGCCTTGCTAATATTGGGGAATTAGTGTCTAAAGATGCTGGCAGTATGGGTGACAACAATGGAGTGGATTATGAGGGATATCTTAGAATGCTGTTATTAATGGCCAATCAGGAAGAGATCACTATGCGGGCAATGGATCTGATCGAAATACAGCTACAGCATACAACAGAGAATTATAATCTGAAAATGGATCATATGGCAGCTATGATAGAAACTACTATAGAAATGAATGCAGAAGCTTTCTTTCTGACGTTGCCGATTCTGAATGGATATAGTGGGATAGGCAGCAAAAGAATAAAAATCACTAGAAAATATGGATATAATCAATGGTGATAAAAGGAAAAAAGGAGGTGAATCAGGGTGCTCTTCCTATGGAAAAGGTGTTACTATACGAATTTCTATAAAAGTAAAAAATACAGCTCTCTTCCAGATTACTTACATGCACGTTCATTGGCCGCAGCAATGGATACACGGAATTTCCTAGGGAGGGCAGCCTTATGCACCTTACAGAATCAGCGTGGAAGTCTGACAATCGAAGCCGCATTGGTGCTGCCGATCTTTGTGTTTTTATGTTTTTGTCTGTTATTTTTTATTCAGATATTTTCTCTGCATGGAGAGATTCAGGGAAGCCTTTATCAAGCAGCTCGTGAAGTATCAGAGACAATGCCGCTGCTTCAGGGTGAGGAGGGAACAGCTGTACCTGGAGGACAGGCAGGGTTGAATGTTCTTGGTATGGTAACAGCTAGACAGAAGGTATTAGAATATGCAAAAGAAGAAATAGAGCAAAATCATTGTCTGCAGGGCGGCAGTAATGGTTTGCAGTTTGTATGGTCAACGGTAAGGGATGATATGGTCGATATGGTTGTAAGCTACAAAGTGAAATTGCCATATGCATTTGGAATTCAGGCTGCTTTTCCGATCACACAGCGCTGTAGAATAAGGGCATGGACAGGAATATCGGGAAAATCACGAGGAGATAATGCTGAAGAAATAGTTTATATAACGGATAGCGGAACCGTCTATCACCGAACGGCCGAATGCACCCACTTAAGGTTAAAGATCCGTCTAATTGATACACAAGAATTGGATGACTCCAGAAATGACAATGGAGGTAAATATAAGCATTGTGAAAAGTGTGCAAAGAAAGGTGTTGTTGGAAATAGAATTTATGTTACAAGTGAAGGCGACCGATACCATATTACCATCAGCTGCAGTGGATTAAAACGTTCAGTACGTCAGATAGCCAGATCAAAGGTGTCGGGCAGAGGCGCGTGTACACGCTGTTATAACTAGTATCACAGAGAAATATATAGTGATGGCTGCAGTATAAAAATTATGTAAACTTAATATGAAAGGGGTAACAAATGGAGCAGTGGCTAATAAGAATTTTACTAGAGATGCTGTTGGCAGTAAGTAGCTGGCTGGATATTCGAAAGAGACAGGTGTCAGTTAAGCTTTTATTATTATTTGCATTAGTTGGGATCGGCGTATATGTTTATGTTCAGCCAGTAAGTTTATTATCCCTGGCAGGAGGAATCGCAATAGGAGGAATTCTTCTGTTGGTTAGTAAGTTAACCAATGGGGGAATTGGGATGGGAGATGGAGGATTATTATGTGTAACAGGAATTTATATAGGATTTTATGGAAATATTACTTTGCTTTTTTCGGCTTTACTTCTGGCTGCAGTGTGGAGTGTCTTACTGATTATAATAAAGAAAGCAGGAAAAAAGACAGAGATTCCGTTTGTGCCTTTTCTGCTGGCAGCATATACCGGGATGGCGTTTCTATAAAACACAGACCGGAGTATGTGAAGGGCAGTTTAACTATTGAGGCAGCGTTGATCGTTCCGATTGTGATTTTTACAGTTTTGTTTATACTATATACTGCTTTTTATATGCATAATAGGGCTGTAATTCAGGAAGCAGCATATGAGACTGCTATCTATGGAACAACTTTAAATCGAAAGGATACAAACAACATGAAGCAGAACATGCAGATAAAGTATCAAAATTCGATAGAAGGAAGGTTGATTTCAATGGGAAAACCGCAGATTGCTATGGAAGTAAAAGATCATAATGTAATTGTTCAGATTCAAGGAGCAATGATGACAGTACCTATAGGATTTCTGCCAGATTATAATTCTGAGGATGTTTGGGCCAGAAAGAGTGTTTCTTTTAAAAATCCAGTTCAGATCATACGTTTAAAAAGAGCATGGGAAAGTCTGAAATAAAAGGTAAGTGGGTAGGAAAGGAGAGGGTAGAACATGGAGCAGGGGATTACACTGAGCTATGAACGGAATATGAATCATACATATTTGGTTTGTTGTGGGAATGTAAATGAGAATCATTATGAGATGCAGATGATTTTGAATAACCAAATTCCAGGTATTTTATCTCATCAGCTAAATAAGGTTGACGGAAAGATAAAATTATTGTATGAAATTACATCTAAGCAGCCGCTTCTGCGTATTTATGAAAAGAAAAAAATGAATTATGAGGAATTAAAAACATTGCTCTGGAGTGTGCAGCAGGTGATTTTGAAAATGGAAGATTTTCTGCTGTCTACAAAGTATTTGATTACGAATCCAGAAATGATCTATGTAGATATAGAAAAAATGGAATATTATTTTTGCTTAATTCCTGAAGAACAAGAAGAAAGCCATACGTTGCATCGGCTGATGGAGTTTTTGTTGGAATGTATTGATTATTCAGATGAGAAAGCAGTTGCAGCAGCATATGAGTGTTATAAAAAGTCCGGGGAAGATAATTGTTCTTTTATGCAGATTTTTCAGGAGGTATTTGAGGAAAGAGGACAAAGTATTCAAAAGATAGAAGTGCAGAAGCCGGTTTATAATGATAAGGAGCAGCAGGATATACAGAGTGAAATTGAATTCGAGATGGAAGAAGAGAGTAAAGGAGCAGATGAAAAAAAATTAGTTGATCTAAAGAGTGTACCAGTAATTGTGATAGGTATTTTGATTCTTATGATTCTTGCAGCTGGAATTGCAGTTGCCTTGGGTTTTTACAAGGAGATTACGGAAAAAGTATTAGCAGCGGCGGTATTAGCTTGCATTGCAGCAGGATATTACCTATATAAGTTAAAATATGCAGAAACTGAGGAGCCAGAGGATTTTTTCTTTGAAGAGGAAAACAAAGAAATAAAAATAAAGTACAAGGAATCAAAAACAGAAAATATTACGAATCCTCTAGTAGAGGAAGAAAATTTTGAAATAGAAAAAAATGCGGAAGAACTAACAAAAAATATTATAAGTACGAGTGTTGTATATGGTGAGACGACATTTTTCCAGAATGCACAAGTTACTAGTTATAGAACCTTAAAAGCATCTGAAAATCAATATCAGGATTTTGTAATAGAACTCTATCCGTTTATTGTGGGTAAATTAGAGGGGGCAGTAGATGGTGTGGTCAGACATGAGACAGTCAGCAGAATCCATTGTAAGCTGGACTTAGAAGAGGGGGAGTATTATATTACTGATTTGAATTCGACGAATGGAACGATTGTAAATGGCAATCTATTAAATACAAATGAAAAGGCAAATCTGAAAGTTGGAGATGAAATCAGGCTGGGACAAGTTGTATATACATTTATTTAGTAAAAATTCCATTTAGCCCAAATCAATTCTTGGTGATCTGAAACTAAATGGAATCTTAGTTCTGTTTATGATTGTAGATAAATATTAATCTGGGAAACTACAGCAGCAGGATCTTCTAATTGCGGTAAATATGCAGTGTTTGGAATAATATCTTTCTCAATAGAAGGATTCAGCTCTGTATATTCATTCATAATTTCTTCTACATGTTTTACATCTGTTCCGCATATAAGGATTATGGTATTATTAATCTGTTTAATAGCATGTGCAATATTAATATTAACAAACCGGCCTCTTAAGCTGGAAAAGAGGAACTTAGCATTGGATTTACCCAAGTGTGCAGCTTCATGATAAGCAGCAATATTCTTGGATGAACATTTTCTTCTGTTGGAGAAATAGATACCATAAAATAGCTGTTTAATTTTATGGCTGCTTGTACACATATTATAGATTAATGTACCAATAATAGGTGCTTCCAGCAAAAATTTTAATGATTTGGTTCGTTTGTTAGGTATCTTGTGCAGATTGGAAAGTTTCACCGGGTTAATCAGTAGAATCCGGCCAAATAATTCTGGTCGTGCATTACAGGCCATGATCACAAACGTAGAGGATAATCCAGTTACAGCAACATCTGTTTTGTGACCAATCACATGATTGATAAAGTCAGAGATCATCTGGACATACAGATAATTGGTGTAAGTAAACTTGGGTTTATCTGAACGACCACAGCCGATTAAATCTATCGTATAAACGGTATGGTTCTCAGCAAGTTTTCTTACAGTTCGATTCCATTCATAGGCGGAGGCTGCAGGATTTAAGTCATGGATCAATAGTAAAGGTGTGCCTTGTCCCTGCTTTTTGTAATAAATGTTCCCGAAGCGCCATTTGTAAAAGCTGCCGGAACCGCTGTTCAGGCGATTTTTCCTAACAGAGAGGGAGAAAATCAGTTGATTAATACAATGTAATCCAAGCGTAGTGACAGCAGTGATACAAAGCGCTGATTTTAGTTTATTTTTGAATGATTTTGTCATGTGGTTCCTCCAAAGACGACCGACGGACCTTAGTGTCCGTCAGTGCAGTCGTATTAAACAGAAATGTCAATATTTTCCCCAAGTCCCGGTATGGCAGCCATTAGTTCAGTAATGGCATCTGCTTGAACTTCGGCCAATTCCTTAACATTTGCCAGCAGTTCATAGCCGATTGACATTTGTAAATCTGCCTGACTTAAAGCGGGTGATAATGAAGTAATATCCATATAAATACCTCCTGTTCTTTTTATAAAGTATACCATGATTTATCAAAAAGTACAATTAATTTACAGATATTTAAGAAATATTTTGTTATTCCGCTTAGGAACGCTACAATCTGATAGACTTTATTTTGGAAATATGTTACACTCGTATAGAGAAAAATGAAGAAAGACGGTTTATAATTCGAGAAAGGGTGATGATAAATATGCATTTTTATATGCCAGTAAAAACCTTTTATGAGAAGGATTGTGTGCATAATCATATAGAAGAATTGGCTGCATTTGGAAAAAAGGCACTATTGGTTACGGGAAAGAACTCGTCCAGAATCAATGGAGCATTATCCGATGTGGAGCAGGCTTTGGAAAGCCAGGACAGAGCTTATGCTGTTTATAATCAAATAGAAGAGAATCCATCGATTGAGACAGTGATGAAAGCGAGAGAGTACGGACTGCAGAAAAAAGCAGATTATGTGATTGGTATCGGAGGAGGATCACCTCTGGACGCTGCCAAAGCAATTGCGTTGATGATGAAAAATAAGGATAGAGATGCGGATCTTTTATATAGCAGGGAGAAAGCCGAAGCGCTTCCGGTAATAGCTGTTCCTACCACATGCGGAACTGGTTCTGAGGTAACGCCATATGCAATTTTGACGATACACGAAAAGCATACCAAGGCCAGTCTGCCACACAGAATATTTCCGGAGCTGGCGTTGATTGATGGAAAATATTTAAGAACGGCCAGTAAGAATATGATAGCTAATACAGCTGTGGACGCATTGGGGCATTTTATAGAAAGTTATTGCAACGCCAATGCTACAGAATACAGTCGGATGCTGTGCAGTTACGGAATGGAGGTATGGGCAAGAAGCAAAGAAGTGCTGCTGGGAAAAAGAGAAGGAACGGAGCTGGATTTTCAGAATCTAATGTGTGCTTCTTCTATGGCAGGAATGGCAATCAGCCATACTGGAACGTCATTGCCGCATGGAATGAGCTATAAACTGACTTATGAGAAGAATATTCCGCATGGCAAAGCAGTAGGAATCTTTCAGGCGGCTTATTTGGAGCATGTAGAGGAAGCAGATCAGGCAGCAGTTTTGCATAAGATTGGTATGGATTCAGTAAGAGACCTGCATCAGTTCATTAGTAAAGCAGTTGGAACAGTAGAGATAGAAGAAAGTTTTTTACAGGAAGCTGTGAGGGAGATGATGGCTAATGCTGGAAAATTAGCAAATTGCCCCTACCAGGTAGAGAATGATCGAATGGAAGGATTATATAGAAAATCCTGTGATATGATTGATTTGTAATATATTATAGATAGATATAATTAAAAACATGAGTCAACCAGACATCAAACGAGTGTGCTGAGAGGAGTTAATATTATGGAAAGCAAGTTAAATATTTATAACACACTAACAAGAAAGGTAGAACCATTTATTCCAAATGAAGAGGGAAAGGTAAAAATGTATACCTGCGGCCCGACTGTCTACCACTATGCGCATATAGGAAACTTGAGAAGTTACATTATGGAGGATGTATTGGAGAAGTATCTGCGTTACGCAGGGTACGATGTAAAGCGTGTTATGAATATTACAGATGTAGGACATCTGTCCAGTGACGCAGATACAGGAGAAGACAAGATGCTTAAGGGAGCCAGACGGGAGAAAAAGACGGTACTTGAGATTGCCAAGTTCTATACGGATGCTTTTTTTGCAGACTGTGCAAAATTAAATATCAAAACCCCCGACATTGTAGAGCCGGCAACCAATTGTATCGATGAATTTATTCATATGATAGAGGTACTTTTAGAAAATGGATATGCCTATGCAGCAGGTGAAAATATTTATTTTGATACATCGAAAGCAAAGGATTATTTTGCGTTGTCCAATCATAGCCAGGAGGAGTTATTTGTTGGAGTCCGTGATGATGTTGATGAGGACATTAATAAAAGAAATAAAAGTGACTTTGTATTATGGTTTACGAAATCAAAGTTTGATTCTCAGGAACTGAAATGGGATAGTCCATGGGGAGTTGGGTATCCAGGCTGGCATATTGAGTGTTCCAGCATCAGTATGAAACATTTGGGAGAGAATTTGGATATTCACTGCGGAGGAGTTGATAATATCTTTCCGCATCATACCAATGAGATTGCACAAAGTGAGGCTTATGTAGGCCACAAATGGTGTAATTATTGGTTCCATATTCAGCATTTGAACGATAAGCAGGGAAAAATGAGCAAATCTTCAGGAGAATTTCTGACAGTATCATTACTGGAAGAAAAAGGCTACAATCCGCTGGTATATAGAATGTTCTGTCTACAGTCACATTATAGAAAGCCTTTAGAATTTGATTTTGCTATTCTGGATAATGTAGCAGCGGCCTATAAAAAATTGATTGTAAAAATCGGTCAAATGGAAGAGGATGGAGAAGCTGACGAAAAGTTCATGGAGGACTACCATAGAAAGTTCAGCGACGCCTTGGGAAGTGATCTTAATACATCTATGGGGATTACTGTGCTTTATGATCTGCTAAAGGAGTCTTGTAATGATACAACAAAGCTTAGATTGCTGAAGGAATTTGATAATGTATTATCTTTAAACTTGTTAGAAGGGGAGCAGACGGGCAGAAAAGTAGATACTCAGCTGGAAACATACATCATGGAAAAAATTGAAGAACGTAAGGCAGCAAAAAAAGATAAGGATTTTGCAAGGGCAGATGCGATTCGGGAAGAATTATCAGCTAAAGGAGTGGCAATTAAAGATACTCGAGAAGGAACTATCTGGGAATTAATATAAAGAACCATATATAATTCGACAAAAGTTTCCAGTATATTCCAAAAAAGTACAGAAAGTTTTGGAAGTGTAAGAAAAATGCAATAAAATTACAAATAAAGTGTTGAAATTTTCTGTGATTTTTAATAAAATAAAGGTAACTAATTAAGAGGAGTGGTCAGATGAAAAAGGCAATGAATCAATCAGTGTTAACCCTTATTTTAAATGGTGTTTCAATTCTTGCACTATTATTCCTGGTATATTCGCTGTTTTCATACAGCGGTATCAGCAGTCAGTTGGAGAAGGCCAATGATGAGCGGTATGACCTGACTTATAATGCCAATCGCTTTATGAATGGTTCGGCATATCTTACAAATGAAGTGCGCGCGTTTGCCGCCACAGGAGAACAGGAACATTATGACAATTACTGGAACGAGGTCAATAATCTAAAAAACCGCGATGAAGGCGTTAAGGCTATGCAGGACATTGGTATTACCAGCGAAGAGCAGAAAATGGTAGATGATATGTATGCTCTTTCGAATAAGCTGGTACCTCTTGAGGAAAATGCAATGAAAGAGGTAAAAGCAAATAAGAAGCAGAAAGCCATTGATTATGTATACGGTAAGGATTACAGCACATCCATTGCCAAGATTAACTCCTTAAAAGAGCAGTTTCTAAATGCTTTGGACACAAGAACGCAGGAAAAGATAAACACATTGAGTAAAAAAGCGGATGGTATCCGCTGGACTATGATCGTAGCGTTTGTTATGGTTGGAATTATCCAGTTGATTAGTATGCTGGTAACGAGAAGAAAGGTTCTGCGTCCCGTTATAGCTGTCCGAGATCAGATGAAAGAGATCTCACAGGGCAATCTTTCGGCAAATTTTGCACTAGAGCCGGATACATCCGAAATTGGAATGCTGGTAGCTTCTATTCATGAAACAAAGCGTGAGCTGAAGAAATATATTAGTGACATCGACTCCAAACTAGATCAGATGGCACAAGGAAATATGGATTTAACTATTAATATTGATTATCGTGGTGAATTCCTGCCAATTAAGAATGCGTTACAGCAGATATTGGAAGGACTTAATTCGTCACTTTTCCAGATCAAACAGACAGCCGGTCAGGTAACGGAAGAGGCAGAAAGAATGGCAGATGGAGCGCAGACGTTATCCAATGGCGCAGTAAGACAGGCTTCTGCGGTACAGGAATTATCAGCCAGCATTCAGGAGATATCCGGCCAAGTAGATCGTACTTCAGAGGAAGCAGAAAATGCACGGAATTGTTCACAGGATGCAGCTACGCAGCTGACTCTGTGTAATGAGAAGATGGGAGATCTGACCACTGCAATGATGAATATTTCCACTGCGTCCAGTCAGATTGGTGGAATTATTAAAACAATTGAAGATATCTCATTCCAGACAAATCTTCTGGCATTAAATGCAGCTGTAGAGGCCGCACATGCAGGAGAAGCAGGAAAAGGCTTTGCGGTCGTGGCAGATGAGATCAGAGAGCTGGCAAACAAGAGCTCTTCATCAGCGCAGGATATTACAGAGCTGATAGAGAATTCAATTAAGCTGGTACAGCATGGTACAGAATTAACAAATGAAACAACAAAGGCGCTTGAAACAGTTGTTTCCCGTTCAGGCAGTTCTTTGGAGATGGTGGAGCGTATAGCAGATTCTGCCGTACAACAGTCGCAGGCACTGAGACAGGTACGGCAGGGAATGGAACAGATTTCGGAAGTGGTTCAGACAAATGCAGCTACAGCAGAGGAATCCGCTACATCTGCTAATGAGCTACAGACACAGGCCCAAGCATTAAGAGAATCTGTACATAAGTTCAAACTTCGCAGAGAAGGTGGATTTTACTAATAAGATCAAGTAAGTTAGTGATTAGGGTATAGGGGTTACATAAATATTAAGACAGCCGCAAAACATGTTGAATCTGTTTTGCGGCTGTTGTTTTATTATCTAAATCATTTATGTGGCTTATTGCTGAATTATTTATTCATTGCAGCAAGAGCCTGCAGTTCTTCCCACTGGCGATCAACGTCTGCCTGAATGGTCTTAATTGCTTCTTCATTCTTAAGAATATGTTTAAATCTTCCCTGTGCTTCAATCCAGTCTGTAACTGGTCGTTTATTTTTTGGTTCGTAGGTAATATGATATTTTCCGTCTACGACTTCATATAATGGCCAGAAGCAGGAATCTACAGCAAGTTCAATAATCTCCATTAACTTCGGTGTATCATATCTCCAACCACGTGGGCAGGGAGCCAGAACATTCAAGAAAGCAGCGCCAGGAGTATAGATGGCTTTTTCAGATTTTTCGTGCAGATCCTTAAAGTTCTTGAATGGTGCAGTCTGTGCAACATAGGGAATATTATGAGCAACCATAACTTTAGTTAGCTCTTTACGACCCTGCTGTTTGCCCGGAATTACCTTTCCGGCTGGAGAAGTAGTGGTATCTGCATATCTCGGAGTAGCAGAAGAACGCTGAATACCTGTATTCATGTATGCGCCGTTATCGTATGCAACATAAACCATATCATGACCGCGCTCCATCGCACCCGATAAAGCCTGCAGACCAATATCATAAGTACCGCCGTCACCACCGAAAGCGATAAATTTGTAAGTATCATCTATTTTGCCAGTCTTTACCAAATTGCGGTAAGCGGCTTCAATACCAGCTGCATTGGCTCCTGCATTTTCAAATGCAGAATGGAAGAAAGAATCTTCCCATGCGGTGTATGGATAAGTATAAGTAGATACTTCCAGACATCCGGTAGCAGATGTGATAACTGCTTTGTCTTCCTCTTTTAATGCTCTGAGTACCGCGCGGACTACCACTGGAGCACCACAGCCGGCACACATTCTATGTCCACCCGTTAAACGCTCAGGCTTTTTGGACACTTCTTTTAAATTATAAGCCATTTCGGTACCTCCTATTCTTCTGCAAGACCAAGATAACGATATACATTATCTGTCTTGCCAGCTTTAACGATTTCAGCTAAGTCATTATAAACAGATTCGATGTCACTGGTCTTAACGTCGCGGCCGCCCAGTCCATAGATGTAATTTATGAGCATCGGCCTTGTTTCCAGATCGTATAAAGCACTTCTAACTTCCAGGAACAGAGGAGCACCGGCATCATTTAAGCTGCAGGTTTTATCAAGAACAGCAACAGCTTTGACATGCTTGAGGACTTCGGCGATTTCCTCTTTCGGGAAAGGACGGAATACACGGATCTTTAATAAACCAGCCTTAATGCCTTTTTCCCTCAGCTGATCAACCGTATACTTGGCTGTACCAGCAGTGGAACCAATAATAACAATGGCGATTTCCGCATCATCTAATTTATATTCTTCATATAAACCATATTTTCTGCCAGTGAGTTTTTCAAATTCTGCAGAATATTTGAGGATTGCCTCTTTGGCGTTCTTCATGCCTTCTGCCTGCTGGCGCTTGGTCTCATAGTGGTATCCCTGAAGAGCTAACGGTCCATAAGCGGACGGGCTTTTCAGCAGTGCATATTCAGGATTGAATTCACCAACAAAATCTTTTACTTCCTGATCTTCCATCAGTTCAATATTTTCAACGGAATGGGAAGTGATGAAACCATCGTAGCAGTTCATAAATGGCAGCATAACATCAGGATCTTCTGCAACTTTTGTACCAATAATAAAGTTGTCATACGCTTCCTGATTGTTCTCGCCGTATACCTGAATCCAGCCTGAGTCTCTTGCACCCATAGAATCAGAGTGATCGTTGTGAATATTTAAAGGACCAGATACAGTTCTGTTTACACAGCTCATTATAACCGGAGTCCGGCTGGAAGCTGCAATATAAAGCATTTCATACATAAGTGCCAGACCATTGGAGGATGTTGCTGTCATAGCACGGGCACCAGCTGCGGAAGCTGCGATGGAAGCAGACATAGCAGAATGTTCAGACTCAACAGGAACGAATTCTGTATCAACCAAACCATCATTTACAAAGCTTGCAAAATACTGTGGCACTTCTGTGGAAGGTGTAATCGGGAATGCTGCCACAACACCCGGATTAATCTGGCGCATTGCGATTGCAACGGCCTCGTTGCCTGATAATTTATCCTTCTTAGCCATTATTCTTCCTGACCTCCTTCTACGTATTCAAGAGCACCGAACGGACATACTTCGCAGCATACGCCGCAGCCCTTACAGTGGTCATAATCGATCCCTGCCATCTTACCGTCTTTTAATACGATGGAAGAATCCGGACATACAGGAAAACATAATCTGCAGTCCTTGCATTTTTCAGCATCAAATACAGGTCTGTTAGCTCTCCAGCCGCCTGTTATGTAATATTTTGCATTACCGCCTGTTGGGATAATACCACCCAGTGTGGTCTGCTGCCAGGGTGTCTGCGGGTCAACAATCCATTTTTCCTTATCAACTGCCATTATCCTTTAACCTCCTTTAATGCAAGTTTAACAGCCTCCATATTCGGAGCGATAACTGCTGGTTTTGTCTTGAATTTATGGTTGAAAGACTTATCCATTGCATTGATGAAAGTCTCATCATCCAAAATGTTAGCAACCTTAACAATAGCAGCAAGCATAGGCGTATTTGGGAAATATCTACCCAATGTCTCCATAGAAATCTTTCTTGCATCAATTGTATAGATTTTACCTTTATAATCCTTTAACTTATCCTTAAATGCTTCTGGTCCTTTGTCGGAGTTGATAATAATAGCTCCGGTCTCTTTTGCACCTGCAGCAACATCTACGACATCAATTAAAGTATCGTCAACAATAACCACATAATCTGGTTCGTAGATATTGGAATGTACAGTAATGGGATCATCACTGATTCTGTTGTAGGCAGTAATCGGCGCACCCATACGCTCCGGTCCATACTCAGGAAAACCCTGAACGTATTTTCCAGTATCAAATGCAGCCTCAGCCAGTAACAGAGAAGCAGTCTTGGCCCCCTGACCGCCGCGGCCATGCCAGCGGATTTCTAACATATTGCTCATTTCTTCATCCTCCTTTTAAATTAAACACGTGTACGATATTGTACATGAGATTAATTTTAACATTTTCTAGTATTTTCGTCAAGGCAGGAGACAGGATTTGACAGGAAAATACATGGATTTTTCAAATGTAATCTGACAGTTATCTATTGAAGTACAAAGTCGGTAAATGACTTCACCGTTTGTTTTACATTGCGTTGGGAAATATAAATAGAATAGTCATCACTCATAATGATTTTATTGTGTTTTCGTATCAGGTCACGGATATATTTCATGTTGACCAGGAAGGATTGATTCGGCTGAATAAAGTATTCTTTAGGCAGCATGGAGATTAATGTCTTTAAACTTAGATAACTGGAAAGTGTTTTTCTGGTTGTAACTATGTAAGAATAATTATTGGAAACATGAACATACATAATATCCCCGACTTTTACAGAGGCTGTAACGCCTTCTGAACGTATGGGGATTCTCTGTCTGAGTATTTGATCGTGTTCGATTGAATGGTATAAATCAATCAGCTGCTGATTGGTAATAGGTTTTTTGATATAACGATAGGCAGGAACCTTGTAACCTTCATAGAGGTATTTTTCATATGCA
This sequence comes from Lachnospiraceae bacterium, assembly GCA_022791575.1. GTDB lineage: Bacteria > Bacillota > Clostridia > Lachnospirales > Lachnospiraceae > JAAVZI01. The sequence goes on from JAAVZI010000045.1 coordinate 17,977, forward strand.
GTTAGAAGAATGATACGCGTATCCCGGTAGAATTTATGGTATTTTAACATAAAGTCTATTCCAGATATGCCAGGCATTTCAATATCTAGGAACAATATTTCCAGATTTTGGGCGCGTTTGTCTTTGCTAAGCTCATTTGTATTATGGTATTCCAGAATTTCTGGATTTTCCTCTGCAAAAGGGCTGTTTAATAGTTTCTCTCTTAAAATGCGGCATGCTTCGGTGCTGTCATCACAAATTCCTATCAATTGTATTCCCCTCCGTTTCTTTTTTGAGTAGTACTGTAAGTTCAAAAATATTGTTTTCACAGTTGAATTGCAATTCACCTTTATAGAGGCTGACAATGTGTTCAATTTGGATCAGCCCAAATCCATGGTTTTTTTGATCAGCTTTTGTACTCATTGGCCTGCCTTCAACTAGGGAGATGTCTTCTGCAACTGGGTTGGAGAAACATATGAAGTACATTATTCCCTGTGTACGAAAACGGATTTTAATCCAACGTTCGAGAGTTTCTGGAACCTTCATACAGGCTTCAATGGAGTTGTATAGGGCGTTGGAGACAATTGTACACAAGTCAAAATCATTAATTACTTTAAAATCGTCCAATTTTCCTTCAATGGACAAGTTGATATTGTTTTCTTTTAGAGTATGGTCAGCTTTGTTCAAAATTCCGTTGATGGTTTCGTTTGCTGTCCGGTATTTGAATGTTAAGTTTGAAAATGTTGCACTAAGTTTCTGCAGATAGTTAGTAAGTAGTGTGATTTCTCCTACCTGGGCATGGTGATTCATAATCGACAGGTGATTCTCAATATCATGCCGGAAATGGCGTGTATCATCGACTTTTTGCTGATATTCTTCAAAATGTTCTTTTTCTATATCTAAATACTTTTGCGCAAAGGAGCTGACTACAGAATAATGAGTTTTTTCATAGTATAAATATATTATATATATGATTTCTGCAATCAGAGCTAGGCCGAAGAAAAAGAGGAACCATTCAACTAGCCTTGCATGTTTGTACAATTTAAGACCAAAGTTCTTTACACAATATATAAATACACTATAAACACTTGAATTAAATAATGCCGTTAGCGAAACAAAAATAAAAAAGCATGTGTGTCTGTGATATGAGAGGCCGTAATAGTTTTTTGTGATTTGAGTTGTTATTATATACCATAAAAATAAAGTAATGAACAATACAAAATATCCTAAAAAAATCTTACTAAGGTCTTTGTATAATATCTTGCTTCCAATACGAATTGTATTTAAGATCAATGATTGAGTAGTTCCAATTAATAATGTACTAAATAGTACATAAAAACTGTGGGAGTTTTTTCTTTCTTTTTCAGAAAAAATATTGATAATTGTTGGAACAAATATCATATATAATGACCTAATAATATCTTTTAAATTAAATAAATTAAGAAAAATAATTCCGACTTCAGCAATTATAGTAGGTAATATAAAGTATTTATTCGGTTTCACTTCAAATTTTAATAAATAATGGAATACAAGAAATACTTCAAATATATCAATGGCAAGTTCTAACATGTCAAATATTAACTTCATAACTATCTCCATATTAACGTTTGATTGAAATTTATACTGTTCACTAAAAAGATGTTGAAACCTTTTAGAATATTATATATTATTTTGTTGTAAAAGAAAAGCATTTTGTTTTTGAATGTAAGAAAGGAGGGATAAAAATGGTAACATATACAGCATGGGATGATTTATGGGATTGGTTATTTGGAAAGAAAGACAAATAACTAAATTGATGGGGAAGTGATAGTAGATTAAAGGTTAATTATATATGAAAAATACAGCTGCAATAATATTTTCCTATATAATAGTGTAAAAGTTCAGTTACCTCTTATTATACTTACGAAGATAAAGTTGCTATTATAATAAGGAAATATTAAATTGTTCAGCAGTGTTTTACAAAAAGTCAGGTATTTATTTGCTTGGCTTTTTGTTTTAAAAATAATAAAGCGTTAGACCTATATCCTGTAGTAGTACACTAATATTGGGAAAAATTCAAATCTCAAAATATATACAAAGATAGATTTTATAAATAGAGAAAATATTATCATGTAGTCATATTGAACGATAACTATTGAAATACTAAGTCAAATGTAATTTCCAATGTATTAGATAGGATTATAAAAGAGGTTTATAGGTGTTGTACTAAAATTTTGTAAAATGGATAATATTCAGGTCAATTTTTATGCGGCTTCCAGAGTTTCGCAATTATCTAACAGTATTGTTTATAGAAGGAGGAATTGTAATGGTTACATATTCAGCTTGGGATGAATTTTTTGATTGGTTATTTGGAAAGAAAAAATAATCAATGTGATTGGGAAGTGATAGCTGAGTAATGGTTAATAATATTATATAAAAATACTGCTGAGTTATATTTTTGATGATTAATATGATCAATATAATAAGTACAACTAAAGTTCAGCTACTATTTTATTTTATACTTATGAAGATTATTTGTAATAATGAAAATAATAGATTGTTCAGCAGTGTTTTATAAAAAGCCGGGTATATTTTGCTTGGCTTTTTGTTTTAGAATATAAAAAGATTTTTAAAGAGTCAGTGTATATACCATGATAAAGTTTTTATCTGAAGGTGAAAAAATGCATAAAATGTAAAAATTTAATGGTAAAATGTATCGTTTGCTAAAGAAATACGTCACTTACTAAAAAGCTATTGAAAATGTTTGTGTTGTATTATATAGTTTTTTATAGAATTAGTTAGGTGATTGTGAAAGCTGCATTTTAGGTGACGAAATAATATATACAAAGACTTTGAACAAAGAAGTTTTTAATTAGCACTATATATATTGTCCAAACTCTAACAGTAACATCAGAATTTTGCAATTACTTAACATGATTAGTTTAAGAAAGGAGGAGAATTAAATGGTTTCTACATATACAGCATGGGATACACTTTGGGGTTGGTTATTCGGAAAAAAGTAGAAGTAGTGAAACTTTAAGAGGGTGTGGTGGGGGTAGTACAATTATAGAATAGAGGTATTACAGCGTATTAAAAGGATTTAAGAAAGGAGGGATATCAACGGTTACATATACAATTTTAGATAATATATGGGATTGGTTATTTGGAAAGAAATAATAAAGAGGATACAGGGGTAAGAGTAGTAAGTTAAGGTTAATAGATATAGAAAAAGCCACTATGGTAATTAGTTATAAACATTTTCAAAAAGTGAGGGCATGATGTGATATGTGAATAATTAATTACCTTAGTGGTTATTTAATGAAGAACAAGCAAAGAACTGCTTGTTTTTTTGGCTCAATTTTAAGAATGAAGGAGTGAACTATATTGATGGATATGTTTAATGGAATAGATATAATTTTTGATATTGTTCTTGTTCCATTGTTCGTTTTCTAATTCTAACATAAAAAACTTGATAAAAAATATATAGTTTTAGATGGCATAATAAGGGGTATTGTATATGTAAATAATACATCTCCAAAGTGGTGTTATATAATAATTTATATATTTTATAGTAAATAGGAACAATAGGTATAGTTAAATTTAAAATAAATAGGAACAATAGGTATAGTTAGATATAACGAATAGGAACAATAGGTATAATAATAAAATACTTCATCTACTTAATCTATTACTATTGAAATACCCCACTTCTTTATGTATAATTAGAGTATAAGCATTTTGGGGGAGCGTATGATAAAGTAGAAAGATTTGATATATACCGAATGGTAAAGAAAAATAAAATTTAATACAGGATACTATATTGATAAGTACGAGAACAGTCAGCTACAACCATGCAAGATGTTTTCATTTATCTGAAGAAGCTGCTGAACACACCTTTTAAAACAAGATAATTAGCATGAATATTTAGGCAATGCAAAACTTTTATTTTCTATCAGAACTTGTAAAAATATATACAAACGTAGCCCAATAAAGATATCTTTGAACATAATTTTATGTACATTGTTCAAACACGTTGTGTTGAATGATTCGTTCGTAATCACCAAGTATAAATATTACAGGAAAGGAACAACATTATAAATGAGTGATTTTTTGATGAAGCCTAAAATTGATTTTGCATTTAAGGAAATCATGACAGACGAAAGTGCAAGAAAGGGCTTTCTTTTAGCAATACTGAAGTTAGATCCATCAGATATCAAGGAAACCCGCATTATTAACACATTTTTACATAAAGTACATAAAAATGACAAACAAGGAATTTTGGATGTACGAATATCTATGAATAATAATACGGAAATCGACGTGGAAATTCAGCTTTCTGAAATTAGAGCTTGGGTCGACCGCTCTTTGTTCTACATTGCAAAGATGTATACAGAGCAAATCGAAGAAGGAGAGGATTATAATGTGTTGAAAAAATGCGTCAGCATATGTATTTTGGATTTCAAGTTGTTTGTAGAAGAGGAGTTTTATTCCTGCTTTCATCTCAGAGAGGACAGACGCAATACTTTGAATACAGATAAAGTAGAGTTTCATATTATAGAACTCCCCAAGCTGCCGGAAGAATTAAAAGAAGACAGCGGCGATATCCTTTTATGGGCGAAGTTTATCAATTCTGAACGGAAAGAGGAGTTTGAAATGATTGCAGAAAAAAATCAGTATATAGGAAGTGCATATAAAAGATTACAGACCATCAGTCAAGACAAACAAATGCAACTGGAATATGAGGCTCGTGAAAAAGCTGTCAGGGATTATAACCAGATAATAAAAGAAGCCCATCAGGCTGGCTGGGAAGAAGGTTTGGTGGAAGGTGAAATATATGGAGCCATTAAAGCTTATCGTGGTATTAAAATTCCAGACAGTACAATTGTTGCAGCTTTACAGGATAAATTTGATTTACCCAAAAAAGTTGCTGAATCGTATATGTCAAAAACAAAAAAACTAGTATAATAGGTCAGAAGGGAATGCCATTATATAATGAGTGAGCGTTTAATATAATTTATAGTGGACTATGTGTTTAAGGAATGATAAACAAAGAATTTGAGTATATGGATATGGAAGTTGATATGAAATCTAGTATACGAATTATGATTTTGTTTGATTACGCTTTGTTCTATGTTTATTGAATTATACTAAGCAGAATGAAGTGGGGCAGATCATGACATATAGAAAAATGTGTCTGTGAAAGTGTTTTATATTTTAATAGTTTACAGAGAGGGAGTTTTAAATAATTAAAAAATTGATATAGTCAATATATATAAATACAAAATATTACAGACTATCACCCAATATAACAAAAGAAACTAGAGTATGAGGCACGTGAAGAGCTGTCTGATTGAACCAGATAATAAAAAAATCCTGGATGAAAGATGAAATAGATGGTGCCATTAAAGTTTATCAAAGGATAATGTCTCAGAGAATGCGATTGCTACAATTTAGCAGGAGTGAGTTTCATTTATCTTGAGAAGCTGAATGAACATATCTGTTAGAAACCAGACATAACATAAGAATAAGTATGTAAAACATTATATATAGAAGGCGTTTGTGGATTATTTTAAGTAGAGCATTCGCTTTCTGATACATTGAAAAAGCCTTTATGAACGCCCCTCATTAGTTCATAAAGGCTTCTCATCCTTGTTTAGGATGAGTGGAAGTTAATATTCTTCCCCTCTCAAGAATATTTTACTTCTCTTTCTCCGATCTCATTATGTAGCTATTCTCACGTTCTTTCTTCTCTCAAAAAAGTTTTCAAAATAAGTGCTTACAGTATATATTTAAGCAATTATTTTGAACGAAAGTTTTTATGATATCCGTTATCACCCTTCTTTCTGTTTATTTTCTTTATAAAAGGCTTTTCTTTTATGATAAAATAATATATAATATACGAAGAAAAATCAATATTTTTTTAGTAAGAGACTATTTTTTTTAGTGAGCGTATGAAATGGAGAAAATTATGAGATTACTTTATGATATTACAGAACTTGTTACTGATATATTTGAAACATATCTGGTGTTTCATTTTATCTCATATACTAGTGATAAATCGCCAAAAAATTATATAAAACCTTCAATAATTGCAATCGTGGGTATCATAATATTAAATATGTTTAATTCTAAAGCGATTATTAGATCAGTGTATATGATATTGATTCCAACAATAGTAATTCTCCTATCTGAAAGAAACAAACGGAAAATTCATATTTTTTATGCACTTCTTAGTATTACGCTGGTTGGCACAATGCAATCATTAACATTGAATACTATTCTTAGTGGATATAAAATTATAAATAAAACAGCTAATACTATGTTTTCGGGAAGTTTAGTACTAATTATTACTGTAATATTATGGTGTTTCATTATTAGTCGTATTGGAAATAAAAAAAATGATTATTGTATAAAGGGAAATAAGCGGTTTTTTGTTTTTATTGCTCTTGTATCACTGTTTAATGCCAGTATATACAGTGTTGCAAGAAATTCAGGATATAATTTATATGATCATTCAAAGGCAATAGAATGTTTTCTGCTCTTTTTTGGTATTGCCTTAATAACAGAAATTTTATATATAATATTTTTGCACTATGAAAAATCACACTTTTCACTTATTAGTAATTTTAACAAAGGATATTTAGAAATAGAACATGAACAAATTAAACAGGCAAGAAGCCAAGATAAAAGTGCACGGATTTTTCGTCACAATGTTCGAGAGCATTTTAATCTTATCAATTATTATGCTGAAAGAGGCGAAATGGACGAGCTTCTGAGTTACCTTTATTCTCTGGGCGAGAATGTATCAACATTAAAATGCAAACATCAAACAGGCAGGGATTCTGTAGATGGTCTAATAGCTTTTGAAAACGACCGTTTGGAGCAATACAATATTAAATTGGAGGTTGATGGAGCCTTAACCGAATTTGGCGCATTAAGTGATTATGAATTGTGTACCCTTTTTTCCAATGCGTTTCAGAATGCCATTGAAGCATGCATTAAAGTACCGGATCCTACCAATCGACGTATTTCTATCCATTTTCGCTCTAACCCGCCTTACAAAATATTGGAGATTTCCAATACAGTAAAAGAAAATTTGAAACTAAGTGATACCCCTTTAGTTACTACCAAACCAGATAAAGAGAATCATGGCCTTGGTCTAATGCAGATTAAACAAATCACTCATAGCCATAATGGAGAAGTAATCATTAATTGCACTGACAATGTTTTCACGCTGACTCTTGAGTTGAAAATATAATAATATTAATTCTATGGAGAAAAGGATGACTAACAATAGCCAGCATTTTCTCCATTTCACATTTTAGATATTAAATATAAATCCGATAAGGACAATATTCAAAATGTATATTGCCTTAAAAGTTCATTATCGTCATATTGTGCAATCGTAGTACCAAAGTTACTCATATCAGCTGTATTCCAGCAAGTTCTTCTATGGTCTGTAAAGGTAAACCAGAATACTGTGCTATTTTTTCTAGGGGCAGCTGGCCATCACTTATCATTTTTTGGGCAATTTGTAACGCCTTTTCCTTTGTTGCTTTTTCTGCCGCTTCTTCTTTCTCGCTTTCAATATACATTTTCAATATTTCATCATCATCATATAATGTAATCATAATATCAAAAACCTCCATTTCTCTGCTTTCCAAATACTCCTTCAGCACGTTATTGTCTTTGCAGATTCGGATTGTTTCCAAAACTGCTTTTCTAGTTCTTCCATGCAAGGCAACCTGTTCATTGCAAACTTTGGTAAAGTTAACATACTGATTAATGATATCACCCTTCCTGCCATCATAAATCATTTTAACTTTTACCTCAATGCCGCATTCCTGCCCGTCAAAAAATTCTTCCTGCATAGAAAGCTCTTCCGGCCGGTCTTTTCTGCTGCCTGTATAGATCACATACAGTTCCGGCTTTGGCAGACTTACTTTCCTGCTTTTATGAAAGCTCTGTTTTGTCCGTATTAGATATTGATGGTATGCCTGTGCCAAATACACGAGTACTCGGAAAATAATATTCACTGTCCATGTAGACTGTGCCTCTACCATGATTAGCAGTCTGTTCCCGACTATAAACCCCAGATCATTGTAAAACGTATCAATCAACACATTTTTAATTGTAACATCAGTTAGTTCATCTTCTGTGGTAGCTGTATCCTCTGGATGTAATGCCTGATAAAGCTGCAGCAGGTACTTCTTGTCGCGGAATAAATTCGTGAAAATGCTGTCCTTTACCTTTGCTTTCAGAACCGTCTCATTTTTGCTGTCTATCTGTATTTTAGTTGTTTTGTCCATTCTTTTACCTGCTTTCTATTATGTCATTATATTACCATAAAAATGTTGCTTTTTCAATCATTTGCATGATTATATTAATTATACAGTAGACAGAATCTGGAATCTGTGCTATTATTTCCTTGTAACCAGATAGGAATTATATGAAAGAGGTGTATTATGAGTAAAAAAACAAGAGCAGAAAGAAAATTCAGATTTGAGACATTACAGCTTCATGTAGGTCAAGAGACAGCAGATCCAGTTACAGATGCAAGGGCTGTTCCGATTTATCAGACGTCTTCTTATGTGTTCCATAATTGTGACCATGCGGCAGCTAGATTTGGTCTGACAGATGCGGGTAACATCTATGGCAGACTTACCAACCCCACAGAAGATGCCTTTGAGAAGCGCATTGCAGCTCTGGAGGGTGGAGTAGCAGCTTTGGCAGTTTCTTCAGGAGCGGCGGCGGTTACATATACGATCCAGAATCTGGCTCATGCTGGAGAACATATTGTATCCGCTAGAAATGTATATGGCGGAACATTTAACCTGCTGGCTCATACTCTGCCAGAATATGGAATAGAAGCCACGTTTGTTGATCCATTTGACTATGCGGCAGTAGAAGCGGCTATTAAAGAAAATACCAAGGCAGTATTTGTGGAAACATTGGGAAATCCATGCTCGGAAGTAGCGGATATAGAAAGACTGGCAGATATCGCACATAGACATAAACTTCCTCTGGTAGTGGATAATACCTTTGCTACACCATATTTAGTGCGGCCGATAGAATATGGTGCTGATATCGTGGTGCATTCTGCTACTAAATTTATCGGCGGTCATGGGACCACTCTTGGCGGAGTCATTGTGGACAGTGGAAAGTTTGACTGGGAAGCCTCTGGCCGATTCCCTTCGTTAGTTGAGCCTAACCCAAGTTATCATGGTGTAAGCTTTACCAAAGCAGCGGGAGCAGCAGCATTTGTTACGAAGATCCGCGCGATTCTCCTTCGTGATACCGGGGCAACGTTATCACCACTGCACGCATTTTTCTTCCTGCAGGGGCTTGAGACTCTGTCGCTTAGAGTGGAACGTCATGTGGAAAATGCGTTGAAGGTAGTGGAATATCTAAGTCAGCATCCACAGGTAGAGAGAGTTCATCATCCGTCGGTAGACCCAGACCCAGAACAACAGAGGCTGTATAAGAAATATTTTCCTAACGGCGGAGGTTCCATTTTTACATTTGAGATCAAAGGCGATGCGCAGAAAGCGAAAGATTTTATTGATAATTTGGAATTATTTTCACTGCTGGCCAATGTGGCAGATGTAAAATCTTTAGTCATTCATCCAGCAACCACTACCCACAGCCAGTCTACCAAGGAAGAGCTGGAGGAACAGGGAATTCGGGAAAATACAATTCGTCTTTCGATTGGTACAGAAAATATTGAGGATATTATTGAAGATTTGGAAGAGGCTTTTCAGGCTATATAGGAATGGAAAAGAGGATATATTATTAAAAAATATTGCAAAATGCTGGAAATTATGGTAACCTTAAGCATATTCAGTGTAGAATTACGAAGGCAGTGGTAATATGAAAAATTTATTTGATCTTGTATTCAAGAAGTATAAGTGTTATGCAACTGCAGTATTTCTCCTTATCAATCTGGCGGTGTTTTTGTGGATGTTTCTGCATAATGCCGCGTTTGATACTTTGTATATGTATGACTGCGGCGCTATGACGCCGGATAGTCTGAAAAAAGGTGATTATTATCGTCTGATAACTTCCATGTTTCTGCATTTTGACCTGCAGCATCTTGGAAATAATATGCTTATGCTGGCAGCGATAGGAAGTACGACAGAGCGCTATATGGGCACACTTTCTTTTGTATTGGTATATCTGTTCGGAGGAATTGCCGGAAATTTATTTTCTGCTTGGAACTATACAAGAATAGGAGAACATGTAGTGGCTGCCGGAGCGTCTGGAGCAGTTTTTGCAGTAATAGGGGGATTGCTGTGTTTGGTTCTAATTCACAAAGGCAGGCTTGAAAATTTTACAACAAAAAAGGTAATGGTATTTATTGTTTTGATTCTATACCAGGGATTTACAACAGAAAATGTGGATAATTATGCACATGCAGGCGGACTTGCAGCAGGATTTATTATTGGGGCGGCTTGTATGGCAGTAAAACATCAATTAAATAGAAGGGAACGATGATAATATGAAAATTAATATTTATTATGGTGGCCGCGGTCTGATTGATGATCCGACTATTTATGTGGTAAATAAGATTCAGGAGGTGCTGGAGGAGCTTAGGGTTAAAGTTGAGCGAATCAACCTTTTTGAGCAGAAGAATTCCATTACTACTCTGCCTCAGGGAATGATGGAAGCGGATGGTATCATTCTGGCAACAACGGTAGAATGGTTTGGGATCGGTGGTTATATGCAGCAGTTTTTGGACGCCTGCTGGCTATTTGGAAATCGGGAGAAGATTCAAGAATTGTATATGCAGCCTGTTGTTATGTCAACCACATATGGAGAAAAGGAAGGGGAAGTAACACTGAAAAATGCCTGGGAGGTATTAGGCGGGCCGGTCTGTGACGGCTTAAGCGGTTATGTGGATAATCTAATTGATTTTGAGATGAATCAAGACTATTCTGGGATCATTGAGAAAAAAGCGGAAAATCTATACCGGACCATTTCCCAGAAAATAGTGAACCTGCCATCCAGCAACCGGGCAATGCAGCAATCTGTGCTTAAGACCCATCATATAGAGTTGACACCCAAGGAAAGCGAACAGTTATCCAAGTATGCGGCTGACGACACATATATTAAAAAGCAGAAAGAAGATATAGAAGAGTTGTCCAGCATGTTTAAGGGAATGCTCAGCAAACAGAGTGCAGAACAGGCTGCTTCGGATCTGGAACAGCGTATCCGGGAGGCTTATCAGCCACTGCCGGAGCCGATGGAAATCACATATCTGCTTGAGATTGAGGAAAAGCCCCAGCCCCTATATATCCAGATCAAGGGAACGGAAATGGAATGTTTCTATGGTCCCAAGGGCCCGGCTGATGTCAGTTGTAAGCTTTCTTTGCAGAATATGAATGATATTGCATATGGGCGCATGACATTTCAGAGAGCATTTATGACTGGAGTGATGACGACCAGAGGTGAATTCAGGAATCTAAGGCTGTTAGACCAGATGTTTGTATTTAAGTAAGTAAATCAGCCGAAAAATGGGAGGTTAAGAAATGAAGAAGGATGATTGTATTTTTTGTAAGATTGCCAATGGAGAGATTCCATCCACAACTTTATATGAGGATGAAGAATTTCGAGTAATACTGGACTTAGGCCCGGCTTCCAGAGGCCATGCGTTGATTCTGCCTAAGGAGCATTATGCCAATCTCTATGAGATAGAGGATGATACAGCAGCTAAGGTAATGGTGCTGGCAAAGAAGATGGCCAAAGCTATGACAAAGGGGCTTAAGGCAGATGGCTTTAATCTGGTGCAGAATAATGGAGAGACGGCGGGACAGACAGTATTTCATTTCCACCTGCACCTGATTCCAAGATATGCAGATGAAAAGAAAATAATAGAGTGGACTCCAGGTACGATTAGTAAAGAGGAAATGGAAAAAATTGCTTCTCAGGTAAAAGAACAGTTATAATTTATAAGGAGGAGTTGTGAAATGCAGCAATGTCAGATATGCGGACGGCAGTGTCAAGACAATGTAAAGTTTTGTCCGTCCTGCGGAAATAATAATTTTACACAGATAACAGAAAACCAGCAGCCGGAACAGAATACAGATGCTGCTGCGCAGAATGGTTACCAGAACCAGCCAGAGTATTCTTATAGTTATGGTCAAAATCAGGCAAATGACCAGGATCCGTTTGCTCATGAAATAAAAATGACTAAAAGTCAGTTTTATAAGAGGTGTGTTCCGTCTAATCTAAAAGGGGAAATGAATACTGCCTATGGGATTCTGATATTAAATCTGGTTGTATTCTTAGGTCTGACGTATTGGTATGAAGAACCTGAACGGCTGCTGGACTGTGCAGTTCTGGCTGTGATTTTGCTGGGACTGATTTTTACCAAAAGCTTGGTATTTGCCATTATCGATGCTGCATATTTTACTTGCGCATTTATTCTTTCATTTGTACAAAACCAGCGGGGAACAGGATTGCTGGCGATTATTGTAGCATTCAGTCTGGTGCCGGCTACATATAAAATTGGAAAACTGTGGAAGCAATATAAAAGCACCGGAGAATATGTAGATTATAATGCAGAAACGCCCAATGCTGCAAAGAAGAAAAGCAAGACGGCAATTGTAATATCTGTGGCAGCTTTTCTTATCATGATTGTGGCAGTTTGTGCCGGATTGATATTTTTAAGAGACGGGGGATTCAGTTCCTTTGAACGCGGCAGCTGGGAGGGAACCCGTTATGAAAATGAATCACTGAATCTTGCCATAGATTTACCGAGCAGTGCCTGGAGGATTTTTGAAGAGGAAGAGTTAGAAGAACTGAATGAAGAGGCGAAGAGTCAGGCAGGATTTGCCAAGACGGAGGAGTTTGACTGTATGGTACAGAACCTTGCGGCGGGTTCCAACATAATGATTCTACATCTGAAAGGTAGCTTTAGTGAGAAAGAAGCAATCGAAGAAATCAAGACAAATCTAACAGAGTCATATAGACAGCAGTATGGAGTACCGATCATTACAGAGGCAGGAAAGAAGAAGCTGGGCGGAGAAACCTATACCTGTCTGGAGGTTCGGGTTAGTATATATGGAGTCAGCATGTACCAGAGAGTTTATGTTGGGAAGGTAGGACGCGAACTTTGTGAGATTGGTTTTACCGGCCCAGATAAACAAACAATAGATGAGATGGAACGGTTTTGCTCGGAACTAAATTAAGAATATGTCGAACATGAAAATAATACCATATAAGACAGAGGAGAATCTTTGCTGTTTTATATGGTATTATTTTTTTAAATAGCAATCGTTATTATTTGCCGGCACAGGCTTCTTCGATTAGCTGTATTACTTTTTCTACAGAGTTCGTCTGTTCGCTCTGAGTCATTGTTTTTACATAAGCCTGTCGGTTCTCGTAGACTTCTTCTACCGCGGCCAAGAACATTTCATCGGTCATGGTATCTTCATCTAACACTTTGCTGAATCCCTGCTTCTCAAAGGACTTCGCATTGAGAATCTGATCGCCGCGGCTGGCCTTGGCAGACAGCGGGATAAGAAGATTCGGCTTTCTAAGAGCCAGGAGTTCACAGATCGCGTTAGCACCTGCGCGGGAGATCACTAGATCGGCCAATGCAAAAAGATCGGCCAGTTCTTTTTTGATATATTCATATTGTACATAGCCGTTCGTTTTTTTCAGACTTTCATCTAACTTATCCTTTCCACAGAGATGAATAATCTGGTATTTTTTTAATAATTCCGGCAGATTCTGCCGAACTGCTTTATTGACAGATGCAGCGCCGAGACTGCCGCCGATGACAAGAATCGTCGGTTTATTTAATGAAAGACCACAGAAGTCAACTGCACGGATTTTATCACCGCTTAACAGCTCACGACGAATGGGTGAGCCAGTCAGTGCCGCTTTTTCGGAAGGCAGATAATTCAGTGTTTCCGGAAAATTACAGCAGACCTTCCAGGCGTTGGGAATGCTGAGACGGTTAGCAAGTCCAGGTGTCATGTCCGATTCATGGATAATTGCCGGAATCTTATATTTGGCAGCTGCCTTGACTACTGGAACAGATACAAATCCGCCCTTTGAAAATACAACATCGGGCTGCAGAGACTTAATCAAATGCTTTGCTTGTGAATATCCATGGATAACTCGGAACGGATCTGTAAAATTCTTAATATCAAAATATCGTCTTAGTTTACCGGATGCAATGCCATAGTAAGGAATGTCCAGCTCTTCAATCAATTTCCGTTCAATTCCCTCATAAGAACCTATGTAATGCACATCATATCCCAGCTCCTGCAGCCGGGGTAAAAGGGCAATATTAGGTGTTACATGTCCGGCAGTTCCTCCGCCTGTAAGTACAATTCGTTTCATAAAAGCCTCCTGTAAATTCGTTTCTATTATAACCAAAGGGCATTTAAAATACATGCACTTTGTACTGTAAAAATAAGGTATGTCTGCTCTTTCCATAATAGTATGCCTATCCTGCGGAAAAGTCAAGAAAAGAAGCAGATTCTTCCAAAATCGTTCGACATTTCATTGAAAATTCTGTTGAAACACCCCATAAATTATCTAAATGGCTGATATGCGGCCGACTGCCGTCAGATGGTGTCAAACGAATTGTCTTTTCAAAATAGAAGTGATTCGTTATACTAGGAAAAGATACCAGATATTATGAAAAGTACAGGTATTCAGATTAAACAGCCTCTGACAAGGCTGGGAAAGAAGGGGAAGAAAATGTTAGAAACATTTGTTAAAGAACGCGGAATTTATTATTTAATTGCTGGATTGTGTGTAATTGGGGCGATAGGGAAGCTATACGAGAGTTTTGTCTATAGGAGATTATTAAAAGCTGCAGAGAATCCAGAACGAACCGACCATTCATTTTTAAAACTTCTGAAGCTCAAGTACAAGAGTTATCATCGGCTGAATCGGAGTATCAATAATATTAATGCATTTATTGAAACGAACATGTTCCGGTATAAGCATCATTTTATGGGACTGGAAAGTGTCCGTACCATAAATGCCCGTCTTATGCTGCTTTGTATTATGGCAAGCTGTGCAGGAGTGGCAGCTTCCATGTATTATGATCTGGGAAATTGGGAAATGATTTATTATATATTAGTGGGAACGCTGGCAACAGCGGTACTGGAGCTGGTAGACCTACAGTGCGGCAATGACAGCAAACGGCGATTTCTGATGGCAGCCCTCAAAGATTATCTGGAAAATGTTCTGGCAAACCAAGTGGGAGGAGCAGAGAAGGAAGTGCCTGAAATTGAATTTATGGGTACGCAGGCACAGGAGCTGGGAGAACGAGCTAAGAATGCCAGTCAGCAGGTAGCAGCCTCAAAGGATATGGATAAGAAAAGAAAATCAAAAACAGAAGATTTAGAATATGAAATCAGCGAAAAAGCAGCTGAACGCATAGCCCAAGAAAAGGTAATTGCCGAAGTAATAAAAGAATTTTTTCCTTGATAATATAGAGAAATTTTGGTAATATATAAATATGTAATATCGTAGAACTTATTATAACAAAGGAGAGAGTAAAGATGGCACAAAAAGTAACATTTGATTACAAAAAGGCAGCGCCGTTTATCAGAGATGATGAAGTGGCAATGATGAGCAAGCTGGTTCAAAATGCAAAAGATGAACTAGTGTCCAAGACAGGTGCAGGCAATGATTATGTTGGCTGGATTGACCTTCCCGTAGACTATGACAAAGAAGAATTTGCCAGAATTAAAGCAGCAGCCAAGAAGATTCAGGAAGACTCCGAAGTACTTCTGGTTATTGGTATTGGTGGTTCCTATCTGGGTGCGAGAGCTGCCATCGAATTTTTAAGGCATAATTTCTACAACATGGTATCCAAGGAAGTACGCAAAACACCTGAGATCTATTATGTAGGCAACAGCATCAGCAGTACTTATATTACACATTTAAAAGATGTAATTGGCGACCGGGATTTCTCAGTGAATATGATTTCCAAGTCTGGTACAACAACAGAACCAGCCATTGCATTCCGTGTATTTAAGAAAATGCTCGAAGAAAAGTATGGCAAGGAAGCGGCTGCTAAGAGAATCTATGCTACAACGGATAAGGCAAGAGGCGCATTAAAGAATCTAGCAACCGAAGAAGGATATGAAAGCTTCGTTGTGCCTGATGACGTAGGTGGACGCTATTCTGTATTGACAGCAGTAGGCCTGCTTCCGATTGCAGTCAGCGGCGCAGATATAGATAAATTAATGGAAGGTGCAGCTTCTGGTAGAAAACGTGCATTAGAAGCAGATTTTGCAGAAAATGATGCTTTGCAGTATGCAGCAGTCCGCAACATTCTATTAAGAAAAGGAAAAGGTATTGAGATTCTGGCGAATTATGAGCCAAGCCTTCACTATGTTTCTGAATGGTGGAAACAGTTATACGGCGAAAGTGAAGGAAAGGATCAGAAAGGTATTTTCCCAGCCTCAGTGGACTTAACAACCGATCTGCATTCTATGGGACAGTTTATTCAGGATGGCTCTAGGAATTTATTTGAGACAGTGATTAATGTAGAAGAATCTCAGTGTGAAATTATATTAGAAGAAGAACCAGTAGATTTAGACGGTCTGAACTATCTGGCAGGTAAAACAGTAGACTTTATTAATAAGAGTGCTATGAATGGAACGATACTTGCACATACAGACGGAAATGTACCAAACTTAATGGTAAAAGTACCAAAGCAGGATGAGTTCTATTTGGGCGAATTATTCTATTTCTTTGAATTTGCTTGTGGAATCAGTGGTTATCTGCTGGGTGTTAATCCATTTAACCAGCCTGGTGTTGAAAGTTACAAGAAAAACATGTTTGCCCTTCTTGGCAAGCCTGGATTCGAAAAAGAGCGGGAAGAACTGCTGAAACGGTTGTAGAGAAAAGAAGTTTGCTTGGTATGGCAAGCAGAAAAAGATTCTTATATTTTAAGTGAATTTAGTAAATTTAAAAGGCCGAGTATGAAATAATTCATGCAACGGCCTTTTGATTTTACTAAAACAAGTAAAAATATCGATAGAACTCTGCGTTTTCTTTTCTATATATATCGGATTGTTACTCCGGAAAAGCTAGCCTTCCCAGTCAGGCTGACATCAATTGTTCCTGGTATGGTTCCCCGTTCTTCTTCCTCTATTCCAGATAGAGATGAATCGATCGAATAATGCAGATTCCAGCTATGCGGTATATAAAGCTCCATAGCTCCAAATGAAACATCAATATTAATTCTTGCTCCCGGCTCTTTGATCACTGCATTGTCAAAATACACCTTCATAGCCCCATAGGAACATTTCAAATCTGCCCTTCTGAAATCCTCTGTATTGACATATTTAATACAGGAACTAAAACTGGTCGAATGTTTTACAACCTGCTGATCCTTATCGTTAATTACACTTGAAAAATTGTGGGAACCATGTTTTTTGTTCCAATTTCTTTTGAACTTTTTCCCATTAAACAGCATAGAGCAGCCAATGCTTGCCAGCAGTGCAGCGCCAAGAATTGTCCATGGAGTCAACTGTACAATCCCCAGTTGCTTGTCATAGATAATGGCCAGAAACGCCGCTGAGAAAAAGATTCCCGGAAAGCTTAGCCTAATCAGGCTATCAATTAAGATTCCCAGCAAAAATACTGTAAAAAACAGGCTGAAAAAGCTGATTTCCGATAGATATCCCAATTTTCCGACAATAATAAATATTGCTCCCAGCAGGAAAATAATTCCCCAAAATAGATTTCTTTTTTTCATTTTGCTATCCTCTTTTCTTCTAATTTATATTGCAGTGGCTTAAAATAGGACCTGGACACAAAAACCTGTTTGTGGCTGTCTGTAAATTGCACCAGACTGGATGCAGTCAGGTTGCGCGTAATGGAATAAATCTGCTCTACATTCAGAATCGCCGATTTGGAAACTCTCATAAAATAAGCAGGCAGCAGCTCTTCCAACTCGTATAATTTGTATCGGGTTTGATAAATGTTGTCTCGTGTATGAACATTTACCCTAGTTCCCTCTGTCTCAAAAAACAGTACCTCCGCAAGAGGAATATAATACTCCGTATCCCCTCTCGTAAACTGGAACTTCCCTGCTTCCGCAGCAATTCCAGAGATCTGCTTCTGGATTCTGGAAATGGTATCATTCAATGTCCGACACCGGATGATCACTTCATCTTCAGTCAAATGTTCATCAACTTCAATTTGTATCCGCATGGAGGTTTTTGTCTCACCGCCTTTCCTGTTATGGTTAACATAGTATTAGTATAGCAGAAGAAAAAAATATGTAAATGCCTTTTTGGTAAGAGGTAAATTTAGAGAGATAAGAGGTGAAAATTCACTACTAAAAAATATCAGATTATGAATATGGATAAAAATCAAGCAGGGATGGTGTGTCTTTCATTCACTGTGTGGGACAGCGACCAGTTCAGTTGATATTTTTTCAAGATATGTCTATAAATAAAAATAAGAACTGAATTTATTCAGTTCTTATTTTCAGAGCGACAGACGGGACTCGAACCCGCGACCCCGACCTTGGCAAGGTCGTGCTCCACCAACTGAGCCACTGTCGCATATCAAATACAAGAAATATATTATCACATAATGGGATGATTGTCAATACTTTTTTTTAAAATCTATAAGTATTTATAAGGAAAACTACTTCTTATCCCATATGAAAGCGGGTGATGGGAATCGAACCCACGTATCCAGCTTGGAAGGCTGGTGTTCTACCATTGAACTACACCCGCATAAGTTATGTCCCCCTCCCAATGGGTGGCGGACGATATATAAAGCATTTGGTATAAAAATACCTCCTGCGGAATGCCCAGTTCCGGAATCGAACCAGAGACACGAGGATTTTCAGTCCTCTGCTCTACCAACTGAGCTAACTGGGCTAAAAATCGCTGCGCTGACTCAGATTTGAATCTGTTACCAACAACAGTGACTATATTATCATAGATGGTAATCTTTGTCAACAGGTTTTTTAAAATTTTTTCAAAAAACCTGTTGACTAAAATATTAAAGCTGCTGTTCCTGCCGATATTTTTTCAAAAGTTTCTGAATACGTTCAACTGGATTCAGAAGTTCGCTTACTGAAGCATCATGATTCAAGGTATCAATAATCAATGCAATATATTTGCTCATATCACAGTTAATATAATAGGGCTTTTGAAGCAGTTCAGGTGTTTGATAAGTCAAGTTGGTTGTTAGAATTCGATCAAAAATTCCTTTGTCATAGGCATCGTCAAATTTCTTTAAGCCATTTGTAAATAATCCGAAGGTGGAAGCGAGGAAAATTTTGTTGGCTTTACGCTTTTTCAATTCTGTAGCAACTTCTAACATACTGTCTCCAGAGGAAATCATATCATCAATAATAATCATATCCTTACCTTCCACGGAGGAACCCAAAAATTCATGTGCAACGATAGGATTGCGACCATTGACAATCCGGGTATAGTCCCTGCGTTTATAAAACATGCCAATATCCAAGCCTAATACATTAGCCAGATAAACGGCACGATTCGTACCGCCTTCATCAGGGCTGATAATCATCATATGGCTGCTGTCAATTTTAAGCTCTTTCTCTGTACGAAGCAGTCCCTTTATAAACTGATATGCCGGCTGTACGGTTTCGAAACTATGCAGAGGAATTGCATTCTGAACTCGGGGATCATGGGCATCGAAAGTAATGATATTATCTACCCCCATATTCACCAATTCCTGTAGTGCAATGGCACAATCCAAAGATTCGCGGCCATTTCTTTTATGCTGTCTGCTTTCATATAAGAAAGGCATAATTACAGAGATTCTTTTTGCCTTACCGCCTACAGCAGCGATTACACGCTTTAAATCCTGATAATGGTCGTCTGGTGACATGTGGTTTTGATGACCACATAAGGAATAGGTCAGGCTGTAATTACCTACATCTACCATCAGATATAGATCGTCACCCCGGACAGATTCGTTAATAATTCCCTTGGCTTCTCCTGAACCAAAACGGGGAACTTCGGCGTCTATGATATAGCTGTCCCGCTGATAGCCCAGCAGAGCCAGATTTCCAATATGTTTATGGCTTCGTTCCATGCGCCATCTTACCAGATAGTCATTAACAGATGCGCCCAATGCCTGGCAGCCCTTTAATGGAATCAGGCCCAGCGAGCCTACCGGCAGGTTTTCAGAATATTTCTTGCTATATTGATGCATGATTGAACCTCCAAGTGTGTAATTTAATAGCTGTGCAGTTTCTTCAGCAGGCGGATATCGTCGCCGAATAATTTAATAATTTTATATTGTGACGATAGTCTGGAAAATATCCGCTCAGAATAGATTTCCCGTATTGCCTGCAAGGATAAATTGGTGGAAATAATGGTTGCTTTCTGCATGGAATCTCGGGTATCCAGACAGGTAAATAGCTGGGAGGCAACAAAGTTATTCACCACTTCCGTTCCCAGATCGTCAATGATTAAAAGGTCACAATTAAATATTTCTTCATGAATAGAATCTGTTCGGTCTTCTGATTTGGAAAATACAGTATCTGCCAGTGCATCAAAGAGCTGGACAGCGCTAAAATACAATACAGAATGGGATGTCTCCAGCAGTTCCTTGGCAATGCAGTGGGTGAGAAACGTTTTACCGATGCCGGTACTTCCATAAAACAGCAGATTCTGATATTTCAGAGAAAATTTTCGGATGAAATCTTTGGATTCCTCTACCGCGCGGGTAATAGCCTGGTAAGAGGTAAGTCCAGTAATAGAATCTGTAATAGTTTCAGAGTAATAATCCAGCCGGAACGTATTGAAATTTTCAGTTTCCAGTATTCCCTGCATATTTGACTGGAAATAGAGAAGATCAATGGAAGCTTGTACAAAACAATGACATTTTTCATTGCCGATATATCCGGTATCTTTGCAGTCCGAACAGGTATAGACCGAATCAATATAATCCGGCGGAAAACCATGATCAGCTAGAAGCTGCCGTTTACGGCGAGCCAGCTCATCCAGCTGCAGTTTTAATTCCGCAAGTGCAGTCCGGTCTCCATCTAACAGTCTGCGGGCGCTGGCAACTGAAATTGTAGAAATTGTGTGTTCAATTTCTGCAATTTCAGGTATTTCTTTATGGACCTCGTCAATCCGCCTGCTTTGAAGATGAGCATTCATGGACTGACGCAGGTCATATGCCCGCATTAATGCCTGATATTGGTGATTTTTCAAAGCCATGGCACTGTGCCTTCTTTCTTTTTTGTGTCTATGTACAGTTCAATTGCTTCTCTAACTGATTAAAATCATATTCTTCCCGCTGTTCAAAGTTATTAAACCGAGCAGCAGGCCTTGGCTGGCGGGTATTCTTATCCTTATCGGCTGGATTGGCCTGTCGGGCATAATGAGCTTTATCTAATGCTGCAATATCCCGTTTGGCAAGAATCCCATGTTCTTTCCAATTTTTTAAAATCGAATCGGCATAGGCAAAGGTAGGTTTCCCTGTTTTGGTGATCGTCCGCTGACAGGCTTCATGTATGACTTCCGTGGTAAAATGATAATCGTCCAGCCACTTTTTCATATATTGTACTTCCAGGTCAATGGGAACACGGTTCTGTATGCCAAATGCTTTCAGAATGGCAAAATACTCCCGGCGATAATGCTGGCCTTCTGCTTTTGCCTGTTTGACAGTAGTAATTCCCTGGTCAGCCCAAGAAGTAGCAACGGATTCAATATAACGGAAGTTTCGGTTGCCAATGGTTACACAATGATCGAACAGATATTCGATCAAATCTGCTGAAAAGTGCAGATGCTCATAAAAATACATGATTTTATTAATTTCATCTGAATTCAATGTCCGTTTCAAATACTGTTCGGCAATCAGTCCCAGTTCCCGGCAGAGCATAAGATTCTCAGATTCTTTTCCTGACGGAGAAGGCAGGGGTTCTTCAAGCGAAACAGCCACATTGTCAGAGGGGTCAGCAGAGACAGTTTTGGGAAATGTTTTGGCCTCCAGCAGAGAAATAGAATGGATCACTCCCTGCTGCCCGGCGTTAAGCTTCATAAGTCCCTTTTGCTCCCAATATTTCAATGCCCGGTTGACATCTCTTTCAGTCAGGTTCATCTGGTCTGCAATCATATGAAGAGAAAAATCCTCCGGCGTTTTCGCCATACATCGAAGCAGATAGAGATAGACCTTTACAAATTCTCCATTGGCGTCTCCCATATAATGATCGATAAACTCATTAGATATCAGGGTAACATTAATCTGCTGACTGCCTGATAAAGTTAATCCAGCCATAATGTTCTCCTTTCTGGTGTAACTAGCAACAATGAACCTGGTAAACGTTTGTTTGATTATATATCTTAATATACGTATATTATAACATATTTTTGGGTTTGAAAATACTTTTTTTGCATTTTTTCGGTATTGCAAAAAATACGCTGCCCCAAAATCGGTGGAAAACTTAGTGGTGAAGTATGTGGATAACTACTTGCCAAGCAGATGATTGCCGATATTTACGACGTCTCCTGCTCCCATAGTTATCAACAGGTCATTGTGGATACAGTTCTGCAGAACAAAATTCTCAATTTCATCAAAGCTGGAAAAATAATAACAGGATACTCCAAGATTCTTAAGTTCTTCCAGTAAATCCAGGGAACTAATTCCCAGAGTGTCTGTTTCCCTTGCAGCAAAGATATCGGTTAGAATAACCTGGTCAGCAAGAGAAAGTGCTTTAGCAAAATCCTTAAGCAGTGCCTTGGTTCTTGAATAAGTATGGGGCTGGAAAATGCACCAGAGTTGGTTATGAGAACAGCCTTTGGCGGTTGTCAAAGTTGCAGCTATTTCAGTTGGATGATGTGCATAATCGTCCCAAATAGTAACTTCGCCAATTTTCCCCTTATATTCGAAACGGCGGTCTGTGCCGCTGAAGTTCAGCAGGCCGCGTTGGATATCTGAAACAGCAATCCTTAGTTCCTTTGCAGCTGCAATGACAGCCAGGGAATTGCTGATATTATGTTCGCCAGTGGTTCCAAGCTGGATTGGGACAGAAGCTCTGCCGTTTTCCATTAGGGTATAGGAACCTTTGGCTGAATCATCATAGGTGATGTCTGCGGCACTATAATCGGCAGATGAATCAAGACCATAAGTAACAACCCGGCAATCCAGGTCTTGGGTAAGTTCTTCATAATCTTCAATACTGCTATTAATAATAAGAAGTCCTTCCTTGGGCAGTTTTTTTGCAAATAGATGAAATGAATTACGGATATCATGGATATCTTTGAAAAAATCCAGATGGTCTTCTTCAATATTTAAAATAATTCCCACTGTTGGGAAAAATTCCAGAAAGCTATTGGTATATTCACAGGCTTCTGTCACAAAGGTTTCAGAAC
Source organism: Lachnospiraceae bacterium (assembly GCA_022791575.1). Lineage (GTDB taxonomy): Bacteria > Bacillota > Clostridia > Lachnospirales > Lachnospiraceae > JAAVZI01. Next base: position 41,286 of record JAAVZI010000045.1, read on the forward strand.
TGCCAACACGGATATTGCCATGAATGGCCTTTAGGATGCCGCCGACGGAAATAGTAGGATCGGTGTTAGCCTCCAGCAGAATTTGAGAGAGCATAGAAGTTGCTGTTGTTTTGCCGTGGGTGCCAGCAACGGCGACGGCAGTTTTGTAATTCTTCATCAGCTGACCCAACAGTACGGCTCTGGAAATAGCTGGAATCTTTCTTTTCATTATTTCCTGCAATTCTGGATTATCTTCATGGATGGCAGCTGTATATACGGCCAGCTGAATGTCATCCGTGATATTGGAGGGTTTCTGTCCCGTATAGATGATTGCTCCAAGGTGTTCCAGATGGTCGGTTAAATCAGAACGTTTGGCATCTGAGCCGGATACCTGGAATCCTTCTTTCAAAAGAATTTCAGCAAGACCGCTCATACTGATTCCGCCGATTCCTATAAAGTGAATACGGATGGGGTTGTTAAAATTTACTTCATACATGAATACACTTCCTATTCCTAATTAATTTACGATAGTCCCAATCAAATTATGGTGGAACCTTTCTAACTATTATAATATAACAGTTTCAAAAAAATCAAATAAAAAATAAGAATCTCCAGCCAAGGTGTTCTGGCTGGAGATAAGATTTCTACATAGTTGCCATTTTATTCAGATCGCTCTGGATCAGGCAGTAGGACACAATGCCTAATCCAAAAAATGTTAGAACCAGGTATAATAAACCGGAATTACTGTCTACTGGCAGACCGCGTCTTTGCTTAGCGTTATTCATACGCTCGCCAGCTTTGTACATCCAATAAATTAAGTAGATGTTACAGGTAACAATACTTAAGACTAGAACCAGCCCGCCGCTGGTAGGGTTAGGCTCTTCAGAGATCATATTGAGGTCATCAGCTAGGCTGACAAGCCAGATCAAGCCATAGATTCCACAGGTAACAACCGTAAGAAGAATGCATTGCACGATATTTCTTTCATGAATCGGACAACGGTAATATGGCTGTCCTGGATTATATGGCTGACCCTGGTTAAAGCCGCCCTGATTGTATTGTTGTCCCTGGTTGTAATTACCTTGGTTAAACTGCTGCCCTTGATTGTAACCGCCTTGGTTATATTGCTGGTTCTGATTGTAACCACCTTGGTTATATTGCTGGTTAGAACTATAATCATACTGATTTGAAGTGGACTGCTGTCCTGCATTTTCTCTCAAATCAGCTCCACAGGTCGGACAGAAGGAACTGTTATCCTCTATCTGGGCACCGCAATGTTTACATGTCATATGTAATCCTCCTTTACTTACCCATATTTATGAATAACAATTCTAATGGGTATATCTAAAATTATTATACTAATTAATATTTAGTTCGTCAATAAACTTAATAGAATTGTAAAAAAATTATCTTATAGAATAAAGGAATAAATCAGTACTTGTACGTATAGAATTAATTGGTAAGCATGTCAATCTATTAGAATAATTCACAGGCTTTCGAGAGGGAATTTTAACATTCTGAACAAAAAAAGTGCAAAACAAACTGAATAATTGTAAAAAATATCGAAGAAATCTACAAAAATGTATTCACTATTTTGGGAAAATATGTTATAATACCTTTACATTGATAAAAAGTTTTGTGCATAATAAAGAAGAGGTGAAGAGATGATTAGGAAAGAAATGATAGCAATGCTTCTGGCCGGTGGGCAGGGAAGCAGACTGGGAGTCTTGACTTCCAATGTGGCCAAGCCAGCAGTGGCCTTTGGCGGGAAATACCGTATTATTGATTTTCCATTGAGTAATTGCATTAATTCGGGAATTGATACAGTAGGTGTATTAACACAGTATCAACCCTTGAGGCTGAATGCCCATATAGGAATTGGTATTCCGTGGGATCTGGATCGTAATGTGGGAGGTGTTACTGTACTTCCGCCATATGAGAAGAGTACCAGTAGTGAATGGTATACAGGTACAGCCAATGCGATCTATCAGAATCTGGAGTATATGGAGAATTATAATCCAGAGTATGTACTTATCTTATCAGGTGACCATATTTATAAGATGGATTATGAAGTTATGCTGGATTTCCATAAGGCAAATAATGCGGATATTACAATTGCCACTATGCCTGTACCGCTTCAGGAGGCTTCCAGATTTGGAATTGTTATTACAGATGAGAATAACAAGATTCAGGAATTTGAGGAGAAACCGGAGAATCCAAGAAGCAATCTGGCTTCCATGGGTATTTACATTTTCAGATGGAAGATTTTAAAAGAAGCGCTGATTAAGATGTCAGACCAGAGCAATTGCGATTTTGGTAAGCATATTATCCCATATTGCCATGAACAGGGTAATCGCCTGTTTGCATATGAGTATAATGGTTACTGGAAAGATGTTGGAACACTTGGCTCTTATTGGGAAGCTAATATGGAGCTGATTGATATTATTCCTGAATTCAATCTTTATGAAGAATTCTGGAAAATTTATACCAAGAGTGATATACTGCCGCCCCAGTACGTTTCCAAGGATGCAGTGATTGACAAGAGTATTATTGGTGAAGGAACGTCTATTTATGGAGAGGTAAAGAATTCTGTAATCGGCGCAGGTGTTGTAATTGGTGAGGGTGCCGTTGTCCATGACTCCGTTATAATGAAGGGCACGGTCATTGGCGAACATTGTAAAGTAGATAAAGCAATTATTGCAGAGAATGTTAAAGTTGACAAAAACTGTGCAATTGGAGTAGGTGAAGAATTACCGAATAAGATGAATGAGAAGGTGTATGCATTCGGGCTGGCAACCATTGGAGAGAACTCTTACATTCCATCGGGAGTTACCATAGGTAAGAATACAGCGATTTCCGGTGAAACAGAGCTTGCTGATTATCCAGACAAAGTGCTGGCAAGTGGAGAATCGATTATTAAGGTAGGTGAGAAATAATGAGAGCAATTGGTATAATTTTAGCAGGTGGAAACAGCAATAAAATGAAAGAATTGTCCCAGAAGAGGGCAATTGCAGCAATGCCGATTGCCGGCAGTTACCGAAGTATCGACTTTGCACTGAGTAATATGACAAATTCACAGATACAGAAGGTTGCAGTATTTACGCAATACAATGGAAAATCCTTGAATGAGCATTTAAGTTCTTCCAAGTGGTGGGATTTCGGAAGAAAACAGGGTGGACTTTATGTGTTTAATCCAATGATTACAGCAGATAACAGTAACTGGTATCTGGGAACTGCGGATTCGATTTATCAGAACCTGGATTTCTTAAAGAGCGGCCATGAGCCTTATGTAGTGATTGCAGCAGGTGACGGCGTGTATAAAATGGATTATAATAAAGTACTGGAATATCATATCCAGAAGAAAGCAGATATTACTATCGTGGTTAAGGACATGCCTGAAGATGAGGATGTTACCCGCTTTGGTGTAGTTAAGATGAATGAAGATTACCGAATTACTGATTTTGAAGAGAAGCCAGTATTTGCAACTTCCCATACGGTATCAACTGGCGTCTATGTAATCAGAAGACGTCTTTTGATAGAATTGCTTGAGAAATGTGCACAGGAGAATCGACATGATCTGGTTGCAGATATTTTGATTCGCTATAAGAACATTAAGAGAATTTATGGGTATAAGCATACTGAATACTGGAGCAATATTTCTACCGTAGATTCTTATTATCAGACCAATATGGATTTCCTGAAACCAGAAGTACGGGATTACTTCTTCCATCAGTATCCAGAGGTTTATTCCAAGGTAGATGACAATCCGCCGGCGAAGTACAATAAGGGTGCAGATGTAAGAAACAGTCTGATCTCAAACGGATGTATCATTAATGGTGTAGTGGAAAACTCCATATTGTTTAAGAAGGTATTTGTTGGAAGCAATTGTGTGATTAAGAATTCCATTATTTTAAATGATGTATATCTGGGTGACAATACCCATATTGAGAATTGTATTGTAGAAAGCAGAGATACCATACGAGCAAATACGTATTTCTGCGGAGAAAATGATGAAATTAAGATTGTCATTGAGAAAAATGAGAGATACCTAACCAGATAATCGCGTCATATTGGTGGCTTGCTGGCTTGATTACAATAAGAAGAGTTAGAGAAGGTGCGAATGGAAGGGAGGAGCGAATATCATGGAAATAACTGATGTCCGCGTACGTAAAGTAACGAAAGAGGGGAAAGTCAAAGCAGTGGTATCTATAACATTGGACAATGAATTCGCAGTTCACGACATCAAGATTATTGACGGAGATAATGGTTATTTCATTGCGATGCCAAGCCGGAGAACCATTGAAGGAGAATATCGGGATAGTGCCCATCCAATTAATTCAGAGACACGGGAGAAGATACAAAAGGCCGTGCTGGATGCATATGAACGGGCGCTTGCCGAAGGAGAAACTGAGTAATGAAAGGCTGTGCAGAATTAGCCTGCACAGCCTTTTGAAGTGTTTATTTTGAAATATAAGAGGAAAGAAGAGGTTAACATGGGAAATCGTTTTATTTTAAATGAAGTGGCATATCATGGCCAAGGAGCAATTAATGATATTGCAACAGAGATAGAGGCAAGAGGATTTCAAAAAGCCTTTATTTGTTCTGGTCCAAGCTTGGCTAAGAATGGTGTAAGTAAGAAGGTTACAGATGTGCTTGACCGGGCAGGTTATACATATGAAGTTTTTTCTGATATTAAGGCTAATCCGACGATTGAAAATGTGCAGGCTGGTGTAGAGGCTTTTAAAAAGTCTGGTGCAGATTATATTATTGCCATTGGCGGCGGTTCACCTATGGACACTGCAAAGGCAATAGGAATTATCATCAATAATCCAGAACATGCAGATGTACGGAGCCTGGAAGGTGCAGTGCAGACTAAGAATAAAAGTGTTCCGATTATTGCAGTTCCAACAACAGCTGGAACCGCAGCAGAGGTTACAATTAACTATGTAATAACCGATGTGGAGAAAAATCGAAAATTTGTATGTGTAGACCCGCATGATATTCCGATCGTAGCAATTGTGGACCCAGACATGATGTCTGGTATGCCAAAAGGGCTGACGGCAGCAACAGGAATGGATGCATTAACACATGCTATTGAAGGATATATTACAAAGGGAGCATGGGAATTATCAGATATGTTCCACTTAAAAGCAATTGAGATCATTGCCCGTTCCCTGAGAGGAGCTGTAGAGAATACTCCAGAAGGCCGGGCCGATATGGCGCTTGGACAATATGTAGCCGGAATGGGATTCTCCAATGTGGGACTGGGAATTGTGCATTCTATGGCACATCCACTGGGTGCCTTATATGATACCCCTCACGGAGTGGCCAATGCTATTATTCTTCCTACAGTTATGGAGTATAATGCGCCAGCAACTGGAGATAAATACAGATATATTGCACAAGCTATGGGTGTTAAAGGAACAGAGAATATGTCTCAGGATGAATATCGAAAGGCAGCGGTTGATGCAGTAAGAAAACTGTCCGAAGACGTTGGCATTCCTGCAGATTTAAAGGAGATTGTTAAGGAAGAAGATATTCCATTCCTTGCAGAATCTGCGTATGCGGATGCATGCAGACCAGGCAATCCAAGAGATACCAGTGTAGAAGAAATAACCACATTGTATCAATCTCTTTTGTAGTTAGTTAACATTATTAATGAAATAGTCAGAGGCATAAGATAAGCAGATCTGTGCCTCTGAAATTTTGTGTTTTCATTCGCGTAGTTTCTATATGTTTTGTTCAAACTCGTCGCCCTAATTCAGACTTTCATGATTACCGAAAATTTCAATAATTACGAGAGGAGCTAATGATTATGTTGTCTAATGAAGTCATACAGGATTGTATTGATGATATCAGTCAGATTATGCATTCCCAATTATGTGTGTTTGGTGTAGATGGGACGCTTTTGGCAGACAGCCGGAGCCATGGAGAGGATTTAAAAGAATTGACTGAATATTTTTTAGATTCTCCGGCAGACAGCCAGCAGATGAAGGGGTATTGTTTTTTTAAGCTCTACGATGCAGAAGAAGTGGCATTTATTATTACTGCCCAGCCGGATAATACTGATGGATATAGTGCAGGGAAGCTGGCGGCAGCGCAGCTTGGGCGTCTGATGGAAGCTTATAAGAAGAAGCCGGACGGTAATCAGTTTATGCAGAATCTGCTGCTGGATCGGCTGTATGAAGCAGACATCTTTAATCAGTCCAAATTACTGGGGATTCCGGTTTCGGTGTCCAGAAATGTCTTTCTGGTTGAGACGGAGCGTGAATGGGATGAGGCAGTTCTGGAAATGATTCGTGAATTATATGGGAAGAGCAGCCGGAATTTTGTGACTGCCATAGATCAGAAAAGCATAATTTTGGTGAAAGAATTGCAGGGGGCAGATACGGAGACCGATATTGCCAATATGCTGGTGGATATGATTAATGTGGAAGCTATGTCCAGAGTACGGGTATCTTATGGGAATAGGGCGGAGGAGTTGAAAGAAATTCCAAGAAGCTATCAGGAGGCACGTCTGGCATTGGATGTGGGTAAAATTTTTTATAGTAATAAAAAGATAGCTGCTTATAACATGCTTGGAATCGGAAGACTGATTTATCAGCTGCCATCAGAGTTGTGTGATATGTTTTTAAGAGAAGTATTTGGTGGAGAAGTTCCTAAGAAATTGGATGAAGAAACATTGACAACCATAAATAAATTTTTTGAATTAAATCTAAATGTTTCAGAGACCGCAAGGCAGCTATATTTACACAGAAATACATTGACTTACCGCTTGGAACGAATTCAGAAGGTTACAGGACTAGATATTCGTTCATTTGAGGATGCAATGACATTAAAGTTGGCGCTAATGGTGGCAGAGTATAGACGCATAAATGGAACATAACAAGGAAGTACTGATAATTTCATGGAATGTCTGTGAAAAATATGTATAAGAGCTTGAAATTTCTCCTATTTCAATATATACTTATAATTGACTGTCTGTAGGCAGTTAGAAGTAGTACAGGCAGAAAATGAAACTGATTGATAAATAGATTAATGTAGGAGGATGGAAATGATTAACTTATATGATAATGGTGTCTATGTGGTAAATGGTACTGAAATTATAGAAGATCATGATAATGCGTTGGCAGCAGTGACAGCAAAGACCGGTTTGACAGTATCCAAAGAGGATGCGGCTAAGAATACAATCGCTTATAGAATTTTAGAAAATCATAATACATCAGGTAATATGGAGAAGCTGCAGATTAAATTTGATAAATTAACTTCTCATGATATTACATTTGTAGGAATTATACAGACAGCCAGAGCCAGTGGATTGGAGAAATTTCCCATTCCATATGTATTGACCAATTGTCACAACAGCTTGTGTGCCGTTGGCGGTACGATCAATGAGGACGATCATATGTTCGGATTGACCTGTGCCAAGAAGTATGGTGGTGTCTATGTTCCGCCACATCAGGCAGTAATTCACCAGTTTGCAAGAGAAATGCTGGCAGGCGGCGGAAAGATGATTTTGGGCTCAGACAGTCATACCAGATATGGAGCGCTTGGTACGATGGCTATGGGAGAAGGTGGACCGGAACTGGTAAAACAGCTGCTGAATCAGACTTATGACATTAATATGCCAGGAGTGGTGGGTGTTTACCTGACAGGTACGCCGGTGAAGGGTGTAGGGCCTCAGGACGTTGCGTTGGCTATTATTGGTGAAGTATTTGCCAAAGGATATGTAAAGAATAAGGTAATGGAATTTATCGGTGATGGGGTTTCCAATTTAAGTGCAGATTTCCGTATTGGTGTGGATGTTATGACAACAGAGACGACCTGTTTATCTTCGATATGGAGAACGGATGATAAGATTAAGGAATTTTATGAGATTCATGGAAGAATTGAGGAATATGAAGAACTGAATCCGGGAACCGTTGCTTATTATGATGGTATGATTTATATTGATTTAAGTACGATTAAGCCAATGATTGCTATGCCGTTCCATCCGAGCAATACGTATACCATTGAAGAATTAAATGCAAATTTGATGGATATTCTTGAGGATTGTGAGAAAAAAGCATTGGTAAGTTTGGACGGTGCAGTTGATTTTACATTAAAGGATAAAGTAAGAAATGGTAAATTATATGTAGAACAAGGAATTATTGCCGGCTGTGCAGGTGGTGGATTTGAAAATATCTGTGATGCAGCCGATATTCTGGCAGGGAAAAGTATTGGTGCAGATGAGTTTACATTGAGTGTCTATCCTGCGAGTACGCCAATTTATATGGAATTGGCTAAAAACGGAGCGTTAGCAAAGCTGATAGGAACTGGTGCGGTAGTAAAAACGGCATTCTGCGGTCCTTGCTTTGGCGCAGGTGATACACCGGCGAATAATGCTTTCAGTATTCGGCATTCTACAAGGAATTTCCCGAATCGTGAAGGTTCGAAACTGCAGAATGGGCAGATTGCCTCTGTAGCACTGATGGATGCCCGTTCGATAGCGGCAACAGCGGCTAATAAAGGATATTTAACACCGGCAACGGATTTGGATGTAGAGTATACAGGACCGAAGTATCATTTTGACCAGTCCATATATGCAAATAGGGTATTTGATAGCAAAGGAGTTGCTGAACCGGATGTAGAAATTAAATTTGGACCTAATATCAAGGATTGGCCTGCAATGCCGGCACTTCCTGAAAATCTTGTATTAAAGGTTGTTTCAGAAATTCATGATCCGGTTACAACTACGGATGAGCTGATTCCTTCTGGAGAGACTTCTTCCTATCGTTCCAATCCCATTGGACTGGCAGAGTTTACATTATCCCGCAAGGACCCAGCTTATGTAGAACGGGCTAAAGAGATTCAGAAAGCACAGAAGGCCATAGAGGCAGATCAGTGTCCAGGTCAGGCAGTTGAGGAATTAAAGCCTGTTATGGCAGCAATTAAGGAAGCTTATCCAGATCATGATTTTCATGAGAGAAAATCTAAAGGGGCACTGGGATTCGGAAGTACAATTTTTGCAGTAAAACCAGGAGACGGTTCCGCACGGGAGCAGGCAGCTTCCTGCCAGAAAGTATTGGGAGGCTGGGCAAATATTGCGAATGAATATGCTACCAAACGTTATCGTTCCAATCTGATTAACTGGGGAATGCTGCCATTGATAATTGCGGAGGGAGAACTTCCGTTTGTTAATGGAGATTATTTGTATCTGCCCAATATCCGTAAAGCAGTTGAAGAGAAACAGACAGATATCCAGGCATTTGTTGTAAAGGATGGCGCACTAAAGGAATTTACCTTACAGATGGGCGAGTTGACAGATGATGAGAGGAGTATTATTCTGAAAGGCTGCCTAATTAATTATAACAGAGTATAATTGTATGGAAAGAAAAAAGTGCGGATAGAATGCTGTATGCCCGGACCTGTATGGTTTCGGGCATTTTGTTTGCGCACCATGAGCGCGCTCTAACGGGTGGAAGTCCCGAATACACCTAGTCAACGAAATCAAGGAACAGCTGAGGAATAGGAAATACAAACTTCAGCCAGTCCGAAGAGTGGAGATACCAAGGCCAGACGGCGGTACCAGAAACCTGGGAGTCTCAACAGTAACAGACCGATTTATTCAACAAGCGATAGCAAGTGAAATGTCGGCGAAGCGAGTGATGAGAAATCTCACAAAGTTCATTGGCATCCGTTACCGACTACGTATGTATATTTGGAAACATTGGAGAACTCCGCAAAATCGGGCAAAGAACATGATAAAACTTGGCATTCCGACGTGGTTGGCGTGGAAGACAGCGTATCTGCATGGATATGCAAAACCAGCAAGTTGCCAAGATGTTCATATGGCAATAAGCAATGAGAGACTAACCTTATTCGGATTCGTCTCAATGTTAGATTACTACACCAAAAGGTGTGTTACTTGTTAAGTTGATGGAAGAATGAAATAAAAAAGTAATTAATTATGCAGGTGCAGCATAAGATAAAAAACTGCATAAAAATTTATGAATTATAGAGAAATTTTTACAGAAATATGCTATACTATTTCTACAAAAAATAATCCCTGCTGTGCAGTGGTACAGGAAGGAGTTGGAATGATGGGTCAGAATACAGGTGTTGAAAATGACAATGATGAAAAGCAGGATAACCGAGCCTTTTGCTTTTGCCTTGGTGAATTGGTAGATTGTCTGCCAGGGGTGGTACTGGACTGTAATAATAAAAGAACCCGCAAATGTCCTTTGTTGACAGAAGAGAATCCATTAGAGGAAGAGAACAAGAAGCTGGAACCTCATAATCCAGACCAGAAGGACAACCGAGCTTTTTGTTTCTGTATGGGAGAACAAGTAGACTGTTTGCCGGGAGTGGTATTGGATTGTAATAATAAAAGAACCCGCAAATGTCCTTTGCTTAAGGAAGAAGAGGGAGAGAGAGAAAAAGGCAGGAAACAGGATTCTGAGGAACACAAGATAAAAGAAAAGAAGGATAATCGGGCCTTTTGTTTCTGTATGGGAGCACAGGTAGACTGTTTGCCGGGGGTCGTATTAGATTGTAATAACAAACGTACGACAGAGTGCCCATTGGTGAAGGAAGTACTGGTAGTTAATAAGGACAAAGAAAAACAGGTTACAAAACTGAAAAATAAATATAAAAAAAATGTAAAAAACAATCGCAAACAGGATAACCGTCCGTTTTGCTTCTACATGGGCAGCCAGGTAGACTGCCTGCCGGGAGTGGTGCTGGATTGTAATAACAAGCGCACTACAGAATGCCCCCTGGTAAAGGAAGTGCTGATTGAAAATATAGAAGAAGAAAAAAAAGTAAAAGAATTAAAAGATAAATATAAGAAAGTTAAAAATAAAGATGACCGTCCGTTTTGTTTTTGCAAAGGAGAACAGGTAGATTGCCTGCCAGGGGTAGTACTGGATTGCAATAATAAACGTACGACAGAATGTCCGTTGACGAAAAAGGACTCAGAGGAAAATAAGAAGAAAGATCATCAGGAGAACACAATTAAGAGTAAACCTAGTAAAAATAAAAAGAAATCCAAGAAAAAAGACGACCGTCCGTTCTGCTTTTGTATGGGAGAGCAGGTGGATTGTCTGCCGGGGGTAGTACTGGATTGTAATAATAAGCGTACAAGAATATGTCCATTGGAAAAAGAGTAACATAAGAGGATAAGGAATAAGACTAACATAACTCATAATGATTTTGAAAAAAATAGAGAAAAGGTTAGAATATTCAAATAATTTTAAAAGATATATGAATAAATTAAATTAAAAGAAATAAAACTAAAATAATTACAAAAAAGGGTTGACAGAACAAAAGATAAGTGATAATATTTATATATCAAATAAAAAAGCAAGCACTTTTAACAGTGAATCACCAAGCGATGGGATTAATGTTAAGAACAGCTTGTGCATGAAAGGCGGCGATTCCAATGGATGGAGAAGAAATAGGGAATCGATGGTACGCTGACAAAGATGAAATCATAACCTGCAAATTATCCCTTTGTTTATAGAAAAAGGTCCGACATGATATGATGAACAATCAGAGAGAAACGGACAGATCAACATCAGATTTCAGAATTGTTGGTATTCGAATTCCAAAGAGCAAGATAGAAATCAAATGTATTTACCATGGATAATGACAATTAGATAGAATTTAAAAATGTATTTTATATATAAGCTGCATTGAGAAGGAATATGTAAATGTAATTATCCCTCATAAATAACGTTATCATATTATTTATGTGACAGGCAGCAGGTTGATAAAGATAGATGAGCCTCTGATTATGAATTAAGAAATTTAAAATTGAATATAATAGAAAGGACATTTCCACTAAATACTGTGAAATGTCCTTTTTGATGTGGTTAAATAGTTATATATCCAGTATTTGGTAAATAAACTTTATGATTTTTCTGTTAAGTATTTTGACAATATTCATAGGGTGTGATACACTTAAAATAATTTTAACTGATAATATTAGTAGAGGTGAGTTTGTTGGATAAATATGAATATAAATTAATGGCGGAAGAGATCGTTCGGCTTGCCGGAAAAAAACAATATAAGACAGCTGCCAAGATGGCAGATCAGATTCGTTGGGAAAAGGTACGAAATGTACAGATGCTTTGTACAGTTAGTGAGATTTATGAACAGGTTGGTAAATTCGAGGAAAGTAAGGAAGTGCTGCTTCTGGCATATAACCGTTCTCCTAATGGAAAGACGATTGTATACAGGCTGGCAGATTTATCTGTTGCATTGAAGGATTACAAAGAGGCGACGGATTTTTATCATGAATATATACAAATGGCTCCTAATGACAGTAATTCATTATTATTAAAATATAAGATTTATAGAGGAAAGAAAGCGAAGATTGATACACAGATTGCGATTCTGGAGGAGTTTAAGACAAGAGATTATCAAGAGGAATGGATACTGGAATTAGCCAGATTGTATCATGAGGCTGGTTACAAAGAGAAATGTGTGGAAATCTGTAATGAAATAGATCTGTGGTTTAATGAAGGTACTAGTGTGATTCAGGCTTTAGAGCTTAAGAAAATTTATGAACCCTTAACCCCTATGCAGGAGAAAAAGCTGCAGAATAAATCTGAATATATGGGGGAATCGGATAAAGACAAAAAGAATGAAGAGCAGAACTACGCTGCGAAGACAGAGAAGACAGCTTCCCAAGAGACGAAAGCGGAAACTGAGAAAGAACAGAAGAAAGAAACACGTCAGAAGCAGCTGGAAAAGCCTGCTCCTTTGCATCCGGCAGCGGAAGCTATAATAAAAATGACAAAACAAAAGTCCAGAGGGGAAATTAAGAGAGGCTTTTCTATTCTGCCTAAAGAACATACAGAACCAGAAGAGGAAGAAGCTACAGAGTCAGTAGAGCCAGAACTCCATCTTCCAGAAGGGATAGAGGTAGTGGAACTTCCAGGGGCTGCAAAGAAACTGAAAGAGGCAGTTGCCAGTACTGAAAAAAAGGAAGAACCAGCAGTTTCACAAGCAGAAGAAGCTGTATTCGAGAAAGCCAGCGAAGTAGAGACGAGCTTATGGCAGCCTAGAGAAAATCCGGTAGTTAAAATACAGGATACAGTAAGAGACAATCAGTCTGAAGAGACGGATATTCTTTTCGAACTGACCGAAGAGAATAGAACTGAAGAAGACCATTCCATAGAAGATCAGGAAAGAGATGAGGAAAAACCTCATGGAATTCTTGGTAAAATGTTCTCACGGTTAAAGATGGAAGATGATGAGCTGGATGAAGATTTTGTAGACGATTATGATGAGAATGGACCTGTTTCAAATATGGAGCAGGGAATGGTAACCAGAGGTCTTACTGGTCAGTATGAAAAGATTGTTATTGATGATGACGATGATGATGAAAGTGATCCATTAAATACACGAATGACAGCGCCGATTCAAGTTCCTGAAGAGGACGAAGAGGACGAAGAAGAGTATGAGTATGTCTATGAAGACGAAATAGAGGAAGAAGAGTATACTGATTTCGATGACGAAGCTGAGGAAGGAACGGGAGTTTCTGCTCGAAGCAATAAGCGGTTCAAACTTTTCCGCAATACAATGGAAGATGATGAATTATTTGAAGAGGAAGAGGAGTACGAGCCAGCTCAACAAGCAGCAGCTCCTTTGTCTTACTCTGCCCAATATGATACTCTAAATCTGCAGAAAGAGCTTGCAAAAAGCATTCAGCAGCTGATGGATGCAACTGAGAAGGAAACGGTAGATTCTACTCTGGAAAATGTGAAAAAAATGGTAGAGGAGAGCCACATTCCTAAATTATCAGAGACTATGCGTTTTAAAGCAGTACGTGGAAATATGCTGAATAATATAGCAAGACGTCAGGCTGAGAAGTTAGAACAGGCTAGAGATATTGAAGAGGTTGTGCTGAATTCTACCAAGAATGCAGAAGAAGAAATGCAGGCCATACCTGCAGAAGATGCCTCCGTATTAAAAGTAGATTCACGGCCAAAACCAGCGGCAGAATTGGCTATTAAACTTAAACCGGCGAAAGACGAGCTGACAGAACCGATTGAACAGATGTTGACTAGAGAACCAGATGGGCAGCTAAGTATTCTGTTGCCAGAGACAGCGGCTGCGGAAGAACAGATTGAAGGCCAGCTGAATATGGACGGCGTGCTGAGGGAGTGGGAGAAGCAAGAGCTTCTCAGCGAAAATGATAAAGACAAGCGTGCATTGGAGGAAGCCAGAAAACGTGCGCTGGAAGAGACCCAGGGTATTATGTCGGAAATTATGGGGCTGCTAAAAGATGTCATTCCCAAGATTGGTTCAATTAAAGATGGTGAAGAAAAGATGTCAGTTCTTGCCCAGTCACTGGAGAGAGTGCAGAAAGCACTGCCATTGACTCAGGGAATTGTAGAGGCGGCCGAAGAAGGTAAGGAGGCAGCATCGGCGATAGAAGCTGCATGTGCCAAGGCAGTGATCGAACTTGCCCAGATGGAAGAGGACGGAAAAGAACCAGAAGAAAAAGCAGCTGTATCTGATATTCCGAAAGAACTGGAGAGCACAGCTGAGGAGTATGCGCAGGAATACGATGAGAATGCTGCAGCATATGATGAAAGTGATATGGAATCTGCGGAGGAAGCATATGAGAATGGCTATGATAGGGATGATGAGGGTGTATATGCGGAAGAATATGAAGAAGCAGATGAAAGTTCATATCCAGATGAATATTATGTAACAGACGAGGAAGCATATAACGAGGAATATAATGAGAATGAGGACTCTTTATATGACAATGAATATCATGAAATGGATGATGATTTATATGGGGATGATTATGACGAGTCATATGAAGAGGAATACACGGAGGCGCCATTAGCGGTTTCGCGGAAATTGGAGCAAACTTTACAGGATGATGAGGAGTTATGGGAGGAGGAAGAGGTTTCAGCCGAATTGATGCCAGAATTGCAGAAAGACGGCACAGAGGAAGAAGAGGCAGAAGATAGCTATAACGAAGAAGAATGGGTTCCTAAGGAGAAACTGTCAGAGGAACAGAGAGATATTTTGTCTTATTTTCTAGCAATTAAAAGTATTGCCCCTTCATTGGAAAAGATTGTAAAATATATGGAGTATGCACCAGAGCATATGATTATTACCGGCGAAGAAGGCAGTGGAAAAACTTCTATAGCTATGCGAATTATTAAAGCAGTTCAGTTAAATAAAGATGAGAAGATCGAAAGTATTGCTAAGATTCAGGCGGCATTGCTGAATCAGAAGAAAGTGACGGATATTTTGGAAAAGGTAAATGGCGGTGTTCTTATTATTGAAAAGGCAGGAAGTCTGAAGCCATCCACTGTGTATGCCATAGACGATGCATTATACGGCAATCAATATTATGTACAGATTATTTTAGTGGACAGGAAAGAGGCAATAGCAAAGCTGCTGAATGTAACGCAGAGTTTTATCAATGATATTCGAATGCGTGTGGATCTTCCGGAATATACCAATAACGAGCTGGCTGAATTTGCAAAGGCTTATGCCGAGAATAATGGATATATATTTGATGGAATGGCCCTTCTGGCATTGCATAGTGTAATTGAGATCTTTCAGACAGATCAGCACTCTGCGAACTTGGAAGATGTAAAAAATATTATGAATGAAGCAATGGAGCATGCAGACAAGAGAGCAAAGAAACTTTTTGGAAAACTTTTTGGAAAGAAGAATACCGACGGCATTATATTATTGGAAAGTGATTTTGAATAAAGCCGTGTCTGAAAGTATTTCTTGAGTAAAGAAAACCAGAGAAGGGGTCGTGGCATTATGAAAGAATTGAAAGATCGCCTGAATGGCGACTTAATACAGATACTTTTTAATATAGTGATTATTGGAGTATTTTCAATTGTGGATAAATGGCTGTTATTTAGTTATGGTTCCTGGGGATTGGCAGCTGTTTTTGAAATATTAATGCTTCTTATGTGCTGCCTTCTCGCGATCAATGTCTATAGCTGTATGTTGGGACTCAGCGGTAAGAAGAAAGAGAGTAATGAGGAAGAAAAACAGATGTATGCTCTGCTTTATAGACAAATGAAAAAATTAGAAAATCAAATTCCGCAGATCGTATATAAAACAACAGAAAAAATATTGGACGAACAGCAGCTTGAGATCAATAAGCAGATGGAGGAATTAAAGATTAATCAGCTGCGTTCTGTCAAAGCGCTTTTAAATAAGATGGAACAGACACAAAGTACTTCGTTGGCAGAGGAACCAGTAACAGAAGCTGAGACGCCGGTGCCACAAGCAGAGACACCAGTAACAGAAGCAAAGGAGCCAGTGATTCAGGAAGTGAAAGAAGAAATGCCTGCGGTGGCTTCCGTTGCAATAACGGATGATCCAAACAGGGAGTTGAGTGCGGATGAAATTGCCTTATTATTTGCAGAAGCGAATAGTTAAGTGGAATATGGTTGGAAATAGTTAGAACTAGAGGAAGTTATGAATTATATTGTATTTGATTTAGAGTGGAATCAGGGCACGCAGGAAAATATGCTGCCGGACATTCCTTTAGAGATTGTGGAAATTGGAGCTGTAAAGCTAAATGAGCGTTTTGAAAAAGTAGCAACATTTCATAGATTAATTAATCCTAAAATCTACTTGGAATTAAATGATGAAATGCATAAAATCGTGCCTTTGAGTATTGAGGAACTGCAGGAGAATGGTGTGGATTTTGCAAAAGCTGCTGAAAGTTTTTTTGAATGGTGTGGCCAGGAGGAATACCGTTTTTGTGTCTGGGGAGATACAGATCTAACAGAACTGCAGAGAAATCTTAGATTTTTTCAGGTTCCTATTGAACTTTCAGCACCTGTTTTTTATTATAACATACAAAAATGCTTTGGTTTACAGTTTCCAGATCAAGAAAAGCGATATACGCTTGAAGAAGCTGTAAGCAGGCTGGATATACCTATAACGAATCCGTTCCACCGTGCTTTGGAAGATGCAGAATATACAGCTGCCATAGTAATGGCTATGGACAAGGAGATTATAAAAGCATATTATTCTGTAGATCGCTTTCAGACTCCCAAGACGAAGGAAGAAGAGCTATATCTGCAGTTTCCATCCTACACTCAGTATATTTCCAGAGAGTTTTATAACAAGATACGTCTGATGAAGGATAAGGAAATCAGTAGTATCCGCTGTTATAAATGTAATCAAGATGCGAAGCGCAAAATCCGCTGGTATGCAGTAAACGGAAGATCCTATGATTGTCTGGCATATTGCCGCCAGCATGGCTATATCTTTGGCAGAATACGCATTCGAAAGACAGAAAACGGCAGAATCTATGCCGATAAAATGATAAAGCAGGCAGATAAGGAGGAAGCATTATCTGTTTGGCAGAGACGTGAAGAGCTTCGTGAAAAGCGGAGAAGAAAGAAAAAAGAAAAAAGAGACAGAAAAAAAGGAATTGCCAGAGATACATAAGAGGGCAATTCCTTTTTAATATATTTGTTTTTGTTATTCGTCTTGATGATGTTCCCAGACATCAAATTCACTTTGAAGCTTCGGGGTTTTAGCACTTCCTACAGATGCTTTCTGAGCCGGCTTGGTTTCTTTGTTTTGTTTGCTGCGTCGTATGGAAGAACGGGTTCTAATCTTTTTGTGCTTTTTCATTTTAGGTCCTTCTTTGATATAACTGGGCTCAAAGATTCCGTTACGTATGCAGTACAGAATTACTCCGATTACTCCAAGAATACAAAAGACAATAAGAAGAATCAGCAAAACCTTTTTTATTGGAAATGGTTTGTCAGGGGCTTTTTTCTGTGTCTCAATCGGTTTAGAATCTGTTTGGATCGAGTTTTTACCAGGTGTATAAAGTATGGATACATTGCCGACAAAATGTTCATCCAGGCGGCAGGTTACAACTGCGATTTCGTTCTGGGATTGTTCGGTAAAGGAAATTGCAGATGCAATATCGGTAACTGTCGATTGATTAGGAATAACTAACTCTGAGGAAGTATCAAGCATAATTTTACCGGCATCTTTGGTCAGCGGATTATTTCTAATGGGAAAGAATCCTTCGCTGCTTAGCTGGAGCCCCAGCTCATGTTCACTGACTGGAATTTTCTTAAAATTGTTAAAACCATAATCCAGCAAAGCTGTTGTATCCAAATACTGGTCCTTAGATACATCATCTTTCATAATTACGCAAATCAAAGTAACATCATTTTTCTCAGCATATGTCACCAATGTATTACGTGCAGCATTGGTATAGCCTGTTTTACCGCCAGTACAGTAATCGTATTTGAAAACACCCTGCCGCAGCATAGAGTGATGGTTATAAATCGGACGAGGTTCCGCAGATTTATTTGACGGAGAAATCGAATAGCTTACGGTCCGGGTAATTGTACGAAAGCTTTCGTTTTTATAAGCTTCTCTGGCGATTAATGCCAGATCATGTGCTGAAGTAACATGGGTCTCATCGGGAAGGCCATGAGGGTTGGAAAAATGGGTCTCCGTACAGCCTAAGGCAGCAGCTTTTTCATTCATCATATTGACAAAGGAATCCAGTGTGCCGCCGATGTGTTCTGCCACTGCATAAGCAGCTTCATTGCCAGAAGCCAGCATAACTGCATATAGACATTGTTCTAACGGAATCTGTTCATCAATCATAAATCCAACCAGAGATCCTTCTGTTTTATAAATGGAATCACGAGAAAAGGTTACTATGTCCTGCAGAGGGGCATGCTCCAGTGCCAGAAGAGTAGTCATAATCTTTGTAGTACTGGCCGGATAGTGCTGTACATGAATATTTTTTTCATATAAAATAGCACCAGTATCGGCTTCCATTACAATGGCGGATTCAGCTTTGACTTCCGGGCCAGCCGGCCAGAAAGCCTCAGCAGAGACTCTCTGACTAGGGACAAGTTCCAGGAAGAAGGCCAGCAGAAAAATGGTCATCCATAATTGCTTAACGAATTTCATTAGAATCCACCAGCCATTTCATGAAGCCTGTTATATAATACTTCCTGCTCTGCAGGGTCTTGACAATAAGTAACTGCGATCAGCTTCTGGTTCGGCGTCCAGAGCTTGGAAAAGGCATCAAATGCTGTATCGGCATTTCCAACAGCTCTTGCATTGACTACAATACCAGTATTTTCAAAAGCAGGAGCAAATATCTCAGGCCGGTTGGGAGAAGGATCGGTTTCAATCGTAAATGCACCGTCTACAGTAATGATATGGCCAATGTTTTTAACCATATCAATCTTATTTTCCCAAGTACCGCAGGAGTGGTAAACAGTACCGCCGAAAGCTTCTCCGATTTTTTCATCCGCTGGCTGAAATAGTTCTTCGTAATCTTCGGGATTTACCATAATAGAGTTGTCATCACTCATGCCTGCACCGGTAAATGCACGGCTGCTGGCAAATCCATGTCCAGGACTTGCTAGACAGCTGCCAAGAAGATTTTTTTGCTTCTGCAGAAATTCAATTAACAAGTTTGTGCAGAGACTGGCAGCTTCTTTTACTGAATCGGGATCATCATAGATCTCCATAAACAAGTCTGTAATTGGCAGTAGGTAGGACATCATATTCAATGGAGCCTGAATATCGCAGAAGGAAATAGGAAGTTTCCCTTTTGTCTGTTCCAGAAAATATTCTTCCATTTCTAAAATCTGCCTGCCAATCGTGGTATCAGCAATTGGCTTTACATCCGCTTTTAAAATATCTTCTGCACAGGTAAATGGCGGGTCGACAGCAGGAGCTTGCCCTTCCGGCCATTTATAATCGGCACCAAAGGAGGCGGCAATATAGCCAATTCCATACCAGGGTTCTAAGAAGTTAGCAATATCTGCTTTATACTGCATACTTGTTTGTAGTGCGCCAAGCTGAAGGCGCAGGGATTCTTTGTAATCCCGGCATTTGTCATAAAAAACTCCGTCGGCCCGCACACGGCGATATACTAGAAGGCCGTGTTCCGCTTCTTTAAATTGTCGGTTTGATTCTAAAAGCTGGGCTTCGTAGTCAGCATAGGCTTCCAGATCAAAATCTTTTATATCTACAGGTTGTACGCTGGTTCCCTGGGAATCGCGCAGTGTTGTGTTAAATGTAGCCATTTTATCAGATTCCTTTCCTTATCTAAAGTATGGACATAAAAACCATTATCATAACAATAATATATTTTACCCATGTTTGTCAATAATAGCAGGAAAATTAGTGTTATAAGTTTAAAAAGCAAAATATACTACACTACCGCATTTGTTCAACATTTAGTGTAGGAATAAAGGTTATCATATAATTATCATATTCCATACAGGTACCATATTTATTTTGATAGTTTTTAGGGTGTTCCAACAGAAAAAGTTCTGTGACATCAAAATAGTCTGCTGTTTCATATAGATTTTGACATCCATTTTGATAAGCTTTGACAATGCCATGAAGTCCTATTAATTTATTAAAAGCCCATAACCTTGCTTTTTGCTCCTGTTTTTGATAATTTGTGATTGATCTATGATATCTACAGAGGTGTAATTGTGACCAAGTTTTTTTACAACAATCTTGTATTCTTATTGTAAAAAGATTTTTCTGAATAGCAATTTTATTCCCCATAATTCTTCCATTATTAGCTGGTAAATCTTTTTCTTTCATAATACGATGGGGTGTGTTATATTCAATTAATAAAACATCGTATAGCATTATTCATTATCTTACTATGAAATATTAAATGAAATTATTTTACAAATTCCATTACTGAAAGATAAG
Organism: Lachnospiraceae bacterium; assembly: GCA_022791575.1. Lineage (GTDB taxonomy): Bacteria > Bacillota > Clostridia > Lachnospirales > Lachnospiraceae > JAAVZI01. The sequence goes on from JAAVZI010000045.1 coordinate 61,983, forward strand.
GCTCGAAATATATAATATAATTATCTACTTCCGTATAGGCTCCATATTTTTGCTTATAACATTCAATGGCATCTTTAAAGAATTCCTCAGTTACTCCCAGATATTCAATAATTTCATATAGATTGCTGCAGTCATGTTTATAGGCATCGATAATACCTGTCAGGCCTATCATTTTATTATAAGCCCAGAGTCTGGCTTTTCGTTCTTGCTTGCGGTTGGAAACATCATTTTGATCTATAATATCTCCATAAGTTGTATGATAGTGTCCAAGTTCTTCGGCAAGAACACAGGCGCGTTCCGTATTCGTTGAAATGTTTTTATTCAGTCCGATGACATCATTATGGATCAAACCGGCTGAATGTGATTCAAATTTAGCTTTTTCAATAATATAAATATCATTATTTTCTGCTTCTTTTAATAAAGATTCGTAATTCATCCTATATCCCCCCAGTTATATTTAACGATCAGGTCTTTTTAGAGTGAGCAGGTCTCTGGCAATTTTTTCATGTTCCTCTGGTTGATTCATATAATCATTATGAGCAGCCAAAAGAGTGGATTCTTCTGTATATTTTTCGAAATGTGTCAGTTCTTCGACTCGCTTTACCGCTTCCTGTTTCCCAATTGTGTTGAGCTTGGTATAATAATTCAGCAATTCTTGCTGTTCAGCGGTAGTAGGTTCTGAATGAACAAATTCTTCTCCATACTCATCAAAATATATTTTTCGCCGACGATTTGTTCTCCCATATAGAAAATCAATATCAACATTAAAATAATCTGCAATTTGTTCAAAGACTTCTGGAGAAGGAAGTCTTTTTCCTGTTTCCCACATAGCGATTGTACTTTTAGAAACTCCTAATTCCTTGGCCATTTTTTCCTGGCTGAGTTTTTTATTATTTCGTAGTGAAAGAAAAACATTTTTAAAATCATTCATGGAAGCACCTTCTTTCTGCTTGTATAATATCACAAATTGTGACTATTGTAAAGAAACAAATAAAAAAATCACAAAAAGTGAGTTAAAGGGCTTGACAATGTTCACAAATAGTGATAATATACAAACACAGAAAGTCACTATAAGTGATATTTGAGAGGAGAGATATAGATGATAAGCAAAAAATTTGCAGATCGTCTAGTGATATTAAGAGGAAACTTAACACAACAAGAAGTGGCGAAATCTATTGGAATTAGTTTAAGTACCTATTCGTTGTATGAATCTGGAAAAGCCATACCAAGCGATGAGAAGAAAAAGAGGATAGCAGATTACTTTCATACAACAGTTCAGGAAATATTTTTTGACTAGCCGCTTTAAAAATTCAGGAGGCTGAAATGAAGAAAAACATCGTCTTAGGATTATTAGTACTCATAACATTTCAATTAATAAGTTTGATTTACAACAAGGGAATAAAGAAAATCGATGCTCAAACTGCTTATGTGGTGAAGGAGTTAGAACTTGATACGGACAGGCTATCAGCAGATATGTTAGAGAGAAATGAGTATTTCTATATTAGCTCTGTGTGTTTAAAAGTGCTTGATCTTCAGTCAATGATACAGATGAATCAGACAGAAGAGACAGAAATGATAACCATGCAAAAGGAAGAGGTATACACTGCTCTGTCTGCAATGCAGATGGATGATGGGGATATTCATATGCTTCTTCAGATTGCAGCGGCAGAAGCAGGAACTGAGGATGTTATCGGAAAAGCTTTGGTACTATGCGTAATAAAAAATCGTATAGAAAGTGAAGAATTTCCCAATACCGTCAGAGAGGTTATATATCAGTGTAAAAATGGAACCTATCAGTTCTCACCAGTAAAAAACGAAGCTTATGAAAATGCGGAAGTTACGGCAGATTGTTATGAAGCTTTGGAACTGGTGTTGTCAGGCTGGGATGAAAGCCAGGGTGCGGTTTATTTTTGTACACCTGCGGCAGCTGGGAAATGGCATGAACATCATCTGAGGTTTCTATTTGAACATGGCAATCACAGATTTTATAAGAAGGTCAAGTAGAAGGTTCTTTCAAGTGCGGTATTAAGTCAAAGTGGCTTAAACATATATAGATTTTATTAATTGAGAGGAGGTGAGAGGATGGCAATAGGAACCGAACAGTCGGCAGCGGTCTCTGATATATCAGCTATTAAGCCGGGAGATGTGCTGTATGGCAGGCATCAGTCCTGGAAAGAAGGAAAAGCTGGGTTTGTTACAAGAGTAACAGAAAAGCATATAGCAATACAATATTATCCAGGCATCGCCAATATTACCAATCACTACTTTATTCCTTTTACGGAAGCAGCAGCCGGTGAATGGGAAATCCGGTATTCCACCGAACTGTCGGAAGTATATGAATACCGGAACAGCAAGGGTGGAGAATATAACTTCTCGGAATCTCAATGAATGAGATTCTAACCAAAGATTGACAACTGAATATCGTGCAGGAAAAGAAATTAGAGAAAAATGGACATAAACTTTGGACATAGCGGGTACTATGCCTTGAAAAATCTTATGGAATC
>JAAVZI010000046.1 GCA_022791575.1 Lachnospiraceae bacterium
GATTTCAGCAAAGTAACGGGTTTTAACTTGTCATGCAAGCCGTCATTAAGCGACCGTGAAAAAGACTGGTTTAAAGTCATTTTGAGCCTTGAATCCAATATTCGGTACTTGAATGAGTACGATATAAATGGCAATCTCACATCAGAAAATGAGCTGAACAGGGGTAAGTAGGATGACAGACAAAGAAATCGGCAAGACCGCCCGGGAGATTGCGGAGCGGGGCAACACTGCGGAGGTCAAGCGGAATAAGGACGGGTTTGTGATTCTTGAAATCGAAAAAAAAGTTGTAAAAAAAGATAAGGTGCAGTAGAGGAGGCTGCACCTTTAATTACCACCATTCTAAATTACCGTTTTTTTCTTGATAATGCCACCAGGTACTATCTTCGTACATAATGCACAATATTCCGTCTTCATCAATCCATGATTTTTTCGGCTTTCCATGTATCCATTCTTCAAATGCGGATTTGTGTTTTAAATAACAATCTTTTACTTTTACCATATCAGCTGTTCCTTTCTCTTTTTATATTTATATGATTATTTTATAAAATATATTACTATTTTAAATATGGTACAAATAATTTTTAAGACAATGCTATAATAATCATAACTAAATCAAAGCACTCCATGAATCGGCATGGAGGAAGGGCTAAGCGGTGCCAGTAAGCATGTGAAGACGTGCTTCTGGCACATTTTTTATTTTAAGGGTGGTTATATGGCGCGTTATGACGGAAGTGTAAGAATAAATACAAAAATAGATAGCAAGGAAGCGTCTGCAAAGCTTATGGCACTTCAAAATCGTATTGTAAAAACAGCAGATAAGATTGATTCGTTGCGATCTAAAATGGATTCTCTTAAAGAGGCTAAAGTACCTACAAAAGAATATGCAGGACTTGAAAATGAGCTTAAAAGGCTTACTGTGCAATATGATAAAACAGCCGAACGACAATATAGATTTTTATCAACTGGAGGAAAAGAAGGAACAAGTACATATAAACGGATGGAATATGACTTGGAAGCATTGGATAAAAAGCAAGATGAAGTAATTGCAAAAATAAAGCAGCTTGAATCATCTGGCAAAGCTTTTACGTTAGGAATTGATACAGAAGAATATTCAAAGCTTAGTCAACAATTAAAGTATGCAAAAAATGATTTTGATGTATTAATTGCGAGACAGAAAGAATTTAATCAAAAAAATGGTGATTCACAGATAGATGGATATAAAAGATTGAGTAAAGAAATTTCTGATTTAACTAGTAAATATAATAAATTTTCTAGTATGTCAGAATCTATAAAAAAAACATTTTCGACCAGTGATGTAAGCGTAAGTGGATATGATAAACTAAATGATTCATTAGATGAATTAAAAAGAAAGATGTCTAATGTTTCTAAATTCTTTAAAGGATCTTTTGATGGAATTAAGAATATAGCAGAAAATACAAAAAATTCTGTTGTTTCTGGCTTTGCAAAAGTCGAAACAGCTGCACGGAATGCATCACGATCTGTTACGAGTACTTTTTCTTCTTTCAAGAAGGACCCAACAGGAACACTTAGAAATGCCTTAGACAGGCTGACCGTTCTGGAAGTAAAGGCCTCAAAAAACATAGCTGCTACAGCAAAAAATTCTGCAACTTCTTTACTGAAAGGTGTGTCTAGCTCGATAGGAAGCACTATAGGAAAAATTGGAGGATTTGCAGCAAATGCAGGATCTTCAATAAAGTCTGGCCTTGGATCAGCATTAGATGTTGTGAAGGAAAAGGCAGCAGGATTTGCAGGCAGTGCCATAAATGGACTGCTTCATCCATTTCAAACATTCAAAAATGTGGCTGGAACTTCTATAAGTAAAGTATCAAATATTATGAAGAACAGTCTTGGATCTGCAATGGAAGCAATAAAGCAGAAAGTGGCCGGAATGCCGGCAAGCATAATCAATGGTGTTGTTCATCCGTTTCAAACACTAAAAAATGTGGCTCTATCCTCTGGAAACAAAATAAAAAGCATGTTTTCGAAAATGAGTTCAGTAGTAAAAAAAGTCGGTTCTGGTATAAAAAAATTTGGAGGTTTTATAAAAAAGGCGTTTTCAGGACTAAGTAAAGAATCGCAAAAGTCCCAGATGTCTCTTGGAAAAATGCTGGCAACTTCTCTTTTGTTTAGTACGGCATTCAAAGCAATATCTGCAGTTTCAAACGGAATTAAAGAAGGTATGACAAACCTGGCGCAATATTCAGAAAAAACCAATTCAAGTATATCAATGTTAATGTCAGCTTTAACACAGTTAAAAAATAGCCTTGCAACTGCATTTGCTCCTATTTTAAATATTGTTGCTCCTATTTTAACATCATTTATTAATATGTTATCTAAAGCTGCAACTTATATTGGAATGTTGATTGCGTCTTTGACAGGTCAAAAAACATTCGAAAAAGCTGTTGTAGTTCAACAAGATTATGCGGCCAGCTTGAAAGGATCTGCAGATGCAGCAAAAGAAGCTGAAAAGGCAGCGGAGGGTTATCTTTCCCCATTAGATGAAATTAACAAATTTGAAAAAAAAGATACTTCAAAAGATACAGATAAGGTAGGAAAAGGAGCTGGAACCATATCCCCTGAGGATATGTTTGAAACTGTTGATATACCATCCAATGTATCTGAAATGGCAAATAAAATAAAAGAAGTTTTATCAGGAATATGGGATGTATTCAATCAAGCATGGGAAAGTAAAGGAAAAAAAGTTATTGATTCTGCGAAATCGGCAATTGGAAGTCTTAAGGAATCGGTACTTTCTATAGGAAGAACTTTTTATGATGTATTTACAAATGGAACAGGGTTGACTTGGCTGGAAAGTTCATTCGAATTGCTACGTTCAATATTAGATATTATAGGTACTATATCAACTGCTTTTTCAATAGCTTGGAACAGTGGAGCAGGATTTGAAAATGTTACGGCTTTATTTAATATGTTTACAAACATAAATACTCTTCTTACATCAATCGGAGATTCTTTTTCAAGGGTATTCAGCAACGGAACAGGCGTATCAATATGGACAAACATACTTGGTATCATCACTGGTGTTTATAACATTGTAGGAAACCTGGCCGCGAGCCTAAGAGAAGCATGGGATACGGCAGGCGTTGGTGATAGCATTTGGCAAGGAATTTTAAATATATTTAATAGTATTTTAGGGACTATACATAATATTGTCGATTCTACAGCAGAATGGGCCGGAAAGCTTGACTTTACTCCATTATTAACATCAATAGATACACTATTAAAGTCTTTGGAGCCATTGACAGACAATATAGGAGCGGGACTGGAATGGTTCTGGAATAATATCCTTCTTCCAATAGCTGGGTGGGTGATACAAGAGGCACTTCCAACATTTCTTAATATGATATCAGCAGCATTAGACGCTTTAAATGTAATCATTGAAATTTTTAAACCTCTTGGAGAATGGTTATGGAATGAATTTTTGCAGCCTCTTGGTGAATGGACCGGCGCTATCATTATTGGAGCCATGGAAACGATAACAGGGCTTTTAACTGATTTTACTAATTTATTGACAGAAAATGGAAATGCTGCAGAGATAGGAGCAGATATTGTAGATACTCTTTCAGGTGCATGGAAGAATCTCATGGATGTTTTATCGCCAATAGGAGAATTTTTAAGCGGTGTTTTTACAAGCATTTGGAATGATATGTTAGAACCTGCACTGTCTTGGATCGGAAATACAGTTATTCCAATTTTGATTGATACTTTTAGTAATTTATGGAACAAAGTTCTAGTTCCTTTAGCAGAGTTTTTAAGTGCAAGATTTAGTCCGATAATAAGAATTGTTTCTGAACTATTCAGTATGTTATGGAAAAAAGTAATTGTTCCATTAGCTGAATTTATAGGAGGAACTCTCTCAAAAGCTTGGGAAGGTTTCCATGAGATACTGAATAAAACAGTTATTCCGATTATAGAAAAAGTAATTGAAGTAGGAACATTTTTGTGGAAAAATGTCTTTGGCCCGATTGTAGATTTTTTGTGGAATACCTTGAAACCAGCATTTAGTAGTGTATTTGATTCAATCGGTGATATTATTGGAGGGGTAAAAGAAATTTTTAGTGGATTAATAGATTTTGTCGTAGGAATATTTACCCTAGATTGGGAAAAAGCTTGGAATGGTGTAAAGGAAATTTTTTCTGGTATATGGGACACGTTGAGCTCTGTTGTGAAAACCCCGCTAAATGCAGTTCTTGGCGTATTCGAAGGATTAGCAAACGGAATTATAGATGTATGGAATAAGATAAAAAAAGCAATCAACTCCATAAGTGTAGATGTCCCAGGAATCGGAAAAATAGGATTTGACCTTAAAATGTCAAGTAAAGTAAAAATTCCACGTCTTGCCACAGGAACTGTAGTACCTCCAAACCGTGAATTTTTGGCTGTTCTTGGTGATAACAAGAGGGAACATGAGGTTGTTTCTCCACTTTCTACCATTGAACAGGCAGTTGAGAATGTATTGAGGCGTACTGGAGGTACGGGTCAAGAAATCAATATAAGAATACCAGTAATCATTGATGGAAAACAAATAACAGAAATCGTACTGAATAATGGAAAGATTAAACAGATGTCTTCTGGAAAAAATCCGTTTATGTTAGGAACTACATAGGAGGGATATATGCTGCATGAACCTTTTGAAATTGATGATATAAAAATCAGAACCCCATATACATTCACTCCATCTGCGGCCACTACTTCAACGGAAGACTCCGATAGAACGCAGGACTTAGTAATGCACAACAAGCCTATGGGTACAATTGAAAGCTATGAGATATCTTTTGAAAATATTTCAGTAAAAGAAGCTGCAACTATATATCAGAGAATTAAAAACAAGAGTCAATATAAATTAAGATATATGAATGTAGGAAGTGGTGATTGGGAAGTAGGATATTTTTACACATCAAATTACAGCTTTGGATCTTTGTCAGTAGCAAACGGAAAGTATGTGTGGCAAAATTTTAATTTTAATGCAGTAGGAGTAAACCCGGTATGATAAATGCAAGTAAAGAATTTAAAGAAAAACTGAAAAATGGTGGAACGATTGTCAATTATGCAGATATAACTCTTTCTGATGGAACGGTTCTTCATTTAGAGCCAAAGGACTTTATGATAGGAGGCTGCACTATTGAGGATAAGACTACAGATGGAAAATTTGGTGTAGGGTTTACTGTTGGGAAAACGCTGACAATACAGATTGCTAATTTTGAGGAAAATTATAGCCAGTATGATTTCTACCAGGCTGTTATCCGCTTATATATAGCCATGCTTCTTGATGATGGCAGGATAGAGAAAATTAGAAAAGGGATATATTATGCGACAGTTCCGTCAACAGCTGGAGAGATCATTGAAATCAGTGCGGTAGACGGTATGTACAAGCTGGATAAGGATTATTCTGACAGCACAACAACATATCCAGCTACATTGCAATCGATTGTTTCTGGTATTTGCTTAGATTGCGGCATTCCAATTGGCTTTACAAAGTTTGACAATATGAATTTTACTGTTCAAGAAAAGCCGGAAAAAGTAACTTACAGGCAGGTTCTTTCTTATGCTGCTCAAATAGCAGGGTATAACGCCCGAATAGACAATGATGGGTATATGCAGTTGATTTGGTACAACAGATCGTTGCTTGATCGTTATATTAACTATAATGGAGGGAATTTCAAGAAATATTTACAGGAAACCTTGGTTAATGGAGGAAACTTTACTGATTATAGCACTAGAACCATATTAAAAGGAGCGCTATTCACAGATGAGATTCCAGAACATATATTCACTCTCAAAAGCCTTGATCTGCATACGGATGACATTCAGATTACAGGTATAAAAGTTGTTGGAGAAAATGATAAGGTAGTCATATCTGGTGAAGAAGGTTATTTAATAGAAATAAGTAGTAATCCTTTTGTTAATGGGCAAGAAGGCAATGTTACAAATCATCTTGGAAGTCGTATGGTAGGAATGGCTTTTCGCCCATTTACTGCACAAGTACTGGATAATCCGCTATATGAGCCGTTTGATATTGTTATGATATCGGATATTAACGGGAATGTATATTATTCAATTATTAATTCAATATCATATGTTATAGGTTCATATACCCAGATAGCTTGTGAAGTAGAAGATCCCATAAAGAATGGAAGTACCTATTCTTCTCCTGCAGCTCAAGCTGTTGTTGAGGCTAGAAAAAATACTAATAAACAAATTTCTAATTATGATAAGGCTGTGCAGAATATGAACCAGCTTGCTTCGAATGCTATGGGTTTTCACACGACTTACGAAGACCTGTCAGATGGTTCTCGTATTACATATATCCATGATAAACCGACAATAGAAGAATCTAAGACAGTTTACAAACAGACAATTGATGGATTCTTTATATCTACGGATGGGGGGAAAAATTACACCGCTGGATTTGATAAAAACGGAAATGCAATTGTAAATATTCTTTATGCAATAGGAATTGTATGCGACTGGATCAGAGGTGGAACGCTCACCTTGGGAGGAGAAAATAACGTCAATGGATGGTTAAAGCTATTAAATTCAGCAGGAGAAGAAGTTGTTAAGGCTGATAGTGATGGCCTTTCTGTGTTAAAAGGAATAATAAAGGGAACTAAAATCAGCATTGGAGGTATAAGCGGTATATTAGGTGAAATTAGTTCTTACAACGAGGATGGAAGTCTTCTGTTTGATTTAACAAAAAATGGACTAAGCTTTTACAACGAAAACAGAATAGAAATAGGAAGGTTTGCCATTGCCGGATATTCTGACCCAACAATAAAAGGCCTGTCGCAAATGTTGGAACAAGCGGGAAGTAATATTTCCTGGTATAGTCAAGATGGTGAAGACGGCGGTTATTCCATGAAATTTATGTACAACAAATCGGATAATAAATTACTTTTAGGTGCATATCTGGATACTAGATATCAGGACATATTATTTTCTGACATTGCTAGGACACATCACTATGCTTCTGGAATTTCAATATCTGCCTCTAAAGGAAATTTTATTGCAATAGGAGAAGACGGAAATGAAAAGCTTCGTGTAAATGGGGATGAAATTATACTTGATACAACTAATTCAAGAAAAGTTAATTGTTATAATGATTTAGATCTGCATGGTTTTTCAATACTTCAAAATTCTGACGAAAGATTAAAGACTAACATAGAAGTATCTGATGTTGACGCTTTATCTTTTATTGATGAAATTCAAATGTTTAGCTTTGACTGGATACAGAATGAAGAGCATGAAGATTTAGGGTTTATAGCGCAGCAGCTAGAAGAAATTAATCCTAATTTAATAAAAGTAAATGAAAAAGATGGCCATTACAGCACAAAAGAATTAAAGATGATTCCATATCTTGTAAAAGCCATTCAGGAATTGAATGACAAAGTTTCCGAATTGCAGAATCAGATTGAAAGATTAAACGGAATATCAGACATATATAGTGTTAGAAAAAAATCGAAAAAAAATAAATGGAGACCAACCGATTATACCGAAGAAGAAAAGATAACATTTGCAAATCAATTAAAGCAAAAAGATATAGACAGAACAGTTGCTACAGCAGAACCTATAATAGTGAGGTGATTTCATGGCAATTAGAACAATTAATGCAACAATTCAAGTACGGCATGGAGAAGAAAACGATTTTGATCCAGACCAAATGACTACTGGAGAGTGGGCGGTATCTGATGATACAAAAAAAGTATGGATGTGTTTTAAGCCTGGATTTGTATTACGGATGTCAACATATGAAGCTTTTGAAGAGGATCTGAAAGAAATACAAGGTATTCTAGCTACGTGTCAAAGTATTCAAGAAGCAGTTGAACGATTTGTTCAAGCGGCTGAACAACATTCACAGGATTCAGAAATACATTCGATAAAATCAAAGTCATGGGCTGTGGGAGAAACTGGTGTTCGTGATGGAGAAGATACTGACAACAGTGAATATTATAGCAGGCAATCGGAACGAAATTCATTAATTTCAAAATCGTATTCTTCGGGGAATACAGGGCTTCGAGAGGGTGAGAATCAGGATAATAGCAAGTATTACAGTGAGCAGTCTGCTTCCTACTCAGACCTTTCAAAGTCATGGGCTGTTGGAAATACTGATCTAAGAGAGGATGAGTCGGAAAATAATTCTAAGTTTTTTTCCGAAGAATCAAAGAAATATAGCGATATTTCAAAGATGTACCTTGGTAAGGTTGAACAAGCTGGAGACAATGCGGTTGATAAGATACAAGAAGCATTAGATATGAATGAACCAAAATTTCAAATAAATCTATCCACAGGCCATTTAATGTATGAAGGTGGCAGATTTATTTTTAATGTAAATAATATAGGTCACCTAGAATGGGGGTTAATAGTATGAACGATGCAGGAAGAATAGGGTTTTTAATCAAAGGAAATTATAATAATACGACTACCTATGATTTTTTAGATGTAGTCTATTTTGGTCACTCTTCTTATGTTGCAAAAAAACTTACTATTGGCAATGAGCCGGCAGAAACTAGTGAATACTGGCAAGTTCTTGCAAGCACACCAAGTAATGCAGTAACTGGAGTAAAAGGTTCTGAAGAAACGGCATTTCGAACTGGAGATGTTAATCTGACTCCAGCCAATATTGGAGCTCTTCCATCTAATGGGACCGCGGTATCTGCTCAAAAGTTAACAAAAAATGCAGGAACTGAAAATATTCCTATTTATTTTAAAGACGGAGTTCCTTCTGTATGTCAAGGTTCCGTTGCAAGAAAGAAAATTTTATTTAGCGGAGAAATTACCGTAAGCCCAAGTTACACTGATGGTATTTATGGAGTTTCCAACGCAGAAGAATATGATCTAATTGACGTATTGGCAGACGATTCTCATATATATTTTAACTTTAAAAATAATTTATCATTTTATCCATCATGGGTAACTTCTGGGCTTTCAGAAATAGCTATAACAACTATGAATGCCTATATTAATGTGAGTAAATCTGGAACTGGGTATGTAGAATTTAGTTTACCAATGGAACATATTATTTCAAGCAACGATATTTCAGTAAGTGGAGCTACAGTAACTATTTATTCGGCTATCGGATATATCTTTCATTAGATGGGAGGGATTTTATGAAAGCATCGTTTGATAAAAATGGGTATTTTACTGGAAATTATGCATTGACAGGAGATTTAAGGAATTCTGTAAATGTAAACTCAATTCCAGATGAATCGGATAGGATAAAAATAACCAGTTACCAGTATATAGATGGGGAATGGGTGTTTGACCAAGACTATTACCGGCATCGATTAGAAGAAGGACATTCAGAGGAGCTTGCTAGAATAAAAGCAGAAATGACAGGAAAAAGCAAACAGAATTTAAAACGGTATCTGGAAATCTATAAGCTATCTTCCTCGTGTCATGGGGGAATCGAAAAGCAGTACAGCATTACCTCTGAAAAGCAGCAGCATTTAGCAAATATGATCCTTACGGCCACTATGGCGGCGCAGGCGGGAATCCCTTACCAGCCATCCTGGAATGCTGCCGGGGAGGAATGCACCTATGACTGGACCATTGGCGAGCTGCAGCAGCTGGCCATGGAGATGGAGGGTGTAGTCCGGCCTCTGGTGTCAAAGCAGCAGCGGATGGAAGTGGCTATTCAGGAAGCGCATTCACTGGAAGATCTGGAGTCTATAGATATTAGCTTTTAGGATAAGGAGGAAAGACATGTGGAAGAGCATAAGTAAACATGGTATTCTGTTTGTTGCAGGCGGGATTTTGTATGTGCTTATTGAATTGTTCTGGAGGGGATATTCCCACTGGAGCATGTTTTTTATAGGTGGATTATGTTTCTTTTTAATCGGGTTGCTTAATGAAGTCTTTCCCTGGAACATGCCGCTATGTCTGCAAGGGCTTGCAGGTGCAACAGTCATAACGGTAGCAGAACTGGCATTTGGATATTTAGTGAACATCCGTCTGGGATGGCAGATATGGGACTATTCGGATATGCCACTGAACCTTATGGGACAAATTTGCGTACCGTTTAGCCTTTTGTGGATATTAGTAAGTATTGCCGCTGTCATTACGGATGATTGGATTCGATATCGAATTTTCAATGAAAAACTTCCAACATATAGATTGTTTTAAAAATTTATAAAAAATAAAAAAAGGAAGGAAGACTGCAATGGATTCACAGATCACAAGAGCAATGTTTGAAGAATTTGAAAAAAGAATGGATGATGAAAATAAGCGGCAAAACAGAAGGATTTCTGAATTAGAGAAGGTGGTAAATCAGCTGAATACTTTAACAATCTCTGTTGAAAAGATGGCCATAAATATGGAAAATATGTTAAATGCAATAGAGAGGCAGGGGACTCTTATTGAGAAGCAGAATCACAGGCTGGATGATATTGAAAAAGAACCTAAAGAAGAATATAAACAGATCAAAATGATAGTGTGTACAACTGTTATCAGTGCAATTGTAAGCGCTGTAATGGCTGGTATATTGACATTGATTTAGAAAGGAGAAGTATATGAAAAACAAAGATTTAATTAAGTGGTGGAAAGCAGCAGGTATTCGTGCAGCAAAGACAGCAGCGCAGACAGCACTTTCTATGCTGACTGTTGGACAGGCAGTGACGGATATAAATTGGGTTAATGTAGCCTCTATATCATTTGTAGCTGCAGTTTATTCATTATTGACATCAGCAGCAAAAGGGCTTCCAGAATTAAAAGAAAGCGAGGAAAAATAATATGAGAGAGATCACATCATTGCATCCAATATTGCAGAAAAAGGCAGCACTTTTAAAGGAAGAGTGTAAAAATCTGGGAATTTTCATACTGTTTAGCGAATGTTTGAGGACTAAGGCAGAGCAGGACGCTTTATACGCACAAGGAAGGACAACGCCTGGAAGCATTGTTACAAACGCGAAGGGAAGTACATACAGCTCACAGCACCAGTGGGGTGTTGCTATTGATTTTTACATTGATATGGATGTTGATGGAGATGGTGATAAAAAAGATGATGCATTTAATAACTCTACAGGATTATTTGAGCGTGTAGGTTCTATTGCTAAATCGATCGGATTAGGATGGGGCGGTGACTGGAGCAGTATAAAAGATAGGCCCCATTTATATCTGCCTGACTGGGGAAGTACGACATCTAAGTTAAAACAATTATACGGGATTCCAGAAAATTTTATGAAGACATGGGGAGATGGAAAAGTTACTGTTGAATCCATTAATGCAGCAAATTCAAGCATAGGATATGAACGGACCCAATTTATTATGGATGTACAGGCAGCAACAGGATCTAAAGTAGATGGAAAGGCCGGGAGAGAAACTATAGGTAATACTGTTACCATATCAGCAATTAAAAATAGAAAACATCCTGTAGTTAAGCCTGTGCAGCGATATTTATACGCGCTTGGGTATACTATTGTGGGCGAATCGGATGGAATAGCTGGAAAGAAATTCACAGAAGCAACAAAGGCTTACCAGAAAGAACACAAATGCATAACTGACGGAGAGATTACGGCCGGAAAAAACACGTGGAAGTCTTTGTTAGGAATGATTTGAAGTATTTTACATTAACTTCATAATTTGTATGAGTATGTTAATGTTTCACAAAATGTTTCACGTGAAACATGACAAAATTTGGCAAAAACTTACAAAAATTAGTTGGTTTGTTTCACGGAAGGTGACACTTGATTCCCTTCCTTCAAAACGCTCGTATAATCTTCGTATTATTGCTATGGAAAATTTCCCGTACAAAGTCAATACCCAAAATAGAAAAGGGCAGAAAATTTTCATTCTCTGCCCCATAAGACTAGCTATTTGCTCTTTCTATCATGATATTCAGTTTGTCCCTATCCCACAATTTAACCCCCAAAGCCGCCGCTTCTTCTTTGGCCTGCGCTGTGAAATAGCGGTTTGTAAGCACAACGGCTATATCTTTCTTGTATATGCTCTTTCCGGTGTGTGCCTGCTGTACGGCGGCATTTCCTATGTCGGAAGCATAGCACTTACATTGAATTGCATATGTAATATCGTCTTTTTCTGCCAGTATATCAATGCCATGATCTCCACTTCCTTTTGTTACCTCTACATTTGTAAATCCGTTTTCTCTTAATACATCAGCGCAATAGTATTCAAAATCATGTCCTTCCATATTATCAATGTTTATCTCTTGCACTGTATTACTTTCTTCTTTTCTGAAATTAGGAACGCTTTTGCATATTTTGTAAAAATCTTCTTTAGTAACTAAAATATCATATTTATTCGTACAATCATCATATGATATTATTTTTAGGCTCTCCATGATATTCAAATAATCAAGGATTTCATTCGCCGGAAGAATGTCATATACGCTTTCCATTCCCTTCTCAAATACCATTTCTCCTATATCTGTAAAGTTTTTCTTGTCAAATACACAATTTTTGCATTTAAATAATCCCGGTTCGTATATATCCACAAATCTTTCAAATTCTTCAACGCTCATCATTGGAGTGTTGCTTTTGTCTATTACATTAGATTCTTGCATTTCACGTATGATTTGGTTTAAATCATCTTCTGAAATTTTGTATTCTCTCATAAGTGGTATGATATTTATAGCATTTTGTTCAAGAATTTCCCTTGCAACGATTATAAAACATATATGTAATCCACTTATAATCAAACGTTTCGATCTATAAGGATAGACTTCTCCACTGCTTTCCAAATAATCTTCCTCAATATTTTTTATTTCATCTTCCACTTGAATTTCATCTTGGTTTTTATAGTCAAAAACCGTACATTCTTCACATATAGCGGAGTCTGCCATATCTTCTTGTAAAGCCTGGCATGTACTCTCTCTCTTTTCCTCACATACAATATCTTTCGCAATTTTTTCTGGTTCCTCAATTAAAATATCATCTTCCCGAACCTCATCTGTTGCAGAAACTGATTCCTTTACAGCTTCTTTTTCCTTTTCTGCAATCCTCTTTTCTAAAAGTTCAATCTGCTTATCTCTTCCATGTCTTAAATCCCTTAAATGTGCAGACGGAGGATATGAAAACCCAAATTTATGTTCATATTTAGACAATTCTGTCAAAATGTTCTCTATTTCGCCTATAGAATTATAAAATTCCTCTCTGTCAGTCGTTTTGTTGGCAATATCCGCTAATAAGTTTGCTCTGTTAATTTCGGAAAGTGCTTCTGATACAGACATTTCTTTACGCTTATCTGACCTATCAGCACTATTTTCCATTCCCCTTGTGCTTTCCATCTTAAAAGCGTCCAGTATTTTGCTTATGAATGACATCTCCTATCCCTCCATCGTAGATTTGAAGAAAAAGCGGCAGATTTCTCTGCCGCATAGAACAAGGAATCAATATATTATTTAAAAGAATTAAATACAGAAATTATCTCTTGTGTTGGGTTTCCCCTTCATTACTGTTTTTAATCTTCAGATGATTCCTAGTTTTTCTGATGTTTATATATTATTCAAATATAAAAATGGCTTTATCCTGAGTCCAGTAGCTTGTTTCATACTCAACTTCAATTTTTGACGCGCCTTGTGGAACTTCAAAAACTACAATTCCACTCATTTTTCTTCCTGGTGATAACGTTGTTATAGACTTCATAGCATTATCTGCAGTAGACATTTTATTTTGCGCGTCGTAGCCGTCGGCATAGCAGTCAAAATCAAAATATCCAGCAGATATGTCTGTATTTCCAATGTTTTCAAATTCAAACTCAAAGTAAATAAGTTTGTTTCCTTCGCCTGCTTCGATATACATATTATTGTCAAAATAATCACCGCAAGATAGATAAGATAGCTTTACCTTTTTAGTTTCAAGAATTTCACCCTTATGGAAAATATTATCTTCTTCTTTTTTTTCTTTTGAAGGTTTTTCAGTTTTTATATCTTCAGTTTTAGAGTTTTCTTGTGATTCATTGTTTAGTTTTTCGCTATTCTCGGTTTTTGAAGTGTTTTTTTCTTTATTTTTATTATCGTCCTCCCCGCTTGCAGCTGCCCCAATAATACAAATTGCAAAAAATCCAATAATTACCCATTTTATTATCCCACCTTGACCATGCCCGCAATACTGGCACTTTTTCTCGCTTTGTGGGATGTTTGCATTGCAATGCTTACAGGTTTTCATAGGCCCCTGATAGGGCGGAGGCGTTGGATGATTCATTTGTGGATTTTGGTTGTTTTCCATCACTGTTCTCCTTTTTCATGTAAATTATTTAATAATGTTTATAAATCTCCCTACCCTCCTTTTTAACAAGATATGGTAAATTTTACCATATTTCTTCAACAAAATCAAACATTTTCTTTAACAAAATACAATTTTTTTTATATTATTTTTTTGTATTATAAAAAACTTTAAGAGGAGGAAGTAAGTATGAAGAAACAAAATGAAGAGAAAAACAAGGTTCAGAAAGGGGTGGAGTGGCACAGAAGAGAAATTATTGAAATGGTGAATAAGATTACCAGATTAGATTTTTTGGTAAAAATTTATTCATTTGTAAAAGTATTTTTTGATGAATAAGGAAAAGAGGGCGTTATTGCCCTCTTTCTTTTCGCTTCTCATACATTTTATCTGCCATTATCCTTAATGCCTTTTTGCTATCAGGATCTAACTCCATATAAATCTCTATCAAGTCCTGTATAAATTCATCATCCCCTTTACATATCTGCGCAACGTAGGTAGATAATTTGTCTGTTGTAGGCTTTTCCATCGGTGGCGTTCCGTTACGGAGCCATTCTTCATTGATGTTAAATTCTTTGCAAATTAGGAGCAACGTAGATTCGCTTGGTTCGATGTTCCCTATTTCATATGCGGCAACTGTCTGCCTTTTTAATCTTAACCTATCAGCAAATTTCTGTTGTGTTAATCCAAGAAATTTGCGTAATTCTTTGATTCTATCTTTCACTTTGCACCTCCTTCAAGAATAAAATAACACAAAAAAGCAATTTAGTCAACAAAAAGTATTGACAATTGCTATTTAATTGCTTATAATAGCAATATAATCAACAAGGAGGTGAGGGAAGTGGGTATTGCTGATGTTTTGACAGAAAATGACGAACGCCTAATTGCGAAAGACATAGTAATTATGCTTACACAAAAAGGCGTGTCATATGCACAGGCTGAAAGAATCTTAGAAGAAGCTGACAGACAGGCAGGGAAAGTTCCGCTTATTGAATTGACAAGTCAAAATGCTTAAATTCGTTATTCTTGTCCAATTCAATTTCGCCGTATTCCTTCAATGAAGTTGCGACTGCTTTGACATGGCGAAACGCATCTTCTGGGAAAGCGTTGGAGCAGTTCGGGCAGACAATACTTTCTTTTTGAAGCATATACCTGAACTGCACTTTGAACTGTTCCTTGCATTTACGGCATTTAAAAACAAAGTCGTACATATGCGTCATCCTTTCTTTCGTACTCGGCTTGGCAGAGCCTGTAAGGAGATTATAGGAGAAAAGAGAAATAAAATCAATATAGGAGGACTAGATGTATATTTCAGAGTTTGCGTGTGGCATAGCAGCCACAATTATTACAGAAATAGCATTGCTGATTGTTTGTGCAATTTATCAAAGCAGAAAGAAAAAGAAATAAAAACGCCCCGGTGGCGACACCACACCAACCGGAGCAAGTAACCACATTAACCAAACTAATGCGATTACAGGACTATATTAACATATTCTTCCTGGATTCGCAAGAGAATAGGAGGAATATTTTTGATTAGTTATGATGAAGTAGTAAAAATGATTAAAGAAAGCAATGAGAAAGTAGATGAAGTTCTTAAAGCTGCAAGGCTGGAAAGACACGAGAGGCAGCCAATGAGTTATGAGCGTTATAAATTTACACTATATTTTATTGCTGGAATGATTGCTATGATTATGGGCTTTGTAGCAGCTTACATGGTTATTTACTTTATGGGAACGTAGAAAGGGGGTATTTGTATGAATAATAGACTAAATAACGAAATTCCAAAAGAAGTTCAGGAAGAGGTTGAAGAATTGGTTTCTACAGTCATTCTGCTTCCAAAAGAAGACAGGGCGATTTTACTGTCTAACGCTAGCACGCTTAAGGTTAGGTGTGATATTGAAAGATCAAGAGCCTAAACTACACAAACTTAAATCTCACAGAATAGATAAGGAGGTGAAGAAAACGAAAAAGAAACCAGACAAGCACTATTATGAACTCTTGGAAATCATGCATGAGCAGGGCGCAAAAATGACCCCAAAAGAATTGAGGTCATTGCATAAGGAAATGGTGCAGTATGGATGGTTTATGGGAGTACCATTTATGAACCGATACCCAGAATTTCCATTATACGTGCAAACAGTGACGCTATTGATTCTAATAGTTCCTTTAATACTGGATTGGTGTATACGTCATATCCTCCAAATAGTGCAATTATGGAAATGATGGTTGGGATTGCGAATTTCCAGAAAGAACGGGAACGGTATCTTAAATACATCTTTCCATTATCGCTGATTCGGTATCGGTTTTTGAATTTTAGAGATAGTTCAATTAAGTTGTATTTTCTTAGGAATTTTCGCTTGGCACTGAGAGCATGTTTGGCACTTATGCCAAAGAGCCTAATCTTGATAAGTATTAGGTATTCTGGAAACGAAAGCAACAAATCTTTATAAGACAGATTATTCATGATTTTCTCCTTTCTTTTGTACTCGGCGCGGCAACACCTGTACTGAAAGGATAGCACAAAACAACAATATTTTAAAGGAGGTGAGAAAGGATGTTAAAGAAAATTTATAAAGAACTTAAGGCAATAAGAAAAGAACTCCAATCCGTAGAAAAAAGATTGGAGTCCATGCCAGAAGTCAAGCTTTTCAGAAAGCCATATGACACGCAGATACATGCGGTTATAAAAATTCCCGGCAAAGATGAATACGTGTTTATGAAGCCGTATGAAAATCAAGAACAAACTCCTATAATTCGTCAAGATAGAGGTCAATAGCTTTTAAATACATATCGTGGATGCGATAGTCAAATGTTCGGGATTTAATATAATCCGTTAAGATTTCTTTTTTAGAACAATCTGGGAAATTATTGTCTGACTGAACATCATAGGCTAAATCACTAAATTCTGTGTTTGTATTGGCAAGAGCGATTAACCATTCTTTAAAAGCGGGTTTATGTGTCGACATAATTTATCTCCTTTCTTTCGTATTCCAGATGGCGGTCTGATACTTACATTATAGGAGATAAGGGAAATAAATTCAATATAAGGAGGTGATAAATTGCCTTATTCATACAAAAAATTGAGAGGAAAAATAAAAGAACTTTACGGAAGCCAGAAGAAATTTGCAGAGAAACTTAGAGTTTCAGAAAACTCTATATCAAATAAACTTTCTTGCAAAACAGAATTTTCACAATCAGATGTGGAAAAATGGGCGGATTTTCTTGAAATTAGAAGAGTAGATTATGGAGAGTTTTTTTATACATAAAGGAGGTCTGACATGAGTGTTACTATTTACGTTAATGGGAAAGAGAAGAAAAAAGAACATCTTAAATTTATTGAAATAAAATCGGAAAATGTTAAAAGACAGATTTCTCACTGTCAAAACAGAATTTTGGAAAGGTTTAATCATGAATAAGAGATTGAAAGTAATTTTTGTATCGGCAGCAATTGCCTGTATGACGCCGTTCTGTCTGAATAAGTTACAAGCAGTAAGTGAAAACATAGAACCTGTTTCTAGTGCCGAAAAGAAACTACATATGGCGCCGATCTATTTAGATTATAATGGAAAGGCCGGGGCTGCCCTGCTGGATCTGGTACACAAAAAGGAATGGCCATCTGATATCTATAGCATTCAGTTAGATGATGGAGACACAGACATTCTTTTAAGGATCGCTGCTGCAGAGGCCGGAACCGAAGATGTTGTTGGAAAAGCTCTGGTTATGCGGGTAGTCTTAAACCGGGTAGAAAGTAAAGAATTCCCCAATACGGTCAGGGAGGTTGTGAACCAGAAGGAAGGCAGCAGATACCAGTTCTGCCCGGTGGGGAATGGCTCTTACCATACAGCAGAGGTATCAGAAGCGTGTTATGAAGCTTTGGATATGATTCTGGATGGCTGGGACGAAAGCTGTGGAGCGGAATATTTCTGCCGGCCGGAAACAGCTGGGAAGTGGCATGAAGGAAACCTTTCTTTCCTTTTCCAGCACGGGAGCCACAGATTCTACAAAGAGAAAGGGGATGGTGAAGAGAAATAAAATAGGGCCTGTTAGGAATAGCAATTCCAGGAGGCCCATACAAAAATAATCACTTGAATCATAACATGATCGGAGGAAAAAATCAATGGAAAAAGAAGAATTTATAACTATTGCGAAAGAAATCAAACCATTAATTGAACAGCTGATGAAAACATTGGATCAATGCGGGGTAGAATCCATGTCATCATTGACTATGGATACAAATGGTTATTTCTATTTTACTCTGCATGATGAAAAATATCATTTTGTAAGGACAAACCAGAACAGAGCAGCTAAGGTGGATTTTGATATTGAAATCTGATTAAAGAAGGAGAAAGAGTATGAGTGATTTAAAATTATATGGTCTATATGATAGTCCAGAAGTAATTTGCCATAGACACGTTTTAAACGATGCAGTCTGTTCTCCTTGGTATGAATGGGCGGGAATCAGTAAATGTATTTCTGCGGAAGAATTCATCAAAGAGATAGAGAAATGTAATATGGACCCAAAGAATCTGGGGGCCAATGCATATCCTGATGATGATGGAATCATTATTGATTATGGCCTGTGGATTCAATTCTGGATCCCCAACACAGCATGGAAAAACCAAGGAAGAGACTTGAAGTATATTATGGATTTTATTAAGAATTTATAGGAGGATAGGAAAATGGAAAAGAAAAGTAATATTATTGGACAGGCAACATTGACTAATGAGATTGGGCGCATTTTGGATATATTTATCGCCT
Organism: Lachnospiraceae bacterium; assembly: GCA_022791575.1. Classification (GTDB taxonomy): domain Bacteria; phylum Bacillota; class Clostridia; order Lachnospirales; family Lachnospiraceae; genus JAAVZI01. The sequence continues at coordinate 18,969 of JAAVZI010000046.1, forward strand.
CAGATGGAAATATCCGCCCGCATTTTATATTGACTGGGGAAAGCGGTTCAGGGAAAAGCTTTACGATTAAAACATTGTGCCAGAAAAAAGAAATCGGGATGCTGGAAATCAATGCTGCGCAGCTTACAAAGGAAGGGACAGCCGGAAATTCATTGAGTAAGGCCCTTTCACCAATTATGAACATGAAATCAAAGAAAATAGTAGTATTTGTAGATGAATTTGATAAGCTGTTTATTTCAACGAATTCTAATTCGTCGTTTGCAAATGATATTACAACTGGAGTACAGAATGAGTTTCTTAAAGTTTTAGAATCTGGGACAACTGCAGTATATGGGGATTACGGAAAATATCTGGATGCAGATGTGAGCAAAGTCCTGTTCGTTTTTGCCGGCGCCTTTAACAATGAGGATAAAATCACACTGGACAAGCTCCGCAACTTTGGGGTAAAGACGGAATTCCTTGGCAGAGTCGGCCTAGTCTACAACACAAAGCGGCTTACGCTGGAAGACTTATATGCCATCCTGGAATATTCGGAGCTTCTTGAAATGTATATGAAAATCTTTTCAGATGTACGCCGGGAAGAAGTGGTTGGAAAGATTAAAGATTTTTTGAAAAAGAATTATAAGAACAACCCCATAGGGGCGAGGATTATCAATACACTGATTAACCAGTATTTCATAAAAGGTGGTGAAATCGGGCTGGATGATGTTGAAGAAGTAACGTTCCAGGAAAAGCTGCAGCTGAACTGAATGGGTTAAGGAGTGTTGGTATATGGAAAGGGAATTAAAAGAAGCGCTGGCAGATGAAAATATCCAGGTTTTAAAATCGGACAATATCTGTATCGGCAGCAAGGTACTGCTTCCTAATGGGGCAGTAGGGATTATCTTTGAGGAGACAGAAAATATTGAAAGGAGAGGGAACATACATGAACGTATCAAGAATAGTAATTAGGAACCTGTTTGGGATAACAGAGAAGGAACTAGACGGCACTAGTGTAGAGCTGACTGGAAAGACAGGGGCAGGAAAGACTTCTGTGATTGACGCCATTAAGTATGCATTGACCAATAAATCTGACAGGGACTATGTGGTAAGGAATGGTGAAACTGAGGGAGAGATCATCATTGAGACGGATACTGGGTTAAGTATCAATCGAAAATCCAGAACAACACAGACTGATTATAAGTCCGTGAAACAGGATGGGAACATTGTACCCAGCCCAGAGGCATTCCTGCGGGATATTATTACACCATTACAGCTCCAGCCTATGGAGTTTATGCGGATGGGGAAGAAAGAGCAGAATGCCACGATCCTTAACATGATAGATTTCCCATGGAACATGGATACAATCCGTGGCTGGTTTGGGGAAATCCCTGCAGATGTGAACTACGAGCAGAATATCCTGGCCGTGCTGAATGATATCCAGGCAGAGGACGGCACATATTTCCAGGGCAGGCAGGATGTAAACCGGGACATCCGGGCAAAGAAGTCTGTTGTGGAGGACATAAAAAAAGCGCTTCCAGTAGATTATGACGGCAGCCAATGGGAGGATGTCAATGTCGGGGAATTATATACTAAAATTGAAAAAATTAGGGCCTCCAATGCCAAGATTGAAAAAGCAAAGCGTATGAAAGAGGGGCATGACGGAAAAATCCGTTCCTTTGAAGCGGAACGGGATATTGCTTTATCGGCTCTTAATAATGAGATTACAGAAAAAGGGAACAGCCTTGATACGCAGCTGGCAGCACTGAAAGAAAAGATTTTATCCTTAGAGAAGGAAAAAGAGGGGCTGTCAACAGTAAAGGCGGACAAAGAAAAGGTAATCTGCAGCAAGTACAAGGAAAATGTGGCAAAATATGAGGCTGATTTCTCTGCTTCTGTAGAATATGCGGACAAGGAGGTACAGCCAGTAGATGGCCTGCTGAAAGAGGCAAAGGAAACAGAAAAGATGAAGTCCCATATTAATGAGTGGCGCCGGATGCTATCCTTAAAGGAAGAGATTAAGCGGCTTACAGAAAAATCCATATCTTATACGGAGAAGATTGAAAAAGCCCGGAACCTTCCAGGCGAGATTCTGGAGAAAGCAACAATCCCGATTGATGGACTGTCTGTTAAGGATGGCATACCGCTTATTAACGGCCTGCCAGTAAGCAATTTATCGGATGGTGAGAAGCTTGACCTGTGCATAGATGTGGCTGTCCAGAACCCCAAAGGCCTCCAAATTATCCTCATTGACGGAATGGAAAAACTGTCTGCAGACATGAGGGGGCGGCTGTACAGCAAATGCAAGGAAAAGGGCTTGCAGTTTATATCAACACGGACAACGGATTCGGATGGTTTGATGGTGGTTGAGCTGTAAGGAAGGAAACCAGCAATGGAAAATGGATTGGATAAGCTTGTGGATTCTATAGCAAAGCGGCTGATTGGAGAGGGGTTTACCGTCCAGAGGTACAACGCATACACCACAAACAGTATCTATTTAAAACTGGATTATGGTGTATGCAACTCTATAAGGATAAGTGACCATCCAGGCAAGAAGCATCTGAAGTACCGGTACAATATCGGTTCATTTGTGAAAGAATACCAGGAGGAAAAGGATAAATACGACCGTTATTATTATCGGATTGATAAAGCGGAAAACATGATTAAAAAGATTATCAAGGACAGGGATTTCAAAAAGTCCAGATATGGGGAAAGCGGATATAAGGCACTTATGCAAAAAAACAAAAGAGATAACGCCGCTGCTTCTGGATTTTGGAGCAAAGCTGTCCTGCTAAATTAGGAGATTGGAGGATTAGGAAATGTCACAAAAGGAATATAGGGAAGCTGAAGGGATCAGCAGGTCGGAGCTTTTTAGGGTTGCACGTTCCCCCCTGCATTTTAAATATGCACTGGAGAACCCGGAAGATTCACCCTCCCTTGCATTTGGGAGGGCGCTGCATAAGTATGTGCTGGAAAAAGAAGATTTCTGTAATGATTTTATTATACTGCCAGAAATCAACCGGAGGACAAAGGCAGGCAAGGAAGAGTATGAAAGGTACCAGATAGAAGCATTCAACAGCGGTAAGGAATTAGTAAGCCGTGACGATATGGCTGTAATAACTGCAATGCATGAAGTGGTTACATCCCATCCAATGGCAAAAGCTTTGTTGACAGGGGAACATGAGAAGGATTTCTTTTGGGTGGATGCTGCTACTGGGGAAAAATGCAAATGCCGTCCTGACTGCCTGACAGAATACAATGGGGGTAAATATATTGTTGACTATAAAAGCACGGATTCTTGTGCTGACGGGGATTTTGAACGCTCATGCCGCAAGTATGGGTACAAATTTCAAGCAGGGATGTACACAGAAGGTGTTTTCCAGAATACATTTGAGCAGTATGGTTTTGTATTTGTAGCACAGGAAAAGAAGCCGCCATATGCAGTACGGGTATATTTCTGTACACCGGAATTTGTAGCGCAGGGGTATGACCAGTTCCGGGAGCTGATCGGGATTTACCATTCATGTAAGGAAACAGGGAACTGGTATGGGTATGAAGGGGCAATGGATGTGCCTACAGAATTGTTAGAGGAGGACTTCTAATGATTGATACATGGGAAAAGGTGCTTGACCCCAATTTTATCAATGCTGAATTAATCGGGGACGTAGGCGCTGAAAGGGTAGTAACTATTAAAGATATTGATTTTAAAGAGGCATATGACCAGAGAAGTAATTCAAAATCCATGAAACAGTCACTGTTTTTTGAAGAATGCAAGCCAATGGTTCTGAACAAGACCAATACAAAAACGTTGATTCGCCTATTTGGCGCAGATGGTTCTAACCCACAAGCGTGTGTGGGAAAGAAAATCGTGCTATATGTGGATAAGACAAAGGTTGCAGGAAAACCAACTACTGGGATTCGGATAAGAGAATATACGGAAATAAAATGTGATGAATGTGGGGAGGTCATAAAACCAACTTCCACAAAAAATGTTTCTGAGTTGGTGGAAATTTCAAAAAGGAATACAGGAAGGAAATTATGCTTAAAATGCATGAAGAAAGAAAAGGAAAGAATGGAAATCCAGGGCAGTGAAAACGGATAGAAGTAGGTGGTAGATATTATTATTTGTGATACTAGGGAACAAAAAAACCAAAGGATCCTGCAATACTTTGAAATGCATAAAATCCCTTACATAGAACAGAAGCTTGAAACTGGCGACTATATGGATTCGGAAAAGATGGACATTACAATTGACCGGAAACAGAACCTTGGAGAGCTCCTGCATAATATGTGTTCTCATGACAAAATTCGGTTTTGGGACGAAATCAGGAGGGCACACGAAACAGGTATCAGATTCATTATATTGTGCGAACATGGAGGAAATTACAGGGAAATAAAGGATGTTGCCGGATATAGGGACAAGCATTCTAAAGTCCCCGGCAGGCATCTGATGAATCAAATGTATAGGGCGCAAATTGCCTATGGGGTGGAATTTGTATTTTGCGACAAAAGAAGTACTGGCAGGAGGATTTTGGAGCTTCTAGGGTGGTTTGCATGAATAAGGAAGAAATAAAAGACCTCTATTCCATGAAAGACATTTTGGAACGGTATGGGCTTCCGCAGCCGAACAGGGCAGGGTTCATATGCTGCCCGTTCCACAAGGAAAAGACAGGAAGCATGAAAATATATGGAAAGGATTTCCACTGTTTCGGCTGTTCTGCCCATGGGGATATATTTACTTTTGTACAGCTTATGGATGGAATATCTTTCAAAGAGGCATATGCAGCACTTGGGGGGGATTATGAAAATAGCTTCTCTGCCCGATTGAAAATCTACCAGGCGCAAAAGAAACGGGAAATGCAGCGGAAAACAGAGGAAAAGCTAAAGAAGAAACGGGAACTGACAGGATTATTGATAGACGTATACCGCAAATGGCTTGACCGGATGGAACCGCTGTCTGACGCTTGGGCGGATACTTATAACGCATTGCAGTACCAAGAATATTTATGGGAAATATTAAACGATCCGGAGGAATGTTATGAAGCAATTCAATGAATTAAGCAAGGAAGAAATTCTTTCCGGTGAAATTTTTGAAGAAATTTTGAATGATGAAGATGAAACAAAGAGAGCCGATCTGATTTCAGACCTCAAGCTAAAAGCTAAAGATTTAGGGGTAAAGGGAATATTCGAGGAAAAGCTGAACACCTACAAAAAAATTGATCGGGAAACAAAGAGGAAACACAAGAGCGGCGTTTCTTCCAACAGTGCGCCGCCGGATTCCAATATCGCCGAAGGTTTGCAAATGATTGATTACAAGATTGAGTATGACAATGACGGGACCGAGAAAAGCAGAAAGCTTCAGCAGACGGTTAGAAACTTTGAAATCATCATGGATAATGACGCAAGATTTGCCGGAAAGATTAAATTTGACGAGTTTTCAAGGCAAGAATACCTGATGGGTGAAATCCCGTGGGAAAGCGGAAACTGTGACCGTGCATGGGGCAGTCACGATGACGCGGCACTATATTCCATCATACAGACAGATTATGGGGTGAAAAACAGAAACGATTATTTTGACGCTATCAAAAATGTGTCTATGAGAAACAAATTTCACCCAGTACGGGACATTCTGGATAGCCTAGAATTTGATGGGGAGGAGCATATACGAAGCTTGCTGCCGGACTATTTAGGCGTAGAAGATACAGAGTATTCCTATCAGGTCATGCGCCTGTGGATGCTGGGAGCCGTTGCTAGGGTTTATGAGCCGGGGTGCAAGTTTGATTACACGATGATATTTACAGGGCCGCAGGGATTGGGAAAGAGTACATTTCTTAAAATGATGGCATTAAATGATAGCTGGTTCAATGATTCCCTTGACAGTCTTGATTCTGACAAGGCGGCACAATCGCTTATGGGAAGCTGGATTGTGGAGCTGGCAGAACTGAAATCACTGGCGCGGACGGCTGGCGGCGTAGAGAGCGTGAAACGGTTCCTTACCGCAGTGCAGGACAAGTACCGCGTGCCGTATGAGCGCAGGGCAGATATATTCCTGCGGCAGTGCGTGTTTGCAGGAACTACTAACAAGAGCGATTTTTTGCAGGACGAAACAGGGAACCGCCGTTTTCTGATTATTCAGACAGGAGTAAACAAACCTACAAAGAGCCTTTTCGTTCCAGAAGCCATTGAGGACATGAAAGCAACATGGGCGCAGGCAGTACATATCTGGAAAGAGGAAAGGCCAGAACTACTCCTGCCGGATTCCTGCCGGGACGAAGCGCGGCGGTTGCAGGACGAGAGCATGGCTGATGATGGGAAAGTCGGAATTATTGGAGCGTTTCTTGAAGATAAACAGCGTACTTGCGTTTTGGAAATCTGGAAGGAAGCATTAGGAGAAAATGGACGGCCGCAGAAATGGCAGTCGTCAGAAATTATTGATATTATTCTATCATTTCCTAATTGGGAAAGGGTAAAAAACCCTGCCCGGTATAAGGAATATGGTATGCAA
>JAAVZI010000047.1 GCA_022791575.1 Lachnospiraceae bacterium
GGCTAATCTCTATGCTGGACTATTACACCGCAAGATGTGTTACATGTTAAGTTGATTGAACCGCCGTGTACCGAACGGTACGCACGGTGGTGTGAGAGGTCGGAAATTTCTCAATTAGAGAAATTTCCTCCTACTCGATTACTCATTAGATTCTTCCGCTGCGTTGGTTGGCGCAGGTTCCGGTGTATGGTCAGGTTCTGACGTTGGCAGCGGTGCCGGTGTCTGAACTGGTTCCGGCGGTTCCGTATTAGGTGTACTGGTCGGCTCAGGAGTCGGTGTACTGGTTGGTTTTGGTGTTGGTGTGGCAGTTGGTACAGGCGTACTGGTCGGCTCAGGAGTCGGTGTAATTTCTGGATTGTCCGTTGCTGGTGGTTCGGTTGGCACTGGCTCGGCACTGGGCTCTTCTGTAGGCAGCTCTTCTTTGCGCTTTTCACTTGTAGCCTTGTTAAATTCCTTATATTCTAATCCTTCATGAATCGCATTCATAAACTGCTTCCAGATTTCACCAGGATAGGAGGAACCCTGCAGGCTGGGAAGTTTTTGGGGAAGGTCATAGCCTACCCATACAGTAGCGGTATAGTAGGGCGTATATCCAGTAAACCAGCCGTCCTTATTGTCATTCGTTGTCCCGGTCTTTCCGGCAGTCGGCATATCTTTTACTGCCAGCCCTCTTCCTGTTCCCTCGGTAATTACACTTTGCAGAATGTCTGTCATGTTTCTGGCTGCATTTTTCTTGTAGACCTGTCTGCCGCTGCGATCTGGTTTGTAGATGGTATTTCCATCTGCATCAGCAATCCGCACGATACAGGTAGGTGAGCGGAACTGACCGTCATTCGCAAGTGCAGCATAAGCGCCTGACATTTCTACTGAACTGGTTCCCTTGGTGAAGCCACCCAGCGAGGAAGGAAGAAAGAAATCATCATCTACTATTTTGGAAAATTCCATGTCAGTCAAATAAGACAAACCAACCTTAGGCGTTAATTCCTGAAACAGCTTCCAGGCTACCGTATTTTTGGATTTAGCCACAGCACGGCGCAGGGAAATCGAGCCTTCATAGCTGTCGCCGGAATTGGAAGGTCCGTCTTTAATCTTAGTATCTGATACGGTAGAATCTGCAGTATATCCACGTTCTAGGCAGGGCGTGTATACAATCAAGGGCTTAATAGAGCTGCCAGGCTGCCGGAATGATTGATACGCCCGGTTCAGTGTGTAGCCGTTAAACTGTTGGGATCTTCCCCCAACAATCGCTGTGACATAACCGCTGCTGTTATCAATGCAAGAAGCAGAGGCTTGCAGTTTGTATACTCCGTCCTCCGTGACATCCGTGAATTTGGCAAGCTGGCTGTCTACGGCATTCTGCAGCTGTTCCTGCATATTCATATCAATGGAAGTGTAGATCTTGTAGCCAGAAGTAAATAAGGTTTTCTGGGTACTGTTATAGGCAGATTCATAAGCTTCTGTATAACTTTTCCGGTCTTCATCGGAATCGAACTGATAGCGGAATTCAAAGCCGTCTTTTTCCATCAGAGCCCTTGTGGCACAATAGTAGACAAAAGTTTCCACATAATCGGATTTTTCATTGACTGGAATATCCAGATGGATTTCTTCGGCAATGGCTGCCTGATAGGCTTGGTTGTCGATGACCCCGTCAAGATTCATCTGTTTTAAGATCCGGTTTCTCCGCTTTAAAGTATTTTCCATATTGGTCAAAGGATTATATAAGGTTGGATTATTGGGAATGGCACACAAAAAGGCTGTCTGTGACAGACTGAGTTCATGAACATCTTTATTAAAATATCCCATGCTTGCCGCCTGTATCCCATAATTTCCGTTAGCAAAATAGATATTATTAATATAGTACTCTAGTATTTTATCTTTGGAATACCGCTCTTCCAGTCCCCAGGCAATAAAGATTTCCTCTGCTTTGCGCTGCCAGGTTACCTGATGGGTGAGAAAAATGTTGCGGCTGAGCTGCTGGGTAATGGTACTTCCACCTTGGGTGATCTTTCCATTTTTAATATAAGAAAGAGCCGCCCGCAGGACCGCTTTATAATCAACACCGCCATGAGAGTAGAACTTTTTATCTTCGATACTGATAAATGCCGTTTTTACATAAGTAGGAATGTCTTCAAATTCCAGATAATACAGATTTTTCTCTCCTTTAATGGTAGAAATCAAATTATTCTGTGAATCATATACCGTACTGGTCTGAGAAGCACGGAAGGTCTCTTCGCTGGAATTTTGTACCATGTCACGGGCTTGTGCACGTAATTTGTGTAACTGTCCACCAAGTCCGCTGCCATAGAAAGCAATCAAAAAAATTAAAAATAAAACGGCAGGAATGAGAAAGAATTTGGCTGCTAGAGGAATTCTTCTCTTTTTTTTCTTTTTCCTTTTCTTAGAAGTTTGTTTGTTCTTATCAGGAGGAGTTTTTCTGCTTGCTCCATCCGCTGCTGCCCGCCGTGTACGATTGGCAGGTCTGCTTGGTGTCTGTTGCCTAGGCGCAGGTGTTTGTCTGGATGCAGGCGGTTTTTGCCTGCCGGATTGCTGCTGGGCCATATTCTGTCTCCTTTCAAAATGCAGGGAATAAAATTCTGCATATTACCATACAACATATAATAAGTATATGTAAACCTTTATGCTTTAAAATATTATATTAGACATACTATCAAAAATTTATAGCTTTCACAAGGCAGAAGAGTAAAATTTAAGGAAATCTTTAGTATAGCTGTTCACAAAAAAATAATAATTTTAAGAAAAGAAGTGGACAATTTCATAAAAAATGGTATAATAGGGATATGGGCCGGGTCTATATGCCTCCGGCTATCAGAGTTCTCTGCCACTACGCAGAGAAAAGTGGAAGTAGGTGAACCGTTTTGAAGTACAAAAAAAGTGTATATCAGTCTCTTGTTTTGATAACACAGTTTAGTATTCATATGTTGGTTCCTATTTTTTTGTGTACCTTTGCAGGTATCTATCTGGACCGGAAATTGGATACAGGCTTTTGTGTTATCATTCTCTTTTTTTTGGGGGCACTAGCCGGATTCCGTAATATTTATATTATGGCAAAACAGATCTATGACCGGAAGGAAGAGGATAAGAAGGATGAACAATTGTGAAAATAGACTGGTGAAGGAGATGATAGGAATCATCCTCTGCTATGGCTTACTTCTGCAGATTGTACTGTTTTTCGTTACTCCAAAGCGTCTTTATGCATCTTTTGGCCTCTGGCTCGGTATAATGCTGGCAGTTTACATGCTGGTGTATATGTATCGGGTGCTGCAGACAAGTCTGGGAATGGAGGCAAAGACGGCAGAGAAACAGGTACGTATACATTCCATTATACGCTATATTACAGTTGTAGTTGTATACGGGATTGTTATATTTGCCCATTTGGGCAGTCCTTTAGCCTGCTTTGCAGGCATATTAAGCCTGAAAGCGGCGGCTTACCTGCAGCCGCTATACAGAAAGCTTAGGGAAAAGAATCAAGAAAAAGAGTAAAGGAGGTGGAAGAATGGGAGAATTGTGGAAGGCGTTGAACGGCCATGATCCAGATTTCTTTATTAAAAATCTGTTTGAGTATGAATTATTTGGGCAGAAGCTTCATATAACAACGGCCCATGTGTGTGTCCTGCTGGTAATGCTTGTCATTGTTATATTTGCCATCTGTGCAGGAAGAGCAATACGCAAAGCAGCGGTTACAGATACCCCGACACCGTTCCAGAACTTTGTAGAGTTGATTGTGGAGATGCTGAACAAGATGGTAACTGGTGTTATGGGAGGCAGTGCCAAGAACTTTGTGAATTATATCAGTACCATTTTCATATTCATTTTAATCAGCAATATATCCGGTCTGTTTGGCCTCAGGCCGCCGACAGCGTATTATGGTGTGACACTGCCGCTTGGTTTGATTTCCTTTTGTATGATCTTTTATAACAAAATCAAACACCAGAAAGTTTCCGGCTTTTTAAAGGGCTTGTGTGAACCATGGGTATTCTGGGCGCCAATTAATATAATCGGAGATATTGCGGTGCCGATCTCCATGTCACTGCGTTTGTTTGCCAACGTACTTTCAGGAACTGTTATGATGGCATTAATTTACAGTCTTCTTCCGGTTTTTGTAAAAATCGGAATTCCGTCTGTGCTGCACATTTATTTTGATTTATTTTCTGGTGCGATCCAGACCTATGTATTTTGTATGCTGACAATGACTTATGTAACAGATGCAATCGGAGAGGAAGGCTAGCAAAGTTTTTAATATCAAAATGTAAAAAAGTTTTTATGATAGGATTCAAATATTAAGGAGGAAATTACTATGAATTTTAAATTTGATGCAGATACAATGAATGGAATTATTCACGCTTGTTCAGCAATTGGTGCAGGTCTGGCAGTTATCGCTGGTATCGGTCCTGGTATTGGACAGGGTATTGCCGCTGGTTATGCAGCTTCTGCAGCAGGACGTAATCCGGGAGCAAAATCTGATATTACATCCACCATGTTACTTGGTCAGGCGGTTGCAGAGACAACAGGTCTGTATGGTCTGTTGGTAGCAATGCTCTTAATGTTCGTTAAACCATTAGACATGTAGACTTTCCAAAATCAGTATAGAGTGTACTGGAATTTTAAATGCTTTGGAAAGGAGGCAGGATTTTGGGAACGAAGTTGATTAACGGGGCTTCCATGCTTGTGGCAGATGCAGATGAAGGATGGCTGTTTGGACTGGACCCACAGCTGCTGGCTGATACGGTGTTGCTTGCCATTGCCGTATTTATTCTGTTTATCATCTTATCTTATGTATTGTTTAATCCGGCAAAGGATTTATTGGAGAAGAGAAGACAGAAAATTCGGGAAGATCTGGATACTGCTGAGAAGGAGAAGAAGGATGCCGCTGCCCTGAAGACGGAGTATGATGAAAAGCTTAGGGAAGTGAATAAAGAGGCCGAGGAGATTCTTAGCGAAGCCCGTAAAAAAGCAAAGAAGAACGAAACAAGAATTATTGATGAGGCGAAAGAAGAGGCAGCACGTATCCTTGAGCGTGCCAACCAGGAAATTGAGCTGGAGAAGAAGCACGCGATTGATGATATGAAGCAGGAGATGATTCAGATCGCTTCTATGATGGCCGGTAAGGTTGTTGCAGCATCCATAGATACAACCGTACAGGATCAGCTTGTGGAAGAGACTTTAAAAGAGATGGGTGATGAAACATGGCTAAACAGGTAGCGAAAACGTATGGTGATGCCCTGTTTGAGCTGGCATTGGAGGAGAATAAGCTGGATTCTATTGCTGATAATGTTGCAGCTTTGACAGAAGCATTTCAGTCCAATCAAGAACTTACGAAATTAATGAGTCACCCGAAGATTTCCAGGGAGGAAAAGCTGAAGGTTATGGCTTCCATTCTGGAAGGCAGGGTAGAAGAAGAGATTGCCGGTTTTATCCATATTGTTATAGATAAAGGACGGTATCTGGAGCTGGATCATATCTTCCAGTATTTTACCAGCCGTGTCAAGGAGTATAAGAACATTGGTACGGCCTATGTTACTACTGCGGTGGAATTAAGACAAGAGCAGAAGGAACAGATTGTAAAGAGGCTGCTTGAGACAACCAAATATAAGACGATCGAGGTTCAGTATACCCTGGACCAGTCACTGATTGGTGGAATGATTATTCGTATTGGTGACCGGGTTGTAGACAGCAGTATCCGAACAAAATTACAGGAGCTGACCAGAGATCTGACCAAGATCCAGCTGGCAGTTTAATAATAGTTAGAATAAGAAAGAAGGTGCGACAGCTCCATGAATTTAAGACCAGAGGAAATAAGTTCCGTTATAAAAGAACAGATAAAACGATATGCTTCTGAGTTAGAGGTTTCCGATGTGGGAACGGTAATTCAGGTAGCCGATGGTATCGCGCGTATTCATGGCCTGGAGAAAGCCATGCAGGGAGAGCTGCTGGAATTTCCGGGAGAAGTGTTTGGTATGATACTGAACCTGGAAGAGGATAACGTTGGTGCAGTTCTTTTGGGTGATGCCAGAAATATCAATGAGGGTGATACCGTTAAGACGACAGGACGCGTAGTAGAGGTTCCTGTAGGAGATGCGATGCTGGGCCGTGTGGTAAATGCATTGGGACAGCCGATTGATGGTAAAGGACCAGTGCAGACCGACAAGTTCCGTCAGATTGAAAGAGTTGCTTCTGGTGTTATTACGAGAAAATCCGTAGATACACCATTACAGACTGGTATTAAGGCAATTGACGCCATGATTCCCATTGGACGCGGACAGCGTGAGCTGATTATCGGTGACAGACAGACAGGTAAGACGGCAATTGCCGTGGATACGATTATTAATCAAAAAGGACAGAATGTAAAATGTATCTATGTTGCCATTGGACAGAAAGCTTCTACTGTGGCAACAATAGTAAAGACTTTAGAAGAGCATGGTGCAATGGACTATACGACTGTAGTAGCAGCTACAGCCAGTGAATTAGCGCCGCTTCAATATATTGCTCCCTATTCAGGCTGTGCAATCGGAGAAGAATGGATGGAGAATGGGGAAGACGTGTTGGTTGTATATGATGATTTGTCTAAGCATGCAACCGCTTATCGTACCCTGTCTCTGCTTCTGAGAAGACCACCGGGACGTGAGGCATATCCGGGTGATGTATTCTATCTGCATTCCAGACTGCTTGAGAGAGCGGCAAGAATGTCAGATGAATTCGGCGGTGGTTCTTTAACCGCTCTGCCGATTATTGAGACACAGGCAGGAGATGTTTCTGCTTATATTCCTACTAATGTAATATCCATTACAGACGGCCAGATTTATCTGGAGACAGAAATGTTCAATGCTGGTTTCCGTCCGGCCGTTAATGCAGGTCTTTCCGTATCCCGTGTTGGTGGTGCGGCACAGATCAAAGCGATTAAGAAGATTGCAGCGCCGATTCGTGTGGAACTGGCACAGTACCGTGAGCTGGCAGCATTTGCACAGTTTGGTTCTGAGCTGGACGCAGATACGAAGGAGAAGCTGGCACAGGGTGAAAGAATTAAGGAAGTTTTAAAACAGCCGCAATATAAACCAATGCCAGTAGAATATCAGGTAATTATTATATTTGCCGTAACCAGAAAGTATCTGCTGGATATTGCTGTAGAGGATATTCTTCGTTTTGAAGATGAATTATTTGAGTTCATTTCAACGAAATATGCAGAGATTCCTGAAAGTATTAAGACAACTAAAGAACTTTCCAGCGAGATGGAAGAGAAGCTGGTGAAAGCCATTGAAGAATTCAAGGCACAATTTAAGTAGAAAAGTAATTCCCTGCATTTCGCTGGGAATACTAGGAAAAGGGTGATATTATGGCGTCAATGAGAGATATTAAACGGCGTAAAGGCAGTATTCAGAGTACGCAGCAGATTACAAAAGCCATGAAACTTGTTTCTACAGTTAAATTGCAGAAAGCCAAGACCCATGCGGAACTGGCTAAGCCTTATTTCAACCATATGTATGAGACGATGACCTCTATTTTGTCTAAATCCAGCAATATCGACCATCCTTATCTGAAAGCGCAGGAAGGAAAAAAAGCGATTATTGTCATTACATCAAACAGAGGATTGGCAGGCGGGTACAATTCCAATGTATCGAAGCTGGTTACTGAGTCTGGATTTGATAAGGATGATGTCGTATTATACATTATTGGAAAAAAGGGCAGGGAATTCTTAGGCAAAAGAGGTTATGAGATTGCTGGTGACTATTCGGAGGCAATCAATGAGCCTTTGTACAGCGATGCGGTAGAGATTGGCAAGCAGGTTCTGGAAGATTTTGCAGAAGGTAAGATTGGAGAAATATATCTTGCATATACCGTATTTAAAAATACAGTCAGCCATATTCCAACTTTAATGAAGGTTATGCCGGTGGAAGTAAAAGAACAGGAAGAGGAAGCCAAAGAAGAAACGCCGATTCCTATGAATTATGAGCCGGAAGAAGAGGAAGTGCTGAGCATGATTATTCCCAAATACGTCACAAGCCTGATTTATGGTGCTTTAGTTGAAGCGCTGGCGAGTGAAAATGGGGCTAGAATGCAGGCTATGGATTCTGCAACAAGCAATGCTGAAGAAATGATTCAGGATTTATCATTGAAATATAACAGAGCACGACAGGGCTCTATTACACAGGAACTTACAGAGATTATTGCTGGTGCCGAGGCGATCAGCTAGAAAAGGAGTGAGAAACAGATAATGGCAGGAAAAAATATAGGTAAAGTCACTCAGATTATCGGTGCAGTCCTTGACGTAAAATTTGCGGAAGGAACCCTTCCGGAGATTAATGAAGCCATCAGCATCCAGACAAAGGATGGCGGGAAATTAGTCATTGAAGTTGCACAGCATCTGGGCGATGATACAGTAAGATGTATTGCCATGGGACCAACAGATGGTCTGGTCCGCGGTATGGACGCAGAAGCTACAGGCGCATCCATTACGGTGCCGGTTGGTGAAAATACACTGGGACGTATGTTTAATGTACTGGGTGAGCCGATCGACGGAAAAGATGCACCAACCGGTGTAGAATATTCTCCCATTCATAGAAAGGCACCGGAATTCGAAGAACAATCTACTTCAACAGAGATCCTGGAGACAGGAATCAAAGTGGTTGACCTGCTCTGCCCGTATCAGAAGGGTGGTAAGATTGGTCTCTTTGGCGGTGCTGGTGTAGGAAAGACCGTACTCATTCAGGAGTTAATCCGTAATATTGCGACGGAGCACGGCGGATATTCCGTATTTACAGGTGTAGGCGAACGGACCAGAGAGGGAAATGACCTCTACTATGAAATGAAAGATTCCGGCGTTATCAGTAAGACAACTATGGTGTTCGGACAGATGAACGAGCCGCCGGGCGCAAGAATGCGCGTAGGCCTTACCGGACTGACAATGGCAGAATATTTCCGTGATAAGGGCGGTAAGGATGTATTGCTGTTCATTGATAACATTTTCCGTTTTACACAGGCTGGGTCAGAGGTTTCTGCGCTGCTTGGCCGTATGCCTTCAGCCGTAGGTTACCAGCCGACGCTGCAGACGGAAATGGGTGCGCTGCAGGAGCGTATTACTTCTACAAAGCATGGTTCCATTACCTCTGTACAGGCAGTCTATGTACCGGCCGATGACTTGACAGACCCGGCTCCGGCGACAACATTTGCCCACTTGGATGCGACAACCGTTCTGTCTCGTTCCATTGTAGAGCTTGGTATTTATCCGGCTGTAGACCCGTTAGAGTCAACTTCCAGAATTCTCGATCCTAGAGTTGTAGGGGAAGAGCATTATCAGGTTGCCCGCGGTGTGCAGGAGATCCTGCAGAAGTATAAAGAATTACAGGATATTATTGCAATTCTGGGTATGGATGAACTTTCAGAAGAAGATAAACTGGTGGTTGCCAGGGCCAGAAAGGTACAGAGATTCCTCTCACAGCCATTCTTTGTTGCTGGACAGTTTACTGGTATGGAAGGACGTTATGTACCGGTAGCAGAGACCATTCAGGGCTTCAAGGAGATTATCGAAGGAAAGCATGACGAGGTGCCAGAGAGTTATTTCCTCAATGCCGGTAATATTGACGATGTATTAGCCCGCGTGAAGTAAGGGGTGAACCAGATGGCAGAGGAAAAATTGTTTAAGTTAAAAGTAATTTGCCCCGACAGAGTATTCTACGAAGGGGAAGCTTCCATGGTCGAACTCGACACAAGCGAAGGACAGGTAGGTATCTATAAGGAGCACATACCGATGACCATGATTCTGGTTCCGGGTGTTTTAAAGATTACGGAAGCAGAAGGGGTAAAAGAAGCAGCACTTCATGCAGGATTTATTGAGGTACTGCCGCAAGAGATTACCATTCTGGCAGAGATTGCCGAATGGCCGGATGAAATTGACGTTAACCGTGCCAATGAGGCCAAGGTTCGTGCGGAACGCCGGCTGGCGGCCAAGGATGCCGATCTCAATATTGTACGGGCAGAAACAGCCCTCAAAAAATCCCTGATTCGTCTGGAATTAGGTGACAAATAAAGCATTGTATATGAATGCCTTCTAATGGAAATACTTAGTAAAGGGCCTGATCGTATAACAATCAGGTGAACCAGAATAAGTAGTTTGCATTAGGAGGCATTTTTATGCGTAAAATATTTTTTGTATTTGTAGCGCTTTTGTGGGTTGTAGCAGGAATCCAGCTAATAGAGAATCTGAATCAGGAGGATGAGGGCCAGATTGTCCAGGCATTTAATAAAACCAACTGTATGAATGCAGGAAGTCTGGTGCAGGCCAGCGGACAGATTACCGATGGATATCAAACCAAAGAAGAACAAATCAAGATTCTGGAAAGAATCGCACAGGAGCTGGGCATCAAGGGAAGCTATGAAATAAGTGAGGAAAAAGAAGCACAACGGTCTGAGGTCAGTCTTTACCGGGAAGCTGCACAGGCAGAGACCCGTCTCCGGGTTATATCTGTAGAAAATGAGATTTCGGATACGATTATGGAAACGTCACAATATCTGCTTGTAGAAATTCAGCTTTATGATAAACTGGAATGCGCAGTTCTTTACAAAGAAAATCTGGCAGATATTCTAAGAGGTATGGGAATCACTGCGGATATCAGTCTGCAATTCAGTGGAGAGATGCAAGGCAGCATAAGCCAGGAAGAGAGAGATTCGCTTGTGGAACATTTATTAGAGAGTATTTCCGGCAAGGTGTGTCAAAAGCATGAAGAGGCAGGAGTGTATACTGTATACGCGTATACAGATTTGGTAGAAGAATATCAGAGAATTAATGGACGAAATATCAATGTTACAATAGCGGTTACATTTGATGAGACGAAGAATCGTACCAAGTTATATCTGGCGACACCACTTATGAAAGAAGATTATTAAGCGGTGTCTATGAAAGAAGATAATATGGTAATTGCGAAAGTTTGAATCAAAGCGACGATTTTAGACAAGACATACAAAAACGCCGCTCAAAAGCGTTGATTGGACATGAGGAGGGACCCACGAAGTGGGAGGAGTCCTGGTGTCAGTACTTAATTCGCTATGTTTTTGTATGTCTTGCCTAAAATCTGGTTATGAATACTGAGTTTTGCCAATATTTAAAGTTAATATAAGCATTTACGCAACGCTCATTTCACTGTCATCTAGAAGTGAATAATTGGAAGTGAGTACAAGTAACAGGTGATTCTTGGCGTAGGATAAGCAACATCTCTATGAAATGGCATAAACTGTAGTGTAAGAGAAATGCAGGAGGATATCAGGAACATGAATTATGCAAATCATCCAAACTATAACCAGATGGGTAACTGCAGAAACTGTCAGAATCGTCCATACCCTATGAATGATCCATATACGATGAATCAGGAAGGCTGGCACGGAACCTGGCAGAATAGACCGCAGCCAATGCCTTATTATATGGCTTATCCATATCCGATGTTTATGCAGGGAGAAGACGATGACGAAAGAGATTTAGAAAAGTTACAGTCTATGTTTCCCAAAGCAGCTCAGATGATACAGCCGGTGGTTGAGGAAGAATGCGACCGCATGGAATATGACGGAAGTCTGATGTTTGATGAATATCCGGATAAACTAATGATGGAAAGGCTGATCGAAAACATTTACCAGAGAGTACAAAGTTCTGGAACAGAAGAAAATTATGATGAGGCAGAAGAAGATTCTGTTTTTGCAACTCAGTGCAGAAACTGCAATGGAAATAGGTTTGGAGATGGGCTGCAGGACTTGATTTCTGTTATGCTGTTTGAAGAAATGCATAGAAGAAGATGCCGGCGCAGAAGATGTAAACGCTGGTGGTAATGAGCAGAATCTCCATTAGGAAATCAAAGGACAACTTAGAAAATACTTGAAAAAAATAACAATAGTTGGTACAATGGACAATAGGATATATTTTTTTATTATACAAATCATGCGAAAAAGTGTCCGATAAGAGAAAGGGCGTGTGGTTATGTCAAAGAGAGTCCGGATTTTAGGCATGGAGATTGATAACCATACCATCAGGGAGATGATGTTTCTCCTGGATGAATATGTGAATAGCGATGGATTGAACCTGGCTGGTGTGGTTACGGCAGATTTGTTAATGACAGCTTCGGAGAATCCTGATATACGGCAGATACTGGAACATATGGATATGCACATTATAGGGGATGCCACAATTCTGGAAGTGCTGGAGGAGACCTATGAACAGCAGGTGGGAGAAGTGCAGAGAAGGGATTTGGAAGAAGTATTTTTGAATTCTTTGATCAGCAAGCGTAAGAAGGTATATTGGATCAGTGATTCAGAAAACGATATGCCGGCTTTGCAGGATTATATGCAGCAGAATTATCCCAAATTAAATATAGCAGGCAGTTATATGGGAGATATGAATGAGGAAAATATAGATTCCATTGTAAATGAGATTAATGGAGTCGTGCCGGACGTAATTCTATTTCAGACAGATCTATTGTCCAGGCTGAAGCTCTTTATACAATATAGAAACCAGCTGAATGCCAAATTGTGCATATGTATGGGGTATCGGATCAAGTCTAAGTATTGGTCGCCAAACCGCAACAGCAAGATTAAGACATTAATTGATCAGACGATGTTTAAGAGAAAAGTGGTACGTTACCAGATGAATCATAAAGGCTGAATTTTATGGGGCAGGCATGGTCTGCCCCTTCCTTAATATGGCAGGAGATTTCAGTCTGAGGAAAGGATGGATGAATCATGGCGGGAAAACAAACATTAACAATCTGCTTTGCAAATAATAAGGGAGGCAGCGGAAAAACAACCACATGTTCGAATGTGGGCTATGCGCTGACGCTTCTGGGGAAAAAAGTATTGATGATCGATGGGGATATGCAGATGAATCTGACACTGTCTTTTTTTGAAGAAGAAAAGGTTCTTGCTATGGCCCAGGGAGAACAGAATATTTATTATGCCATGAAAGAGCAGAAAGATTTAAAGGATTATATTATCTCTTCTTCTTATGAAAATCTGGATTTTATTCCATCCTCTTCTCTGATGAGTAATATAGAATATGAACTATTTACCAAATGGCAGAGGGAATATATTTTAAGAAAAAGTCTAAAATCTATTCAGGAATCCGCCGATTATGATTACATACTCATTGATGCACCGCCCACTTTAGGAGGCTGGGTTATGAATATTTTATGTGCTTCCGATCAACTGATTATTCCGGTTGAGGCAAGTCCTTGGGGGTTATTTGGGCTGGCCAACCTGTTTGAATTTATCCGGGACGTCAAAGAAGCAGCCGGGCAGTTGTCTTTAATGGGTATTGCCATTACCAAAGTGGATACCAGAAAGAATTATTTTAAGCAGACGATGGAAACACTTGGTGAATTGGAAGATGTTTATGTATTTGAGAACTATATCCGTGTAGACAGCACAATTGAGTGGTCACAGGATAACAGCAGACCTGTACTTGCATACAGGAAAGGAAGCAGAAGCGCCATAGAATATATGGAGCTAGCGAAGGAGGTAGAGCGGATTGGCGGTAGGTAAAGAAAGTATTTTAAGGGCAGGAAGTGCCAATGCGGCGGCCAAAGAGAAGAAGAATGGCCCAGCAGAAGGAAAAGAACAAGAGAAAACGGAAATTAAAAAAGACAAAACGAAAGCAGCAGAAGAAAGAAAAAACAATAAACCAGCAGAACCTGTAATGAAGGTACAGGCTGGGGAGTTAAGGTCAGTTCCTAAGACATGGGGAACACCAGTTCTTAAAGAGGAGGATGTAGCAGCGCTTGCGGTGAGTATAAAGGAGTTTGGAATGATCGTGCCAGTGCTGGTATATAAGAATAAGAAACAAGAGCTTCTGATCTTAAAGGGCTATCATAGAATGGCGGCAGCACAGAAGGCAGGGCTGACTGAGATTCCTGTTTGTTTTACAGAGGCAGGAACGGACAGCAAAGCAAAGAAACTATTTGAAGAGCTGCGTTCCCTGGAAAGTGATAAGAGGGTTGAGACAGCTTCTGAAAGTAAGAAGGACTATGAAATCATCTCATCAATATCTGCCAGCCTGCCTGCATATTTATTATAAAGGAAAATGATTCTGGACATAAAAGGACAAAAGCAGTCCATATCTGGTTGGTGAACTAAGATAAGAAGAAACATGGGAGGATATTATGTCAAGAGAAGATTATAAGAAAGCATATAAATTAGGAAAAAAAGATTATCAGGCGCGGGCACACCGGGGTGTGAGGCCTACCCTGAAGGTTCTGGATGATATCATGCCAGAGAAGGGTTCCTATTCTGAGTTGTCGCTTGGCCTGGTACAGATTCCCACAGACCGGATTGTCGGAACCAAAACAGAAGCTCGAAGTACATCATTCGCCGGTAATTTTATGCCGATTCTGCAAGAAGATACAGAGTTTGCTTCCAAATGGTCAAATCTGAGCACCAGTCATGTAGAGGAGGGAATCCGTACGCCGATTAAGGCATACGAATACATGAATAAATTCTATGTGGAGGAAGGGAATAAGCGGGTTAGTGTTATGAAATATTTTGGGGTTGTATCCATACCCGGTGAAGTAATCCGTATTATTCCTGAAAGTACAGAAGAAAAAGAGAATAAGATCTATTATGAGTTCCTGGATTTCTACAGGCTGGCGCCTATTAATTATATCTGGTTTTCTAAAGAGGGGAATTTCGCCAAATTGCAGGAAGCGGTAGGAAAAGAACCAGGAGAGGCATGGAACGAACAGGATCTATTAACATTCAGTTCTGTGTATACACGTTTTTCAGCCGAATACAGAGCAATGGGCGGCAGTAAGCTGAAAATAACACCAGGAGACGCATTTCTGGCATTTATTACTCTATATGGATATGCTGCCATTGACGAAACAACGACAAATGAACTAAAGGCATTGATAGAAAAAAGCTGGGAGGAGTTTGAACTGCTTCAGGAGGAAGAGGGGATTGACCTGAAGATGGAGCCGAACCAAGAGAAAAAACCGCTTCTTAATATCCTGAATCCATTAATTACGCCAAAGATGAAGATCGCGTTTATATATGAAAAAACACCTGGGACTTCTTCCTGGACTTATGGACACGAGCTGGGCAGGCTATATTTAGAACAGACGTTCTTAGAAGAGGTGGAAACGATTTCTTATCATAATGGAAACCAGGATAATATAGATGAATTAATTGAAAATGCTATTGAAAAAGGCTGTAATCTGATATTTACTACAACGCCCTCTTTTGTTCAGGCCAGTGTAAAAGCAGCAATTGCATATCCGAAAGTACATATACTGAACTGCTCGTTGAATACCTCCCATCGGTATATACGTACGTACTATTCCAGAATGCATGAGGCTAAGTTTCTAATGGGAGCCATAGCCGGGGCAATGGCAGAGAATAACCGTCTGACATATATTGCAGATTATCCATTCTGCGGTACGATTGCCAATATCAATGCATTTGCCTTTGGAGCAAAGATGATTAATCCGCGTGCAGAGGTATATCTGGAGTGGTCTACCATGGAAGAGGTAGACATCGAAGAGCGTATCCGGGAGACCGGCTCTTCTTGTATCTCAGGAAGAGATCTGGTAATTCCTGACCGGCCATCGCGATTTTTCGGGCTGTATCATATGGAAGGAGGGCTGCCAAGGAATCTGGCTATGCCAGTTCGGCATTGGGGCAGGTTCTATGAGCAGCTGATTCGAACTATTATGGATGGTACATGGAAGTATGATGATGATCCGTCTTCTACAAAGGCGATTAATTATTGGTGGGGAATGTCAGCGGGAGTGATTGATGTGATCTGTTCCCGTAATCTGCCGATTGGAACCAGACGACTGGTGAAACTGCTGAAATCTACGATTCGTTCAGAGGTTTTTAACCCATTTTCGGGAGTATTGTTCTCGCAGACCGGGATGGTAGAGGAGAAAATAGACCAGAGTCTGCTGCCGGAAGAGATTATGACTATGGATTGGCTGGCAGAGAATGTAATAGGAGTCATTCCGGAAATGGAAGGATAACTTACTTATGAAAATACTGGCAATTGCAGATCAGGAGTCGAAATATCTGTGGGATTATTTTGATAAAAGCAAGTTGGAAGGAATTGACCTGATTATTTCCTGTGGAGATCTGAATCCGCATTACCTTTCTTTTCTGGTAACCCTTTCCTCTGTACCAGTATTATATGTGCATGGGAATCATGATGGGAAATACCAAAATGATCCGCCAGAGGGCTGTACCTGTATTGAAGATAAAATTTATGTGCATAAAGGAATCCGTATTCTGGGTTTGGGCGGTTCTATGCGTTATAATCCTGGCCCTCACCAGTATACAGAGAGACAGATGAGGCAGAGAGTTGCTAAATTATGGTTCCGCTTATTCCGCAAAAGAGGGTTCGATATTTTGGTGACGCATTCCCCGGCTTATCAGTTGAATGATGGCCGGGATCTGCCGCATCAGGGATTCCAGGTATTCCGTTCTCTGCTGGAGAAGTACCGGCCGAAGTTTTTCCTTCATGGACATGTGCATATGTCGTATGGAAGAGACTATAAGAGGTATGATAAATATCAGGATACTCATATTATCAATGCATTTGAACGGTGCATCTTTGAATTTGAAGATGAGAATCCTCAGGAGCATTTATAAAATTATTAATTAGGTTATTTACTTTAAAAGGAAATTGCGTTATAATGATAATATTCGGTAAGTAGATAAATTTGCATAGGAGGAGGCAGCAGGAGTGAAAAGTTTTGAGATTAAAACAAAGATATATTTTGGGGAAAATGCATTAGACAGGCTGGCAGATCTGCCTTATAAGAAAGTTCTGATTATCACAGATCCGTTTGTGGTAGAGAGCGGAATGATTAAGATGATTACCTACCGTCTGGACGGAAGCGGAATTCAGTCAGAGATTTTCAAAGATGTAGTGCCGGATCCGCCGGTGGAAAAGGTAGTATTAGGGGTTAAGAAGCTGATGGAATATAAGCCGGAAGCGATTATTGCAGTAGGCGGAGGTTCTGCCATTGATTCAGCCAAAGCGATGAAGGAATTTGCAATTAAGATCGGAGATCTGCAGGAGATGCCGTTGATTGCGATTCCGACTACAAGCGGAACTGGATCGGAAGTAACTTCTTTTTCGGTTATTACCGATGCAGAGACACATACCAAATATCCGCTGGTATCGGACAGCCTGGTTCCGGTGGAAGCAATTCTGGACGCAGAGCTGGTGAAGAGTGTGCCGCCGGCGATTACGGCAGATACTGGTATGGATGTACTGACACATGCCTTGGAAGCCTATGTCAGCACGAACAACAATGAATTTTCCAATGCGCTGGCTGAGAAAGCAATCGAAATTGTTGGGGCATTTTTGTTAAGAGCATATTATGATGGTTCCGATATGCATGCTAGGCAAAAGATGCATGTAGCTTCCTGCTTGGCCGGACTGGCATTTAATTCTGCTTCCTTGGGCCTGAATCATGGTATGGCGCATCAGCTGGGTGCTAATTTCCATATTCCTCATGGCCGTGCGAACGCAATTCTGCTTCCTCATATTATGCAGTTTAACAGTGACATTAATAAGAACAGCAGAAGCAGGAAGGAATATCTGCCATCTGTACATAAATATCTGCATGCGGCGCAGATTCTGGGACTTACAAACTTTAATGAGATTACAACCATCCGTGCTACCGTCAGCTGGATTCAGTTTATGATGAAAGAGATGGACGTGCCGTTTTCGATATCACAAACGGGTAAAGTAACAGAAGAAGAGTATATGGCTAGAATCAGCGATATGGCAGATGCTGCATTGGCGGATGCCTGTACAGCAACCAATCCGCGTGTCCCTTCTAAGGCTGATGTTATGCAGATTTATAGGGATATCTGGTAGGTTTGTCAGCAGGTCTTTGTGAAGATTATACAAAAAATCTATCGGCAGTTTTTGTGGTTCGAATAAATGTACCAAAATCTTGTAATATGAGAAAAGCAAGTTGACAATCTGGAAGAAAATGCATATAATGTAATTGTAAATGACGAAGGCGTCTTGAACAGTAGTTCAGGGCGCCTTTTTTGTCTAAAAAATGGAGGTGTTATATATGAGTATTACAAGTTTAATTACAGCAGTAGATTTACAGGAAATGGTCAATCATACCGTGTTCCCAATCTGGTTTTTGATTGGGGCAGCGCTAGTGTTCTTTATGCAGTGTGGGTTTGCTATGGTGGAGACTGGTTTTACTAGAGCAAAGAATGCTGGCAATATTATCATGAAGAATCTGATGGATTTTTGTATTGGAACGGTTGTCTTTATATTGATCGGTTTTGGTTTTTTGCTGGGTGAAGATGTATCTGGAATCATTGGAAGACCGGGGTTTGATATTTTTACAGACTATCAGAACTTTGATTGGTCTGGATTTGTATTTAACTTAGTATTTTGTGCAACAGCAGCCACGATTGTATCCGGTGCCATGGCAGAGAGAACAAAGTTTATCTCCTATTGTATCTATTCAGCTGTGATTTCGGCTATCATCTATCCGATTGAGGCTCATTGGATCTGGGGAGGAGGCTGGCTGGCACAGTGGGGATTCCATGATTTTGCTGGTTCCTGTGCGATTCATATGGTAGGTGGTATCTCGGCCTTGATCGGAGCGAAGATCTTAGGTCCGCGTATTGGAAAATTTAAGAAAGATGCCAGCGGCCATATAACTAAGGTAAAGGCGATTCCGGGTCATTCTCTTACGCTGGGTGCACTGGGCTGTTTTATTCTCTGGTTTGGCTGGTATGGATTTAATGGAGCGGCAGCAACAACGGGACCGCAATTGGCTTCAATATTCGTTACTACAACGATTGCTCCGGCAGTGGCAACCTTTGTCTGTATGATTTTTACTTGGTTAAAGTACGGTAAGCCAGATGTTTCCATGTGTTTGAATGCTTCTTTGGCAGGGTTAGTCGGAATTACAGCGGGTTGTGACGTCATGGATGCGGCAGGCGCACTTGCGGTAGGAATGGTATCTGGAGTCTTGGTAGTGTTCGGTGTATGGCTTCTGGATTATGTGCTGCATATTGATGATCCGGTCGGTGCTGTTGCGGTACATATGCTGAACGGGATCTGGGGTACGCTGGCAGTTGGCTTATTTGCAACAAAGTCTGCGCCGGAAAGCGGACTTCAGGGCCTATTCTATGGCGGCGGAGTGGAACTGTTAGGGAAGCAGATAATAGGTATTGCAGCGGTTGGTATCTGGACAGCGATTGCAATTACAATTACTTATCTGGTGATTAATGCAACAATTGGCTTGAGGGCTTCGGCAGAAGAAGAAATTCATGGCTTGGATGCTGCAGAACATGGCTTGACTTCTGCTTATGCGGACTTTATGCCGGCGCCTGCTGCTGGTGCAAGCATGGCCTCTGGAATCAATACTGTGGATACACAGACAGCAGTAGTTAAGGAGGCGGCTGTTCCGGTTGTTGGAGATGTTGAAGCCGCAGAAAGGGCGAAGATCTCTAAGGTATCCATTCTGTGTAAGCAGAATCGCTTTGAAGAGTTAAAGGCGGCTTTGAATGAAATTGATGTGATGGGTATTACGGTAACTCAGGTACTTGGCTGTGGAGTACAGAAAGGAAATACTGCGAAATACTATCGTGGTGTTGAGATGGATATGATTCTGCTTCCTAAGATTAAGGTTGAGGTGGTTGTCAGCAATGTACCTGTGAAGAAGGTTATTGAAACGGCAGTGAAAGCACTTTATACCGGACATATTGGCGATGGTAAGATTTTTGTCTATGATGTGGAAAATGCAGTAAAAGTCAGAACAGGAGAGCAGGGAGTAGAAGCTTTGCAGGGAAGCCCTGAAGATTAATTAAGTAAATACAGCATGATCTATCACGGTGATTGGATGATAGATCATGCTTTTTTGCATGTTAGACTGCATATCTGGCAGCTTGCGTTCGCCTGCCTTGATTATCCCGTGCAAAAGTGCTATATTCAACAGGAAAAGGGGTGATGGTTTGAAAGTATCCATTCATGTAGACAGTAAGATGAAAGATACAGAAATATCTGTTTCCTGCAGCCGGCTGACACCGGAGATTGAGAAAATGCTGGCAATGCTGCGGATGCTGGATAAGCAGTTGATGGCAGTAAAAGATGGAGAATCTTATATATTGGATGTTTCAAAAGTGATTTATATGGAATCTGTAGATAGAAGAACATTTATATATACCGAAGACGCATGCTATGAGTCTAAATTAAAGCTTTATGAATTAGAGCAGCAGCTTTGTGAGTGTGGCTTTTTCCGGGCAGGTAAATCCTGTATTATTCAATTAAAATACATTCGCTCATTAAGAAATGATATCAATAGAAGAATCCGGCTGACACTGGAAAATGGCGAACAGCTTATGGTTTCCAGGCAATATGCAGAGGAACTAAAACGAAGATTGGGGGTATAGCAGATGGAGGAACGAAAAACAATATTCAGTTATTTAGGGCAGATCTTTATGTTTTTTGGCATTATGATGGTGTGGATGATTGGATTTTGTCTGCTGTTTGGAGAACAGGCGCAAGAGATTTCCAGCTTGTTTGCTCTTGGAAACAAGGGCTTAAGTGTAACAGTAATGTTAGAATTCTTTCTGGTGGCGGTGGTGATGGTTGGACTGCGTATTTTATTTTTTACCGATCTGATTATTCGCAGTCTGTCTGTAATAGCCAGAACTGTGTGGATGGTTTTGCTGGTTCTGATGACAATCAGCCTTTGTATTGTGATGTTTGACTGGTTTCCGGTTGAAGACTGGCGGCCTTGGCTGATGTTTTTGGTATGTTTTGCATTCTGTTTTGTGGGAAGCCTACTGATAACGGCGCTTAAGGCACGGGCTGAAAACCAGAAAATGGAGGAGGCGTTGAAACGGTTAAAGCAGGAGGAAAGCAGATGAAAATAATAGAAGCATTTTGCATAGAACATATGTTTGGAGAAAAAAGAGTGCTGGATGATATTCATTTGTCTGTTGATAAGGGAGAAATACTGGGGCTTCTGGGTCCTTCAGGAGCTGGTAAGACTACCTTGATTAAGATTTTGACCGGACAGCTAATACAAAGTGGAGGGCGTGCCAATCTCTGGGGAGTAGATACCAGAAAATTAAAAGGATGTGATTATAAAAAAATAGGGATTATGATGGATCACTTTGGGCTATATGAACGGCTGACTTGTCTGGATAATTTAAGTATGTTTTCCAGAATCTATGGAATTCCTCAAAACCGTGTCATAGAAGGATTGAAAGATGTAGGGCTTGCAGAAGCCGGAAAAACAAGGGTCAAAAATCTTTCTAAGGGTATGAGAAGCCGGCTAGTTCTGGCACGGGCACTGCTGGCCCGACCGGAAGTGCTATTTCTGGATGAACCAGCCAGTGGATTAGACCCGGCGGCAGCAGAAGAAATTCACCAATTGATTTGGCAGGAAAAGCAGCGGGGTACAGCCATATTTCTGACTACGCACAATATGGCAGAAGCACAGAAGCTGTGTGATAGATTGGCTCTGTTGTTTGAAGGGAAGCTTGTAGAATATGGAAAGCCGGCAGATATTTGCAGCAAATATAACCATCAAAAGCAGATCCGGCTGCTGCTGCATGATGGCAGGGAAATGATTCTGCCTAATACCAAGGAGTCAGCAAAGACAATCGAACGTTATATGGAACAGGAACGGATTGAAACGATTCATTCCACAGAGCCGAATTTAGAAACGGTATTTATGGAATTGACAGGAAGGAGGCTGGATTAGATGACCGCGAATATTATGGCTGTATTTCAAAAACAGATCAAGGATACCTTTCAGAATAAAATGGTGTTGATTCAGTTTCTCATTTATCCACTGCTGGCATTGGTTATGGAGCATACCGTAGAAGTGCCGGGTATGCCGGAACGTTTTTTTACGAATCTTTTTGCGGTGATCTATATGGGTATGGCACCACTGTCTAGTATGTCGGCTATTATCGCAGAGGAAAAGGAACTGAATACATTAAGGCCGTTATGGATGGCAGATGTAAAACCAACGGAATATCTGCTTGGAATTGGTGGCAGCATGGGATTACTAAGTATAGCCGGCGCCTTGTTATTCGCTCTGATTGGAGCCTACAAAGAGAGAACCGGAGCTTTTTTGATCGTTATGGCTGCCGGAATATTGGTGTCTTTGCTTGTAGGTGCTGTCATTGGGGTATGGAGCAGGAATCAAATGATGGCGGCATCGATCAGTATTCCTGTCATGATGGTATTTTCCTTTCTTCCTATGCTGTCAATGTTTAATGATAAGATTGGGAAATGGGCAGAATGGATCTATACTCAGCAGATTAGTAACATGCTGCAGCATATAGATTCTTTGGCAGTCAATATAAAAAGCGGAGTAGTGTTGAGCTGTAATCTGGCAGCAGCAATGATGGCATTTATATATGCATATAGAAAAAAGGGGCTTAAGTAATTGGAGCCCCGCTCACATAAAGAAGAAAAATTTTAAAAAATTTAAAAAAAGTACTTGCATTTTTTGGAACTCTGTTATATAATCATTTTTGTTGAGTGACAAGCAGTAAAATATAAAGTATATTGGCCCATCGCCAAATGGTAAGGCACTGGACTCTGACTCCAGCATTTCAAGGTTCGAATCCTTGTGGGCCAGCTAGAAGAAAGCATGTGCATGCATAGCACATGCTTTCTTCAGATTCTGCGGAATGGTTAGAATAAAGTTATGAAAGGCAACTGCATAAGTCGCTTAAAAGGATGGTATCATATCAGAAGGAGCGTTTGACATGTATGAGATGAAGGGAAGAATACGTTACAGTGAAATTGGTTATAAGAATGAATTGACTCCTATCAGTCTTGTGAATTATTTTCAGGATAGCAGTACCTTTCAGTCAGAAGATATTGGACTTGGATTGGAATATTTTCAAAAGCGTCAGCGTGCATGGCTATTGTCTGGCTGGCAGATCGATATTCAAAGGATGCCGCTGCTGGGAGAAGAAGTAAACATACGTACCTGGCCCTATGGCTTTATGGGCTTCATAGGATTTCGTAATTATGTCATGGAGGCCAAGGATACAGAAGTTCTGGCAGTAGCCAATGCTATATGGACCTGGGTAGATACCGCTAAGAGATGTCCGGCGAAAATAGAAGAGGATGATGTGAAAGCGTATCCGATTGAAGAGAAATTTGATATGGAATATGCTCCGCGTAGAATTAAATTGTTCGGAGAAGGGCAGAAGAAAGAAGCCATACGAATTGGAAGAGAGCGGATTGATACAAACGGACATATGAATAATGGCCACTATATCTGTCTGGCAGAGGAATATCTGGAGAAGGATGTCTGTTTTAATCGAATCCGTGTGGAGTATAAGAAAGAGGTAAAATATCGCGATAAAATGATACCGGTTATTTATCATACGGAAACGGCTGAAACAATTGTACTGGAAAATGAAGAAGGACAAGTTCATGCAGTGATCGAATTCGGACAGCAGGGAAGTGTATAAATGCGGGAAAGGATATAGAAATATGATAGAATTAGGCAGAAAACAGACACTGATAGTTGCCAAACAGGTAGACTTTGGTGTATATTTATATGATGGTGAGAATAAGGAAGATACAGTGCTTCTGCCGCTTAAGCAGGTTCCAGAAGGGACTAAGCCGGGTGACAGTTTGGAAGTGTTTCTATACAGAGATTCCAAAGACCGGCTGATTGCTACAACCAATGAGCCGTATCTGGAATTGGGTGGTCTTGCAGTCTTAAAGGTGGCAGAAACTACGAAAATCGGTGCATTTTTGGATTGGGGACTGGAGAAAGATTTACTGCTTCCATTTAAGAAGCAGACCAGCCGGGTGCGCGAAGGAGAAGAATGTCTGGTTACTCTATATGTGGATAAGAGCGGCCGGCTATGTGCGGATATGAATGTATACGAAGTTCTGCGAAAGGATGCACCCTATGAAGAGGGTGAGCATGTAACCGGCAGAATCTATGAATCCAGTGACAATTTTGGAATGTTTGTGGCAGTAGATGACCAATATTCCGCCTTGATTCCCAAGAGGGATTGTCAGGGAGATTTAAAAGTTGGAGATATCATTCAAGCCAGAATTACCAGAATCCACCCAGATGGGCGGATGGACTTAAGTGTAAGAGAAAAAGCGTACTTGCAGATAGAGACGGATGCAAGAATGATTTTGGAGGTATTGGACGAATTTTCAGGGGTACTGCCATTTAACGATAAGGCGTCTCCAGAGGTGATAAAGAGAGAATTCGGACTTAGCAAAGCTGCATTTAAACGAGCGGTGGGAAGGCTCTTAAAAGAAGGCGCCATTGAAATCACACCGACCGCAATCAAGAAACGAATATAGGAGGTATTAGCAATGAAAAATATAATTAAAACAGATAAAGCACCAGCAGCAATCGGCCCATATTCCCAAGCAGTAGAGGTTAACGGAATGGTCTATACATCAGGAGTCATTCCGGTAAATCCGGCAACTGGAGCGATACCAGAGGGAGTAGAAGCCCAGGCTTCTCAAGCACTCGGCAATCTGCAGGCTTTGTTAGAGGCGGCAGGAACGAATATGGAACAGGTTGTAAAAACGACTGTATTTATAAAAGAAATGGATGATTTTGGCAAGATCAATGAGATTTATGCCGGATTTTTTACAGAACCGTTTCCGGCCCGTTCCTGTGTGGAAGTGGCAAGACTCCCCAAAGACGTATTGCTTGAGATAGAAGCAGTAGCAGTAAAATAACGGGCCTATTTTCATACGATATTTTTAACAATATATTAAGAAATGATTAAAATTAAAATTTCTTGCAAAAACACTTTAAAAATCTGGAAGAATTGTATATAATAATAGAGTATGTAATTTAGACAAATAAGGTATTGCAAGAATTTTGATCAGGGTGGACATAAGAAGAATAGAGACAAAGTTTGTTATTTATGGAAGATCTATGTATAAAACAGAGGAGATTGCAAATAGATAGGTACAGGACATAGAGAAAGGAATGGGAATCAATGGTTTCAGTAGATATAGGAATTGATTTGGGAACTGCCAGTATACTGGTTTATATAAAAGGCAAGGGTGTTGTATTAAAGGAGCCATCTGTAGTTGCATTTGACCGGGACACCAATAAGATTAAGGCCATCGGTGAAGAAGCACGTCTGATGTTGGGAAGAACTCCAGGAAATATTGTGGCAGTCAGACCTCTTCGTCAGGGAGTGATCTCTGATTATACCGTTACGGAGAAAATGTTGAAATATTTTATCCAGAAAGCAGTGGGAAAGAAAATGTTCCGGCGTCCGAGAATCAGTGTCTGTGTACCCAGTGGAGTGACAGAGGTTGAGAAGAAGGCGGTAGAAGATGCAACGCTGCAGGCAGGGGCGCGTGAGGTTGCCATTATAGAAGAGCCAATTGCAGCAGCGATTGGAGCAGGAATTGACATTTCCAGGCCATGCGGTAATATGATTGTCGATATTGGAGGCGGTACTTCGGATATTGCAGTTATTTCTCTGGGTGGTACAGTAGTCAGCCAGTCCATTAAGGTGGCGGGAGATGATTTTGATGAAGCCATTGTCCGCTATATGAGAAAGAAACATAATCTTCTGATCGGTGAACGAACCGCAGAGGATATTAAGATTAAGATTGGTACTGCTTATCCGCAGGCACAGATTGAATCCATGGATGTAAGAGGAAGGAATCTAGTTACGGGACTTCCTAAGACCGTAACGGTGACTTCAGATGAGACCGAGGAAGCTCTGCGGGAGACTACAGCGCAGATTGTGGAGGCGGTGCACAGTGTATTAGAGAAGACACCGCCAGAATTGTCGGCAGATGTCTCAGACAGAGGTATTGTATTAACGGGCGGGGGCGCACTGCTTCGAGGATTGGAAGAGCTGATTGAAGAAAAAACAGGAATCAATACTATGACAGCAGAAGATCCGATGACAGCGGTAGCAATAGGAACCGGTAAATTTGTAGAATTCCTGAGTGGAAGGACAGAAGACTAGGGCATAAAGGAGAAGGAATATGGTAAAGGGGTTATATACGGCCTATACAGGCCTCATGCAGCAGCAGAATCGGCTGGATGTTATTACGAACAATCTGGCCAATGCGGATACAACGGGATATAAGAAAGAGGGAGCTACGACGGCTGCTTTTGACGAAGTTTTAGCAGTCAAGATTAAGGATGGATCAGAAGCATATATAAACCGTGGCATAGGCCATATGAGTATGGGAGCCAAGATTGGTGAAACATATACGGATTACAGCCAAGGTTCTTTTCGGATAACCGATAATCCATATGATATTGCTCTGGATGGAGACGGCTTTTTCTCCATCTCATTTACCAACAAGCAGGGAGTAACCTCCACGAAATATACAAGGGATGGTTCTTTCACGCTGACAAGAGAAGGTTATCTTGTGACGAAGGACGGCGACTTTGTTCTGGGAACGAATGGACCCATTCAGCTGAACACCCTGGAAGAAACCAAGATTGATGAGCTGGGAAATATTTATCAGAATGGGGCATTGGTAGATACACTGAATATCGTAGATTTTACAGATTATAATTATCTGTCAAAATATGGAGAAAACCTTTACGATCTGGTAGAAGGAGGCACAATGCAGGCGGCAGACTGCAGAGTAGAACAGGGGGTTCTGGAAATGTCCAATATGAATATTGTATCGGAGATGGTTGATATGATTGCCATTACCAGGAACTTTGAATCGAACCAGAAGATTATTCAGACCATTGACACTATGCTGGATAAGACCGTGAATCAGGTAGGAAAACTTTAAGTAGTTCAAATCTCGTAATATAGTGACAGGAGAGGAGCTTTTATATGTTAAGATCTTTATGGACAGCAGCATCAGGTATGATTGCACAGCAGACAAATGTAGATACGATTGCCAATAACCTGGCAAATGTGAATTCTACCGGATATAAGACCGAAAAAGCGGAATTTAAGTCGCTGTTATATCAAACACTGCAGACGAAAACAACTACTGCCAATGGCGTTAATAAGCCCATTGATGCTCAGGTAGGCTTAGGTGTGCGGAATTCATCAATTGAATCTAACTTTACACAGGGAATCATGACACAGACGAATGTTTTGACTGACTTCTGTATAGAAGGAAATGGGTTCTTTGGTGTACAGGGCGCAGATGGAGAGATTTATTATACCAGAAATGGTAAGTTTAACTATTCCATAAACACAACCGGTGGGATCTCTTTGACCGCAGCAGATGGCTGCGCAATATTAGACACAAATGGTAATCCTATTGAATTGGGACCGGAATACCAGACGAATCGGATCGTAGTTTCTAGTGACGGTAGAATTCTGTATAAGGATGCAGCCAATAACCCACAGCCAATTGGAATTCAGATAGGTCTGTTCCAGTTTAATAATCCAGCAGGTTTGACGAAAACTTCCGGCACCCGTTATCAGGAATCACCAGCTTCTGGACCGGTTATGAATGAATTGACGCTGAATCAGAACCAGAGAAGTCTGGTGCATCAGAACTATCTGGAGGGTTCCAATGTTCAGGTAGCAGACGAGATGGTTAACTTAATTATTGCGCAGAGAGCCTACGAGATGAATTCCAAGGCCATTCAGGCGGCAGATGAGATGATGGGTCAGGCCAACAGCCTGAGACGCTAAGGAAAGGTGAGGAATACATATGGATAATTCAATCATGGGTCTGGGTGCTTTGACGTCTGACTACTGGAAAAGCAATACACAGACAAAAGAGCTGGAGAAAAGTCTCTCTTCGGATATGTCGGGTAAAACAAAAGAGGAGTTAATGGAAGTCTGTAAGGATTTTGAATCCTATTTTGTAGAACAGATGTTTAAATCTATGAAAAAGATGGTTCCAGAAAGTGAAGATTCTAATAACGATTACATTAATATGTTTGGAGATATGCTGGTTCAGAAGTATGCAGAATCTGCGACAGAACAGCAGGGACTTGGAATTGCCCAGAAATTGTATGAGCAGATGAAAAGGAATTATGGTTTGCAATAGCCTAGGGGAAATATATGACTGCATAAGCGTGGCTTATGCAGTTTTTCATATAAGCAGACAGGTATAAGGGCGGTGATATCGTGGAGGAGTTAGAAGGCTATGTAGACCATATTATCTATCAGAATGAGAGCAATGGCTATACGGTTCTGGATCTGGACAGCGATGATCTGCTGCTGGGCTGTGTGGGTAATCTGCCGGGAATTGGGGAAGGGGAGTATATTAAAGCCAAAGGTGAATATTTTATTCACCCCAGCCATGGACGACAATTTCGAATACAGGAATATGAGGTGCGCCCACCAGAAGATAAGGAGGCGATGGAGCGATATCTTTCTTCTGGTGCGGTCAAGGGGATTGGACAGGCTTTGGCTGGCCGGATTGTGAAGAAATTCGGTAATGATACATTTCGGATTATAGAAGAGGAACCGGAACGCCTTGCAGAGGTGCATGGAATCAGCCCCAAAAAAGCACAGGAGATTGCCATACAGGTAGAATCCAAACGGGAAATGCGGGAAATGATGATGTATCTTCAGCAATATGGTATCCCCTATACATTAAGTGTCAAGTTGTATAATCATTATAAAGGAAAGGTTCGTTCGATTCTTGAAGAAAATCCTTATCGTCTTGCTGAAGATGTCCATGGAATCGGATTTCGGATTGCCGATGAAATTGCGAGAAAGATCGGAATTGGTATGCATTCCGAATATCGTATTCGAGCAGGTATTATGTATGTGCTGCAGCTGGCTGCCGGACAGGGACATACCTATCTGCCTTATTCGCTGCTGGCAGCGAATTGTGAACAGATACTTGGTTTACATAATACAGATGTGGAACAGCATATCATGGACATGGCAATTGATAAGAAGCTCTTTATACGTGATATCCGTTCCGGCCTTGATCCTGAGATGGAAGCCGAACGGAGAGTATACGCTGCCAGAAATTATTTTATGGAATTAAATGTAGCGAGAATGTTAAAAGAGCTGGATATTTCCTATTCTGTGGAAGAAAGACAGGCAGCCAAAGTAATACGAAACATTGAAAAAGAAAATGGGATTGTGTTGGATGAGATTCAGCGGCAGGCAGTATTAGAAGCGGTCAGCCAGGGGGTTCTGGTAATTACCGGAGGCCCGGGAACTGGGAAAACAACGACAATCCGCACCATTTTGCGTTATTTTGAATTAGAAGGAATGGATCTGCTTCTGGCAGCACCTACAGGACGTGCGGCCAAGCGGATGACGGAGACGACAGGATATGAGGCGCAGACCATTCATCGGATGCTGGAGCTGTCAGGCGGTTTTGAAGAGGAAAAACAGGGGGAATTCGGCAGGAATGAGCAGAATCCATTAGAAACCGATGTGATTATTATTGATGAGACTTCTATGGTAGATATTTATTTGATGAATTCGCTTCTGCGGGCTGTACTTCCGGGGACTAGAATTATTTTTGTAGGCGATGTCAATCAGCTGCCGAGCGTAGGTCCAGGATGTGTACTGCGGGATATGATCGGCTCTGGGGTTTTGCCGGTAGTGCGGCTGCAGAAAATATTCCGGCAGGCATCAGAGAGCGATATTATTGTCAATGCGCATAAGATTAACGCAGGAGAACAACTGGAATTAAATAATCGCATGAGCAAAGATTTTTTCTTTATGGAAAAAAGCGAGGCTCAGCAGATACAAAGAACGATACTGGCTCTAGTTCAGGATAAACTGCCCTCTTATGTCAATGCTACTTCCTTTGATATACAGGTACTGACTCCTAGCCGCAGAGGCCTGCTTGGTGTAGAGAATCTAAATCAGATGCTGCAAAAATACTTGAATCCGCCAGCAGAGGATAAAAATGAGAGGGAAACAGCAGGAGGGATCTTTCGCGAGGGCGACAAGGTGATGCAGATTAAGAATAATTATCAGCTGGAATGGGAAATCACGAATCAATATAATATACCAATAGATAAAGGTATGGGAGTCTTTAACGGTGATGTGGGAAGTATTTCCTATATGGATGACGGAACGGAAACTTTACAGGTAGTATTTGACGATGGGAAGAAAGTCGTGTATACTTATAAGCAGCTGGAGGAACTAGAACTGGCTTATGCCATTACGGTTCATAAGTCGCAGGGAAGTGAATATCCGGCTGTAGTTATGCCTGTGTTCAGAGGGCCGGTGCCTTTGATGAATCGAAACATTCTTTATACTGCGGTAACCCGTGCCAGAAACTGCGTTACC
This sequence comes from Lachnospiraceae bacterium, assembly GCA_022791575.1. Classification (GTDB taxonomy): domain Bacteria; phylum Bacillota; class Clostridia; order Lachnospirales; family Lachnospiraceae; genus JAAVZI01. The sequence goes on from JAAVZI010000047.1 coordinate 30,211, forward strand.
ATTCTCGGAACCAGTCAGGTGCTGAATGAAATGATTGCCAACGAAAATGAGAATCGGCGTTATTCTGGTTTGGAGGACTGTCTAAGAGAATTGTAGTACAATGGAAGAGAGTCTGCGGAGAGAGGAATCCATTGAGAAAGGCAGGAATATTATTACAAAAGATGAAGGAATACCTACTGGCAGTGTTCTATCCAGCCAGATGTCCTGTGTGCGAGCGGTTAACAGGCGGACGCCGAATTCGCTGCTGTCCGATCTGTGAGGAGAAGCTGCCCTATATTCCAGAACCTAGATGCTTAAAATGTGGAAAGGCAGTGACAGCAGAAGAGACAGAATATTGTATGGACTGTACAAAACAACAGCATGTGTTTACACGTGGAATTGCGTTATGGTCCTTTGATCTATCAGTCAGAAGAGTGGTATATCGTTTTAAATACAAAAATCGCCGGGAATATGCGGAGTATTTTGCAAGAGAAATTGTCAGGCGTTATGGCCGGCAGATCAAAAGCTGGAATGCTGATGCACTTGTGCCGGTTCCCATTCATAGGAAGCGCTATAAAAAGCGGGGATTTAATCAGGCAGAATTGCTGGCAAAGGAAATTGGCCGATATATGAAGCTGGAAGTTCATACGGAAATCATTTCCAGAATCCGTAATACAAGGCCGCAAAAAGAATTAAATAATAAAGAACGGCAAAAAAATTTGAAAAGTGCTTTTAAAATTAATCAAAATAGTGTAAAATTAAAGAAAGTTATTGTTGTGGATGACATTTATACAACAGGCGCAACTGTAGATGTAATGACAGAATTATTATTGCAGACAGAAATAACCCACGTTTATGTCATTACATTATGCATAGGAAGGGGTTATTAAGGAGGTATCAGTATGGATGTTAGAAATTGCAAATCATGTGGGAGACTATTTAACTACACAGGAAAGTCCATCTGCCCGGAATGTTTGAAGAAAAAAGATGATGACTTTGTAGCAGTTAAGGCCTATATTAGGGAAAATCCCACGGTTGGTATTGCAGATGTAGCAGAGGCAACGGATGTTTCTGTGAACCAGATTCGTCAGTGGATTAGAGAGGAACGGCTGATTTTAACAGAAGCATGTGCAGAGGCCGGTATTAACTGTGAGGGCTGTGGAAGACCGATTCAGACAGGAAGGCTCTGTAAGTCCTGTAAGGGCCAGATGTCGCGGGATCTCAACCAGGCGTTTGTAGCAACACCCAAGCCATCGGGAGACGATCCGTCTATCAAAAGCAAAAAGGGTGACAGAATGCGCTATTTATCCAAGAATTAAAGAAATATATGGAATGCATCAGGAAGTAAGACAGTATTTATTTCCTGATGTTTTTTATTAATTTTTATGTAATAAAATAAAAAATGCTTTTCATAAGAAGCGCCCTGTGTTATAATTATCATAATGCCTATCTATGTAATCTGATAGGTTTTCAGGATGAGGTGTATTATGTTAAATGAAGATCGAATAAAAGTAATGACCCGGCTGGCGGTGTTTGAGAAAGAGCATGGCAGGGAGAATGAGATTGCCAGCAGGTTTTACAAGGCAGATTATATCAGCTATTATATGATATGGACTGGAATTATGACTACAATTGCCTATGTCCTTGGCCTTGGATTGTTTTTTGCCCTGAATTTTGAAAGATATATGGAAAATATGCATAAAATGAATTTATGGGAACAGGGAAAGATTATGATTGCCATTTATGTAATCATTCTTACAGCAATGCTGATGCTTTCCTGGTTTATTTACAGAAGAAGATACAAAAAGGCCAAGAAAGGGCTGGAGGAGTATTGTGACTTACTGCACGAACTGGAGAAGATTTATAACAGTGAGAGATACAGGGAACATACAAAAACTAGGCAGGAGGCAGAACGACGATGACAACTCTATTAGAATGCAGAGAATGGCTGAGACGGGTCTACGGGAAATATTCGCTTTATATTAATGCAGGAATACGTTTTATTACTGGGATTTTGGTATTTATGTTGATTACATACCGTATGGGTTATATGACTAGATTAAAGAATCCAGTAATTCCATTACTTATGGCGCTAATTTGTACATTTCTGCCTGCTAATATTATGGTAGTATTCGCAATGATTCTACTTTTGGCACATTTATATGCATTATCGTGGGAAATTGCACTTGCTATGCTGGTTATTTTCCTGATACTATATCTGATCTATTATCGTTTTTCGCCCCGGTATGCATTTGTATTGATGCTGACGCCAGTGGCCTTTACATTAAAGATTCCGTATATTATACCTGTCATTCTGGGGCTGGCAGCGACTCCGGTGACAGCAGTTCCGGTGGCATTTGGTTCGGTTGGATATTATCTGCTTCATTATATTTTCCAATATGGAGCGAATGCGGCAGCAACATCAGCCGGTCCAGGAGATCATGTGCAGAAGTATGTGTATGTATTTGCCAACGCGATCAAGGCCCCGGAATTATATCTGTATCTGGTGACAATGACGGCTGCGTTGTTTCTTGTATATTTTATCCGCAGGCTGTCAGTGGATAAGGCATGGCTGATTGCTATTTTTACAGGAGCAATCAGTGAGCTGGTGTTTATGCTGGCTGGAAATTTTGCTATGGATATTTCTATTAATGTGACCGGGCTGGTATTGGGAACTATACTTGCGATACTACTGGCTTTTGTTTTACAGTTTTTTGTGTTTAATGTGGATTATTCCCGGACAGAATATGTACAGTTTGAAGATGATGAATATTATTATTATGTAAAAGCAATTCCTAAAGTACATATTACGAAAAGGGAGAAGACAGTGAAGCAGATTAATCCTCAGAAAAAGATCAGGATGGATAGCAGTCGTCAGAGAAATCGGACGGAGCTGGATGAGTTATAATTTGATTTCATGAATAATAAGCTAATTAAAAGGTTGTTTGGAAAGGATGTGATTGGGTGAGTGGATTGAAATTGTTTATGGATAAATATGCATACTGGCTGTCGATTCCCCAAGTGAATCCTATTGATATTATTGAAATTATAATTCTTTCTTTTCTGATGTATCAGATTCTATTATGGTTTAAGAATACACGAGCCTGGGCGCTATTTAAAGGGATTGTCGTGATATTGGCATTTATTCTGGTAGCGTATCTGTTCCAGATGAATACAATTCTTTGGCTTGCCAGCAAGGTTGTAAATGTAGGAATTATTGCGATGGTGATTATATTTCAGCCGGAATTCCGCAGGGCATTAGAGCAGCTGGGACGCCAGAATATTATGGGTAAGGTTTTTAACAGTGATATGGGCAGGAATGGCTCAGAGCGTTTCAGCGATAAGACAATTAATGAGATTATTCGAGCAGTCTACCAGATGGGAAAGGTCAAGACAGGAGCCCTGATTGTAATGGAGCAGGAAGTAGGGCTTGGTGAATATGAACGAACTGGAATATTGGTGGACGGTATTGTAACAGCGCAGCTTCTGATTAATATTTTTGAGCATAATACGCCGCTGCATGACGGAGCTATATTAGTAAGAGGGGACAGGGTGGTATCGGCAACTTGTTACCTGCCTCTCTCAGATAATATGGAACTGAGCAAAGAGCTGGGAACCCGGCATAGGGCAGCAGTAGGCGTTAGTGAGGCGACAGATTCCTTTACCATTGTTGTATCGGAAGAGACAGGAGGAATATCCGTAGCTCAGGGCGGCCGTTTGAGACGGAATGTAGACGAGGAGACGTTACGCGGCATGCTGGTGGGCATTCAGAACAAGCAGACAGATGACAGCAAGAGATTTCGCTTATGGAAAGGAAGACATAGAAATGAAGAATAGACTGATGTCTAATTGGGGCTTGAAGCTGATCTCTGTTATATTTGCAATTCTGTTGTGGCTGGTTGTGGTAAATGTGGACGATCCGGTTACTACAAAAAAGTTTAAAAATATTCCGGTCAATATCCTAAGTGAGAATTTGATATCCGACGCGGGAGAGACCTATGAAGTTCTGGATAAGAGTGACCAGGTAACGATTACAGTAAAGGCCAAGCGGTCAGTCGCAGATTCACTGTCCGGAGCAGATTTCAAGGCTACGGCTGATATTGCAGAAAGAATATCAGAAAACAGTATCCCAATTAAGGTTACTGCAACGAAACGTACAGAAGATATCGTAGATATCTATCTGCAGAATAATACTGTAAAAATTGCTGTAGAAGCAAAGGAGCATAAGGAAATTCCCGTAGAGATTAATTTGTCCGGTAAGACGGCAGAAGGGTATACCGTCGGAAGTACAAGTATAGAGCCGGGGACTGTTCAGATTGCCGGTCCGGCTTCGATTATTTCACAGGTAGAGAAAGTAGTGGTGCCTGTGAATATCAATGGAGCTTCAGAGGATATTACCCTAGAAGCAAATGGGGAATACTATAGAAAAGATGGTTCGATTATAGCGAATTCGCGGATTGAAGGAGATATCAGCAGAATTCTTATTAATGTACATTTACTGCACACCAAAAGTATAGATTTAAATCTAACTACCGAGGGGGAACCAGCGGCAGAATATTGGTGCCAGGATGTGCAATATACGCCGACAACGATTACCATTGCAGGCGAGCCGGAAGAATTGGCGAAAATTAACACACTAGAAATTCCTGCTGCCGAATTGAATATTACTGGAGCAAGCGAAAATATTGTGAAAGAAATTGAGGTAGAGAAGTATTTGCCGCAGGGGCTGATTATATGTGCTGAGAATGAAAAGAAAATTCATGTGACAATCTTGATCAGTGCTCTGGATGGAAGGGAATTTCGAATACCAATGAGTGATGTGGATGTGCTGAATACGCCGGCAGGACTGGATACTGTGCTGGACCCTTCCCGCATTGTCAGTGTCATTGTGAAGGGAAGCAGTGAGGCGCTAAACAGCCTGTCAATCAATGATATTAAAGTATCAGTGGATATTAAGGACAAAGAAGCGGGAACCCATAATCTGCAGGCCAATGTGACCGTACCCAGTGGGTATATTGTTATGAACCGGCCTATGGTATCCATTACGCTGGAACGGTCGGGAGAGGACAGCAGTGCCCCCCCTTCTGCTACGCAGGTACCGCTGCCTGCTCAAACGGATGTACCTTATCCTGAGGTGCCGAATACACCAGTGCCGCAGCCTACAGAAGTACCGCCTACCCCGACGCCGGCAGTCCCCACATCAACACCGATACCAACACCGGATCCTACAGTCGGACCGCCGGACGAGGAGATTCAATAATAAAAGGAGAATTAGAAATGGGAAGATTATTTGGCACAGATGGAGTCAGAGGAGTTGCAAATTCAGAATTAACACCGGACTTAGCCATGAAACTGGGTCAGGCAGGAGCATTTGTTCTGACTAAAGAGAATGCACATAAACCAACCATTCTGGTAGGATGTGATACCAGAATATCAGGGCCGATGCTTGCTAATGCAATAATGGCAGGGATTTGTTCGGTTGGAGCGAATGCGGTATATATAGGAGTCTTACCAACTCCCGCAGTTGCTTATCTTACGAAAAAGTACAAGGTAGATGCAGGAGTCGTTATATCAGCTTCCCACAATCCGATGGAATTTAACGGAATTAAGTTTTTTAATGGAGAGGGCTACAAACTGCCTGATGAATTAGAAGATGAGATTGAAGAGCATATTAATAATGAGATGCAGGATGTGATTATGCGGATTGGCTCGGAAGTTGGACAGGTGGAGTATCGTCTGGATGCAAAAGAGGATTATATCAAGTTTGCTTCCTCTACAGTAAAAGTGGATTTATCCGGGCTGAAGATTGTAGTAGACTGTGCGGAAGGAGCTGCTTATGAGACTGCCACACAGACATTGCGGAAGCTTGGAGCAGATATCATTGCCATTCATGTGAGTCCAGATGGAACCAATATCAATGCCAACTGCGGTTCGACCCATATGGAAGAGCTGATGGCAAGGGTGGTATATGAGAAAGCTAATCTGGGACTGGCTTTTGACGGAGATGCCGATCGGATGCATGCGGTAGATGAACTGGGACATATTGTGGACGGAGATCAGATTATGGCGATCTGCGGTTGTTATATGAAGGAAAAGGGCAGACTGAAGAAGAATACGATCGTGGCTACTGTAATGAGTAATCTGGGATTTTTCTTAATGGGTAAGGAAAAGGGACTGACACTAGAACAGACGAAAGTGGGAGACCGTTATGTCTTAGAGCGAATGCGTGAGATAGGAGCGAATCTTGGCGGGGAACAGTCAGGACATCTGATCTTCCTAGACGAGAATACCACAGGAGACGGCTTGTTAAGCGCTCTGCACCTACTGGAGGTTATGGCAGATACTAAGAAGCCCCTTTCAGAGCTGGCTTCGATTATGGAGGTTCTGCCTCAGGCACTTGTAAATGCTAAGGTGCCGAATCACAAAAAAGAAACCTATATGGAATATACAGAGGTAGCAGAAGCAATTGCAGAATTAGAACGTAAGTTCGATGGGGAAGGAAGAGTTCTGATTCGTCCGTCCGGTACAGAGCCGCTGGTACGGGTTATGATAGAAGGAAAGGACAGAACGGTGATTCAGGAGGAAGCTGAGCGATTGGCCAAACTAATTACGAAGACAGTTTTATAGCGATGCAAAGGAGGGGTAACGTGGTAAAGCAGAAGGTAACGGTACGGAATCTGGCTGGAATTCATTTGAAACCGGCAGGAACTCTTTGTACAGAGGCAATGAAGTTTACATCTTCCATTACTTTTGTCTATAAGAAGGGCGTTGCCAATGCGAAAAGCGTTTTAAGTGTATTGGCAGCTTGTGTAAAATGCGGAGATGAGATTGTGCTGCAGTGTGAGGGGAAGGATGAAGAAGAAGCATTAAAAGACCTGGTCCGGCTGATTGAGGATGGATTAGGAGAATAGGAAGAAGGATAGTCAGGAATGATTTTATATTTGGTAATTCCATGCTATAATGAGGAAGAGGTTCTTCCAGAGACAGCAGGAAGACTAAAGGAAAAGATACAAAACTTAATTTCACAGGGAAGGATTACAGAAAAAAGCCGAGTGGTCTTTGTAGATGACGGATCGAAAGACCAGACGTGGAAACTAATCGAAGAACTTCATAAACAGAATACACTCTTTTCAGGAGTGAAATTGTCCAGAAACCGCGGCCATCAGAATGCACTGATGGCCGGGCTTTATAATGTCCGCGGAAAAGCAGATGCAGTAATTTCGTTAGATGCAGACTTGCAGGATGATATTAATGCGATAGATGGATTTTTGGATCAATACAATGAAGGCTGTGAAGTGGTATATGGAGTACGAAGTTCACGCAAAAAAGACAGCTTTTTTAAGAAATTTACAGCAGAAATGTTTTATAAGATGATGAATCTTATGGGTGCGGAAGTGGTATTTAACCATGCAGATTACCGGCTTCTCAGCAGCCGGGCGCTGGACGCGCTGTTTGAATTCAAGGAAGTGAACTTGTTTTTGCGGGGAATTGTTCCTATGGTGGGATTTCGCTCTGGTGAAGTTTATTATGAGAGAAATGAACGGTTTGCCGGAGAAAGCAAATATCCATTAAAGAAGATGCTTTCCTTTGCTTTTGAAGGAATTACATCCTTATCAATTAAACCGATTCGTTTCATCATCAATATGGGGATTTTTATGTTCTTTGTCAGTATGCTGATGCTGTTGTATTTCCTAATTAGGCATTTTACAGGACATACAGTCAGTGGTTGGACAAGTCTGATTGTATCAATTTGGGCTATTGGCGGATTGCAATTATTAAGCATTGGCGTAATTGGAGAGTATATTGGCAAGGTCTATTTGGAGACCAAACAGCGGCCAAGGTTTATTATTGATGAATTTCTTCATGAACAAGAGTAATGTATCGTATGTTTGGAGTTTGGGTAAAGGTGAGTATTGATGGAGAAAGTAAAGAGTCTGCTGGAAGAAACGATAGATCAGCAGTTTCGACAGATGATTATAAGCAATCCCCGTAGAAAAGGCGGGAATACCAAAGTAAAAATCCGCCCTGTACTTATAAAGGGAACTATGTTTTATCAGGAAGAACAATACAGGGATCATCAGGTCTTTCATAATAATATTCCCTGGGCGCAGAAGAAAATTCTGATTAATAGAATCATCGAATATATGCAGGAATTTAAGCAGTTAGAATGGAAAACGCAGCAGGAACAGTTTACTGTGCTGGTTAACCGCAGACAGCAAGCCTCTATCAAACGCAGACAGCAGACAGAGACACAGTCTGAGGGCATGGAGTATGCACATAATCGAAAGAAAAAATATATTCTTCAAGAAGGTTCTCCCATAGATTTCTTGGTAGAACTAGGTGTCATGTCCAAAGAGGGAAATGTTATCAAAACACGTTATGATAAATTTCGACAGATTAATCGTTTTCTGGAGTTTATTGATGATGTGGAGGAGCATTTTCCCAAGAACCATCAACTGACGATTATTGACTTTGGCTGCGGGAAGTCTTATCTGACATTTGCAATCTATTATTATCTTCATATATTAAAAAAATATGATGTGCGTATTATTGGTTTGGATTTGAAACAGGAGGTTATTAGAAACTGTACCAAACTTGCACAGAAATTAGGTTATGAACATCTGGAATTTCTTCACGGAGATATCGCTGAATATGAAGGCGTTGTGAAAGCCGATTTGGTAGTAACGCTGCATGCCTGTGATACGGCTACAGACTATGCTCTTGCCAAAGCTGTAAAATGGAATGCTGGAGTGATTTTATCGGTTCCTTGCTGCCAGCATGAGCTGAATCGGCAGATGTATGCAGAAGTATTAGAACCTATGTTCCGTTATGGTCTGATTAAGGAACGCGCTGCAGCGCTGTTTACCGATGCGCTGCGGGCAGAATTGTTGGAGCAGCAGGGATATCAGGTACAAATACTGGAATTTATAGATATGGAGCACACGCCCAAGAATATTTTACTCCGCGCTGTGCAGAAAAAGAGCAGGCAAAGCCAGATTCCAGCAAAAATGCAGAGGCAGGAGAACGGTATAGAAAGATACAGGAAGTGCAGGGATTTTCTAGGAGCAGATCCCACATTAGAAAAGTTATTGAGGTAAAATTGTGGAAGAGAGAAAGAAAGTCAGTCTGATTGTAAATATAGTAGTCCGCCCAGTGGTTTTGATTACAGTATTTGTGCTGGCATTTATTATCAGCACGGGGATTTTGAACCGAAATAATCAGGGAATTACAGCTGAGATGGCTGATTGTACATTTCCTACCATTACAGCATTGTATAAGGGACAGCCGCTTAACCGTATGTATGGTTATGCGGACGAATTGTCTCCAGGCGGAATCCGTTCTTCACTTACTTTTCTAAATGAGCAGAATAAGCTGGATATTCAGATCCAGACCTTTGGAACAGCAGTCCATGGAATCCGTTATCAGGTACGAAGTATGGATATGGAACGGCTGATTGAAGATACACCGGTAGAAGGGTTTCAGGAGACCGAGGGACGGATTGATGTCAATTTGAATATTCAGGATTTATTAGAAGATAACAAGGATTATCTGCTTGTGATTCTGTTGGATACAGAAGTAGATCAGAATATTTATTATTATACCAGAATTCGCAAAGATGGAGAATATTTTGCAGAAGAGTATTTGAATTTTGCAAAAAACTTCCATGATAAGACTAGGAATAAGAATTCTGGCGATGATATTATTCGATACTTAGAATCCAGTAGTGAAGGGGATAACAGCAGTTTTCAATCGGTAAATATTCATTCTAGTTATGATTTGGTAACATGGGGGGATCTGGAGATTCTTTCCATGGAGGATGTGGATGTAAGCCTGCAGGATTTGAATAATCAGACAGCAGTGATTACAATTGATTATATGATTATTTTGAAAAATTCCAATGATGAGCTGGAGCATTATGATGTATCCGAATATTATCGTCTGCGCTATACGAGAAACCGCATGTATCTGCTTGACTTTGAGCGGACCATGAATCAGTTTTTTGAGATCGAAAATGGTGTCATTTATTCAACCGCAGTGCAGCTGGGTATCACAGATTCTAATGTCCAGTATATGAGTACGAAAGATGCCAAAACAGTCAGCTTTGTACAAGAGGGTGAGTTGTTTTCCTATAACAGCAGTGAGCATAGCCTGGCCAAAGTCTTTGGCTTTTGGAAACAGAATGGAGATGTCCGATATCGGAATGATCAGCATCGAATTCAGATTATAAATGTAGATGAAAAGGGCAGTATGGACTTTGTGATCTATGGTTACATGAACCGTGGTATTCATGAGGGGAAGGTCGGTGTCAGTGTCTGTCATTATGATGGTGCGACCAACTCTACTGAAGAATACGTATTTCTGGAATCGGATAAATCTTATCAGATTTTGAAGGAAGAGGTTGGTCAGCTGGTTTATATTAATCAAAAGGGCAGATTCTATATTCATTTACAGAAAAATATTTATGAAATTGATAAAAATAGCAAGCAGATTGTGAAACTGGCTGAGAATATTGAATTAAATGAATTCGCAGTATCATCGGATCATTCGCTGCTTGTAATACAGAATGAGAAAGACCTGGCTGCGTCTGTAGGCCTGAATTATATGGACTTAAAAAGCGGAAAGGATAAAACGATCAGCTGTCAGGAGAATGAAAGAATCCGTCCAATCGGATTTATTGGAACTGATTTTATCTATGGTCTGGCTAGAATCGAAGACATTTATCAGGACGGAACAGGGCAGACAGTATTTCCTATGTATAAAATTATGATTGTGAATACCAAAGGAGAGGTGAAAAAGGAGTATGAGCCAGGGGGGATCTATGTCTTACAGGCTTATATTGAAGATCATATATTAAAGCTTAACAGAGCTGTGAAGGCAGAAAATGGCTATACAGCGGCTGCCGAAGACCAGATTATACACAATGCTGGCAAAACGAAGGACGGAATTACCTTAAAGTCAATTACAACAGACCGCAAGAAGCGAGAGTATCAGCTGGATTTTGGATTTTCGCTATCTACAAGAAAGAAGAAATGTTTGAAACCAAAGGAAGTTTTGCTGGAAAATGTAAAGAACCTTGTATTAGAGAAAAATGAAGATTTATCCATATACTACTATGTATACAGCAAAGGTAATCTGGATAATATGTATATAAGTGCTACGGATGCAGTTTTAAATGCAGATGAGTCCGCAGGAGTTGTGGTAAATCAGAAGCAGGAATATATCTATGAGAGAATCCGGCGTCAGACGCAGCAGCAGATTTCCGGTGTAGAAACAGTCAGCATTGCTTCGGGTTATCATTCGTTGGAAGCCTGTCTGATCTCAATTCTTCGCTTTAATGGAAATGGGTCCGATGCCAGAGAAATGCTGCAGCAGGGTATGAGTCCACAACAGATTCTGCAGCAGGAACTGGGACGGGATAAGGTTGTGAATCTGACAGGAACGCCGCTGGACAAGGTATTGTATTGTATTGACCGGGGATATCCGGTGCTGGCAGCTGTACCAGATGGCAATTATGTTCTTCTGGTCGGATATAATGAGCTGAATACAATTGTTATGGACCCTGTAAAGGGGACAACCGGGTATGTAGGCATGAATGACAGCCGGGCTATGTTTGAGGCTGCCGGAAATTCGTTTGTAGCCTGTATTCCATAAAGCAGTTCATAAGTGGTTGAGATTCTCTTAGTCTGGAAAAGAATAAATTAAGAAAAAAAGTGAAATGAGGTTAGGAAAATGGATCAAAGAGTGAAAGAGCTGGCATATAATCTGGTAAATTATTCCTGTAAAGTGAAAGCAGGGGATAATGTATATGTGCATTTTATTGGTGAAGCAACTAAGGAACTGGCAAGATGTGTTGTAAAGGAAGTTTATAAAGCGAAGGGACGGCCATTTCCCCATTATACCAGTCAGGAAGTGCAGCGGGAAATGCTTATGGACTGCAGCGAAGAACAGTTAAAGCTAATGGCAGAAGTGGATTGCCTGGAAATGTCTAAGATGGATTGCTACATTGGTATTCGAGGAACGGATAATGTGTCGGAGTTATCTGATGTTCCGGCAGAGAGAATGGCTCTTTATGAGAAGTTTTATTCCACTCCGGTTCATCACGATATCCGTGTGCCCAAAACCCGCTGGGTGGTACTGCGTTATCCGAACTGTGCTATGGCTCAGTTATCCGGTATGAGTACGGAAGCTTTTGAAGATTTTTATTTTCAGGTATGTAATCTGGATTACTCCAAAATGGATCAGGCAATGAAGGCGTTGGTAGATTATATGAACCGGACCGATCGGGTGCGTCTATGCGGACCAGGTACGGATCTGACCTTTTCAATTAAAGATATTCCGGCTATCCCATGTGCAGGTGTGCTGAATATTCCAGATGGAGAAGTATTTACGGCTCCAGTGAAGGATTCTATCAATGGTAAAATTACGTACAACACGCCCAGTCTATATCAGGGATTTGCGTATGAGAATGTTTGTCTGGAATTTGAGAATGGTAAAATTATCCGGGCTCAGGCCAATGATTCAGAACGTATCAATAAAGTATTTGATACCGATGAAGGTGCCAGATATATAGGGGAATTTGCCATAGGCGTTAATCCCTATATTTTAAAACCAATGAAAGATATTCTGTTTGATGAAAAAATTATGGGTTCTATTCATTTCACACCGGGCAATTGCTATGAGGAAGCGCCGAACGGCAACCATTCTTCAATCCACTGGGATTTGGTATTAATTCAGAGACCTGAGTACGGTGGCGGCGAAATCTATTTTGATGATGTACTCATTCGTAAAGATGGAAGATTTGTAGTACCAGAGTTGGAAGGTCTGAATCCTGAACATCTAGTATAGAGTATGAATGAATTTTCAAACACGCTCCAGCTTATCTATTGAAAATATTGGAAGTTTATGGTATATTAGATATGTAAGAGAGCAGAACAAATTTGAACGAAAAGGAGTTGGACAACATGCGTTATATTATTACAGGAAGAAATATTGATGTAACAGAAGGTTTGAAATCTGCCATCTATGATAAGATCGGGAAATTAGAGAGATACTTTACAGAGGATACAGAAGTACATGTAACACTCAGTGTTGAAAAAGAAAGACAGAAAATTGAGATTACTATTCCAGTAAAGGGAAATATTATACGTTCGGAACAGACCAGCAATGATATGTATGTATCCATTGATTTGGTAGAGGAAATTATTGAAAGACAGCTGAAGAAGTATAAACACAAAATTGTAGACAAGCAGCAGGCAAGTCCCAACTTCACACAGGAATTTATTGAGAAAGACTATGAAGATGATGACGAAGAAATCAAGATTATACGAACCAAACGTTTTGGCATGAAGCCTATGTATCCAGAGGATGCCTGCATCCAGATGGATTTATTGGGTCATAATTTCTTTGTATTTCTTAATGCTGAGACCGAAGAGGTTAATGTCGTTTATAAGAGAAAAGGGAATACATACGGCTTAATCGAACCAGAGTTTTAGTATAGTTTGAAATCAAAGCTGCTGCAGATATCTGCAGCAGCTTTTTAATCTTATGATAGTTAGAAAGAAGATTTCTTATTCTAGTTACCTCTTGTGAATAAAATGTTTATCTCCAACCCAGAAATGCGGACTGAATACCAATAATATAGGGAATAATTCCAAACGTCCTGCCAGCATATCAAACATCAGTACGAGTTTTGAAAACACGGAAAAGAATCCGAAGTTACAGGTTGGTCCTACTTTTTCCAGTCCAGGGCCAATGTTGTTCAAGGTTGCTGCTACTGCAGTAAAATTAGTTGTAAAATCATAGCCATTTAGGGACAACAGTAACTGGGAACTGCAGAAGATAATAATATAAACTCCGATAAAAGCATAAACCGAACGCATAAGATCGCGGCTGACAATGTTCTGATTATATTTAATTGTATGCACGCTGTTTGGATGACAGGAACGAATCAGTTCCATGCGGATACCTTTGAACAGCAGAGCAATCCGCGAAACTTTGATTCCGCCGCCGGTGCTTCCGGCACAGGCTCCGATAAACATAATCAGCAGCAGGATATTTTTAGATAATGCTGGCCACAGGTCAAAGTCTGTAGATGCGAACCCGGTTGTTGTCATCAGCGAAGAAAGCTGGAATAAGGCATGTCGGAAAGATTCTTCTAATGTGGGAAAGAGATGCCGGATATTCCAGGTAATTGCCAGAACTGCAATGGCTATAATCAGCAGATAATGGCGCAGCTCTTCAAAAGTCAGTGCTTCTTTAAATCTCTTTATAATAAGAAGGAAGTAGACATTAAAGTTTACTCCAAATAAAATCATAAAGATACTTGTTACATATTGAACATAAGGCGAATAGTCTGCAAACCCAGAATTTCTAATCGAGAATCCGCCGGTTCCAGCAGTTGCAAATGCAATATTAATCGATTCAAATACTGATACATTGCCCAATACCAGCAGAATGATCTGTATTACAGTTAATATTAAATAAGCAGAATATAAGAACAGGGCGGTATGTTTAACTTTGGGAAATAATTTTTCAACCGAAGGACCAGGACTTTCGGCACGCATCAAATGGATATTGCGGCCTTTAGTCAGTGGCATAATCGACATAATGAACACCAGTACGCCCATACCGCCGAACCAGTGAGAAAAACTTCTCCAAAGCAGGCTTGTATGCGATAGCTGTTCCACATCGGATAAGATACTGGCGCCAGTCGTAGTAATACCGGAGATAATCTCAAACAAAGCATCTATATAAGAAGGAATATCACCACTGATTACAAAAGGTAGGGCTCCAAATATACTCAACAAGATCCAACTTAAAGCAACTATGGCAAACCCTTCTTTGGCATAGATAGATTTGCTGGAGGCCTTTTTCAAATTCAGAATTCTGCCGATAATCAAACAGAGTATAGCTACTCCCAGGTAGGCGAAGCCTTCCTGCTCCCAGTATATGAGTGCTGTCATACAGGGAAGCATTAAGAATGCCCCCTCAAATGTCATTACAAGTCCTAAAATATTAAGAATCATCTGAAAGTTCATAATTACAACCGCCTTTATTTTTTCAATATATCCATAATATCCATAATTGTATTACCACTGGATACAAGAATGACATGATCTCCAATATGGAATTCATCCTGGCCGCGGGGCAGAATGACTTGATTTCCGCGGATAATCATTGCCACAATCAGGTTAGAACGCAGCTTAAGCTTCTCTAAAGGAGTTTCTAACAGCGGCTGGGGACAGTTAGGCTGAATATAGAATTCCAAGGCTTCCGCTTTATTCTCCAGAATGCGGTAAACATTTTCTACATTGCTGCCAAGGGAATTTTGTTTTGCACGTACAAATTGTACAATATATTGAGCGGTCAACTGTTTGGGACATACGATGCTGCCCAGGTTCAGGCGTTCGATAACCTCATCATAATTCAGTCGGTTAATCTTAGTCACCAGCTTGCCTGCACTTTTGGTTCCGGCAAACATACTTAAGAACAGGTTTTCCTCGTCATTTCCGGTTAGAGCAACAAAGCTTTCACATTGTTCTAGTCCCTCTTCTAACAGCAGATCATGGTTAATGCCGGCACCGTTGATTATCATTGCTTTAGGAAGTAATTCGCATAATTCTTCACAGCGTCTGATATCCTTTTCAACGATTTTTACATCAATGCCAATATTTAATAGCTGAAGAGCCAGATAGTGGGCAGTCGTTCCGCCGCCAACCAGCATAGCATTTTTAACCATATGGGTCTTTACTTTAATTTTTTTGAAGAAATCGCTGGAATTTTGGGGGGTAGCCACAATAGAGACAATATCATTCACTTGATAAAGTTACCATTAGGAATAAATACCTGATGATTCCGCTCTACGGCACATACGACGATGTTTGCCTTAAAGTGGCTAACTACGTGGCTCAGTGCCATCTGGTTCATAGGATTACTCTCGCCAAGACGGAAGGTCATAAGTTCTACCCGGCCTTTAGCAAAAGTACTGATCTCAATGGCATTGGGAAAACGTAGAAGTCGGGCAATCTCTGTTGCGGCCATTAACTCTGGATTGATAATCATGGCGATACCAAGGCTTTCCCTTAGATAGGAAATTTCCTTAAAATACGAATGGCTTCGTACTCTTGCAATGGTTGCAATTTTGGAACGGCTTTTTTTAGCAATGACACAGCACAGCAGATTCAATTCATCTGAATTGGTAACGGCAATCAGAATATCTGCGACATCAATTCCGGCCTCCTGCAGGACACTGAAGCTAGTTCCATTGCCGGCAATTCCCATTACATCATTGGTATTGGCTATGTTTTGAAGAATGGCCCGGTTTAAGTCAATAATGGTAATATCATGTTTACCTTCGCTGCTCAGCTGTTCGGTCAGAGCCTGTCCTACCTTGCCGCAGCCTACAATAATTATGTTCATCTGAATCACTCCATTAACTTATTTATTCTATTCGCTGGATTATTCAAATCTAATTGTTAATAAGTACATTATAAGTAGTTAGAATTATAGATGCAAGTCTTTTTTAGTATGTATGTAAAATAGAATTTGGCCTCTTTATTTTCCTGTGATTCGGGTGTTATAGAATACGCTTGCATTATAATGGGGGGTCTGTTATAATCTGAAATAAAGCGGCCCAAGGCTGTGAAAAGATCATTGGAGGAAAATTATGAAGAAAAGATTACTACTGGCAGGATTGGCAGTGATTATGTCTATGGCAGTTTTTGCCGGCTGCGGTTCCTCAGAAAGCGAAAACGAGGAATCGTACGAGAAAGAAGAGTATGGGAAAGAAGACTATAAAAAAGATTTAGATGAATTTGCGAAAATGGATGAAGTGCATAATAAGGATGTCACAGATTTTGAAGCGGCATTTGAAGAAATTGTAGAAGCTTTAACGGAGTTGGATATCGTAACGCCGGAGGGCAAGGACGTTAGAAATGCGGCAAAAGAATTTATGAAATATACCGGCAGCAAGGTTAAGGATCTGGATAAGCTGGCAGGGATGACAGATGAAGAAATGGATACTATGCAGAATGAGATGGATAAACTAGACAAGCAGATCGGATCGGCAATTGACAAGTTTAAAAAAGCGGCGGAAAAAGCCGGAATTGATCAGCTGGAAATGGAAGATCTGGAGGAGCACCTGGGTGTATAAATATCATTTTTATATTGAATTTCAAAGGAAGTAGTGGTAAAATGTATTGCGTAATATGGGAAAACAATGTAAAATGGCATAGAGAAAAGATATATTAGGAGAATAGACATGGGAATCATAAACAAATTATTTGGAACACATAGTGAGCGGGAATTGAAGATTATCCGTCCGCTTGTGGACAGAATTGAAGAATTAAGACCTGAAATGCAGTCTTTGTCAGACGAAGAACTGCGTGCGAAAACAGATGAATTTAAGGACAGGCTTGCAGAAGGAGAGACATTAGATGATATTCTGCCAGAGGCTTATGCGGTTGTTCGTGAAGCGGGTAAAAGAGTGCTGGATATGGAGCACTACCGGGTTCAGATTATTGGCGGAATCATCCTTCACCAAGGACGTATTGCGGAGATGAAGACTGGTGAAGGTAAGACGCTGGTATCCACTCTGCCGGCATATTTGAATGCGTTGGAAGGCGAAGGCGTGCATATCGTAACCGTCAATGATTATCTGGCTAAGCGTGATGCGGAATGGATGGGTAAGATTCATGAATTTTTAGGTCTTACCGTAGGCGTAGTTTTGAATTCTATGGACAGCGATGAGAGAAGGGCAGCTTATAATTGTGATATTACTTATGTAACGAACAACGAACTGGGGTTCGATTATTTGAGAGATAATATGGCAGTTTACAAAGAAAAGCTGGTTTTAAGAGATCTGCATTATGCAATTATTGATGAGGTGGACTCGGTTCTGATTGATGAGGCCAGGACTCCGTTGATTATCTCAGGCCAAGGCACGAAGTCTACAAAATTATATGAAATGTGTGATATATTAGCAAGGCAGCTGGAACGTGGAGAAGCCAGCGGAGAATTCTCTAAGATGAATGCCATTATGGGAGAGGCCATTGAAGAGACGGGAGACTTTATTGTTAATGAGAAAGATAAGATTGTAAATCTGACAGAAGACGGCGTTGCCAAGGTGGAAAAGTTTTTCCATATAGAGAACCTGGCAGATCCAGAGAATCTGGAGATTCAGCATAATATTATTCTGGCGCTGCGTGCACATTATCTGATGTTCAAGGATCAAGATTACATTGTGCAGGACGAGCAGGTTATGATTGTAGATGAATTTACCGGCCGTGTAATGCCAGGAAGACGCTATTCAGACGGCCTTCATCAGGCAATTGAGGCAAAAGAGCATGTGAAGGTAAAGAGAGAGAGTAAAACGCTGGCAACCATTACCTTCCAGAACTTTTTTAATAAATTTACCAAGAAAGCGGGAATGACTGGAACGGCTCTGACAGAAGAAAAGGAATTCCGTGACATTTACAGTATGGACGTAATTGAGATTCCGACAAACCGCCCGATTGCCCGTATCGACCATCAAGATGCCATTTATAAGACGAGAAAAGAAAAACTGCATGCAGTTGTGGACGAGATAGAGAGAACACATGCTGACGGGCAGCCGGTATTGGTTGGTACAATTACGATTGAGGCCTCTGAAGAGGTGAGTGCACTGCTTAAGAAAAAGGGAATTCCGCATAAGGTTCTGAATGCCAAGTTTCATGAGCTAGAGGCAGAGATTGTAGCAGATGCCGGAATTCATGGTGCAGTAACCATTGCTACGAATATGGCTGGCCGTGGTACGGATATTAAGCTGGACGAGATATCCAAGGAAGCCGGCGGTCTTAAGATTATCGGAACAGAGCGCCATGAATCCAGACGTATTGATAACCAGCTGCGCGGCCGTTCCGGCCGTCAGGGAGATCCGGGTGAATCGAAGTTCTATCTGTCCTTAGAGGATGATTTGATGCGGCTCTTTGGCTCTGACAAGATGATGGTAGCCTTTAATGCCCTGCGTGTGCCTGAAAATGAAGAGATTCAGCATAGTATGCTGACCTCTGCTATTGAGAAAGCACAGAAGAAGATAGAGGGAAATAACTTTGGAATACGTAAGAATCTGCTGGAATACGACCAGGTTATGAATGAACAGCGTGAAATGATCTATGATGAAAGACGCCGTGTACTGGATGGAGAGAATATGAAAGAATCCATTCAGGATATGATAGCCAGTGTGGTAGAAGACAAGGTATCGTTGGTAATGAGTGACGAAACGCCAAAGGAAGATTGGTCATTTGATGAATTAAGGGAAGTATTAGGCGCGATCATTCCATTTAAGGAGCTGACATCAGAGCATTATGAATCCTGTAAGAGTAAGGCAGAATTGATAGATATTTTGACCGAAGAGGCACTTGCAATCTATGAAGAGAAAGAACAGCAGTTCCCGGATGCAGAGCAGATGCGTGAAGTAGAACGTGTCATTCTCTTAAAAGTAATTGATGGGAAATGGATGGATCACATTGACGATATGGAACAGCTGCGCCAAGGCGTGGGCCTTCAGGCATATGGACAGAGAGATCCGCTGGTAGAATATAAGATGAGCGGCCATGATATGTTTGATGAAATGACAGACAATATCAAGGAAGAGACCGTCCGTGTTCTCTATAGTATCCGAATTGAACAGCAGGTAGAGCGAGAAGAGGTTGCGAAAGTAACCGGAACCAATAAGGATGACACCGTGCAGAAAGGACCCAAAAAACGTGCTTCTGCCAAGATTTATCCAAATGATCCATGTCCATGCGGAAGCGGTCTGAAATACAAGCAGTGCTGCGGACGTGGTTAGTCAAAACGAATATAAAGCAGAAAGAGGTGACCAAAATGGTAGAATTAGACCAGTTTAAGACTGCGCTTGCAGCCTTGAAGGAACCATTGTTGGAAGTGAGGGATTCACTTTGACTTAGCGAATAAGGAAAAGCGGATCGAAGAATTAGAACGGGATATGGAAAGTCCTGGCTTCTGGGAACAGGGTGAGGAATCTCAGAAAGCAATGAAGGAATTGAAGGCATTGAAGGATTCCTTTGAGCAGTTTGAATCTCTGCACCAGCAGTATGAAGATATTGAGACATTGATTGAGATGGGATATGAAGAACCAGATCCGGATCTAGTGCCCGAAGTAGAAAGTATGTTAAAAAGTTTCGAACAAGAGTTCGAACAGATGCGGATACAGACACTGCTGCGGGATGAGTATGACAAAGATGATGCCATATTGACGCTTCATGCCGGTGCAGGAGGAACCGAATCCTGTGACTGGGTCAGTATGCTTTACCGCATGTATACACGCTGGGCAGAACGAAAGGGCTATTCCGTAGAGGTTCTGGACTGGCTGGATGGAGAAGAGGCTGGAATTAAGTCTGTGACACTGGAAATCCGGGGTGAAAATGCCTATGGATATTTAAAATCCGAACATGGAGTACATCGGTTGGTACGCATTTCCCCTTTTAATGCAGCCGGAAAACGACAGACCTCATTTGCCTCCTGTGATGTAATGCCTGATATCGAAGAGGATCTGGATATAGAGATTAATGAGGATGACCTGCGTATTGACACGTACCGTTCCAGCGGAGCAGGTGGTCAGCACATTAACAAGACATCATCGGCCATTCGTATTACTCACCTGCCGACGAATATAGTGGTACAATGCCAGAACGAGCGTTCGCAGCATATGAATAAAGATAAAGCGATGCAGATGCTAAAAGCCCGTCTTTTCCTACTGAAGAAGCAGGAAAATGAAGCGAAGGCAGCCGGAATCCGCGGCGAAGTTAAGGAGAATGGCTGGGGCAGCCAGATTCGTTCCTATGTTCTTCAGCCTTATACGATGGTCAAGGATCACCGTACCAGTCAGGAATCCGGTGTTGTTGATAAAGTATTAGATGGAGAACTAGACCCATTTATCAATGCTTACTTAAAATGGAGAAATCTGCAGCAGTAAAGGTGGATTAGATCTGATATAGATTAATGAAAGGGATGTAAATGTCGGAAATATTTGAAGAAGCGGATAATAAAAAATATTTCGTAGTATCCAGAAAAGCGCTTCCAGAGATTCTGCTGAAAGTAGTTGAGGCCAAACGCCTGTTAGAATCCGGCAGGGTTCAGACCGTGCAGGAGGCGATAGAACGGGCAGGAATCAGTAGGAGCTCCTTTTACAAATACCAGGATGATGTATTTCCTTATCATAATAATACCAGAGGCAGGGCCTTTACAGTGGTTATGCAGATGGATGACCGGACAGGGCTTTTGGCAGAGGTTATGCAGGTGATTGCAGATTTTCATGCCAATGTCCTGACCATACATCAGAGTATACCAGTCAATGGAATTGCTTCGGTAACCTTAAGCGCGGATGTTCTGCCGGCTACTGGAGATGTAAACCAGATGGTAGAAGAGATTGAACAGCTGCAGGGAATACATTATGTGAAAATAATTGCGAAAGAGGGATGAAAATGATACAGATAGCAGTATTAGGATATGGAACGGTAGGTTCAGGAGTAGTAGAAGTTTTAGAAACCAATCAGGAACTGATTGCGAAGAGAGCCGGTCAGGAAATTAATGTAAAATATGTATTAGATTTAAGGGATTTTCCTGGAGATAAGATTCAGGATAAAATCGTTCATGATTACGATGTGATTGTAAATGATCCAGAAATTCAGGTAGTAGTGGAAGTAATGGGTGGTATCCATCCGGCCTATGAATTTGTAAAAGCTGCTTTAGAGGCGAAGAAGAGCGTTGCCACTTCCAATAAAGCACTGGTTGCAAAGCATGGTGCACAGCTTCTGGCCATCGCAAAGGAAAAGAATGTAAATTTCTTTTTCGAAGCGAGTGTAGGTGGCGGTATTCCCATTATCCGTCCCATGAATACTTGTCTGACTGCAGATGACGTAGATGAAATATCCGGTATTCTTAATGGTACGACAAATTATATCTTAAGTAAAATGTTTTTAGAAGGCCTGGATTTTGATACCGTATTGAAAGATGCGCAGGATAAAGGCTACGCAGAACGGAATCCAGAAGCAGATGTAGAAGGATATGATGCCTGCCGGAAAATTGCAATTCTCACCTCACTGACAACCGGGCAGCAGGTGAATTTTGAAGAAATATATACGGAAGGTATTACTAAGATTACTGCAGAGGATATGAAGTATGTTCATAAAATGGGAAAGGCAGTTAAGCTGATTGCGACAAGCAGAAAAGAAGATGGTAAGATCTATGCAATGGTGGCGCCGTTTCTTCTGGATGCCGACCATCCTCTGTATAGTGTGAATAATGTATTTAATGCCATATTTGTACATGGCAATATGCTTGGCGATGCGATGTTTTACGGAAGCGGCGCAGGCAAACTTCCAACAGCCAGTGCAGTAGTAGCCGACGTTGTAGATGCAGTAAGGCAGCAGGACCATGTAGCGGTTGAATGGAATGAGACTCCATTAGTCCTTGCGGATCTCAAAGGTGCACAGAGAAGATTCTTTGTCCGTGTCAAAGGCGGATTGGCTGAAGCAGAAACTATTTTTGGCAGCATTGAGAAATGGGAACAGGTAGTAGAGGGTGAGAGCGGATTTATCACCCCAATGTTAAGCGAGAAAGAATTTGAAGAGAAAGCAGAAAAATTAAGCGGAATGATCCATCGGATTCGGTTGATTTAAGTAGAATTCAGAAGTTGAGGCGACGAAAATGAAATATATCATTGTGTTAGGAGACGGTATGGCAGATGAGCCGATTGCCGATTTAGACCATAAAACACCATTAGAATATGCTAGTACACCAATGCTGGATGAACTGGCCGCTATGTCCGAAATCGGACTTGTACATACGATACCAGAAGGAATGAATCCAGGAAGTGATACAGCCAACCTGTCAGTGCTGGGCTATAATCCCAGACAGTATTATACCGGACGTTCTCCGCTGGAGGCATTAAGCATTGGTGTACCAATGAAGGATACCGATATTGCTCTTCGCTGCAATCTGGTAACATTATCAGAAGAAGAGCCTTATGCCGAAAAAACAATTCTGGATCACAGTTCAGGTGAAATCAGTACCAAAGAGGCTGCAGAATTAATAGAGGCAGTAAAAGCTGGTTTGGCAGAAGAAGGCCGATTTCAGTTCTATACAGGAACCAGTTACCGCCATCTGCTGATCTGGGAAAAAGGGCAGGTAGTGGAACTGACCCCTCCCCATGATGTGTTGGGACAGACGATCGGCCAGCACCTTCCCCAGGAGCTTTTACTAAAAGAAATGATGGAAAAAAGCTATGAGATTCTAGCAGAACATCCCATTAATATAGAACGTAAGAAAAAGGGGCTGAATCCGGCGAATTCAATATGGTTTTGGGGCGCTGGTACAAAACCTGCTCTATCTTCGTTTGAAGAGAAGAATCAGCGCAAAGGTGCTATGATTTCTGCCGTTGATTTGTTAAAGGGTATTGCGGTCGGTGCAGGAATGAAGAATATGGAAGTAGAAGGCGCAGATGGAACCCTGCATACTAACTACGAAGGCAAAGCAGACGCAGCGGTCAATGTATTAACGGATGACGGATATGACTTCGTATATATTCATGTAGAAGCGCCAGATGAAATGGGACATCAGGGCAGCTGGGAGAGAAAAGTACAAGCCATTCAGTATTTGGATGAGAAAGTGATCCGCCGTGTCAAAGAAGGTATGGATAAAGCGGGGGAAGAATATCGAATGTTAGTTCTTCCCGATCATCCTACACCGGTATCTGTCAGAACCCATACCTCCGCTCCCGTTCCTTACCTGCTTTATGACAGTACCTGCGGCCAGCGGACGGACAGTGCCCAATTACAATGGAAGTACAATGAACGCGAGGCAAAGAAAAGCGGCAATTATATAGCTGAAGGACACAAGCTGATAGAATTATTATTTTCAAAATAAATGCAGTAATTTTGCCGTTATAATAGGAGGCTCCGTATGGAAAAATTAGAACTGAATGTACAGCTGAGCGCTAAACAGTATTATCACTTTAATGTCTATCACTGCTATCATAGTCTCAATGGAATTTTAAGTATCTTTCTTGGAATCGTATGCATGGCATATGGAATTGTATTTCAGGAGGCGCTTCGGACCGCTCAGGTTGTTATGTTTGTTGCTCTGGGAGTGTTATTTATCATTTACAATCCGATCGCTCTTTACCTGCGATCTAAACGGCGTTTTCTGCAGAATCCGGTTATGAAGAATCCGGTTGCTTATCAATTTGCAGAAACCGGAATTACCTTAAAACAAGGCGAAGTAGAAGAAGAGATGCTGTGGGAGAATATTTATAAAATCGTAAAGACAAGAGAAAGCATGATTTTCTATCTGACCAAATACCATGCCAATATTATTCCATTATCGGAAATGGACGGCAGATATGACCAGGTCTGCGCTTATATTTCCCAATACGCAGATGCAAAAGCAATCAGATTCAAAATATAAGACTGGAGAAATCGATGATATTAGAATCGCACAGTGCAGAAGAAACTTTCCGTATAGGAAAAGAAATAGGAGAACAGGCATCACCGGGTAAAGTGTATACTTTAGTCGGTGATTTAGGTGTGGGGAAAACGGTCTTTACACAAGGGGTAGCAGACGGTCTCGGAATAACAGAGCCGGTTTCCAGCCCGACTTTTACGATTGTACAGCAGTATGAAGAAGGGCGGCTGCCGCTATATCATTTTGATGTCTATCGTATTGGAGATCTGGAGGAAATGGAAGAAATCGGCTATGAGGATCTGTTTTACGGAGAAGGGCTTTGCCTGATTGAATGGGCCAGCCGAATTGAAGAACTCCTGCCGGAACATTATACCAGAATTACGATAGAGAAAGATCTGGAAAAAGGCTTTGACTATCGAAAGATTCAGATTGAAGAATTATAAGACGGGAAAGGCTTCTGCAAGCATTAGAAAAGAGGATGGAAATGAGAATATTAGCATTAGACAGTTCAGGCCTGGTGGCTTCAGCTGCCATTGTGGAGGAAGGAAATCTAATTGGTGAATATACCATTCACTATAAGAAAACCCATTCCCAGACACTGCTTCCCATGTTGGATGCATTAACCCATATGGTTGAGCTGGATATGGATACGATCGATGCCATAGCCGTTGCTGCGGGGCCTGGTTCCTTTACCGGCCTTAGAATCGGTTCTGCTACGGCAAAGGGCCTTGGTATGGCGTGGAATAAGCCGCTGATAGAAGTGCCGACAGTAGAGGCTTTGGCTTATAATCTGGCTTATGCAGACGGTTTGATATGTCCGATTATGGATGCCAGAAGAAATCAGGTCTATACTGGGATTTATCAGTGGAAAGATAAGGAATTTGAGGTTTTGGAAGAACAGATGGCAGTCAGTATAGACGAACTTCTGGAAAAACTGAAAGGATATCGGCAGAACATAATCTTTCTGGGAGATGGTGTGCCGGTCTTTCAAGCGGTAATTAAAGAACAGTTAAAAGAATCTGCGTGTTTTGTTCCAGCTCATCTTATGCGTCAGCGCGCCGGAGCGGCAGGGGCCAGGGCATTGGAATATCTTAAACAGGGCAGAACCGTGAGTGCCCGGCTGCATAAGCCTGATTATCTGCGGCTTTCCCAAGCAGAACGGGAGCGGAAGGAAAAAGAACAGGCAGAAATGGAACAGAACTAATGGAACGATATGGTTATGGGCCGCTGAGAGCGGAAGATGCAGCTGAAGCAGCTGATATCGAACAGCAGCTCTTTTCAAGGCCGTGGACAAAACAGAACTTTCTGGAATCTCTGCAGCAGCCAGATACCATCTATCTGGCTGCCTGGGAGAACGAGTCCGGTGTCCTTGCTGGCTACTGCGGCTGTTACCAGGCTTTGGATGAAGGAAATATTACAAATGTAGCCGTAAGGCCATCTATGCAAAGGCAGGGAATTGCCAGAAATCTTATGCTGCGAATGCTGCAGTCTGGCAGGCAGCGGGGAATTCAAAACTTTGTCCTGGAGGTAAGAATCAGCAATCATTCTGCATGCAGCCTTTATCAATCTCTTGGCTTTCAAAACGTCGGAGTTCGTAAAAATTTTTATACAGCGCCGACAGAGGATGCCTATATTATGGTACTGCAGTGCTGACAGCAATTCCCACTATCCAGGGTGCAGACCTGCTGTTATAATAGACAATGATTATACAGAGTCAGTCTATTGCTCGAAAATCAGATATTCCAGGTAATTTTTGTGTCTGGATGAATAAAGTTATGGCAGGAGGAAGTGGAATGAGAAGATACATGGATGAGACAGGAGCGCAGCTGGAGGTAAGATGCAATCAATGCGGAAGAATCATGGAGATCCAAGAGGATATGCTTAAGGAAGATGTCTTCCATGCAGAGAAGACATGGGGATATTTTTCTGAAAGAGATGGAAAAAAGCATACATGGGATCTATGTGAATCCTGTTATGGAAAAATCGTAAAAGGGTTTGTGATTCCGCCGGAAGAGCTGGAAGTCACAGAACTGCTGTAAATTTTATTCTTGTGGCCTCTGGAAAACTGTGGTATAATATCCTTAACCAAAAGGTGATGACTTGTTATAGAATAATGAAAGCAGCATGTTGAGGAAAAAATTATGTTAGACGTATGTTTACTGGGCTGCGGCGGGATGATGCCGCTGCCCTATAGAAGCCTGACTGCACTAATGGCAAGATATAATGGAAAGAGTATTTTAATTGACTGCGGAGAAGGTACGCAGGTTGCCATTAAAGATAAAGGCTGGAGCTTTAAGCCCATTGATGTGATCTGTTTTACACATTATCATGCAGACCATATCAGCGGCTTGCCGGGACTATTGCTGACCATGGGAAATGCAGAGAGGACACAGCCTTTGCTGATTGCAGGTCCAAAGGGTCTGGAACGGGTTGTAAATGCGCTTCGAGTCATTGCGCCTGAGCTTCCATTTCCCATAGAATTTCATGAGTGGAATGGTTCTTCGGAACAATTGGAACGGGACGGATACCGGATTGAGGCTTTTAAAGTAAATCACAATGTATTGTGTTATGGATACAATATTGTGATACCACGCTGCGGCCGATTTGATGTAGAACGAGCCAGAGCGGCAGAGATTCCCCAGAGTTACTGGAGCCGCCTTCAGAAAGGTGAGACTGTTGCAGAGGGGGAACGGGTATTTACTCCAGATATGGTGCTGGGCAAAGAGAGGAAAGGCATTAAGCTGACCTATTGTACGGATTCCAGGCCAACGCAGGGAATTGTAGAACACGCCGGTAAAGCGGATCTATTTATCTGCGAAGGGATGTATGGGGAGCCGGGCAAAGAAGTCAAAGCAGTGGAATACAAACATATGACATTTAAAGAGGCTGCGAGAATGGCAAAACAGGCAGATGTGCAGGAATTGTGGCTGACGCATTTCAGTCCTTCTCTGGTACGGGCAGAGGACTATATGGAGGAAGTAAGGCAGATTTTCCCCAACAGCAGGGCTGGGAAGGACCGCAAGTCGGTAGAACTGGATTTCCCTGAGGAATAAAAAGGAGGCTGGCTGCTATGAAGAAAAAGAAGAAATTATCAGATATCGCTATTACCATTGTAATTATTGGCGTGGCAGTGGCGGTTGTAGGTACTCTAGCTTGGAAAATCTGGGGCTTGTTCCATGACGACAAAAATAAAACAACCCAGGAGACAGTGAAACTGACCGAGATTGATAAGATTTTGAACCGGAATTTAGATCAGAGATATCCTGAGACCCCAAATGCAGTCGTCAAGCTCTATGCGTCCATCACAAAAGAGTTACATACCAAGGAAATAACGGAAGAGCAGATTACAAAGCTGTTTGGCCAGTTAAGAAAGCTGTTTGACGAAGAACTGCTTGCTCATAATGGGTATGAAGATCATATGAAAAAGCTGAATGAAGAGATTAAACAATATAAAAGTAACAAAATGTACATAACCAGATATACCGTTGAAGATTCGGATCGTCTTAAAATTTATACCGACAAAGAAGGCAAAGACTGTACAAAGATTAGAATTACTTTTAGTATTAAAAATGATTCCCAATGGCTGAAGAGCAATGAACAGGTGATACTGAGAAAGGATGAGGACGGCCGCTGGAAAATACTTGGAAATGAGCAGACGGACGAGGCTGTCAGTGATAAGAATGAAGAATAAAGGAGAAATCTGGATTCTGGCAATTGAAAGCTCCTGTGATGAAACGGCAGCAGCAGTGGTGAAAGATGGAAGGGAAGTCCTTTCTAACATTATTTCTTCCCAGATTGAGCTTCATAAGTTATATGGAGGAGTTGTGCCAGAGATTGCATCCCGTAAACATATTGAAAAAATTAATCAGGTTGTAGAAGAAGCCCTGCATGCAGCAGAGGCTTCTTTCGACGATATTGATGCAATTGCTGTAACCTATGGTCCGGGACTTGTAGGAGCACTGCTTGTAGGTGTAGCATTTGCTAAGTCCCTAAGCTTTGGATTGGGAATCCCTTTAATAGGGATTCACCACATTGAAGGACATATTTCTGCCAATTATATAGAAAATAAAGAATTAGAACCGCCTTTTTTATGTTTGGTGGTATCCGGTGGACATACACATTTGGTTTGTGTTCAGGATTATGGAAGATATGAGATCATAGGACGTACCAGGGATGATGCCGCCGGAGAAGCTTTTGATAAAGTTGCCCGTGCAATTGGTCTGGGTTATCCGGGGGGACCTAAGATTGAAGCCCTTGCAAAAGAAGGAAATATGGAGGCCATTCCATTTCCCCGAGCTAAGGTCAATGATGGTCAATACGATTTTAGCTTCAGTGGTCTCAAGTCAGCAGTGCTTAACTATATTAATGGCTGTAAAATGAAAGGGGAAAGTCTCTGTGAAGCAGATATTGCAGCATCCTTTCAAAAAGCAGTGGTAGATGTTCTGGTAGGTCATGCTATGGAAGCAGCAGAAGAATTTAAGATGAAAAAATGTGCAATAGCAGGTGGAGTCGCTTCTAATTCGGCGTTTCGTTCTGCTATGCAGAAAGCATGTGAAGACAGGGGAATTGCCTTTTATCATCCGTCTCCCATTCTCTGCACTGATAATGCAGCGATGATTGGTGCAGCGGGCTATTATGAATTTATAGCCGGAACTCGACATAGCTGGGACTTAAATGCTGTGCCTAATCTGAAGCTGGGAGAAAGAATATGATCAAACATACAGGAGCGGTAGTACTTGCAGCTGGTAGCGGAAGCAGAATGCAGAGCAAAATAAAGAAACAATACCTAGAGATAGAGGGAAAGCCATTAATTTATTATGCGCTTCAGGCCTTTGAGCAGAGCAGTGTGGAGCAGGTAGTTCTAGTGGCTGCACCGGGAGACGAGGACTATTGCCGCCGAGAGATTGTCGAAACCTATCAGTTTCATAAAGTAAAAAAGATTATAGGAGGCGGAAAGGAACGCTATCATTCGGTATTCTATGGACTGCAGCAGCTGGATTTATGTGATTATGTATTGATACATGATGGTGCCAGGCCTTTTGTGACGCCTTATATGATAGAGCGTGCGTTGGATGGAGCAAGAACCTATCAGGCATGCGTAGTGGGAATGCCGGTTAAGGATACGATTAAAATTAGTGACAGCAATGGGTATGCAGAATACACGCCGAATCGGAAATCTGTGTGGATGATTCAGACTCCGCAGGCATTTTCCTTTCCGCTGATCCGGGAAGCCTATGAAAAGCTTTTGCAACAAACAGAAGTTTCTGTGACAGATGATGCTATGGCAGTAGAAACATTTATGAACAAAAAAGTGAAGCTGATTCCAGGTTCCTACTATAATATTAAGATTACAACCCCTGAAGATTTAAAAACGGCAGAGGTATTTTTGAAAGACCAATCATATAAAGAATTCTGAAAATGCCTTTAAATAGGCAGTCTACGGCGTTTTCAGAAGATTTATAAAAAAATTAAAAAAAGTGGTTGACAATATCCGTCAAAGATGGTAATATATTTCTTGCGTTGAAAACGCTCCATACGGAGAGGTGTCCGAGTGGTTTAAGGAGCTGGTCTTGAAAACCAGTGATTCCGAAAGGGACCGTGGGTTCGAATCCCACCTTCTCCGTTTTAAACAAAATAATTAGCTGAGAATTGGACAGGCTTTGGAGAAGTACCCAAGAGGCTGAAGGGGCTCCCCTGGAAAGGGAGTAGGTCGTTAATAGCGGCGCGAGGGTTCAAATCCCTCCTTCTCCGTTTGCTTACAAAAGCAAAAATAAAAAAGTCAAAAAAACTTGAAAAAAGTTGTTGACAAATGTAAAAAGGTATGATAAGATATCAGAGTTGCTGCTGATAAGGCAGTGGCAGAAAAAGGAAAAGTAAAAAGTAAAAAGTAAAAAGTACATTGATAACTAAACA
>JAAVZI010000048.1 GCA_022791575.1 Lachnospiraceae bacterium
AACAGTAAACGAACCAATTTTTATCCACCTTGACAAGTTTCGGGATTCAATCTGTTTTTGTAAGTCATACGCACTTTTAGGACTTTGGCATAATGAACCTAAAATGATTAAATCAATCGTAGACATAATTCACCTCCATAGTTGTATTATCCAATACTGTATTATACAGTAATTTTGGCATTTGTCAAGTTTATAAATATTTCAAAAGCGGAAAAAGAAATACAAAATAATGTTTTTAAGATTTTATATGATAAAATGAGAGGGGGTTCGCCGTAGTCGGCATTGTGAGAATGTTTATAACTGGCTATCTTATGGAATTGTGGGAAACTCTGTTTGCAGCACATGGGAAAGCTGCACTTTAGCTTTTCCATGTGCTGTGAATAGAGTTATCCATGATTCCATAGCCTGTTATGCATATTTCCATAATACTTGTCTTTGGTTTCTTTGATTCGGAATAGTGTGGTGCTGGCGGTCTATCTCTTGTTTTCGGTTGCTTGCTTCTTTATCGTACATGAGCATTTACAGAGGTGCTGTAGCAATTATAGTTTCCATTTGATCAATCTATTTTGTATAATGTACATGTAAAAGCTCATGTTCCCTGCCTTTAAGAAGTCCATTGTATAATCGCTCCATAGCCGGGTTGTCTTCACTGCGGCGAAGCGGCAGCACCTGGTCTGCCTGGTCAATACCTGCGGCTCGGTCTGCTTTTTTCGCTCGGAAGCCTTTTGGCTGGCCGCCTCCTCCAATGCAGCCTTTCGGACATGCCATCACTTCTACGAAGTCAAATGTCTCTTCGCCTGATTTGATTTTTTGTATCAGCTTCTCGGTGTTAGCAAGCCCATTAACAACTCCAATCCGCAGTGTGCGTTCCCCGTATGGCAGTTCACAGACCTTTACACCTTCGAGTCCGCGCAGTCCCAGATATTTAATATTGTCAAGAGCTTTTTGCGTCTTATCTTCCACAACCTTGCGTACTGCTGCTTCCATAACGCCGCCAGTTACGGCGAAGATTACACCAGCTCCGGAATATTCCCTGAATGGCTCGTCAAATTCTTCCTCAGGAAGTGAGGCAAAATCAATGCCGAATTCTTTGATCATTTTAATCAATTCTACCGTGGTCAGCACATAATCGACATCCGGTATCCCGTTTCGTTTGAATTCCTCTCTGGAAGCTTCATATTTTTTGGCAGTACAGGGCATGATTGCAACAGAAACCACATCCTCTCCCTTTTGACCGCCCTCCAGCGGATGTTCCTTGAAATGTTCTTTGATAACAGGGCCAAACATTTCCATCGGAGATTTGCAGGTAGAAATGTTGTCCAATAGGTCCGGATGATTCTCTTCTGCATATTTAATCCAGCCCGGACAGCAGGAAGTAAACATAGGGAGAACTGCGTTTGGATCAGAAAGCCGTTCTAAAAGCTCCTTGGCCTCTTCCATAATTGTCAGATCGGCAGATAAAGACGTATCATAGACTGCGTCAAAGCCGAGTCGCTTTAATACGGCTGCGATTTTTCCGATTACATTTTCACCGGCAGCGAAGCCGAATTCGTCACCAAGTGCCACACGGACAGCCGGTGCAATCTGGACGGCTACTGGTTTGTTCTTTTTATGAAGAGCTTTCCAGACTGCTTCCGTGTCATTCTTGATTGTTATGGCGCCGGTTGGGCAGGCTGCTGCGCACTGGCCGCAATTCACAC
Source organism: Lachnospiraceae bacterium (assembly GCA_022791575.1). Lineage (GTDB taxonomy): Bacteria > Bacillota > Clostridia > Lachnospirales > Lachnospiraceae > JAAVZI01. The sequence continues at coordinate 1,701 of JAAVZI010000048.1, forward strand.
AATTGGTGTCTGCAATATCTTTGCCAAAGGCGGTGCTGACAATCATATCGGAACCACGATTCACAAAGTCAATTGCTCCTACATGCTGAAGCTCACTGCAGGTACGGATACAGTCTCCGCATAAAATACACTTGGAAGGATCACGTACAATGGCCTTGGAGGAAATGTCTTTATCCAACTGCTTATAATCAGTTGGAAAACGAATCTGACGAATACCGAAGCGGTCAGCTAACTCCTGCAATCGGCAGTCACCGTTCTTCTCACAGGTCAGACATTCCCGGCAGTGTGAGGAAAGCAGAAGTTCTAAGATCATTTTTCTATATTGATGTAACTTGGGAGAATTGGTTTTGATTTCCATTCCATCTTTGGGCGGAGTGGAGCAAGCAGCAGTCATTCCGCCCCATGCATCTTCTACCATGCACATTCGACATGCTCCGTAAGTGGATAATTCCGGGTAATAACAAAAAGTAGGAAGGTCAATGCCCATGTTTCGCACGACAGCCAAAATATTTTTCTCTTTGTCAAATTCTACCTGTTTCCCATCGATGATCATATATTTTGCCATTTTCCTGCCTCCTAACCTTTTGAAATTGCCTGGAACCTGCAGCCTTCCATACAAGCTCCGCATTTAATACACTTTGTTACGTCTATATGATGCGCTTTCTTTAGTTCTCCGCTGATAGCGCCAACAGGACAATTTCTTGCACATTTTGTACATCCGATACATTTGTCGGAATCGATTTTATAATTTAATAATGCCTTGCACTGGCCGGCCGGACATTTTTTATCAACCACATGGGCTATGTATTCATCCCGGAAATATTTCAGCGTGCTGATGACTGGTGAGGCTGCCGTTTTACCCAATCCACACAAGGCCGTGGCAGAAATCATTTCTGACAACTCTTCCAATAACTCAATATGTTCCATAGTTCCGCGGCCTTCGGTAATGTCGGTTAAAAGTTCGAGCATCCGTTTGGTTCCTTCGCGGCAGGGAACACATTTTCCACAGGACTCATTCTGGGTAAATTTCATAAAGAAGCGGGCAACCTCCACCATACAGCTCTGGTCATTCATTACTACCAAACCTCCAGAACCAATCATGGCGCCTACCTTTTTCAATGAATCAAAGTCCATATGCATATCTAGATGCTCTTCGGTAGGATTGATGCATAGGCAGCCTCCGGAAGGTCCGCCTATCTGTACAGCTTTGAATTCGCCGCCCTTAATTCCGCCTCCAATATCAAAGATGACCTCTTTTAACCGGGTTCCCATAGGCACTTCGATCAATCCTGTATTATTTACATTTCCAGTCAAAGCAAATGCTTTGGTTCCATGATTATTTTCTGGCCCCATAGTTGCATACCATTCGGCGCCTTTTAATAGGATAGCCGGCACATTGCAGTAAGTCTCTACATTATTTAATACGGTAGGCTTTTCAAACAACCCCTTTTCTACTGTACGCGGTGGTTTTACTCTGGGCATGCCCCGGTTTCCTTCGATCGAAGCCGTTAAGGCAGAACCTTCTCCGCAGACAAAGGCTCCTGCACCCTGGCTGATCTGCAGATCAAAATCAAAGCCAGAACCTAAGATGTCCTTGCCTAGCAGTCCTGCTTTCTCTGCACTTTCTATTGCAAGCTCCAGCCGCTGAACAGCCAGCGGATATTCAGCCCGGACATAAATATAACCATGGTGTGCCTTTGTAGCAATTCCGGCAATCAGCATACCTTCAATCACTCTGTGTGCGTCGCCCTCCATCATGCTCCGGTCCATAAAGGCTCCCGGATCACCCTCATCGCCGTTACATACCACATATTTCTCTTCTTCCTGCTGCCGCAGTACCTGCCCCCATTTTTTTCCGGTAGGAAAACCGCCCCCGCCACGGCCACGCAGACAGGCCTTATTCATTTCTTCCACTATGCCTTCGGGGGTCATATCAAACAATGCTTTGGCAACCGCACGATAACCGCCTAATGCCAGATACTCTTCCAGAGATTCTGCATTAATCCTTCCGCAGTGTTCTAGCGCGATTCTTGTCTGCTTAGCATAAAATGGTATGTCTTCCTGACGGATATATGCTTTACCATTCTTATCTTTGTAAACAAGACGATCCACGACCTCTGTTCCAAGAATTGTTTTTTCCACAATTTCTTCACAGTCTTCTACTTTTACTTTTGTATATAAGATACCTTCTGGCTCAATCCGCATCAGAGGTCCCATTTCACAGAAACCGTGGCAGCCGCTTTTTTTCAGTCCAATTCCTTCATGGCTGTCCTTTTCCAACTGAACAATACAGTGGATATTCCGCTCTTGCATAATCTGCTGCATCCTGTCAAAGACTTTCAGTGAACCGCCTGCTACACAACCGGTTCCAGCACAGATCAATATCTGCTTTTTTTGACGGTCCAGCGCTTCTTTATACAGTGCTCCGGCCGCTTCAAGTTCGGTTCGGTTATTAATCTTCATGAATTCCCTCCTTTAGTTCAGCTATCAGTTCCCTCACCTTCTGCGGTGTCATAGATGGATGTACCTCGTCATTTACCGTACATACCGGCGCCAGCCCGCAGGCCCCAAGACAGGATACGGTTTCTACCGTAAACATCCCATCTTCTGATGTTGGTTTTTTTTCGGATACATGCAGGCTGTTTCGAAATTCTTCCAATATGGGAACTGATTTTCGAACATGGCAGGCCGTTCCGTCACATACTTTTATCACGAATTTTCCCTTTTTCTCCAAAGAAAAATTCTCATAAAATGTGGCCACCCCGTAGATTTTGGCTTCACTGATCTGAAGCGCTTTTGCCAGATAGCATAATATTTCCTCTGGCAAATAGTGATAGTCCTTTTGTACCTCCTGCATAATTGAAATAATTTTGGATGACTGGTAATGGTGCTTTTGTAAAATGTGATCCAGTTTATCCTTTTCTGTCTGTTCTAACATTTCCTTCTCCTTTCCAAATGTTTTCTATTTTTATCCCGATTTCCTCCGACTCTATAAAATTTGCCATAATATAAAGATTCTCGGCAGATTGCCGAGTTATGTTCTCTTTCTTTGCTCTTGTTTCATCTTTTTACATTTTAACAAATTTACCGACATTTGTCGAGCTTTTCTGTTTATTTTCTAAAATAAATCCTATTTCTGCGAAAATCAAAATCTATTTTAAATCTATGAAAATAATTTTTATACTTCTCTTTTTATCATTTTATGTTATAATAAAAAAATAGGAGGTTTTAGAATGAAATTCCAACGGCATAAACGCAAAGAATCTTTTTCCATACTCCTGATTTCCAATACGGACAGGCATAGCAGACAGTTTCAGATTTCTCTTCTGTCCATTCGTCTGATTCTTCTTTTACTGCTGCTTCTCTGTATTGCCGCAGGATGGCTGATCTATCGCGTATCCACTGGTTACAGAGAAAAGAATACTCTTCATTCACAGCTGGTCTCTCAAAAAGAGCTGACAAAGAAGCTACAGGCAGAGAACAAAGAACTCCGCCAGACAAATGAACAGCTGAAAACTGCTCAGATTCAGGAAAAAACTAAAACCAAAGAAGACACACCAAGTACAAAAGATGCGCAGAATATGGAACCCGAAAAAGATACATCCTTTCCCAGCCGTTATCCAACACAGGGCTCTAGTATCCTGCAGTCTACCTATTCCCCGGAACATCCAAGCCTTACGATTAATGCTCATGCTGGCTGTAATTTTATTGCAGCTGCCGACGGAACAGTCACTTCGGTAAGCTCTGATACGGTTTATAAATATATCATAGACATCCAGCATGAAGGAGGATACACTACCCGTTATCTTTGCAGTCAGGAAGCGGAGCTAAAGATTGCAGAAGGAACACAGGTTCACGCAGGAGATATTCTCTTAACAGTTACGATAGAAAATACGGTTTTGGATTACCAGATTATATTTGGCGGTGCGCCAATTGATCCCTTTACACTGATTGATGCGAAAGGATAAGAACCGCATCCCAAGGAAAGAGGCAATACATTAATATAACGAGGAGGATTTTAGTTATGATAGGCAAAAGCAAAAACACAACTTCGGCAGTAGAAACGCAGTCAAAGATCGGCACTATTATTGGCCCTGGAGCTGTCTTTGACGGGAATCTGACGGCGCCGGAAGCAGTCAGAATTGATGGTATTATTAATGGAAATTGTGATTGTAAGAAAAATCTAATTATCGGACAAGAAGGGCGGGTAGAAGGAAATATTACGGCCCAGAATGTAGTCATATCTGGTAAGGTAAATGGAGACATTGTTATTGAAAGCAAACTAGAACTTTATTCTACGGGAAGAGTTACTGGCAATATCACTGCAAGATCTCTGGTTATTGATGAGGATGCTTATTTTGATGGAAGATGTACGATGACGGCTTCACAGCCGGATGCTGCTGCTAAGGAATCTTCGTCAAAGGAATCCATAGCCAAAAAGCTTTCAGAAAGCCCAGAAGAGGACGAGCCCTTATAAAGGGCAGTCCCCGATAGGGGACTGCTTAATTTACGATTATTCTAGTGTGATTTAGCTATACGGAATGACATCATCACTCCAGGTTCCATTCCTTCTGATAAGACAGCTGCAGCGTATGATCTGCACCAAATTCTATCGGCAGCCAGATATAAGAACATTTCAAAAAATTTTCCACATTATGACGTTCAGCCATAAAAATATACTGATCTTCTTTTCCCTCTACTTTAAAAATATAGGTTCCTTGAGAATGAAAAGTCAAATGATCGTCATCTCCCACACAAGGATCTCCCATATCCTCCCATGGTCCAAACAGATTCTGCGCCCGGAAATATTTTGCCTGATTAAAATCCCAGGAAGTCAAATCAGAAGTTATCATAAAATAATATCCATCATGATATACCAAAGCTGCTGCTTCTCTCCAGTAAGCTTCTTCTATTCGGTAGTATTCGGATGTGAATTCGGTATAGTCCTCGCTTAATTTTACAATATGCAGACAGCGGTCTACATCATCCCCATCCCAGCTGTCGCCGGTCTGCCGGTCATAAACAAAGTAAGCACTGCCGTCCCTGTCCTGAAAAAGTGTACAATCTCTGACATATCCTTTCTCGTCAATCGGTCTTGTATGGCCCAGCCACTGATAGGTTCCATTTACTGTATCACAAACTGCAGCTCCGGCTTCGGCTGTACCATCTGTAAATCCATGGTCACCTGGATATTTGATATAATGGCACCATAATACATATTGTTTCGTCTGCCTATTATAGATAATTTTTGGACGTTCAAAACGCATAGGTCCATATAGCGGATCTTTCGGATCGGAAGAACATGGCAGGATCACGCCCTCATATTCCCACTGGTACAAATCCTTAGATGCATACATCACTACACCGCAGGTCGTAGTCTGCCCACCCTTTCCTTTGCCGTTAAACGGCAAAGGCCGCAGAGCCATTCCATACCAGTGATATACGCCGTCTACATAAATCATTCCGCCGTCACTGGCATTAATAATATCTCCATTGGTATCATGCCAGTCTATAAATTCATTCCAGCTTCCATTTCTTATCATGTTACTTTCCATCTTTTATGCCTCCTGTATGATAGTTGTTAATTTGTTATTTGCGTTTATAAAATTCTTTCACTAGTTTCATACATGAATCCCGCATATCGCCGTAAATGCGTTCCTTTTTCACTATAGTCTCAATCTTTTCCAGCAGCTCTGCTATAGAATCTACTTCCTGGTCACTGCTTTGACTAAGCAGATATTGATAAATCTCACTGCTGCTTTCCATATTTTCCAGCCGTTCAATCAGTTTATCAAACTGATATTCGAATTCAGTTCCAATATATTTTCCATAACTTCTTCCGCATAATTGACAGATTTCATCTGTATTGCTGTTTTCCATCCCGCATAGGCAGGTCCAGGACTGTTCTGTTTTCACATAGTCCTTGATGACGTCGATTCCGTATTCCTTTTTCTTATTGAGCAGCTCAGGAATCTTATAGGAAGTCATCTGACTGCTGCCGGTATTGGTACAGCACTGGTTGTTATTTATATATTTATGTACATGGACAATGACTCCGTTCATAGCACGAAGCTCGTTTTCTGATATTTCCAAGTCAAACACTGCTGCCTCTTGATTCGTTTCTATCTGGGTAAGATTAATATCTCTATAAATATATTGTGTATCAAAAATCGTCTGAACTATAAAATCGGCATTCAATGCCTGAAGCTTATTGCCGGGATAGACGCAGAGATCAATCTGTGCACATGCTCTTGTCTTATTATACAGCAAATGTCCAATGCGAAATGGCAGATCTGGATAATAGTTAATTACCGGAAATTGATAGATTTTTTCTTCTATCACATGTTCCCCTATTTTCTCAATGTAAACGGCCATTCCGCTTGCAACAACTCCCATAATATCTGCACTAAAGGTTTCAAAATCAATCTGCAATCCGATAATTGCATTTGCCCCCTCAGATCTTGCGGCCTCTTCTAACTTCTCTATTGCAAAATCTTTCGCTTTGGCTAATTTATTTTCATATCCTTTACTGCTTGTTCCAAACGTATCGGCAAAGCTGGCACTTAAGTTACTTAAAAAGCCTGTACCTAAGACACATTCCCCGGAACAGAATTTTATATAGTTTTCAATTGTATAATGTTCAAAATTATATCCGCATGTTACCATTAATTTGCTCATTTTTCACGCTCCTTTACTGACGTATAGTTGAAATGTAATTAATGCTTCTGATAAGAACGAAAACCTACAATCACAAGATATAATTCAATCGCTCCTCTGCATAAAGGATATGCATTGCCAAGCAGATTGCCCTCCATAAGCAACAATTCTGAAATTCCATTATATAATTTGATTATTCATAATGCTCCCTTTCTGTATCGATTGCTATTTAGATATGGCAATCCCCTATTATCAATTATCTGGTAATAGGGGATTCCTTTTATTCTTTATTCAATATTCACAAAACTATAAGCTTTCCCATGCGTATTACCTTTGAGCAATCGCCGCCTGCGCAGCCGCTAAGCGGGCAATTGGTACTCTAAACGGCGAACAAGATACATAATCCAGTCCGAGCTTATGGCAGAACTCTACAGAAGACGGATCTCCGCCGTGCTCACCGCAGATTCCGATATGAAGCTTCGGATTCACCGGCTTACCTAACTTAATCGACATTTCCATTAACTTACCAACGCCGATCTGGTCAAGCTTGGCAAATGGATCGTTCTCAAAGATCTTCGTGTCGTAGTAAGCATCTAAGAACTTACCGGCATCGTCTCTAGAGAAGCCATAGGTCATCTGTGTCAAATCGTTGGTGCCGAAGCAGAAGAAGTCTGCCTCTTTGGCGATTTCATCAGCAGTCATAGCGGCTCTTGGAATCTCAATCATTGTACCAACTTCATATTCCAAGCTGCTGCCGGCTGCCTGAATCTCAGCGTCTGCAGTTTCTACAACAATCTTCTTCACAAATTTAAGTTCTTTGATATCGCCGATCAGCGGAATCATAATCTCAGGCTTTACGTTCCAGTCAGCATGTGCTTTCTGTACGTTGATCGCTGCACGGATGACTGCCTGTGTCTGCATTTTGGCAATTTCCGGATAGGTAACTGCCAGACGGCATCCGCGGTGTCCCATCATCGGGTTGAACTCATGCAGGGAATTGATAATGTTCTTGATCTCTTCTACGCTCTTGCCCTGCGCAGCTGCTAATTTCTGAATGTCCTCTTCCTCGGTCGGCACGAATTCATGCAACGGCGGGTCGAGGAAACGAATTGTAACCGGGTTGCCTTCCAGTGCCTCATATAATTTCTCAAAGTCGCTCTGCTGATAAGGAAGAATCTTAGCCAGAGCTGCTTCTCTTGCTTCTACAGTATCAGAACAGATCATTTCGCGGAATGCGGCAATACGGTCTTCCTCAAAGAACATATGTTCTGTACGGCAAAGTCCGATGCCTTCTGCACCCAGTTCACGGGCTTTTTTCGCATCTGCCGGTGTATCTGCATTGGTACGAACCTTGAGCGTTCTAAACTTGTCCGCCCATGCCATAACTCTTCCGAATTCACCTGCAATCGTTGCATCTACGGTTGGAATCTGGCCATCGTAAATATTTCCGGTAGAACCGTCCAGGGAAATGAAATCTCCCTCATGATATTCCTTGCCTGCCAGCGTAAATTTCTTATTTTCCTCATCCATCGCGATCTCTCCGCAGCCGGATACACAGCAGGTTCCCATACCGCGCGCAACTACGGCTGCATGGCTGGTCATACCGCCGCGGACAGTCAGAATACCTTGGGCAGCTTTCATACCAGTAATATCTTCCGGTGAAGTTTCCAGACGTACTAAGACAACTTTTTCACCCTTTTCTTTCCAAGCAACAGCGTCGTCTGCTGTAAATACGATTTTACCGCAGGCTGCTCCCGGAGAAGCGCCGAGGGCCTTTGCAATTGGCTCTGTTCCCTTGAGCACCTTCTGGTCAAACTGCGGATGAAGCAGAGTATCCAGGTTACGCGGGTCGATCATAGCCACTGCCTCTTCTTCGGTGCGCATTCCTTCGTCTACCAGATCGCAGGCAATCTTTAAGGCTGCCTGTGCGGTTCTCTTGCCGTTTCTCGTCTGCAGCATGTACAGTTTGCCGTGCTCTACGGTAAATTCCATATCCTGCATATCACGGTAGTGGTCTTCGAGTGTCTTGCAGACATCCTTGAACTGCTCAAATGCTTCTGGGAATTTCTCTGCCATCTCTGTGATCTTCATCGGTGTACGAACACCTGCAACTACGTCCTCGCCCTGCGCATTGGTCAGGAACTCGCCGAACAGTCCCTTGTCGCCGGTAGCCGGATCTCTTGTAAATGCAACGCCAGTACCGCAGTCGTCACCCATGTTTCCGAATGCCATTGACTGTACGTTAACAGCCGTACCCCAGGAATACGGAATATCGTTGTCGCGGCGGTATACATTTGCACGAGGGTTGTCCCAGGAACGGAACACTGCCTTGATCGCACCCATTAACTGCTCCTTCGGATCATCCGGGAAGTCAGAACCGATCTTGGATTTGTATTCTGCCTTAAACTGATTTGCCAGCTCCTTCAGGTCGTCCGCATTGAGTTCCACGTCCTGCTGCACGCCCTTCTTTTCTTTCATCTGATCAATCAGCTGCTCGAAATATTTTTTGCCGACTTCCATAACAACGTCGGAATACATCTGAATAAATCTTCTATAGCAGTCCCATGCCCAGCGTGGATTCTGTGACTGCTCAGCAATTACATTTACGACCTCTTCGTTCAGTCCCAGATTGAGGATGGTATCCATCATACCAGGCATGGATGCTCTTGCACCGGAACGGACAGATACCAGCAATGGATTCTCCTTGTCTCCGAACTTCTTGCCTGTAATCTCTTCCATTTTCACAATGTACTCGTTGATCTGGCCCTGAATCTCATCATTGATTTCGCGGCCGTCTTCGTAATACTGTGTACATGCCTCTGTCGTAATTGTGAAGCCCTGTGGAACCGGAAGACCAATGTTGGTCATCTCTGCCAGGTTCGCACCTTTTCCGCCGAGAAGTTCACGCATATTTGCATTACCCTCGCTGAACAAATAAACCCATTTGTTTGCCATGTTGTTCATTCCTCCTGTTTTTGTCATAATTTTTCCTATTCTAACATACATTGTTATTTTAACATATGCTGGAAAATAGTCAAGTCTAAAAAACTCCTGAATCGCGGTATTATCTTACACACCAAGCTCCTTTTGAATGACAGATACCAGCTTAGCATACTCTTCCTCCGACAGATAGTTGCGATCTGGATTCATCTCAAACACACCGCCCCACTCAAACTCTTCCTTATACTTGGGTACTAGGTGGAAATGCAGATGATGGCCGGTATCTCCATAAGCTCCGTAGTTCACCTTATCCGGCTGAAATGCAGCCATCAAAGCTCTTGCCACTCTTGCCACATCTTCAAAATAAGCGCTTCTTTCCTCAGCCGTCAGTTCATTCATATCACCCACATGTTTCTTATGGGCCACAATAACCCTTCCCTTATGGCTCTGCTCCTTAAATAAATAGACCTTACTGGTATCTAGTTCGCAGATTTTAATACCGAATTTTGCAACCAGATCCCCCTCCGCACAATATGCACAGTTATTGTCCATTTTGCATTCCTCCTTCTATTGATTTTCTATAGTTTACCACAAAATCCCATAATGGAAAAGCACATATTTACATTTTTTACATAAAATAGAAATATATCCTTCATTTGAGGTATGTCGTGAAAACATTTCTAAAGCCGCTTACGCCTGATGAAGAACTGGTATATCTTCAGAAATACCACGCCGGCGACTTAGAAGCCAAAAATGTCCTGATTGAAAGAAATCTCCGACTGGTTGCACATATCGTCAAGAAATACCAAAACCCAGAGGAAGACTCCGAAGATCTGATCTCCATTGGCACGATCGGACTTATCAAAGCCGTCAGTACCTTTAATCCCAACAAAGGCAGCCGTCTAGCAACCTATGCGGCACGGTGTATTGATAATGAACTGCTGATGATGCTGCGAAGCCGCAAAAAGACATCCCGTGAAATTTCCTTGTATGAACCGATTGGCAATGATACCGAAGGCAATGAAATACATCTGCTGGACTTGCTGGAAAGCCATGACCCAGATGTAGTAGAACAAATTTCATTTCATGAAAATTCCAAAAAGCTTTATGAATATTTTCAGACAGCGCTTTCGGAACGGGAACAGAAAATCATATGTATGCGGTATGGTCTTGATGGAAAAAAAGAATATACACAGAAAGAAATCGCCGGTATGCTCGGAATTTCCAGAAGCTATGTCAGCCGTATTGAGAAAAAGGCATTAGAAAAACTGCTTCGTTGTTTTAAGTTAGACGAAGCAGTTTGTGGCTGATCTAAGCAGCAAGCCCTCATTAATAGTAATCTCGCATTTGCTGAGGGCTTTTACATATTATTTCAGGAATTTACCTAAAACATCAATTAGTATTTCTGTATCTATCGGCTTGGCAATATGGGCATTCATGCCATTCTTAAGCGCTGCTTCCTTATCCTCTTCCAATGCATTTGCCGTCATGGCAATAATGGGCAGCGTTTTAACATCCTCTCTTGGAAGGGTACGGATTGTTCTGGTTGCTTCGTAGCCATTCATAATCGGCATCTGCACATCCATTAAAACTGCATCGTAATAATTTTCCTCTGATTTCTTAACCATGTCAACTGCATCTGTTCCATCTGGCGCCGATTCTACTTCAAATCCAGCTTCCATCAGGATTACTTCTGCAATCTCCCGGTTTAGTTCAATGTCTTCTACAAGCAAAAGACGTTTTCCGCTGAAATCAGCCAGTGTCCAAGAAGCTGCCTGTTCTTCTGCTTTCTCCGTCATATTATTAGCTGCCAGCAGTGCAGATTTCAAATCTGACATAAACAGCGGTTTGGCACAGAACGCCGTAACTCCTGCCTCCTTTGCCTCTTCCTCAATATCCGTCCAGTCATAGGCCGTAAGAATAATAATCGGTGCTTCCTCTCCTACTACGCTACGGATTCTTCTTGCTGTCTCTACTCCGCTGGTCTCTGGCATCTGCCAGTCAATAATATAGGTATGGTAAGAATCCCCTTCCTCATATGCCACCTTAGCGCGATATACTGCTTCTCTACCAGATGTTGTCCATTCCGAACGCAGACCGATCTGCTTTAACATCTTACTTACACTGTCGCAGGTATTGAAATCATCATCTACAACCAATGCCCGCAGGCCCTGTAGTTCCTTAATCTGTTCTGCATTTTTCTCCACATCCTGCAGCTTCAGACTCAACTCTACTGTAAATACACTTCCCTTACCGATCTCACTTTCCACACTGATAACGCCATTCATCATTTCTACAATATTTTTTGTAATGGCCATACCCAGCCCGGTTCCCTGGATACCGGTCTGCGTAGTACTGGCTTCTCGTTCAAATGGCTCAAAGATATGTTTTACAAAGTCCGATGACATGCCTATACCAGTATCCTTAATAATAAAAGTATAATCCCCATATCCATGACGGAACGTTGTCTTCTGCATAATACGGAAGCTAATTGTTCCACCTGCCGGTGTGTATTTTACTGCATTACTTAACAAATTGATAAATACCTGATTCAGTTTCAGGGCATCTGCAATCACTTCTTCATTGACTACCTCAAAGGTATCTATAAACAGTTCCAGCTGCTTTGCCTTAACCTGGGGCTGTATAATATTAACCAGATTATGCATCAGTTCCGAAATATTACATTCCTGCTCCTTAATCTGTACTTTTCCACTTTCAATTCTGCTCATATCCAGAATATCATTGATGAGACTCAGCAGATGGTTACTGGAAGAAAGAACCTTCTGCAGGCAGTCCTGCACCTGATCCTTATTGTTAATATGGCTGACTGCAATTGTTGCAAAGCCTATAATCGCATTCATCGGTGTACGAATATCATGCGACATATTAGAAAGGAACGTAGTTTTGGCCCGATTGGCATGCTGTGCCTGCATCAATGCATCCTGCAGAGCCCGGGTCTGCTCTCTCTGCTTTTGTACCTGTTTTGTAACATCCTTAGTTACAACCAGAACCATAATATCTCCAGACTCTGAATCTTCTGTCATAATAAATGACTGCCGAACACAGATCTGTTTTCCTGCCCCTTCTCTGGCCCAGTACTCCACATCCACTTCAGCCTCTCCACGCTCAAAATAGCCTTTTAAGCACTCTACATTAACCATCGTACTGTATGCCTCCATAGATTCATCCAATACGAACTGTTTCCAGCTTTCAAAACATGACGAAGCCCGGCAAGGCCAGCGAAGTCCCGCTTGCTCCAGCATAGATATTGTCTTTCCATCTTTCACACGCAATATATCCTGCTCAATCCGATCCTGTGTCAGATTAAATTCAAAGGTACTAATGGAATTAGAAGTAATCGCGATCCGATATTGCTGTTCTTTACGATTTGCAAGAGCCATCTCCGTTCGAATACGCAGTTCATTTTCCTTTACCTCTGTAATGTTCTGCTGAGTAAATAATACTTTGCAGGCGCTGCCCTCTTTTCTTTCCAGACAAATGATATTCAAATGCTCCCATCCTACTCGGCTCCCCCGCAGAACATGACATTCATAGCGCAGATCATCCTGCTCCTCCAAAGATGTAATAATTGCACTCCGTTCTATGCATTTTGCAAATTCCTTACTTTCATTTCCAGTGACAATGATCTCACACAGATGCTCAGCCAGCTCCCGATAACTGCCGCTGACTGCAATGGACCCTTCCTCCGGTTTGGTTCCTGCCAGATACTGATAGGTATCCTTCTCCAAATCTACCATGGCAAATCGTGTGAATAATGTGGTTACACCATTAATGATATAACTCATTTCCTGATTTTCTTTCTCTAATTCCTTCTTTTCCCTTTGCGAGCGGATAATCAGTGAGATGATGTAGATAATAAACAGACCGATCATCATACTTTCCAGCTGAATCCCGATCAGATTCTCGTCCCTGATCATTGCCTGTGTTACATTTTTAGGAAACGTCTGCACCAGGACATAATCATTTTCCGGAAGATACTGGACACAGATATTATCCGTTTTACTTTTTGAATCACAGATAAATGCCCCTTCTCCGCCTTGATTAAATACCTTTTTTACCTTTTTAGCTACCTGCTCATCAATGATCCCAGAGCTCACCAGCATATCTGGTAGATTTTTATCATACTGCTTGTTATCAGAACTTGCTATCACCTTTCCATCTGGCATACATAGATATACAACTGCTTCTTCGTCAAAATAGGTAGTTTTCAGCATATCTTTTAGATATTCCTCTGCCAAGAACGCTCCTCGCAGCACACCTGTAATCTTTCCATTATAATATATCGGCGAATAAAAACAGGCCATGATTTCATCAAAAAAATGAGACTCAAATATAATATCCGTACCGCTTTCTCCCTTAATGGCACGCTGATAAAAATTCCGATCTTTTACATCAGCCGTCCGGCCATCCGAGGCATAGTCCGTGCCCTCTATATCAGTAAATATCACCGCATCGAACAATACACGGGAATTTACTTCGATCTCTTTCAGCATTTCTGCAGTCACATTCTGCCCATTCAGACTTTTTCCTAGAAAATATGTATAGGTTTCCACTATATCATGTGCATTATTTAACTCCTCATCCACTCTGGCCGCCACCTGACGGGATGAATCCGCTGCATAATTTTTATTCCGCTCTACCATCCGTTTCCTGTTTTGCGTCGTGTACCACTGGAATAAAACAATGACTGCCAGCAGCAATAGGATTACATAACTGATTTCTTTTAATGATCTTTTTTTCTTCATCTCATACATTCCTTTTTTTATTTATTTTTTCCACAGCCTTCTAAAAATAAATTATTTTTAATTATACTCTGGACCTTCCTATAAATCAATGTAAATATTTATTTACTTTTGATTTATTTATGCAAAAACAGGTCTCTGGACTTTATGCAGCATTGCTGCTTTCTGTCCAGGGACCTGTATTCTCTAACATGTGTTGGCACATGTTTCTAGCAGATCATAGTTATCCTTAAAACATTTTGTTCATTTGAGACTGAGATACGATATTTTTTACATGCTGGATATCCTGAGCACTTGCCTTGGCAGCCGGTACATAATACTGTTTGCTCTTAGCAATTTTATAGAGCTCATCCTGGGACATCTCGCACTCATTACGGAACTGCTTCAATGTCTGCTTTAACTGCATGTCCTCTGTCTGGGGAATCATTTCACCAAATCTTGTCAGTTCACCGTTGATGCCTGTCAGGGCATCGGTTACCATTGTCTTTTCATCCATCATTTTTAGCATCCTCCTCTAATTCAGAAACTGCATTAACTGTTCTTTGTTATCCTTGGCTGTCTGGGAAGCCTTCTGGAAAAACTGTTTTACGGACTGGTCGGTAGCCTGTGAAGCATACTCTTTCATTTTGCAATGATTGGTCTCATAACCGCCGATCAAATGGCGCAGGTTCTGTAAGTCTAAATCTGAAATCTGTGACATGATATGCCCTCCTTTATACATTCTGCACTGCCGCATAATAACATTCTCTGCCATTTTATAGGCAGATTTTTGAAACATGCGGTTGTAGCTATTTTACAGGATTAGTATGTCTTTTATTTATGTATTTATACCCTGATTCCCATTAATGATTTTTCTGCATACAATAAACTATACTATATTCAAAGGAGGCTTCTTTTATGTATCCTTTTTTCGGTGTTCTGCTGTTAATTTTGCTGATTCTGGCATGCATACACTGTTACCGCCGAAGATGCATTATTAAGAAAATCAAATGCATGACAAAAGAGGAAAAATGCAAAAAATTAAATACTTTGATTAAACCTTTTGGATACTGCTACGATCACTGTCAGGATATTTTCAGTTCTACCCTGCACCCCTGGCAGAGAGAATTCGGCTATGGCTGGATCTATGACCGTCTGGCTCCTCATGCTCAGATGGTCATAGACTGCCATCCAGTGTATTTTAACTACAAAGGGAGGACATGGCTGATTGAATTCTGGAAAGGACAATACGGCATCAATACCGGCGGAGAAATCGGTATCTATAAAGCCGATGAAATCATTTCTCCTTCCAAACGTAAGTTCGAAATATTTAAAGCCATTTCTGACCGGGAGCTGCTTATGTTATCCATGAAACTAAAACATCATGGTCATGTCATCGCCCGCCTTTCCAGACCCCACTGGTGGCTTACTGCATTTCAGATGGGCAGCATTTCCAAACCCCGGGATTTATCCATGGATATTTCTATTACGTTTCCTGATTACGATATGCTGAATGCCTTTACCGACGGACTGGAACAAAGCGAATTCCCGCCGGAAACCTATTTTATTAATGGATTGACGGTTTCTCTGAATTTCTGTACCTGCAGCACCTGCTCTTGCAACTGGTTTCGAAGATGTTATCTTGCATATGTCCAATGGAAGAATCGCTGCTTCTGCCGGCTGTTCCTTTGCCTGACCAGGCCCTTCAGCATTTCGATGGACCGCATATTATACTTATATGAATATGCGCCATTTGCTTTCCGTAAAATGTTTACCATACACAGTTATAAAGCTTCTAAACGGAAAGGGTATTAGCCATGGGATATCTGGAACGCATCAGCCGTGCTTTTGAAAAAGCTCCCTGCCTTCCATTGACCCCCTCCTCCAGAATCGTTCTTATGAGCGATTGCCATCGGGGAACCGGAAATGCAAATGATAATTATTTAAAAAATGAAACGCTGTTTTTGTCAGCGCTTCGCACTTACTACAAAAATGGTTACACGTATATCGAGCTGGGGGATGGAGATGAATTATGGGAAAACCGCCGTATTGAACAGATTCAGCGGATTCATGATAATACGTTCTGCCTGCTGGATAAATTTTATAATAGTAAGCGGCTTTATCTCCTGTATGGAAATCACGATCAAGTCAAAAAAAATAAGTGCTGTGGTCCTTATCAGTATTATGAAGGTTTGATTTTACGAGACTGTCTGACCGGCAGAAATATCTATCTGACGCATGGCCATCAGGCTGATCTTTTGAATTCTACCTTATGGAAGCTGGCCAGATTCTTAGTACGTTATATCTGGAAGCCGCTGGAATTATATGGGGTAACAGACCCTACCAGTGCCGCCGATAACTATAAGATTAAAGAAAAAAGCGAACAGCGGTTAAACCATTGGGCGTTGAAAAACCATGGGATTCTTGTAACTGGACACACGCACCGTGCCATGACCGGCAGCTCTGAAAATCCTTATTTCAACAGCGGCTGCTGTATCTACCCTGGGAGCATTACTGCATTAGAAATCACTAACCGCAAATTTCTTCTGGTAAAATGGACTCTGGGTGTAAGGGATGATCATACTCTATATGTTACCAGAGAAGTCCTCTCTAATGAAATCAGTATTAGTGAAATATTTATTTAATTTTGAGTCCCCATGTTCCGCATGTTTGTTAAAATACAAAAACAGCCGCAGAGCTGTATCAATCGTGTGCTCTGCGGCTTTATTTTTAAATTCTTAATTACAATTGAAAGATTACGGAACCAGCCAATCATACATTTCTGCATACTGATTTGCTGAAGACTGCCAGGAGAAATCAGCTGCCATCGCACGATCTACAATCTTATTCCATTCGCGTTTCCGATCATAGTATACCTGTTCCGCATAACGGATAATGCCAAGCATCTCATGAGCGTTGTAATTCTTAAAGCTAAAGCCTGTTCCTGTATTTTCAAATTCATTGAAAGGCTCAACTGTATCTTTCAGACCACCTGTCTCACGGACAATCGGAACTGTCCCATAACGCAGACTCATCAACTGGCTGAGACCACAGGGTTCAAACAGTGATGGCATTAAAAAGGCATCGCAGCCTGCATATACTTTATGCGACATAGCCTCTGAATAATAGATATTGGCTGATATTTTATTATTATATTTCCAGTCAAAATGCCGGAACATATTCTCATATTGTTCTTCTCCAGTACCGACTATTACAAATTGAATCTCATCTTGGCATAATTCATCCATAATGTAGGCAATCAGATCAATTCCCTTCTGATCCGTCAGACGGGAAACAATACCAATCATAAATTTCTTCTCATCTACATCCAGTCCCAATTCCTTCTGCAGGCCGACCTTATTCTTGGATTTCTCTTTGCGGAAGTTCTTGGCCGTATAATTCTTATAGATAAACTGATCGGTAGCTGGATTGTATTCTTCATAGTCTATTCCATTGACAATTCCCCGGAGGCTATTCTGACGGGCTCTCATCAGTCCATCCAATTTCTCTCCGTAAAATGGCGTCTTAATCTCTTCTGCATACGTCTTGCTGACAGTTGTAACTGCATCCGCATATACAATGCCTCCTTTTAAATAGTTGGCATCATCATAAACAGTCAGCTTATCCGGCGTAAAATAAGAGGAAGGAAGACCTGTGATATCCTGAATTGTCTTTTTGTCCCATACGCCCTGGAACTTCAGGTTATGTATGGTCATAACCGATTTCATGTCACGATAAAACTCGCCGTCATGAAACTTGTCTTTCAAAAATACTGGAATCAAACCTGTCTGCCAGTCATGACAGTGTACAATATCGGGTTTAAAATCCACCAAGGGCAGAGCAGAAAGTGCTGCCTTGGAGAAAAATGCAAACTTCTCTACATCTTCGTAAATATTGCCATAAGGTTTAGAGCCAGCAAAATAATACTCATTATCAATAAAATAAAAGGTGACGCCGTCCAGCACTGCTTCCAATACACCAACATATTGTCTTCTCCAGCCCAGAGTCATATAAAAGTGCGTCTTATACTCCATCATATCCTTATATTCCTGTTTCATGCAGGCATACTTAGGCGCAATCACTCTTACATCAAAATACTCTTTATTAAAACATTTCGGCAACGACCCCACAACATCTGCCAGGCCGCCTGTTTTAATAAACGGTACGACTTCTGATGCTACAAAAAGAATTTTTTTCATATAAAGATACCTCCTATATTAAAGCCTTCAGACTAATTTAAATTATATTAATCCTTATCCCTTTTTATTATAACCTATTTTTGGTATCTTTGAAAGTAAAATCTGCTAAGATTTTAAAAATTTTTCAATTTTTTGTAAACACAGATTAGATTGTTTGTCTTTTCTTGTATTCTAAACGGATTTTATCTGCAATTAATGCAATAAATTCGGAATTAGTTGGTTTTCCTTTTTCATTATGAACGGTATAACCGAACAGCTCATCAATGGTATCCATCTTGCCTCGACTCCAGGCAACCTCAATGGCATGCCGGATTGCACGTTCTACCCTGCTCGGTGTTGTCTGATGCCTCTTGGCAATTGTTGGATACAGCACTTTGGTGATTGAATTAATCATATCAATATCTTTCACTACCATAATGATTGCATCTCTCAAGTACTGATATCCTTTAATATGTGCCGGAACACCAATTTCATGAATCATGTTAGTTACATCCTCTTCCAGATTCCGTTCTGGTCCTATTTTCTCATAGACAGATGTTTTCTGCGGACTTACTGAATTCCTGACACATTTGGCACTTTTTATCCGATTGATAATTACCTGTCTTTCAAAGGGCTTCATAATATAATAATTTGCTCCCAGCTGAAATGCGTCCTCTGTAATATTCTCATTGCCGATTGCTGAAATTACTATAAATTCCGGATGTTTTTCCAGAGAAGTATCCTTGCTGACCTTCTCCATTACACTCAGTCCATCCATTTTGGGCATAATAATATCCAGTAACACAATATCCGGCTGTTTTTCTTTAATCAGCTGATAAGCCTCTTCGCCATCTTGGGCTTTTCCAATTAAATCCAGCTCACTATCACTGTTTATAATCTCTCCCAAAGTTTCCCGCATAACATAATTATCGTCAACCACTGCAATATTTAACTTTTCCATAATATCCTCCTCACGTCTATTGCAACGCATATATAGACAAAAAATCCGGTGTATCTTCCACACTTCGCTATTGTGCTGTCTGTATTATAACCAGAATCTTACAGCCTGATCAGCCATATATGCAATAGGACTTCTATAATGTACTCCATATACATTATAAAAGTCCTATCCTGAAAGTGCAACAAATTTCCATCGCGCAATTCGACATCGGGTGTCATTCGTTATATAAAAACCTGGAATTATTAAGAATAGCGTCCCTTTGTGCGTGTCGAAATTTGTCGACCACTTTTTATTTTATAATCTGAATCCATCCTTCTGGAGCTTCCACACGGCCCATCTGAATTCCAGTTAAGGTATCATATAATTTCTTGGTAACCGGTCCCATTTCATTCATTCCGCTTGGCATACAAATTTCTGTTCCATGATCAACGATTTTTCCTACCGGAGAAATGACTGCTGCTGTACCGCACAATCCGCACTCTGCAAAATCCTTCACTTCTTCCAGCAATACTTCCCGTTCCTCTACTTTCAATCCCAGATAATGTTCTGCCACATAAATCAGGGAACGTCTAGTAATAGAAGGCAGAATACTGTCTGATTTCGGTGTAACTACTTTCTGATCCTTAGTAATAAAGATAAAATTAGCTCCGCCTGTTTCTTCCACCTTCGTTCTGGTCGCCGGATCCAGATACATATTCTCATCATAGCCATTCTTATGTGCACTAACAATAGCATGCAGACTCATTGCATAATTCAGTCCGCTCTTTACATGTCCGGTTCCATGAGGTGCTGCACGGTCAAAATCACTGACACATAACGTCAACGGCTTGGCTCCACCTTTAAAATACGGTCCTACAGGAGTAGTAAAGATTCGGAACTGATATTCGTCTGCAGGCTTAACTCCTATGACTGGATTAATTCCAAACATATAAGGACGGATATACAAAGTAGCACCAGAACCATATGGCGGAACATAAGCCTCATTGGCCAGTACTGTCTCACATACTGCATCTACAAAACGCTGTTCATCAAATACAGGCATCTCCAGTCTTAGACAGGAATCTTTCATTCTGGCTGCATTTAAATCTGGACGAAATGTAACAATATGACCCTCTTCTGTCGTATAGGCCTTCAATCCCTCAAAACAAGTCTGTGCATACTGCAGAACACCTGCACATTCATTCATGGTAATGCTGGCTTCTTCCGTCAGCTGGCCCTCTGACCATTTTCCATCCTTATACTCTGCTACATATCTTTGGTCACACTGCATATAACCAAACCCAAGATTTGCCCAGTCAATATTTTTCTTTTCCATAATCATATCTCCAATCTGCCGGATTAGAATGGATGTTCAAACACACTCTAGCATTGCCGACTATATATTTGGGGTAAGTATGCCCAATGCAGCATCCGTTTTACTCCATTAAATTCTATTTTAGTTTCATGTGCAGACCATGTCAATAGGTTTAGACAAATTTTTTTATACCTGCCTGATTCTGTCAACTGGTTGTCTTATTGTGACGACTGCAAAAGAAAAAGGTTACTCAATATCATCTCCTGATTTGAGTAACCCAGTTAATCATAATAGCCCAAAATGCCGTGTCTTGCAATTTTGACGCCTAGCAATGCTAGGTGGGTGACCGCATCCAATCTTCTGCCATCCGTTCGCTGACGGCCCGACATCCAATTAGAGATATAGGAATCCCATGAACGTAAATGTAGGTTCAAAATAGCAATATTCGAACACCCCAGGTCATATTATATTTTTATTAAAGCCAGCGGATAAAAATGAATCTTTTTCATCTTTCCTTCTGACAATATTAGTATAAACTAAATCAGCTAAAATTACAATATAAAATTATAGAAAATATTTACATTTTTTGTGTAATTTTGTAAAAAGCTGACAAATCATTGATATCTCTGAATCCTCTAACACTTAAAAAGGTCCCAGAACGATTCATTCTGGGACCTTTATTTTCTAAATAATGATTAATTACTTCGCATAACCGGTTACACGCGATTCACGGATAATATTAATCTTAATCTGGCCTGGATATTCCAGTTCGGATTCAATTCTCTTGGAAATATCTCTTGCCAGCAATACCATATCATCATCATTCACCTGGTCCGGAACTACCATTACACGAATCTCTCGACCTGCCTGAATTGCAAAAGTTTTGTCAACTCCCTTAAAGGAATCAGCAATATCTTCTAATTGTTTTAATCTGTTAGTATAGGTTTCTAATACTTCACGCCTTGCACCTGGCCTTGCAGCTGATATCGTATCTGCTGCCTGCACAATACACGCGATTAATGACTGTGGTTCTACATCTCCATGATGTGACTCCACTGCATTAATAACAACTGCGGATTCCTTATATTTTCTACACAAATCCACACCCAGCTGAATATGGGAACCTTCCATCTCATGATCTACAGATTTACCTATATCATGAAGCAAACCTGCTCTCTTTGCCAAACGAACATCTACGCCAATCTCTGCTGCCAGCAGCCCTGCAAGCTGTGCAACCTCAATAGAATGCCTTAATGCATTCTGCCCATAACTTGTCCGAAATCTCATCTTGCCCAATAAGCGAATTAATTCATTATGGATACCCTGTACTCCCACTTCCATAATTGCAGCTTCGCCTTCCTTACGAATCAGAGAATCCACTTCCTTTTGAGCCTTCTCTACCGTCTCTTCAATTCGAGCCGGATGGATTCGTCCATCCAAAATAAGTTTCTCAAGAGCAATTCTTGCAACTTCTCTTCTTATTGGATCAAATCCTGACAGAATAACGGCTTCCGGTGTATCATCAATGATCAAATCCACACCGGTCATAGTCTCCAGAGTACGGATATTGCGACCCTCACGGCCAATGATCCTTCCCTTCATATCGTCACTTGGCAATTGTACTACAGAAATTGTGGTCTCAGCCACATGATCAGCCGCACATTTCTGTATCGCTGTTACAACATATTCTTTGGCTTTCTTTTCAGCTTCCTCTTTCGCCTTGGCTGAAAGTTCCTTCACTAACTTGGCAGTATCGTGACGAACATCATCTTCAACCGTTTTTAAAAGGAATTCTTTTGCTTGTTCAGAAGTAAGTCCGGAGATCCTTTCAAGTTCCTGTACGCTTTTATCATGAAGAGCCTGAACTTCTACTTTCATCTTCTTCAGTTCCTCTTCCTTGGTCGCAAAACCAGCTTCGCGTTTCTCAATCTGTTCCGCCTTTTTATCCAAAGCTTCTTCTTTTGAAATAACCCTGCGCTCATAATTCTGAATCTCTGCACGACGTTCCCGGGTCTCTTTGTCCAGCTCATTCTTAGTCTTAATGGACTCTTCCTTTGCTTCCAGCAAAGCTTCCCGCTTCTTCGTCTCAGCTACTTTGACAGCTTCGTTGATGATCTCTCTTGCCTTCTCTTCAGCGCTGCCAATCTTTACTTCTGCTACTTTTTTACGATATGTAACGGTTGCAAAATAAGTAACTGCTGCAGTAATCAGAACAGATAGAATGACTGCTATTACGATATCCAATACAGGAGCACCTCCTTTATTTGATTTTCATTGTATAATGACATAACAGATATTAATTGGGGATCAAATATCTGAATACATCGCAAACTACAACACTCTAATTGTATCCCTTTTAGAAACAATTGTCAAGTAAAACAACATTATTTCTAAAGGGTTCAGTAAATTTAAGTCTTTATAATTTTAGTTCGTGTTGTATATCTTCATAATGAAAACCTTTTCGGAGTAAAAACTGATAAAATTTCCATAACTGTTCTTTACTGATTGTCTCCGGATCTATATGCTTCTTCTCCATCCAGCGGCGGATGGCGGCTGACTCGTCAACCGCTTCCTCCTGTTCCATAACCTCCTTTACCAGTTCTGCTGCAACGCCCTTTTGCTGCAGTTCTGCCTGCATCTGGCGGACACTTTTGGTCTTTCCTTTGGTACGTAGATATCCTGATACATAACGGGAATCATCTACATAATGATAATTCCTTACATAATCCAGAATCTGCTCTATTACCTCCTGCGGATATCCACCCTCTTTCAGCTTATTCTTAAGCTGGCCTTCTGTCCGGTCCATGGAACTAAGCAGGTGCAAGGCTCTGGCCTTGCCGCGTTTTAACAGGACTTCCTGCAAAATCTCTGTATAATCAGCTTCTGTTATCTCTTCATTCTCTTCTAAACGGTATCGCCGGATCTCACTCTTATACAAAATAAATGCAAATTCTTCATCAATATATACTCTGCTCTTTTTCTGATTAACCGGCCGAATCTCCGTTATCATCATAAAACTTCTTCCTTAGCAGCTGTTTTTTGATCTTTCTTGGCTGTTTCTAATTCTTCAACCACTTCAGCATTTACATTCTCCTTATCTTCTACTGCCTCGTTCCCTTCTTCTAAGCCATAATGCACACGAACCTTATGTTCTACTTCTGCTGCAATATCCGGATGCTCTCTTAAGAAAGATTTGGCATTCTCACGTCCCTGTCCGATTTTACTGCCATCATAAGCATACCAGGCACCGCTCTTCTGGATGACATCACAGTCTGCTGCCAAATCCAGAATATCCCCTTCCTTGGATATGCCCTTACCAAACATGATATCAAATTCTGCTTCTTTAAAAGGAGGTGCTATCTTATTCTTTACCACTTTGATTCTGGTATGATTACCAATCATCTCTCCATTCTGCTTCAAGGTCTCCACACGGCGAACATCCATTCGAATCGAAGAATAAAACTTCAGCGCACGTCCTCCGGTTGTTGTCTCTGGATTTCCGAACATAACCCCTACCTTTTCACGCAGCTGGTTAATAAAGATTACCACACAGTTGGATCTGCTGATTACTGCAGTCAGTTTTCTTAAAGCCTGAGACATCAGACGAGCCTGCAGACCGACATGGGAATCCCCCATATCTCCGTCAATCTCTGCTTTGGGAACCAGAGCAGCAACTGAATCCACAATAATAATATCCACTGCACCAGACCTTACCATAGTCTCAGTAATCTCCAAGGCCTGCTCTCCATTATCCGGCTGAGAAATATACAGATTATCAATATCTACACCAATATTCTTGGCATATACTGGATCAAGTGCATGTTCTGCATCTATAAAACCAGCAATTCCTCCTCTTTTCTGCACTTCTGCTACCATATGTAGAGCAACCGTTGTCTTACCGCTGGACTCTGGTCCGTATACTTCAATAATTCTTCCCTTTGGAACCCCGCCCA
This sequence comes from Lachnospiraceae bacterium, assembly GCA_022791575.1. Taxonomy (GTDB): domain Bacteria; phylum Bacillota; class Clostridia; order Lachnospirales; family Lachnospiraceae; genus JAAVZI01. Next base: position 26,426 of record JAAVZI010000048.1, read on the forward strand.
GTCCCAGAGCGATATCCAGACTTAAAGAGCCGGTCGGTATGGTCTCAATATTCAAATTCTTGCTCTGGTCACCCAGCTTCATAATGGACCCTTTGCCGAAATCCTTTTCTATCTTGCTAATCGCTGCATCCAGCGCCTTTAACCGTTCTTCTTTGGTTGTATTCTTTACATCTTTTAAATCTTTTGAATTTTTCGAACCCTTGCTGCCCTTATCCTCTTTCATAATATCCTCCTTGTTATTCGAACATATTTTCCGAACTAATGTTTGTTTTTCTGTTATTATATTATAATATCAGCAGAGAAATGTCAATCCTTTTTTGAAGAAATTTCCAAAAATATTGTAACACATTTTCACGAATTTGCCTAATAGAAATCTATCAGTAAGTTTTCACAAATTATTCATATAACGGACTCATACAGAAAAAATGCAGCAATATATACAAGTACATTTTGTATATATTGCTGCATTCTCAGATCTGCTTTTGTATACTTTTACTTACAACCTAAGCTCTAGTGGGATTCTCTCCTTCATCCAATAACTGCTTTTACAATACGATTAGGTTATAGAACATAAATCTCGGATCATCTCCCCAGCCATAATCAGTCCGGCCACCGCTGGCACAAAAGCATTGCTACCTGGAACCTGACGGCGGCTTCCGGCATTCTCACTATCTGAATCATTGTCTTCCCCATCTGGTGTTATGGGAATCTCACGAGAATAAACGGCTTTCAGTTTCTCAATTCCCCTCTTTTTCAACTCCCGGCGCATCACTCGGGCGAGCGGGCAGACAGAAGTCTGATAAATGTCTGCTACTTCAAAAGCAGCCGGATTCAGCTTATTTCCGGCTCCCATGGAACTAATGATAGGTGTACCGCTTTTCTGCGCCTGCACAGCCAGTTCTATCTTACCAGTTACAGTATCTATGGCATCTGCCACATAATCATATTGGGAAAAATCAAACATAGACGCTGTATCTGGCATAAAAAAAGTTTTCCAGGTATGAACCACTACATTCGGATTAATAGACAGAATTCTTTTCTTGGCTGCCTCTACTTTATATTCCCCAATTGTCTGCTGTGTTGCTATAATCTGCCGATTCAGATTCGACAGACATACTTTATCATTATCAATCAGATCCAAGGTGCCCACACCGCTTCTGGCGAGGGCTTCTACTGTGTGACCGCCGACACCCCCGATACCAAAGACTGCCACTCTTGCTCCTGCCAGCTTCTCCATATTCTCCTTCCCCAGCAAAAGCCGGGTCCTTGAAAATTGATCCTGCATAGTTATATCCATTCCTTTCGCTTCGCTCAGGCACAAAACGTTATGAAAATGGTTGCCCAAGCTTATTTTTTCTTTATAATTCTTCTTATAGGGAACTCGGTATACTACAAATCACGGGGAGGTGAGTGGGCTGTC
>JAAVZI010000002.1 GCA_022791575.1 Lachnospiraceae bacterium
ACCAGATTTTAGGCAAAACATACAAAAACAGAGCGAATTTAATGCTGACACCAGGACTCCTCCCACTTCGTGGGTCCCTCCTCATGTCCAATCAACGTTTTTGAGCGGCGTTTTTGTATGTTTTGTCTAAAATCGTCGCTTCTAATAAGACTTTCGCGATCACAATATCAGGTAATCGATCATTGCGAAAGTCGCATACAAGGCGACGAGTTTGAACAATCGATACAAAAATTCCGCTCAAAAACGTTTTGAATTCGCTCCATTTTTGTATCGATTGCCCAAACTCTGACAGTAAAATAAGAGTTTTGCAAATGCCTATATCAAGTAATTGAAAGCTCAGGTATTGGGAACGAAAAAAGCAGACAGATCTACATGTTCCAGGGTCAGCAGCTTTATTTTTTTATCGATGCCGCTGGCGTAGCCGGTCAGGCTTCCATTACTCCCAACAACCCTGTGGCAGGGGATAATCAGGGAACAGGGATTGTGGGCAACTGCGTTGCCGACTGCTTGGGCTGACATACTTTTTCGTCCCAGCTTTTCTGCCATCTGTTTTGCAATGTCTTGATAAGTGATAGTCTGGCCATAGGGAATTGCAAGCATAATTTCCCATACCGACCGTCGGAATGATGTGGCGTCCATAGATAACGGCGGAGTGAAATCTGGTACTTTGCCGCTGAAATATAGATCCAGCCATTGCTTGGTCTGCTGCAGGACTGGCAGCTGACTTGATTTGTGAGCCATTTCCTTTTGTGGCAATTCACTCAGAGCAGAAATAGAAGCGATATTTGGCATTTGTCCAAAATATTTCTGCCCGTCAAACCATAACCCGGCCAGAGCTTTTTCATGAGCGGCCAGTGTGATTTTGCCGAGCGGGCACTCGTAATAGTCTATTGTAATGTCCATGTTTGACCTCCGAACTAAAATGTATGATGGCTGAATTCCATTTTTTATTATACGATAATTCCTGAACAAAATCCATTTTTATTTTCATCAATAAAGAGATTAGATTTTTAATAGTTTTTGCTTTGATATAGAAATAAATTTGTAATATATTATTTAAAAACTATTTTATTAGTTAGTTTTTCAGAAAAACCCGCTTTAGGAACGATTGATCAGAGAGGGGCTTTTAAAAAACCTGCATTTTGTGGGACATGGTAAAATAAATATTCAGAGATGACTCCATCATTACTTTCTGAATTTTTACGGTGCCAGGTAAAATACTTGTAATAATTTTCCGGCAGATCCATTTTTCTTTTCCCGGGAAGATATACACGGAATTCATCCATGTTGTTAAAATAATTTGTTGTAATAATCTTATATTCAGATTCAAATCGGACGTCTCCAGGCGTTTTTTCATTTTTTACATCCTTACATTTCATACTGTATTCATAGGGACCAATTTTAGTAAGCTCTGAAAATCTGCCGCTGCAGATACATTCTTCATATACTTTATATTCGTTTTCATCACCGATATAAGCAGAGGCTCTTCCAAGAAAACTTCCATCTGGCATTATTTGCAGAGTTACATAATTATCATACATATCACAGTAAAGTTTTTGGTCGCCAATATCAGCAAAAACCAACTGCTCATTATCTTTGTAGTTTTTTTGTAATTCCATTATTTCTGCAGGTGATAAAGTTGGTTCTGGTGTTGGCTGTGGAGGAGTATCATTATATTGTAAAAAATTTTCCTCAAATATGCTGTCGTCTTCTACATCATACAATACGTAATAATTATTAATTTCATTGTGGTTTTGCATTTCGCTAAATACCAGCCGACCGGGAATTTCGCTGCATAAAATTCCTGGAAGATATAAAGTGATTTCACTGGCGTTTTCAAAGCCACATGACTCTGCGGTAATATATCTGATTTCATTGCTGATTTTTTCTTCTCCAGGTGTTCCTTCAGCTTCAAAGGATACACACTGCATTTGGTATTCATAGGGGCCGGTTTTCTTTAAATCGGAAAATTGGCCATTAAAGTAACGGATATATGATGTACCGCGTGGGTACAGGTAGTTGCTGTTAGTATCTCCAGCCTTGTAGTACCCGGAAAAGCTGCCGTCTGCTTCGATGGAAAGTACTGTACGCCAAGCCCCTACACCGCTTCCGTGCCAGAATTCAATACCCTCCAGATCAGAAAATGTTAAATTATCAATATCCGGGTAATGAATTTCCGGCCTGTCCGATTCCGGCATTTGACTGGAAACGGGTTTCGTCGTTGGTCTGGCAGTTTGCACAGGCTTTGGACTGTCTGGCTTGGGGCTGGGCAGCACTGCGGCTTCTTTTATGGGAGTTTCTTCTTGCTTGTCTGTGGAGGCAGGGTCAGACAGCAGAGTTAGAAATGATAGTGTAATTACAGAAATCGTCAGCACAATCCCCAAAATCCGTGGCTTTTTATAGCGAAGTACATTTTTAATCCGTTCCTTTACACCTTGTTCGCCAAAGGCAAGCGGACCACCGTTGAAAAATGTTCTGCCGCAGGCAAGTGACAGCAGGGATGTCGAATAGTCCTGTTTAATTTTATGGCCCAGTTTCTTTAATACCGCCTCGTCACACGACATTTCCATATCTTTATCCATACAGAAAAATGCCAGCCAGACCAGAGGATTAAACCAATGAATACACAATAATAGAAATGCCAGCGGTTTTACAAGATAATCCCGCCGCCGGATATGTACGCGTTCATGCTCCAGAATATAGGGGATTTCTTCTGCGGTTAATCCAACAGGCAAATAAATGCGGGGATGGATGATACCGAATACCAGCGGCGTCTCCAGCTGCGGTACGATGGCATACCCCTCCTTCTGTTCCAATATCCGCAGCTTCTTTCGCAGATTATAGGAGGAAAGAAAGGAGTATCCCAGCAAACCTAAGATGCCAGCCATCCAGATTCCAAATAGGTAAAGCCAGAAATATGGCATAGAAGCGGAGGGTGCTTGCTGTGTGGATTCCTCTTCATTCTCCGGTATATTTCTGCCAGCTTGTACCGTTGTTTTTTTATTGCGTTTGCCGAATTCGCTTGTTTCTGTATTTGTGGGAGCAGTATCTTCGCCCCTATGTTCCGTTTCTGTTTCCGGCCTTTTGACCCATGTAAATTCCTGCCTTTCCTGGCTGGTTTCAATGGCATTGTTTGTGATTTGAAAGACACTGAACGGACTTTCGAAGGAAATCGGACACGCCAGTCGGAACCACACAAGTGACCATAGGACATAGGAGAAAATTTTTGGCTGCCTTTTCAACAGCAGACGAACCAGAAGCACCGCCAGAATGCAGCAGCTTCCGACCAGGTTCATATGAAAGATTCGCAGAACCATCTGCTCTATCCAAAAAACATGGTCCATTATTCCACCTCCCGGTAACTGTCAATCAGCTTTTTAATCTCCTCCGCTTGTTTTTCTGATAACTTTTTATTCCCCATAAATGCCGTAATAAATCCCGGAAGGGAACCTCCGAACGATTTTTCAACAAAATCTCTGGTTTTGCCACTTGCGAATTCCTCACGGGATACCAGTGACGTCACAATTGCATTATGATTCTGAAAGATTCCCCGGCTGCATAATTTCTTCAATACCGTATAGGTTGTCGATTTCTTCCAGTTCAGTTTTTCTTCACACAGCTTTACCAATTCCGGGGAACTGATCGGCTCATGGTCCCAGACGATATCCGCAAATAAAGCTTCCTTTTCTGCAAGTTTATAATCCTTCATTTTACATTTCTCCTCTCTTTCTTTGGTTTATTTCCTGTATGGAACACGATTATACCAGATCAGATGTAGTCGGCATACGGGGCGGCTGCGCAGGTCTGACAATGAAGCTATAGTTTGCAGGCAACTTTTAGGTCTATAAGTAATAGACTACATCTTTTCTTTAGTCTATCATTTATAGACCATTCTGTCAAGGAGCAATTATGAGAAAGTTATTTTTGTTATTGTTTCTTATGTTATTTGTTATTCTATTTTAATAAAGTAAAAATAATTAGATGATTTATAATATATTAACAAAAAATATAGTCAATCTTATCAGATTATGTTATAATTTATATACTCAAGGTGAAAGCTAAGGATTTTGGCAAGTGAAAATTTTGAAATGTAACTGTAAAAGTAAATAAGTATTATAAATATTTGTAGGAGTACATAAAATTATGGATATTAGAATATATGATGTGCAATATGATGATGTAATAAAAAGTTATTATTTAACAGCTGGTATCAATTATAAATATGCATTAAATAAATTGGTGCCGTTGATTGATAAATTAGAATTTCAGCGAAATCCTCTTCGGGCTTCTTTTTATAAACGATTGGAAGAGGATATACAGTCTGGTTGCATTATGCCGAATATTACAGTTGCAATTAAAATTAATAGAAAGCCATCGAATAAAGAAGAAATTACGGAACAATATCTGGATGATAATATGAAAAATGCATTTATCTTAGATGGGATTCAGAGATTAAATACGTTAAATCGAATAGATAGAACCAAACTTGATCTGTGCCGGACTTTGTATTGTAATATATTGATTAGTGACTCTATGGATCGGCTCTTATATAGAATGATTACCTTAAATAATGGACAAAAACCCATGTCAGCACGGCATCAGATTGAGATTTTAGCAGGAAATATTTTTGATTTTGAATCCTTGCCGATTTTAGGGGTGACGGAGAAAGAAAAGAAAATAAGAAAGAGAAAAGATGAGGAAAATATGAATAAGGAAAGCCTCATTAAAGGGTATCTGGCATATATCAGTAATTCCATTAATATTGATAATCAGAAGATTATAGAAGAAAAGATGAACGAATTAATTGCTGATAAGATTCTAAATTCAAATATAGCAGATAAAAATGGAGAGTTTCAAGATGTAATTAATTTTATATCTAAAATGTTGGATGATGATTATTTAAATACGTGGTTTAAAATTGTTAATAATTTCATTGGTTTTTCTGCAGCTATGAATCTCGTTTTTACTCAAATTCAAATGAAAGAAAAAAATGATTTGAGAAATAGTATCGAATTATTTGAAGAAGTATTTTCTGCAATTGATGTATCTAAAGTTAAACTTGGATTAGCAAGAAGAAGAATGGTTAAATTTTATTTTGAAAATTATATAGAATTTTCAGAATATGGATATTCTGAATTGCTTGATATTATTTCACAGGAGTTGTAATATGGGGTTGGTACAAAAGGGAATATTTATATATGAGGATCAATTATCAGAGATAAATGAAGCAGCATTGCCAGCAGAATTAAAAATATCAGAAAGAGCATCTAATGAAGCAGTATTAATTCGATTATTATGTGGAACTTTGAATATTCATTACTTTTGTGGAGAACAAGAGATATGGACGGAACAGAAGATAAATTATTCAATACCCGGAAATATAGTAAATGATATTTTTAAAAATAAAATAATAAAAGAGTTTTTTTCATTCGAACATTATAGAAAAATAGAGAAGAGCAGTATTGATAAATATTTAAATTTTAATCGGAGAAACCATTTTATTCATGAAGAACTGCTTTCAGAATTGACCAATGCAATCATATGGCTGAAAGATTCACCAATAGAATCTTTTGTGCATATTTATCGAACATTAGAATTTATCAGTTATTCTTTTCCTCTTATTTATGCATCGAAATTAATGGATTATAGAGGTTCCTATGAAAAATTGAAAAAATTTATGAGCGGCGATTCGGATGGAGAATTAAAATTTTTAAAGACATTTTTAAAGGAACTATTTAAAAATAATATTTTATTTGAGTATGAATTTGACATTCTTTTTATGAGTGATAACCTAGATCTCATTCAAGGAGAGTTACAGAGAGTGATTCCAAATAATTATTATATTTTCGAGGGAGATACAATGAAGATTCGATTTGCAAATGTAGCTGATCTTCTTATCACGTTGAAAAACAGATATTTTCATATGCTGGTTGGAAAGGGAACAGAAAATTTTTATGATATTCGATATGATAAAAGAGAATTATTTTATGCTGTAAATCCTATATTTATTAATTGGCTAACAATGATTTATAAAGAAATAGTTATTTATTCTGTTGGGATTATGATATAATACAATAATACATTATGCATAATCTCACCTTCATAAATACAAGTGTTATATTGAATATTTATGATTTGATAATTAGGATTTTTAATAAAAGCATTCAAATCAGATTCAAGATATGAAAGTATTGTATTTGAAAAAAGTTTAAACATATAGAGCCTCCTTTTTTTATTATATGATGTTAAAATAAATTTATTCATAAAAGGATCAGGAGGAACAATCTGTCAGTCGCATTTCTATTTTTAGGCAAGCTAAAAATAGCTCAAATAGCAATCCAAACTATATATAATAAAAATCAGAAAACAGGGAGGTCAAATGCATGATCAATCAACTGATTACAGAACTAGTAACCTACGGACTCCAAAACAATCTCATACACCCCGACGATCAAGTCTACGTCACCAATCGGCTTTTGGAGCTGTTTGAAGTCATGGAATACAAGGAAGAACCGGCAGCCCCCAGAGAAATCTCCATAATATTAGAAGAAATGCTGGCCTATGCATTCGAGCACGGCATTCTAAAAGAGGACACGATCACAGCTAAAGACTTATTCGACACAAAAATCATGGGCATTCTCACCCCGCCGCCATCTGTAGTGCGCAAGACATTTGCGGAAAAATACCAGTCCTCACCCAAAGAAGCCACTGACTATTACTATGCGTTCAGCCAGGCCACCAATTACATCCGCCGCGACCGCATTGCCAAGGATGAAAAATGGGTGACCGACACCGAATTCGGTCCGATTGACATCACGATCAATCTCTCCAAACCAGAGAAAGATCCAAGAGACATTGCCAGAGCCGGTCAGGCCAAGAAGTCCGGCTATCCAAGCTGCCTGTTGTGTATGGAAAATGAAGGCTACGCGGGACATTTCTCCCATCCGGCCAGGCAGAACCACCGCATTGTCCCTATTACCTTAGGGAACGAGCAGTACTACCTGCAATACTCCCCCTACGTATATTACAACGAGCACTGCATCATTCTCAACGAAGCACATATACCAATGAAAATTGACAAAGTTGTATTTACAAAGCTGCTGGATTTCGTGCGTCTATTCCCCCATTATACGGCCGGTTCCAATGCCGATCTTCCCATTGTCGGCGGCTCTATCCTCAGCCACGACCATTTTCAGGGCGGCGGCTATGTCTTTGCTATGGCAAAAGCAGGCTATGAGCACACCTTTTCACTGAAAGGCTATGAGGATCTGACGGCCGGAATTATCAAATGGCCCATGTCCGTGATCCGTCTGCAGGGAGAAGACCCAGCTCGTATCGCCCAGGCAGCCGACCACATTCTGGAATGCTGGCGCGGATACACCGACGAAGAGGCATATATTTACAGTGAAACCGCTGGAGAGAAGCACAATACCATTACGCCGATTGCTCGTATGCATGGAGAGCTGTTTGAACTGGATCTGGTGCTGCGCAATAATATCACCACCGAGGAAAGTCCCTGGGGCCTCTATCATCCGGCGGCTCAGTACCACCATATCAAAAAGGAAAACATCGGCTTAATTGAGGTGATGGGTCTGGCCGTGCTTCCGGCTAGGTTGAAAAAGGAAATGGCCGTGCTGGAGGAGGCGATTTTAAACGGCCGGGATCTGCGCGCCGACGAGATGACCGAAAAGCACGCCGACTGGGCTGAAGAGTGGCAGCAGCGCTGCGAGGTTACGCCTGAAAACATCCATTCCATTGTCCAGGAAGAAATTGGCCGCGTATTTGTAAAAGTGCTGGAGTGCGCCGGCGTCTACAAACGCACCGAAGAGGGTCAGCAAGCGTTTCGTCGGTTCCTGGAGGCGCTGTAAGGACATGTAACCGCCGAGTAATCATATATGCGGCACACGCAGTCAGCCGTCTGTTCAATCGGATCAAACCGATAATCCCGATATCGCAGATAAATATCCTTATAGACGGGTCCGTGTCCCTACGCCTGACAATTTTCTGCAAAGAGGAATTCTCTATAAAATGCATAATAAAATCCCTGAATATAGTAAAGCGCTTTCTGCAGCGCAAGGGGGGATGTCCTCGCAGCGGCTGAGCAGATATGGAATCACCGAATCGATGCGGATTTTAGAGGATTTGTCAAGAAAAATGTATCAATTAGTGCATAAAATATAATCAATAAAAATTATATCTGGATATACAAAAAGCCGACTGATTTTCCTCTGGAAAACCAATCGGCTTACATCGTCTTCAATTATTTCCTAAACTTATTTCTCCTGCTGCTCGTCAAGCATAGCACGAACTTTCATCGACAATCCGAACAGATTGATAAAGCCTTCTGCATCGTGGTGGTCATATAGCTCTCCAGTTGTAAAGCTGGCCAGGGATTCGCTGTACAGAGAATACGGGGAGGTGGTGCCAGCTTTTATAATATTTCCTTTATAAAGTTTGAATTTCACTTCTCCGGTCACCCGCTGCTGGGTAGACTCAACAAATGCCTGCAGCGCCTCGCGAAGCGGTGTAAACCATTTTCCCTCATAGACCAGGTTGGCAAATTCATTGGCTACCTGCTTTTTATAGGAAAGGGTCTGACGGTCTAAAATCAGTTCCTCTAACTGGGTATGCGCTTCCATCAGAATCGTTCCGCCCGGTGTCTCGTAAACGCCGCGGCTCTTCATGCCGACCACGCGGTTTTCCACGATATCAATAATACCGATGCCGTGTTTTCCGCCCAGCTCGTTTAATTTGCGGATAATATCAGATGCTTTCATGTTCTCGCCGTTGAGGGCAGTCGGAACGCCTTTTTCAAAGGTAAGGGAGACGTATTCGCCCTCATCCGGCGCCTTTTCCGGTGAAACGCCCAATACTAATAAATGGTCGTAATTCGGCTCGTTTGCCGGGTCTTCTAGCTCCAGACCCTCATGGCTGATATGCCACAGGTTCCGGTCACGGCTGTAGCTGTTGTCTGCAGAAAACGGCAGGTCAATGCCGTGGTCCTTGCAGTACTGGATCTCGTCTTCACGGGACTGCATATTCCAAGTCTCGTTGCAGCGCCAAGGAGCAATGATTTTCAGGTCCGGCGCCAGTGCTTTGACGGTCAGTTCAAAACGCACCTGGTCATTTCCCTTGCCGGTTGCACCGTGGCAGATGGCTACCGCACCCTCTTTGCGCGCAATTTCAACCAGTCTCTTGGCGATTACCGGCCTTGCAAAGGAGGTGCCGAGTAAATATTTGTTCTCATATACGGCGTTGGCCTGTACGGTGGGGATCACGTAGTCATCAACAAATTCATCTACCAGGTCCTCGATATAGAGCTTGGCCGCGCCGGAGAGCTTTGCGCGCTCCTCCAGTCCGTCCAGCTCATTGCCTTGTCCGACGTCTGCGCAGACGCAGACTACATCATAGTCATAATTTTCCTTTAACCACGGGATAATCGCTGTGGTATCCAATCCGCCTGAATAGGCTAAGATTACTTTTTCTTTCATTTATCCATGCCTCCTGTGAAATTTTATTGTTTGGTTTTTTATTATGTATTGCCTGTTACGGCAGGCGTTAGAACCGCCTCTTGTAACAATATACATCAAATGCGGGGGTATTTCAAGTAAATTAGAGAAATTTATTTGGAACCACTGGGCTTGTACATAGTTTAATACAACTTAAAAGAGAATACCTATATGGAAAATCAGCATATTTCAAAATAGCAGCCAATGGGTCAGATGTGACTAGTCAGAAATAACTCTAATATAGGCCGCTGCGAATCTAGTAAAATAATTATAGAAAATATTAGATTTTGGATAAAACAGGGAGGCGGCAAATGAGTGAGTTATATAATAAAACGCTGCAGAGACTTGTAAAGTACAGACATATTCAGCAAATGACACAAATAGATATGGGAAATTGGTTTGGAATTACACAAAGTCATTATAGTAAAATGGAACTAGGAAGAATAGAAATTCCCTATAAATTTTTATGTAAATTGTATGCAGGCAACTGGGATATTGATTATCTTGTAACAGGGATTTACAATGGAGCTCAGGAACATATGTTGGACGGGTTATTTCGTTCATGCAGGGAACAAGATCGATATGAGTTAATGAAACTGGCTCTCTGGCTCATAGATCAGGTCATAGATCGCTCAAAGGATCATACATCTGTACTGGAAAGACGGATACTGCACATGCTTCTGGAGGGTGGGCCGGTTTCCTCTGTTATGTATTTGATTAGAAATGTAATAGATTTTTCACAAGTGATTATGGCAGAACGGCTGGGTCTGGGGATGAAAAAATACCGGCGGATGGAAAAAGGTGATACACAGCCAGATCTGGAACTTCTGACGATTGTGTATCATCTTTCTGGCTGCCGGCCTTCTTTATTTCTCGGCAGTGAAGAGGGAGCATTCGTGATACTGAAATCTCTTTGGAATTGTATAGATAAGGATTTTCAATATCACCTGCTTCCGTTTCTGGAATTTGGAAGAACCATTATAGAGATAGAAAATGAGTCCTCCAATAGCAGATGTGTAGATGTAAAGTAATTATTCTGATTGGTGATAACAGCTTTCTCTTTTATTCCATAATTTGTCAAGCATATCAATAGCAATCAAAAGCATCAGAGGAGTAAACTGCATAACATACCTTGGTCTGGTCTCCCAGATAGAGAGAAATAAATAGAGACCGAAGAGTGATAGTTTCCACATAACAGCAGAATCCAACTCTTTGTTTTTATATCCCCGCTGAATAGATAGAGTAAGCATAGATAATATAAATATATGATAAATTGTACAATAAATACTGTAAATAGGGTAGAAGCGGCCTTTCGGATAAAATATTTCCTGCATCCAGCTTTCCTTTAAAGGATTTTTTGTCAGATAAAATTCCATATCATATCTTCCGCTGTGCCAGGTTGTAACACCTTTCATATATTGATGCAGAATCAGTCCTGGAATGCCATATTCCCGTAATCTTGTTTTAATCAGACCGATATTGGCCTTTTCCTTTTCCGCTTTTGTTTCAAAAGAGCTGGTATACTGCCGGTCTTCTAATGTATAGATTCCTAATCCTTTCAACCCCATCATAACCCAATGTGTATAAGGAAAATTCTCCCGGTTATAATCACTCTGGTCCACAACATTCAGTTGCAGTACCGCTTTATGACAGCTTAGGCTGCATATAACAAAGGTCAGAAGAATAATCAAAGAATATACCAGTCCTTTGATTAATTGTTTGGCAATGATCATATGAAGAAAACAGGCAAAACTGATAATGGCAACGGTCGGTTTGATTTCATAACCAGCCCAGGTTAATAAGCCGATCAAAAGCAGCAGCAGGCATTGTATAGAAGTTTGTTTCTTCCAGTTTTCTTCTAGCAGTTCATAACAAAGCAGAATTCCTGTAATCATCGGCAAAACCAGAGTGTCGGAATAGACAAAAGGAATATAAGTATAAAATGGAACGAAAAGAAAGGCCAATACCTGGAATAAAACTGCCATCTTTTTCCCATATTTTCTATAAACCAGTATCGTGCCTAATAAAATTGCCAGATCAATAGCAAACAGATTGAAAACCATATTTCCATAAAGAAAATTTTCTATGCCAATTGCCTTTAGAAAGGTAAAATAACCAGCTTCCAGAAGAAGCAGCATCTGATTATTCGGATATCTTAGAAAATAAAAAGTATATTTAGGATTGGTATGCCAATTGCCAGTAAGAGCTATTTCCGAAGCCTGATTAAAAATAATTTTTCTGTCACTAGAAGGGGTAATGACCATTTCATATCCAAAATAAAGCTGCAGTGCAGCTTGAATCATCATTAACACAACGACAATAGTGACCAGAGAGTGACGGTCGATAAAGCCGCCAGCTCTTGTCATGAGTTTACTCCATCTACAAAAAAGCGGTTTTCTAAAATAAAAAAAGGCGATACCTGCAATTAATGTAAGCGGCAGCAGTAATAAATAATCAAAATAGACATTGGCCAGTACAATGCCAGGAAGGAGAAGCAGCCAGAAAAACCGGTCGATACTATGAAAAAACCGGCTTAACATATGGGGATAATCAACGGAAAGTCTATTCATAACTCAGTACCTCCTTCAAGTCAACTGCAAACATGGAACAATCGTGAAAATTATTTCCATATTATCAAGCAAAATTCAGTTTATCAAAGCATTTTCTGAAAGTCAAGGGAATCAAAACATAAATAAGATTATCTTAATCTTTTCAAAAAAAACATAAAAAAATATTAATATTTTTGGTAGTCGCTGTAATATGCAGACTGACAAAACAGAGCTGTCTAATTAAAGGCTGGTTAAACTTGCGCAATCCGGTAATACTAACGAAAAGAAAGGAGAGTGCCAGATGATTATCAATCATAATCAGGAATCGGATTCCCAAGAAAACAGCATGCAGGATATGCCGCTTGGCTTTAGTTTTACCCTTGCAACGAACCAAGAAGCGATGGCTAGTTTTGCCAACATGAGTGAGTCGGAAAAAAGACAGGTCATAGAGGCTGCCAGAAGTATAGAGACAAAACATGAAATGCAGAGCTTTGTTGACAGTATTGGAAAATTGACTTAGAGGTCTATCTGTTTTACAAAGAAAAGGTGTAGAGTCTATATTGATGAATAAGGCTTTGCACCTTTTTTGCGGTATAAATTTTTAGTATTTGCTGTTATTTGGTGAAAGAAGATAAACTCTCCGTTTCTGTGTTTATTTTGATTAGGATGATTTGTGGCTTGAAATAAATGGTATTTGGTGATATACTGAATAAGTATATTTATGTTTATCGATTGAAGTTTTAATGGAAGAAGCAAAAGGACTGAAAATAAGGAGAAAACACTAATATGGAAGATTATAAAAGAGAATTTATTGAATTTATGGTAGACAGCCAGGTATTAAAGTTTGGAGAGTTTATATTAAAGAGCGGTAGAAAATCCCCATTTTTTATGAATGCAGGGGCATATGTAACCGGTTCCCAGCTAAGAAAATTGGGAGAATACTATGCCAGAGCTATACATAACCGTTATGGAGATGAGTTTGATGTGTTATTCGGTCCGGCATACAAGGGAATTCCCTTAAGTGTTGCAGCAACGATAGCATACAGTGAATTATATGGAAAGGAAATTCGTTATTGTTCAAACCGCAAAGAGGTAAAGGATCATGGAGATACTGGTATTCTTCTAGGAAGCCCGCTGAAAGATGGAGACAGAATTGTTATTATCGAAGATGTTACCACTTCCGGTAAATCCATTGAAGAAACATTTCCAATTCTTAAGGCGCAGGCAGAAGTTGAGATCAAAGGTCTGATGGTATCCCTGAACCGTATGGAAAAAGGAAAAGGCGGTCAGCTCGGCGCTCTTGACGAAATAAAAGAACTATATGGATTTGAAACAGGTGCTATTGTTACGATGGAAGAAGTTGTGGATTGTTTGTATAATAAGCCCTATAAAGGAAATGTTATAATAGATGATGTATTAAAGGCGGAAATTGACGCATATTATGAACAATATGGATGTTAGGAGGAACTGGTATGCAGGAAAAAAGTTTTAAAACCATGAGATCTGTCGGGGGCGCGAGTATTGCATTGGGAATCATTATGATTATAAGCGGTCTCGTATGTGGGATTCTTACCATTGTAAACGGCGGGAGGCTGTTAAAAGAAAAATCAGATCATTTGTTTTAGTGTAAAGGCCGGAGGTTATGAATCGAAGAAGAAGTAAAAAAAGAGTCGTGATTACGTTGCTGTTTATTCTCTATATGATCCTGTTTTTATTTGCAGTACTGATTATGGATCGTTCGATTAAAGACGAATACCAGTATAATCTGGTGCTTTTCGATGAGATAAAACGTTATTTCCGCTATAGGGAGCTGGTAGGAAACTGGATTTTCCTGCGGAATATATTGGGAAATGTAGTCGGCTTTATTCCGCTTGGCATGTTCTGGCCTTATGTGTTTCCAAAGATGAAGAATCCGGTTCTGGTAACACTGGTTTGTTTTGAATGCAGCCTAGTGATTGAAGTGATTCAGCTTACGTTTAAGATTGGAAGCTTTGATGTGGATGATCTTTTGCTGAATACAGTAGGAGGTATCCTGGGATGTATTACTTATTACGTTTGGATGGCAGTTTGGAGGAGAATACATGTTCAGAAGAAACAGTAGTCTGTCATTTGCAGAGAAGCAGACGTCAGTCAGAGGCATTTTTTCGGCAGTACTGGGTATGATTGCACTTATCATCTGCATTGGGGCAGTTGTAATTTCTTATATGAAGAAGGGGAGTGCAGGGCAGCTGATTGGTTCCTGCGGAATTATGGCGTTATTATCTTCCATTATGGGGTTTTTATTTGGAATCGGCGGTTTGGTAGAGAAAGGAACTGGCCACATTCTGGCTGGGATTGGACTGGGAATTAATACCATTTTGTCTGCGGGGCTGGTCTTTTTATTTGTGACCAGTCTATAGGATCGTTTTGGACGTGCAGGGGAAAGGAGATATTTGAAAATGGATTACAGAACATTATTCGAAGAAGAAAATAGAGCAGTGTCAGAACGGCTTTTCTTATCTTTTGAACGCCTGGAAAAGATCAAAGAAGAAAAGAATATACCTGAGAAGTTTCAGCCCTTTTTTCAAAGGACTGCGGAATTTCTGCTGATGATTAAAAAACTGACACAGCAGATTCAGGCGGGATACTTAGCAGAGGCTTCTTTAGAAGAGCTTAAGAAGCACAATCGAAAACTGTATGAAGATATTTTGGAAGAAAATTATGCCTGCAGCTATGCCAATCCTGCTTACGCAGTCAAAGAGCTGGGAGAAGAATACGGCAGGCTTTTGTCATTTTTGTATAAAGAACTTCGCGGCTGTATCATTTATGCCTATGAAAGTCGGATGGAGGCCATAGTGATCCGCAATGAACTGTTTATTGAGATTTATAATTGCTTTGAACAGGACGAGCTGCCGGAGGCTAAGGAGATTCATAATATTCTGTATTGGTTTGTCAGTGATTACAGCGATGTAATTACAGAGTATCGGATTCGGGAACAGTTGGATACAGAACTGACGTTTGCGGTTGATCTAATTATGAATGCGGATTTGTCTGATCTTCGATATCTGTATCGGTTTGGGGAATATATTACGGAAAATGAATTAGCGGCAGCTCAGTTTATAAATGGACTTCCTGAATCAGAGATTCAGAAGATGGCAGATGTTTATACTGAGGGTTACCGGATTGGATTTGTGAATGCCGGCAAGGATTTGTCGCTGAAGGAAATTGTAAATATCCGCTATCACTTAGGTTTTGAGCGGGTTGTCCGTGCAGCGATACAAAATTTTGAAAACATGGGGCTAAAACCAGTCATTTACCGTAAATCTGTGGATGTGATCAGTCCTAGAGTCGGATATGAAGGTGCGGATGCCAACAAACAGTATCTGTATGACCATAAGGACGATCGGGCGTTATTTCTGGATAAAGCCTATGTAGAGAGAAGACTGTGTGTGCTACGCAATGCTTATGAGAAATATAAGGTTCAGGCGTCACTTTTTGCAGGACCAGCCGTTATCGAGATTTTTGGAGAGAGACCGTTTGTACCAGAGGCAAAGAAGGAAGTGTACAAGCTAAATGACAGGCAGCAGAAGCTTTCCGTAGAGCTTGCCGCTGCCAGCAGCAGTTTGGTAGACGAGTATATTAAGGGCGAGGAGCGCAGCTTTACGATTATCGCATTTCCTATGCCGGAAATCGGGGAACCATTTGAAGAAATTTTTCGCGAGATCATTCGTATTAATACCCTGGATTATACACTCTATCAGAAGGTGCAGCAGACCATGATCAATGCCCTGGATGAGGGAACATATGTCTGGATTAGAGGCAGAAACGGCAACTGTACGGATTTGAAAGTGCAGCTTCACCCACTGGAGAATCCGCAGAAAGAGACGATATTTGAAAACTGTGTGGCAGATGTGAACATTCCGGTAGGGGAAGTATTTACTTCTCCGGTGTTAGCCGGGACGAACGGCTTGCTTCATGTAACACAGGTATATTTGAATGAGTTGGAATACAAACAGCTGAAGCTGACGTTTGGCGACGGGATGGTTCAGGATTACAGCTGTGCTAATTTTGAACGGGAAGAAGAGAACCGGCAGTATATCAAAGAGAACCTTCTGCATCATCATGAGCAGCTGCCGATGGGAGAATTTGCGATTGGAACCAATACGACTGCTTATGTGGCAGCACAGAAATATCATCTGGCTGATAAGCTGCCGATTCTGATTGCTGAGAAAATGGGGCCGCATTTTGCAATTGGAGATACCTGTTACAGCCGGGAAGAGGAAGTAAGGGTCTTTAATCCAGATGGAAAGGAAATTATAGCTAGAGATAATGAGATTTCTTTAAAGCGCAGGCAAGATCTATCTAAGGCATATTTCAACTGTCATACCGACATTACAATTCCCTATGACGAATTGGGAAGTATTACAATTGTAAGAAAAGACGGCTCGCATATTCCGCTGATTGAAAATGGACGGTTTGTACTACAAGGAACGGAAGTTTTAAATGAAGCTTTTTTATAAGCAGTTTATAAAAATAGATTAATATACAAACACAAGGAGGAATTTGAAAAATGAAACCAGTAGTTGGCATTGTTATGGGAAGTGATTCAGATCTGCCGGTGATGGCAAAAGCAGCGGAGTTTCTGGACAGCATAGGTGTGGAATATGAACTGACAGTGATTTCTGCACACCGCACGCCGGACCGTTTCTTAGAGTATATGCGTTCAGCAAAAGAACGGGGATTAAAGGTAATCATCGGCGGAGCTGGCGGAGCTGCTCATCTGCCGGGAATGGCTGCAGCACTTACGCCTCTTCCGGTCATCGGCGTGCCGATTGAGACGAAAGCTTTAGGAGGAGTGGACTCCCTGTATTCCATAGTACAGATGCCGTCAGGAATTCCGGTTGCAACGGTTGCTATTAACGGAGCAGCAAATGCGGCAATATTAGCAGCTAAAATTCTGGCTATTGGAGATGAAGGATTGACAGGTAAGCTGGAAGACTATGCAAAAAGCCTGGCAGAAAAGGTAGAAGCCAAGGCAGAGAAGATTGAAAAGATTAAATATAAAGCTTATCTGGAACAGATGTAGAACATATGTTCAAAAGGTCAGATGTACCCAAGGACATAGTGAATAAAAAGATATCGCTGGATATCAAAACAGGAGGATTATCATGGATTATAAGAAGGCAGGCGTAGATATTGAAGCCGGTTACAAATCAGTGGAGTTAATGAAGAAGCATGTGCAGGGAACTATGCGGCCGGAGGTATTAACCAATCTGGGTGGATTTTCCGGTGCATTTTCCATGGAGAAGTTTAAAAGTATGGAGAAGCCGACATTGGTTTCAGGAACCGATGGTGTGGGAACCAAGCTGAAGCTGGCTTTTTTGCTGGATAAGCATGATACAGTAGGAATTGACTGCGTGGCCATGTGTGTGAACGATATTGCATGTGCAGGCGGTGAGCCGTTATTTTTCCTGGATTATATTGCATGCGGAAGAAATATACCAGAACGGATCGCTACGATTGTCAGCGGAGTGGCAGAGGGCTGTAAACAGGCAGGAGCAGCGCTGATTGGCGGCGAGACGGCGGAGATGCCAGGATTTTATCCGGCAGAAGAATATGACCTCGCAGGTTTTGCAGTAGGGGTCGTAGATGAGAAGGATTTAATTACTGGCAAGGAGATTCAGGCTGAAGATGTATTAATTGGAATGGCTTCCTCTGGTATTCACAGCAATGGATTTTCCTTGGTACGCAAGGTATTCAGCATGAAGGAAGAGGCTTTGAATACATATTATGATAGTCTGGGAAATACCCTGGGAGAGGCGCTGATTGTACCTACCCGAATCTATGTGAAAGCTTTGAAAGCTGTGAAGGAGGCTGGTATTACCATTAAGGGCTGCAGTCATATTACCGGCGGCGGATTCTATGAAAATATTCCAAGAATGCTTCCGGAAGGCAAACGCGCAGTCTTGAAAAAAGATAGCTATCCGATTCTGCCGATATTTGGAATGCTTTCGAAAGATGGGGATATAGCAGAAAAGATGATGTATAATACCTTTAATATGGGACTGGGAATGGTTCTGGCTGTAGCCCCGGAAAATGCAGATAAGACCATGGAGGCCATTCGCAAAGCCGGAGAATCCCCTTATATAGTTGGTCATATAGAAAATGGAGAAAAAGGGGTAGAATTATGCTAAAGATAGCAGTTCTGGTATCTGGAGGAGGTACGAATCTTCAGGCTGTGATAGATCAGATAGAGAATCAGACCATTACGAATGCTAAGATTGCAGTGGTAATCAGCAATAATAAAAATGCATATGCCCTAGAGCGTGCCAGGATACACGGCATTGACAGCCTATGCATTTCCCCAAAGGATTATGGAACACGTGAAGAGTTTAATGAGAATCTTCTGGAAACCGTTGACCGTTATCAGGTAGATCTGATTGTACTGGCAGGCTGCCTGGTAGTTCTGCCGCCGAAGATGACCGAACAGTATGCGGGCCGCATTATAAATATTCATCCAGCATTGATTCCGGCTTTTTGCGGAAAAGGATTTTATGGCCTGAAGGTACATGAGGAAGTACTCAAACGCGGTGTGCGGATCACTGGTGCAACTTGCCATTTTGTAGATGAGGGAACGGATACCGGCCCGATTATTCTCCAGAAAGCTGTAGAGGTAAAACAGGAAGATACGCCCCAGGTGCTGCAAAAGCGCGTGATGGAAGAGGCAGAATGGGTGATCCTGCCCCAAGCAATTCAGCTGATTGCCAATGGGAAGGTCCAGGTTGTGGATCATAAGGTCATTATTGAAGAATAAAGAACATATGTTTGATGAATATGAGAAAGGGCAAGATACAGATTATGAAAGTTTTAATCATAGGAAGCGGCGGCAGGGAACATGCTCTCTGCTGGTCTGTGGCAAAGAGCAGCAAAGTAAGTAAGATCTATTGTGCACCGGGTAATGCAGGAATTGCTCAGTATGCAGAATGTGTGGATATCGGCGCCATGGAATTTGAAGCGCTGGCTGAGTTTGCAAAGGAAAAGGAAATTGATCTAACCATTGTCGGCATGGATGATCCGCTGGTAGGCGGCATCGTAGATGTTTTTGAAGAAAAAGGGCTGCGGGTATTCGGACCAAGGAAAAATGCGGCTATCTTAGAGGGTTCCAAAGCATTTTCCAAAGATTTGATGAAAAAATATCAGATTCCAACAGCGGCATATGAGAACTTTGATTCTTCTGAAGAAGCACTTGCCTATCTGGAGCAGGCCAAATTTCCGATTGTACTGAAAGCAGATGGGCTGGCTCTGGGAAAGGGTGTTTTGATCTGCAATACACTGGAAGAAGCCCAAGCAGGCGTAAAGTCCATTATGATGGATAAGAAGTTCGGCACGGCGGGGAACCGTATGGTCATTGAAGAATTTATGACCGGCCGTGAGGTTTCTGTCTTATCTTTTGTCGATGGTAAGACCATTCAGACTATGACCTCCGCTCAAGATCATAAGCGGGCGAAAGATGGAGACCAGGGATTGAATACAGGCGGAATGGGTACATTTTCTCCCAGCCCGTTTTATACTAAGGAAGTAGATGAGTTCTGCAGGAAATATATTTATCAAGCAACCGTAGATGCCATGGCAGAAGAGGGACGGCCGTTTCAGGGGATTATTTTCTTTGGGCTGATGCTGACCCCAGAAGGGCCGAAGGTACTAGAATATAATGCCAGGTTTGGCGATCCGGAGGCGCAGGTGGTGCTTCCAAGAATGAAGAACGATATTATTGATGTATGCCAGGCATGTATTGACGGAACTTTGTCAAATATCAAACTGGAGTTCGAAGACAATGCGGCTGTCTGTGTGGTATTGGCATCAGACGGATATCCGCTGCAGTATGAAAAAGGCTTTGTCATCAACGGACTGGAACGGTTTGAAGAACAGGATGGATATTATGTGTTTCATGCCGGCACTAGGCAGACGGAAGAAGGCATTGTAACCAACGGCGGGCGTGTATTGGGTGTCACGGCCAAAGGCGCGGACTTAAAGGAAGCAAGGGCCAATGCATACGAAGCTGTGACCTGGATTGATTTTGAGAATAAATACTGCAGAAGCGATATTGGAAAAGCAATCGACGAAGCATAAACAAATGTTTGAGCCGACAGGTGAGACGATGATTATTGAGATTGATTTTAACAGTGATGAGGCAATTTATATACAGCTGACGAATCAGATTATTATGGGAATTGCAGCAGATTCTATCCGAGAAGGGGATTCTCTGCCTTCGGTACGGCAGCTGGCCGAGAATATCGGAATTAATATGCACACAGTCAATAAGGCGTATTCTGTATTGAAGCAGGAAGGCTTTATTACTGTGGATCGGAGACGCGGCGCCATTATTGCTCTGGATGCAGACAAGGTAAGGGCGTTGGAGGAAATGAAGAAAGAATTCCAGGTATTACTGGCAAAAGGCCGGTGCAAAAATATTTCCAGAGAAGAAATACATGCCCTGATTGATGAAATTTATCGGGATTATGAGTCAGGCCGGCCCTAAAATATGTAAAAACGTCATGCAGGAGGATTAAATGGGGAAAGAATTTACCAACCAGGCTTCCCAGGTGATAAAGGCAGCCATTAAAGAATCTTTGGCGCTGAACCATGGATATGTGGGAACGGAACATTTGCTGTTAGGACTGATGGAGGTCAGTCATAGTGTTGCGGCTAAGGCGCTGGAGAGTGCAGAAGTGACAAGGCAGCGCATGGAACAGTTGATAGAAGAACTGATTACGCCGGGAACCGGAACGCTTGTTGCCGAACCGGAAGAATTATCCCCCCGTGCGAAAATGGTTTTGGATAAAGCGAAGGCGGAAGCAGAGCGGTTTCAGTCCCGCAAAGCGGGTACAGAGCATATTCTGATCGCAATTTTAAAAGAGCCGGACTGTGTGGCATTCCGGCTTCTTCATACAGCCGGAGTCAATATACAGAAACTCTATGTAGATCTACTGGTTGCTATGGGAGAAGACGCCAACCGCTATAAAGAAGATTTTCAAAATGGAAAACCTATTATCAAGAAAGATAAGAGCCAAACGCCGACATTGGAGAAGTTCAGCAGGGATTTGACCCGGCTGGCCTCTGAAGGCAGGCTAGACCCGGTAATCGGAAGAGAAAATGAGATTCAGCGGGTGATACAGATATTAAGCCGCAGAACGAAGAACAATCCCTGTCTAACCGGTGAGCCGGGCGTAGGCAAGACTGCGATTGCTGAGGCGCTTGCCCAGAGGATTGTAGAGGGGACAGTTCCAGAGACGATTCGAGACAAACGTCTGGTCACGCTGGATTTATCCGGCGTAGTAGCCGGTTCCAAATACCGGGGCGAGTTTGAGGAACGGATTAAGAAGGTAATCCGAGAGGTTACCCAGGCTGGAAATGTAATCTTGTTTATTGATGAGATTCATACGATTATTGGTGCCGGCGGTGCCGAAGGAGCCATTGATGCCTCCAATATGTTAAAGCCGGCGCTGGCTAGAGGCGAGCTTCAGCTGATAGGTGCTACTACAATTGTAGAATACAGAAAATATCTGGAGAAGGATGCTGCGTTGGAACGTAGGTTTCAGCCAGTAAGTGTAGAAGAGCCGGATGAAGAGGAAGCGATTGCAATATTGAAAGGCATTGCCTACAAGTATGAAGAGCATCATGGGCTTGGCATTGAAGAAGAAGCACTGGTGGCAGCCGTAAAGATGTCCAGGCGGTATATCAATGACCGGAATCTGCCGGATAAGGCGATAGACGTCATTGATGAAGCAGCTTCCAGAGTTCGGCTGTCTGGATATCGTCCAACACCCCAGCTGCAGGAGCTGGAGCAGGCCATTGGCAAGCTGGAGCTAGATAAGGAGAATGCTCTGAAGCAGGCTCAATATGAACAGGCTTCTCAGATCAGACAGGAACAGGAGAAGCTGCAGGAGAAGCGTAACAGCTTGAAAAAGAGGATTACCAGAAATATGGATAAGAAGCAGCTCCTGGTAACATCTAAGGATGTATCAGAGGTGATTTCCCAATGGACAAAGATTCCGCTCAGGCAGTTAGAAGAGAAAGAAAGTGTACGTCTCTTAAAGCTGGAAAAGGAGCTGCATAAGCGGGTGATTGCCCAGGAAGAGGCGGTATCAGCACTGGCCAGGGCGATTAAGAGAGGCCGTGTGGGGCTTAAGAATCCCAACCGCCCCATTGGATCCTTTTTATTCCTTGGACCGACCGGTGTAGGAAAGACAGAACTTTCCAAAGCATTGGCAGAAGCCTTATTCGGGACAGAATCGGCGCTGATTCGCGTAGATATGTCGGAATATATGGAAAAACACAGTGTTTCCAAAATGATTGGTTCTCCTCCGGGGTATGTAGGATACGAAGAAGGCGGCCAGCTTAGCGAGAAAGTGCGCAGACATCCCTATTCGGTTATATTATTTGACGAGATTGAAAAAGCGCATCCGGATGTATTCAATATTTTACTGCAGGTGTTAGACGACGGGCATATTACGGATGCCCAGGGAAGAAAGATAGACTTTAAGAATACCGTACTGCTTATGACCAGCAATGCAGGAGCCAGAACAATAACCGAACCGAAAAAACTGGGATTTTCTTCCGGCAGCAATGAAGAGCGGGATTATGAACGCATGAAGGAATTGGTAATGGAGGAAGTACGCAGAATATTTAAGCCGGAATTTTTGAACCGTATTGATGAAACAATTGTCTTCCATGTGCTGAATTTGGAGCATATGAAGAAGATCGTTACCCTGTTGCTGAAGGATTTGGCAAAACGTTGTAAGGAGCAGATGAATATAGAACTGGTAGTTCGTGACAGCGCCAAGCAGCTGATTGTAGAAAAAGGCAGTGATCAGAAATATGGTGCACGTCCGCTGCGCCGTGCGATTCAGAATATGTTGGAGGACCAGCTGGCAGAAGAACTCTTAAAGGGGAGCGTGCGACAGGACGGCGGCCGAGTTATCGTCAGCAAAAAAGGAAATGAATTGAAAATTGTACAGGAAGCATAAAAGGATTATCAGAGATTCGACATTTTTCATAATAGAACAGAAAAATCACTGGAAAAATGACAGAAAATGTTGTATACTTGATTTATGCAGCTTACGGACTTTGTCATACAGATAGACAGAATAAATCACAGGAGGATAATAGGATGGCAGTAATAAAAGAATTGATTCGTAAAGAGGCAGATCATGGATTAAGCTTTGGTGATTATACATTAGATAAGAAAACAAAGCTGGATAATTTTGAACACCAGGGAGATTTGTATAAGGTGAAAACCTTTAAGGAGATTACCAAGCTGGAAAAAAATGGGATGTTGATTTATGAATCTGTGCCGGGAACCGTGGTGACGAATTTAAAAGCAACGGAGAAGGGCATGGAGTTTTGTGTAGAAGGATATGAGGATGCTCAGATTACCGTAGAGCTGGCAGCAGATACGGAATATCTGGTATATGTGGACGGAGTGAATGTGGGAAGCATGAAGACGAATCTGGGCGGTAAATTGTCTGTCAGTGTAGAACTGGACAAAGACAAGGCCATTCCAGTTAAAATTGTGGAAAAATAATTCAGGATATTTATAAGGATTTCAAATCAAATAGCCTGCCAAGGATTTCCTGATCTTTGGCAGGCTAAGCGATTTTACGGACTTATATAGATTTACATAAAAGATCATAAGGAGAGGAAGTATGGCAAAAGGAACGGCATTTTTCTGCCAGAGCTGCGGTTATGAATCGTCTAAATGGATGGGGCAGTGTCCTGGCTGTAAGGAATGGAATACATTTGTAGAGGAGGCTGTAGTCACCAAGGCGGCGAAGGGCAGCAGGGTGAAACGAAGTGTTTCACCGGTACAGGAAAGCTCCGTAGCCCGCTTATCGACCATTATAACGGCAGATAGGGACAGAATCCGAACGCAGATGGAAGAACTGGACCGGGTGCTGGGAGGCGGGATTGTAGGCGGCAGTCTGGTATTGGTAGGCGGAGATCCCGGCATTGGCAAATCTACGCTGCTGCTACAGATGTGTCGTAATTTAAGCAGTATGGGTCAGAAGGTATTGTATATATCCGGTGAGGAATCTATGCAGCAGATTAAGCTGAGAGCGGATCGTCTGGGAAAATTTAAAGAAGATATTCTGCTGCTGTGTGAGACCAGTTTGGAGATAATCGAAGGAGTGATTCAGAAGGAGAGACCGGATATTGTTGTGATTGATTCCATACAGACGATGTACCGAGAAGAGATTTCTTCTGCACCAGGAAGTGTATCTCAGGTCCGCGAATCGACGGCAGCATTTATGCAGCTGGCCAAGGGCCTGTCGATTGCTGTTTTTCTGGTGGGGCATGTGACCAAAGAAGGAGTAGTGGCCGGCCCAAGGATACTTGAACATATGGTTGATACTGTGCTGTATTTTGAAGGAGACCGTTATGCGGCTTACCGGGTGCTTCGGGCAGTAAAAAATCGTTTTGGTTCTACCAATGAAATCGGAGTATTTGAAATGCATGAGCAGGGGCTGGTACAGGTCAGTAATCCTTCTGAATATATGCTGGCAGGAAAGCCTAAAGGGGCCACTGGTTCTGTAGTTGCCTGTTCCATGGAGGGCACCAGACCGGTTCTGCTGGAGATTCAGGCTCTGGTGTGCCAGAGCAGCTTTGGAATTCCTAGAAGAACAGCGAATGGCTGTGATTTAAACCGTATCAATCTATTGATGGCAGTTCTTGAAAAGCGTCTTGGTATGAAGCTGTCTGGATGTGATGCGTATGTAAATATTACTGGCGGTTTGAAAATGAGTGAACCGGCAATGGACTTATCAATTATTATGGCTTTGGTGTCCAGTTTTAAGAACCGGCCGTTAGATGAGGATACTATTGTTTTTGGCGAAATTGGCTTGAGCGGAGAAGTCCGGGCGGTGTCTATGAGCAGCCAGCGTATTGCAGAGGCTGCCAAGCTGGGCTTTCAAAGATGTATTTTGCCTAAGGTATGTTTAAAGAATACAAAAGTGCCGCAGGAGATTACCTGTGTGGGCGTTGATTCGGTATATGATGCAGTAAAATTATTATAAAGCTGGTCCCTTTTATTAGGAAGAGGACGGATTGGAGGAGATAGGATGGCAAAGAAAAGAGTAGTGGCAGTTTTGGGGCATGAAGCGTTGGGTTCCACACTTCCCAAACAGAAGGAAGCTTTAAAAAAGGCAGTTAAAACGGTTGCAGACTTAATAGAGAAGGATTATCAGGTAGTTATTACCCACAGTAACGGTCCCCAGGTTAGTATGATTCATACCGCTATGACAGAGCTGAGCAGGCAGCACGGCAAATATACTGTCAGCCCAATGTCGGTTTGTTCCGCTATGAGCCAGGGATATATTGGCTATGATCTGCAGAATACGCTGCGGGCGGAGCTTTTGGAACGGGGAATCTATAAGAACATATGTACGGTTTTGACGCAGGTGACGGTAGATCCATACGACGATGCGTTTGGGATGCCACAAAAGCAGATTGGCCGTTATATGACAGAGGAAGAGGCAAAAGCGGAAGAAGATAAAAATAATTATGTAGTCAAAGTGGAAGGCCGGGGTTATCGGCGCATTGTAGCAGATCCCAGGCCAATTCGGATTGTAGAGATCGATGCCATAAGGACGTTATCGGATGCCGGGCAGATAGTGATTGCCTGCGGAGGCGGAGGAATTCCAGTGATTGAACAGCGTGGGAAACTAAAGGGCGCCAGCGCCGTGATTGAAAAGGATCGTTCCAGCGCTGTACTGGCAGCGGAACTGAAAGCAGATACTCTGCTGATCCTGACTGGTGTGGAGCAAGTGTGTTTAAATTACGGCACAGAAAATGAGATACCATTGGCTGCTATGACTCAAGAAGAGGCATTACAGTATATAGAGCAAGGACATTTTGAAAAATCGACCATGCTTCCTAAGATTGAGGCTGCTTTGGAATTCTGTGAGAAATGTCCCGGCAGTCAGACGATTATTACATCCCTGGAGAAGGGGGTCAAAGCCATGGTTGGAAAGGGCGGAACGGTGATTCAATAAAGGTTTTTAGTATTCTGATATTTTTTAAAAATTTTAAAGGATTTTGCATTCTTGTGTAGAATATTAACTTATAGAGTAATGGAGGGTAACTGGCTGAGAGCATATACAAATGAATGGAGGAGGCTTATGACGATTCGTGAAAAGCAGGAGGAGTGGGAGAAGCAGTATCTGAGTCCCTTTGCTTCTCTCAGTGCTGACTCTCTGGGAAGAGACCGGGAAGAGCCCCAATGTGATATCCGTCCGGTGTATCAAAGAGACCGAGATCGGATTCTGCATTCCAAGGCATTCCGGCGGCTGAAAGATAAAACGCAGGTTTTTTTGTCGCCGCTGGGAGACCATTATCGTACAAGACTGACCCATACTCTGGAAGTATCCCAGAACGCACGTACGATTGCCAAGGCGCTGCGTCTGAATGAAGATCTGGTAGAGGCGATTGCACTTGGGCATGATCTGGGACATACGCCCTTCGGACATTGCGGAGAGCAGGCCTTGAATTCTGTCTGCAGCCGGGGATTCCGCCATAATGAGCAGAGCGTGCGTATCGTGGAGCGTCTGGAAAAGGGCGGAAGAGGACTGAATTTAACCAAAGAAGTCAGGGACGGCATCCGAAACCATCAGACAGCAGGAAGCCCATTTACCCTGGAAGGCCGGATTGTGCGGCTGTCAGATAAGATTGCTTATATCAATCATGATATAGACGATGCCATTCGGGCCAAGGTACTGTCAGAGGAAGAAATTCCACAGCAGTTTAAGGAAGTATTAGGCTTTACTTATAGGGAACGGCTGAATACCCTGATTCATGATATTGTGGAAAATAGTGAAGGAAAAAATGAGATTCAGATGTCAGAACCTGTGGGGAAAGCGATGAAGGAACTACGAAAATTTATGTTTATTCATGTCTATAAGAATCCTGGGGCAAAGTCTGAGGAAGAGAAAGCAAAGCACTTGGTCATTACTCTGTATGAGTATTACAGAAACCATGTGAAGGAACTTCCGGAGGAATATCAGCAGCTGATTGACAAGGGCGAGGAGGAAGAACAGGTGGTCTGTGATTATGTGGCGGGCATGTCAGACCGTTATGCCATTGAGGTATTTCAGCAGCTTTATATGCCGAGGCAGTGGAGGATTGTCTGACAGGCAGAGCATAGGTTAGGGGCAATAAGAAAGGTCGTTGGGATCATGCGCTATCCAGAAGAACTAATTGAAGAAGTCCGTATGCAGAATGATATTGTGAATGTGATATCCGGTTATGTGAGACTAACCCGAAAGGGCAGCTCTTATTTTGGACTGTGTCCATTTCATAATGAAAAATCGCCTTCTTTTTCCGTATCACCGGGAAAGCAGATGTATTATTGTTTTGGCTGCGGCGCGGGCGGCAATGTGTTTACATTTTTGATGGAATATGAGAGCTTTACCTTTGTGGAGGCAGTTAAGAATCTGGCTCAAAGAGCCGGTATTGCACTGCCGGAGCTGGAATATTCCAGAGAAGAACAGCTAAAGGCGGATAAAAAATCAGTGATAATGGAAATGAATAAGCTGGCGGCGAATTATTTCTATAAGCAGCTGCAGTCAGCGAATGGAGTCAGGGCAAAACAATATTTTCTGGAGCGCGGGTTGTCTGAAAAGACAATCAAGCATTTTGGGTTGGGCTTTTCTAACATCTACAGTGATGATCTATATCAGTATCTGCGGCAAAAGGGCTATAAGGACAATGGATTACTGAAAGAGTCCGGGCTGGTCAGAGAGGATAAGAAACATGGAGTACTGACTGACGCATTTTGGAATCGGGTCATGTTTCCGATTATGGATATTAATAACCGAGTCATTGGCTTTGGCGGCCGGGTGATGGGTGAAGGGCAGCCTAAATACCTGAATACCAATGAAACGCTGGTCTTTGATAAAAGCCGGAACCTGTATGGGCTGAATTTTGCACGGACAGCCAGAGAGGACTATATACTGGTTTGTGAAGGGTATATGGACGTCATTGCCATGCAGCAGGCCGGATTTACCAATGCAGTGGCTTCCTTAGGGACGGCCTTTACTTCTGGACATGCTAGGCTGCTGGGTCGTTATGTCAAGGAAGTGATTCTGGTGTATGACAGCGATGGAGCCGGAACGAAGGCTGCTCTGCGGGCGATTCCGATTCTCAGGGAGGCCGGGATTCGAACAAGAGTTCTAAATATGGAACCCTATAAGGACCCGGATGAATTCATTAAGAATCTAGGAGCAGACAAGTTCCGTGAGAGAATTGTCCAAGCGCAAAACAGCTTTCTCTTTGAGGTTCAGGTGCTGGAGAAGGAGTACCAAATGGAGGACCCAGAAAGCAGGAACAGCTTCTATAAGGCAGTGGCGGCAAAGCTTCTGGTATTCCGGGAGGAACTGGAGAGGGAGACCTATCTGGAAACAATCGCCAAACTTTACCATATTGAAGCCAAACAGCTGCGTTCTCTGGTGACTTCTGTCAGCCTGACCATGTCCGGGGAGACGCCGGTAAACAAGCCAAAGTCTGGGATTCAGAAGAAAACAAAGAAGGAAGACGGCAGGCTATATTCCCAAAGGCTTCTTTTGACCTGGCTGATTGAAGATCCAGCTTTGTTTGATAAGATTGTACCTTACATACAAGCAGAGGATTTTACGGAAGGCTGTTACCGGACGGTAGCACATATGCTGTATGAGCAGTGGGAGAAAAAGGAGCTGAATCCGGCGCGTATTATCAGCCGTTTTGCCGGGGAGGAGGAACAAAAGGAAGTAGCTGCCCTGTTTAATACTGAGCTGAAAGAAATCACAACAAAGGAGGAGAAGGAAAAAGCGCTGTCAGAAACCGTATACAAAATCAAGGAAAACAGTATCCGCTATGCGTCGGAACATCTGGACCCGACAGACTTAGAAGGACTTCAAAGAATTGTAAATGGCAGGAAAGAACTGCAAAACCTGCGCAGACTGCATATTTTTCTTGATTAAGGGGATAATGAGACTAACATTTGGAAGGATGAACAAACATGGATGAAACAATCGAAAGGTTTGAGGAAAAGTTAAAAGAGTTAATTGCTATTGCCAAAAAGAAGAGAAATGTTCTGGAAACCCAGGAAGTGATGGATCATTTTCAGGAGTTTGAGCTGGATGCAGAGCATCTGGACCGCATCTGGGAAGTGTTAGAGGGCAATAACATTGATATCATTAAGATGTCAGATGATGATGACGACGAGCCGGACGAGATTCTGCTGGAAGAGGAAGAAGATGTGGATGTCGAGAATCTGGACTTGACAGTTCCCGATGGCGTCAGCATTGAAGACCCCGTACGAATGTACTTAAAAGAGATTGGAAAGGTGCCCTTGCTAAGTGCGGAAGAAGAAGTAGAACTGGCCAAGAGAATGACTCTTGGAGATGATGATGCCAGAAAGCGTCTGGCAGAAGCCAATCTTCGTCTTGTAGTAAGTATTGCTAAGCGTTATGTAGGCCGGGGTATGCTTTTCTTGGATCTGATCCAGGAAGGAAACCTGGGGCTTATTAAGGCTGTAGAAAAGTTTGACTATAAAAAGGGCTATAAGTTCAGTACTTATGCAACCTGGTGGATTCGCCAGGCGATTACCCGTGCCATTGCAGACCAGGCAAGAACCATTCGTATTCCGGTTCATATGGTTGAGACCATTAATAAATTAATCCGTGTTTCCCGACAGCTTCTGCAGGAACTGGGACGTGAGCCGATGCCAGAAGAGATTGCAGAAGAACTGAATATGCCTGTGGATCGTGTTCGCGACATTTTAAAGATTTCTCAGGAGCCAGTTTCACTAGAAACCCCGATCGGTGAGGAAGAGGATAGTCATTTAGGTGACTTTATTCAAGATGATAATGTACCAGTACCAGCAGAAGCCGCCGCTTTTACACTGTTAAAGGAGCAGCTGGATGAGGTGCTGAATACGCTTACGGAACGGGAGCAGAAGGTATTAAAGCTTCGTTTTGGGCTGGATGATGGACGGACACGCACATTAGAGGAAGTAGGCAAGGAATTTAATGTAACACGTGAACGAATCCGCCAGATTGAGGCCAAGGCGCTGCGCAAACTGCGCCATCCAAGCAGGAGCCGCAAGCTGAAGGATTATCTGGATTAATGGCCAGAACAGATATGCAGCTGTCAGAACGGCTGAAGGCCGTAGCCGGTCTTATTTCCCATGGAAAAAAACTGGCAGATGTAGGAACTGACCATGGATATATTCCGATTTACTTAATCAGGCAGGAACGGATTGTCCATGCAATTGCCATGGACATTGGAAAGGGACCATTAGAACGCGCCCGCGCCCATATTTATCAATATGGCTTAGAAGACAGAATCGAGACACGCTTATCGGATGGAGTACGAGCCCTGCAGCCAGGGGAGGCAGATTGTATGATCGCAGCCGGAATGGGCGGACCGCTGATAATACATATACTGGAAGAAGGGGCAGAAGTGGTTTCTCAAATGACAGAATGTGTCCTCCAGCCTCAAAGCGAAATAGCTAAAGTACGAAAATATCTTTGGCAGCATGAATTTACAATTGAGCAAGAGCATATGATATGGGAGGATGGCAAATTTTATCCCATGATGCGTGTACTTCCAGGAAGAAAACAGAAGCTGGAGCCAGAGCTGCAGGAGTTATATGCCCAATATGGCCCCTGTTTATTAAAACAGCGCCATCCGGTGTTGAAGAAGTTTCTGCTGAAAGAACAGAGTGTAAATCAGAAGCTGCAGGTTCAGCTTCAGCAGCATCTTCCCAATACCAGGGGACGGCTTGCAAAGCTAGAGCAGGAGGCTGCTTTGATCGAGCAGGCTATAGAGTTTATGGATTAATGATGTAGACAATAAAGTGATTTTATTTGGTTGTATATGGTGATTGCGGAGGTTTGGATTAATGCGACGATTTTAGGCAATACATACAAAAACGCCGCTCAAAGACGTTGATTGGACATGAGGAGGGGCCCGCTTGCGGGAGGAGTCCTGGTGTCAGCATTTAATTCGCTCTGTTTTTGTATGTATTGCCTAAAATCTGGTTATGAATCTTAAGTTTTGCATACATCTGTAAGTGAATAATAGAGTATTTGTAAAATTCGTTAATTTAAAGAAGAATTTTATAGCTATCTATCATATTGAGCATTCGCGAAACCTTCTTTTACTACCAGAGTTTGGATGATTGATACAAATAACAAGGAAGTGCGTTGATATGCGCACAGGTTATCACCCATTTGGTTTGGTGATATATGATATAGCGAATCAAGTGCTGACATTAGGACTCCTCCTACTTCGTGGGTTCCTCCTCATGTCGTATCTCTTCACATCCAATCAACGTTAGACATTTGCGAAACTCGTCGCTTTGAATACAACTTACGCAATTACCTAAGGATTAAGGTGTCAAAAGGTCATTTTGTTTCAATTGGATACAATATATTGTATTATAAGGTTGTCAAAAAAACACTTACTTGTCATACATTTTGTTAAAAAATGTTTTGATATCTTAATTATAATAGACATTTGCAAAACTCTGATTTCACTATCAGAGTTTGGACAATATATACAAAAATGTAGCGAATTAAAAACGTCTTTGAGCGGAATTTTTGTATATATTGTTCAAGCTCGTCGCTTTGAATACAACTTACGCAATTACCTAAAATATTATAACTTAGAAAGGAGTTTTGAGTAATGACATGTCAGCAGATTATAGAGCTTTTGGAGCAGCATTCGCCGACAGAGTATGCAGAAAGCTGGGATAATGTCGGCTTGCTGGCCGGCAGAAGAGAGAAAGAAGTACATAAGGTAATGGCTGCCTTAGATGCTACGGATGCGGTGATTCGGCAGGCGGTAAAGGCAGGGGCCGACATGCTTCTTACGCATCATCCGCTGCTGTTTTTGGCGAAGAAGAGCGTTACTACGGATGATATGGAAGGTTTGCGGCTGATCCGATTGATTCAGAATGATATTTCCTGTTATGCTATGCATACGAATTTTGACGTCTGTGGAATGGCCGAAATGACCGAACAGAAGTTAGGGCTAAAGGGGGCAGAAATCCTGGAAGTGACAAGATGTCTGGAAAACGGAACGCAGATCGGTCTTGGCCGAATTGGTGAGCTTCCAAGTGAAATGACCCTAGAGGAGTTAGCGGAATATGTAAAACAGCAGTTTGACTTAGATCATGTAAGAATAAGTGGTGACAGAAAGGCTGTGATTAGGCGTGCTGCAGTCTGCGGCGGTTCAGGAAAATCAGTGGTTGATTCAGCATTGAAGGCAGGGGCGGATGTATTAATCAGTGGAGACTTTGGACACCATACCGTGTTAGACGCGCAGGCAGAGGGACTATGTATGATAGATGCTGGGCATTTTGGTACAGAGAAGATGTTTGTGCCTTATATTGTACAGTATTTAACTGAAAAGTGTACAGATGTAGAGATCGTAGCAGCGAACGAACGGAGTCCGTTTACCGTTATTTAAGCAATAGATAGAGGAGGTCTGGAATGGGCGGATTGTTAAGAGTCAGGATCAATGGGGTGGAGAAGGAATATGAGCAAGGAGTTACCTATCAGGATCTGGCAGATGAGGTGCAAAAGGAATATAAAGAAGGAACCATTCTTCTTGCTAAGGATGGAGAGAATCTGCAGGAACTGATTTCACGAGTAAGGGATGGAGCGGAGATTTCCTTTTTGACTTTAAAAGATGGAGCAGGACAGCTGGTTTATAAAAGAAGTATTACACTGCTTCTTTTGAAAGCCGTATGTGATCTGTATGGACAGAACATTATGGCAGGTGTCAGGGTACTCTATTCGATTGGCAAGGGCTGGTATTGTACGGTTAGGGATAGAAAGGCAGATGCTGCATTTATAGAAGCGGTGACCAAGCGGATGAAAGAACTGACCGCACAGGAACTTCCCATTTTGAAGCGAACGGTCAAGACTAGGGATGCTGTACGGATGTTTGAGGAGCAGGGCATGCCGGAAAAAGGAAAGCTGTTCCGCTATCGTCGGAGTTCGACCGTCAGCCTATATGGAATCGAAGGGTTTGAAGATTATTTTTATGGATATATGGTGCCAAATACGCGGTATTTGACTGCATTTGAGCTGCAGCCCTATGAAGAAGGATTTGTTGTTTTGATACCGGATAAGGCAAATATCAGAGAGATTCCCCAGTTTAAGCCGCTGCCCAAGCTGTTTCAAGTGCAGAAGGTATCTACGGATTGGGGAAATATGCTGGAGATTGATACAGTAGGTGCATTGAATTACCAGGTTTCGCAGGGAAATATGCAGGAAATTATACTTGTGCAGGAAGCACTGCAGGAAAAGAGGATTGCAGAGATTGCAGAGATGATTAAAAACCAGCCGGAAAAGAAGCTGATAATGATTGCAGGTCCTTCATCTTCTGGCAAAACAACCTTTTCTCACAGACTGTCCGTACAGCTTCGGGCTCATGGCCTGCGGCCTCATCCGATTCCGGTGGATGATTATTTTATAGATCGGGAACAGACACCGGTAGATGAGTATGGTATGAAGGATTATGAATGTTTGGAGGCCATAGATGTCAGACAGTTCAATGAAGACATGGGCCGTCTGCTTGCAGGTGAGCGGGTTGAGCTTCCTACTTATAATTTTTTTACCGGCTGTCGGGAATATGGCAAGGGAAAATACAAGCAGCTGGGAAAAGAAGACATTTTGGTTATTGAAGGGATTCATTGCTTGAATGATCAGCTTTCCTATTCGCTTCCTCAGGAAAATAAATTTAAGATTTATATTAGTGCATTGACACAGTTAAATATAGATGAACATAACCGGATCCCCACAACAGACGGACGATTGATTCGAAGAATTGTCAGAGATGCCAGGACCCGTGGGACGGCCGCTAGAGATACCATAGCCAGGTGGTATTCTGTGCGTCGAGGAGAAGAGAATCATATTTTCCCTTATCAGGAAGAGGCGAATATTATGTTTAATTCGGCACTGATCTATGAGCTGGCAGTATTGAAGCAGTATGCAGAGCCACTGCTTTTTGGGATTCCTGAGGATACGGCAGAATATCAAGAAGCAAAACGTTTGTTGAAATTCCTGGAATATTTTGTTCCGGTTGAAAGTGACAGTATTCCCAATAATTCGATTTTGAGGGAATTTGTAGGTGGGAGCTGTTTTCATCTGTAAAAATGGGAAGGGGAGTTGAACGATTAACAGAATATGCATAAGGTTTGATTTCAGGCAGGTCTTGCATTTGCGTTCGGTTTATGATAAAATTTTATTGTTTATATGCAGACAAAGGCAAGTTTTTCTCTATCGGCAGAGAAAAACAGAAAGATACGTTAGAAGGTGCAATGGAATATGAAAAAAAGTGTTATGAGAAGAAAGATTATGAAAAATAAGGTACTGCTTATCTGTAGTATCGTAATTGTGATTCTGGCCGTTGCCGGAGTGACAATTAGAAGTATGAGCCGAAGCAGATCAGAAAGCAAGAAGCAGGTAATCGCAACGGAAAGCGGAGGAAAGCAGCAAAAGACCTCAGATAAACAGCAGGCGGAAACCGAAGGGAAGAAGGACCCAGAACAGAATTCGTCTAAACCAGAACCAACCGCAGAGAATAAAGCGGATGCGACAGAAGCTCCCACGCAAGAGGCAAGTCCGGAAGCAGTTTCAACAGAAACGCCGGTTCCAGCAGCAAGTGAAGCTGTGACTCCACCTCCAGCTCCTATTACTTATTCAGAAACAGAAGGTAATAGAAAGGCCTATTTGACATTTGATGATGGAACGAGTAAACAGACGGATAAGATATTGGATGTTCTCAAGCAATATAATGTAAAAGCGACATTCTTTGTTACTGCCCAGGAAGGAGAAGAGAATGCGCGAAGATACAGAAGGATTGTGGAGGAGGGTCATTCAATAGGGCTTCACAGTGTCAGTCATAATTATAAGCAGGTTTATGCAAATCTGGATGCATTTATCACAGATGTGGAAGGTATTCGGCAGTTTGTCCTTAACACAACGGGCGTGGACAGCCATTTGTATCGCTTCCCAGGAGGGAGCAGCAATCAGGTATCGACAGTTTCCATGGATGACTGTATTCGTTATCTGAATCAGAATGGCTATCGATATTTTGACTGGAATGTGGATACTTCCGATACGGTTAACCGACATCAGTCGGTAGATGAATTGTTGTCTAAGGTTTTCGGTACAGTTGTGGACAAATACCATAATTGTGTGATTCTGATGCATGATGCTTCTCTTCAGGATATTACAGTAGCAGCTCTGCCGCAGATTATTGAAGGGCTTCAGGCAAGAGGTATGGAGATTCTTCCGATTACTGAGAACACCCCGGTTGTTCAGCATAAAAAAGCAGATAGTGTACAATAGAAAGGAAATAGTCAATTGAAAAGAGTATTATTAAAATTAAGTGGAGAAGCCCTTGCCGGACAGAAAAAAATGGGATTTGAAGATTCTGTAGTTATGGAGGTTGCCGACCAGGTAAAACAAATGATAGGAAAGGGCATAGAGATTGCGATTGTAATCGGTGGTGGTAATTTCTGGAGAGGCAGGACAAGTGAGCAGATTGACCGCTCAAAAGCCGATCAGATCGGTATGCTGGCGACGGTTATGAACTGTATTTATGTATCGGAGATGTTTCGGTCTATGGGAATGAAGACGGAAGTGTTTACACCGTTTCCGTGCGGAGGCTTTACTACACTATTTTCGAAAGATAAGGCAATTGAATGCTTAGAACAGGGTGTGGTAACGTTTTTCGCAGGCGGAACGGGACATCCATTCTTTTCGACAGATACCGCAACGGTTCTTCGTGCAATTGAGATTGAAGCAGATGCAATTCTGCTTGCTAAAGCGATTGACGGTGTATACAGCGAGGACCCCAAGCTGAACCCAGAAGCAAAAAAATATGATGAGATCAGCATTCAGGAGGTAATTGAGAAAAAACTGGCGGTTATTGATATGACGGCGTCTATTCTGTGTATGGAAAATAAAATGCCAATGCTGGTATTCGGCTTAAATGGGAATCATAGCATTTTAGATTCGGTTTGCGGCAGATTTAATGGTACAAGGATAACGGTGTAGAACATAAAGGAGGAAGAAAAAATGGATGAAAGATTAAAACAATACGAAGACAAAATGGGTAAAAGTTTATCCAATCTGGAAGCAGAGTTTGCAAGTATACGTGCAGGGCGTGCTAACCCGCATATTCTGGATAAATTGACTGTGGATTATTATGGAACGGCCTCTTCGATTCAGCAGGTAGCGAATGTAACGGTACCAGAAGCTAGAATTATTCAGATTCAGCCATGGGAAGCTTCTTTGATTAAAACAATCGAAAAAGCAATTATGTGTTCGGATATTGGAATCAATCCTTCGAATGATGGAAAATGTATCCGTCTTGTATTTCCAGAACTAACAGAGGAGAGAAGAAAGGAACTGGTAAAGGACGTGAAGAAGAAGGGCGAAAATGCCAAGGTAGCTGTCCGCAATATCAGAAGAGATGCCAATGAAGCGCTTAAGAAGTTAGGCAAGACTAACGACGTGTCTGAAGATGAGGTGAAGCAATTAGAGGAAAGTGTTCAGAAAATGACAGACAAGTTTGTAAAAGAGATTGACAAGGCAGTAGATGCAAAGTCTAAGGAGATTCTTACCGTGTAGACAGTCCGGCTGTCTATAACAGAAAGGGAGCTTGCAGCCAAAGCTCCTTTTTGTATGTAAACTGGAGGTAAATAAATGGGAGTACCAAATCATATAGCAATCATTCTGGATGGCAACGGAAGATGGGCCAAGCAGAGGAATATGCCAAGAAATTATGGACATGCACAGGGCGCTAAAAATGTAGAAAGAATCTGCAAAGCAGCTCATGACCGAGGAGTAAAATATCTGACCTTTTATGCATTTTCAACTGAAAACTGGGACCGTCCGCAGGAGGAAGTGGATGCATTGATGAAGCTTCTGCACAATTATATGAAGACCTGTTTGAAAACGGCGTCTAAAAATAATATGCGGGTGCGGGTCATTGGAGACATTACAAGGCTGGATACAAGTACACAAAATCGAATTCATGAATTAGAAGAAGCCTCCAAAGCATATGATGGATTAAATATGACAATTGCGATTAATTATGGCAGCAGGGATGAGATTGTCCGCGCTGTACGGACAATGGCAGAGGACGTAAAAGAAGGAAGAATTGTTCCAGAAGAGATCAGCGAAGCAATGATTTCCCGATATTTAGATACAAAGGATCTGCCGGACCCAGATCTACTGATTCGTACCAGCGGCGAGCAGAGACTCTCAAACTATCTACTGTGGCAGTTGGCTTACGCAGAATTTTATTTTACATCTGTACATTGGCCGGATTTTCGTAAGAAAGAGCTGGATGAAGCCATTGAATATTATCAGTCAAGAGACCGCAGATTCGGTAAGGTAAAGGAGGAATAGAGATGTTTGTAACGAGGCTGTTAAGCGGTATCGTTCTTGTTCTTCTAGCAGGAACCATAATTACCTATGGAGGACATGTCCTGCTTGCTGTGACATTTTTGATATCTGTGATTGGACTGACAGAACTGTTTAAGATTCTGCATGTGGAGAAAGGAATTCTGGGATTTACCGGATATATAGCTGCAGCTGGCTATTATGGGCTGCTGTATGCAGAGAAAGAGGAATATTTTCTGCTGTACAGTTTGGCTTATTTGATGGTTGTGATGGCGGTATATGTATTGACATTTCCCAACTATAAGACGGATCAGATATTGCTTGTGTACTTTGGTTTTTTCTATGTAGTAGTGATGCTGGCTCACTTGTATAAGACCAGGATGCTCGAAGGTGGATTGTATATTGTCTGGCTTATTTTCTTGTGTTCTTGGGTATGTGATACCTGTGCCTATTGTGTGGGAATGCTCTGTAATAAGTTCATTGGAACCCATAAACTGGCGCCGAAGCTGAGCCCGAAGAAATCAATAGAAGGAGCCATAGGAGGCGTTGTTGGTTCTGTACTGCTGGGAATGCTCTATGGCTATCTGGCAGGAGATCAATTAAACGGAATAGAGAATCCAGTTGTCAGCCTTGCTATAATCTGCGGAGCAGGCGCAGTGATTTCACAGATTGGGGATTTGGCGGCCTCTGCAATTAAGCGGAATTATGAGATTAAGGATTATGGGAAACTGATTCCGGGCCATGGCGGCATTCTGGACCGATTTGACAGTGTGATATTTACCGCGCCGGTGATTTATTTTCTGGCAGATATGTTTTTGCGTGTATCTGTCAAATAGGCAGTAATAGAAATGGAGACGGAAATGAGAAAGATAGCAATATTAGGTTCGACAGGATCAATAGGAACCCAGACGCTGGAAGTGGCAAGAGAGCAAGGCGATCTAGAGATTACAGCTCTGGCAGCTCATAGTAATATTAAGCTGCTGGAACAGCAGATTCGGGAATTTAAGCCCCGTCTGGCAGCCGTCTGGGATGAAAAAAAGGCACAAGAGTTAAGAACAAATGTTCGAGATATGAATGTCCGTATTGTCTCAGGTATGGAAGGATTGATAGAAGCAGCAACAGAAGAGGAAGCGAAGACTGTTGTGACGGCCGTTGTCGGTATGATTGGCATACGTCCCACCATTGCTGCGATTCAATCCGGCAAACAGATCGCTCTTGCCAATAAGGAAACATTGGTGACGGCAGGGCATATTATTATAGATCTGGCAGAAAAATGCGGGGTCTCCATACTTCCGGTAGACAGTGAGCATAGCGCGGTATTCCAGTCTTTGAACGGAGAATCCAGAAGACGGGTGGAGAAGATTCTTCTAACTGCTTCTGGAGGGCCGTTTCGTACTTGGAACAAAGAACAGATGCGAACGGTTCGTCCTGAAGATGCGCTAAAGCATCCGAACTGGGAAATGGGACGTAAGATTACCATTGATTCAGCAACGATGGTAAATAAAGGTCTGGAGGTTATGGAGGCCAGATGGCTGTTTCAAGTAAAGCCGGAGCAGATTCAGGTTGTGGTGCATCCGCAGAGTGTCATTCATTCTATGGTACAGTATGAGGATGGAGCTATTATGGCTCAGTTGGGAGTGCCGGATATGAAACTGCCGATTCAATATGCTCTTTATTATCCAGACAGAAGACCAATGTCAGGGGAACGGCTGAACTTCTTTCAGCTGGGCCAGATGACCTTTGAAGAGCCGGATCTGGAACGATTTCAGGGACTGAAGCTGGCATTTCGGGCAATGAAGGCAGGCGGCAGTATGCCTACCGTATATAATGCGGCGAATGAACTGGCAGTGCAGCGTTTCCTAGAGGGAAAGATTGCATTTATGCAGATTCCTGAAATCATTCAGGCTTGTATGGAAGAACATACAACCATTCAGAATCCAGGTGTGGAACAGATTTTAGAGGCAGAACAAGAAGCCTATGAAAGAATAGAAGGCAGGTGGTAAGGTGAAAATTGTAATTGCAGTTATTATTTTTAGTCTGATTATATTGATACATGAATTTGGACATTTCCTGCTGGCAAAAAAGAATGGAATCTGTGTATTGGAGTTTTCTCTGGGATTGGGTCCTAAGCTTTGGGGCTTCCAAAAAGGAGAGACCTTCTATTGCATTAAGGCGCTGCCCTTTGGCGGTGAATGCCGAATGTTGGGAGAAGATGAGGATGAACAGGCCGAAAATGCATTTGGCAAGAAGCCGGTTTGGGGAAGAATCTCAGTAATTGCAGCAGGTCCGATATTTAATTTTATCCTAGCATTTTTGCTGGCTGTGATTGTAATCAGCATTGATGGATTTGACAGATCCGAAGTCCGCAAAATCATTGAAGTAGATGGGGCAGCTCCTTTGACAGAGGCTGGCATCGAAGAAGGAGATGTGATTACGAAGATTAATGGTTCCACGATACATTTAAGTCGTGAGATCTATATGTATCTGCAGCTGAATAATAGCAAAGAGGAATTGCAGGTCACTTATGAGCACAACGGAGAGAAAAAGGAGACAGTTGTTACTCCCAGAAAAGATCAGGAAACAGGACGTTATATGATTGGAATTACCGGATTCGGAATAAAAGAAAAGGGGAATCCGCTGGAAATATTGCAATACAGTGTTTACGAAGTCCGATACTGGATTGTCACTACCTTTAAAAGTCTGGGAATGCTTTTTAGCGGACAGCTGGGAGTAAAGGATTTATCTGGGCCCGTAGGCATAGTAGATGTGATTGGGGAGACGTATGAATCGGCCAGAGAAGTCAGTTATAAGGCGGTATTTTTAAGTATGATGAATATGGCCATTCTGCTGACTGCGAATTTAGGTGTAATGAATCTTCTGCCGCTGCCGGCATTAGATGGAGGCCGGCTGGTATTTCTCTTAATTGAGGCAATTACGAAGCGCAGGGTATCCACGAAGATTGAGGCCGTTGTGCATTTT
This sequence comes from Lachnospiraceae bacterium, assembly GCA_022791575.1. Lineage (GTDB taxonomy): Bacteria > Bacillota > Clostridia > Lachnospirales > Lachnospiraceae > JAAVZI01. The sequence continues at coordinate 40,480 of JAAVZI010000002.1, forward strand.
GTCGGCCTGATGCTGTTGTTTGGCTTGATGATTTTTGTAATGTTTAATGATGTAATGAGGATATTTACCGGCTGATCGGTGAAGTGGGTGTATTAAAACAGCCATAGCGTGAATAAAATTTCTAACATACTCTAGCTGAAAAGCATTTTATAATGGGAACGTACGGCGTTTGCCATTATAGAATGCTTTATTTATTCCGCACAAAATGTCCAAGAAATGGTTGAAATTTTCTATAAATAATTTATAATAAAAGTAGTGGGTATTTCATGCCCAAAATGGCATTGCTGCCAGTACGAATAAAAAATGGAGGACAGGAAATGAAGAAAATTAAAATCGGTTTTGCACCAACAAGAAGAAGTATTTTCAGTGCCCCGGATGCGATTAAGTTCAGCAACCTGACAAGGGACAAGTTAAACGAACTGGGCGTAGAGTTCGTGGATATTAAGGACATCAACGAGGAGGGCCTGCTGTACGACGACGCCGAGCGCATCAAAATCGCTGCCAAATTCAAAGCAGAAGGCGTTGACGGCCTATTCTTCCCGCACTGCAACTTCGGCACCGAATACGAAGTCGCAAGACTGGCCAAAGAGCTGAATGTACCCGTACTTCTCTGGGGACCAAGAGACGAGCGCCCAGACGAGAACGGAATCCGCCTGCGCGACAGCCAGTGCGGCCTATTTGCGACCGGCAAGGTGTTGCGGAGGTTCCGCGTTCCATTTACCTATCTGACCAACTGCCGCTTAGACGACCCTGAATTCGCACGGGGTATCAAAGATTTCTTAGCTGTCTGCAATGTAGTCAAAGTATTCCGCAACACAAGAATTTTACAGATCGCCCCCAGGCCTTTTGACTTCTGGTCAACGATGTGCAACGAAGGCGAACTGCTAGAGCGCTTCAACATCCAGCTTGCGCCGATTCCAATGCCGGAGCTGACCGAGGCGATTAAGAAAGCCAAAGAAGAAGGCGTAGAAGTAAACCATGTCGTACAATACTGCCGCGACAACATGTGCGTCAACGTACCAGGCAATGAAGACGAAGTTCTGGAAAATGTAGCCGCTCTCAAAGTAGCTATGAAGAGCCTGGCTGCAAAATACGGCTGCAACGCGATTGCCATCCAGTGCTGGAACGCTCTGCAGGGTGAAATCGGCATTATGCCTTGCGCTGCCAACTCCCTGCTCAACGAAGAGGGCATTCCGGTTGTCTGCGAGACCGATATTCACGGCGCAATTACAGCAGTCATGGTAGAAGCAGCGACCTTAGACGACACCCGCTCCTTCTTCGCCGACTGGACCGTACGCCACCCAGACAATGAAAACGGTGAGCTGCTGCAGCACTGCGGCCCATGGCCGATTTCCGTAGCCAAAGACAAACCGACCATTGAAAAACCGCTGGTATTCGACTATCCAGGCTCCGTGGCAGCAGAGGCCAAGCACGGCGATATGACGCTGGCCCGTTTTGACGGAGATAACGGCGAATACTCCCTGCTGCTCGGCAATGCAAAAGGAATCGAAGGTCCATACACAAAGGGAACATATGTTTGGGTGGAGGTAGACAACTTAAAACGATTAGAGGACAAATTAGTATGCGGTCCGTACATCCACCACTGCGTAGGCATTCACAAAGACGTCGTGCCAGTTCTGTACGAAGCATGCAAATACATAGGCGTTGCGCCGGACCTGTATGATCCGATCGAGGAAGAGGTAAAAGCATATATCCGCGGTGAGTAAGCCTGCCCGCCGAAAAGAACGGCATACAAGATAGAATGGAGGAAAACATGGAAAATTTAACAGCATTTTCATTTGATTTGCGCAAAAAAGTAGTGGAAATGATAAGAGAAGGCGGAGGCGGCCATATTGGCGGCGATATGAGCGTGATTGATATTTTAATCACTCTCTATTTCAAACAGATGAACATCAGCCCGCAAAATATGGACGATCCAGACCGTGACCGTTTCGTGCTGAGCAAAGGCCACTCCGTAGAAGCCTATTATGCAGTCTTAGCGGCCAAAGGCTTCTTCCCCATGGAAGAGGTCATTGCCAATTTCTCAAAATTCGGTTCCAAATACATCGGGCACCCGAACAACAAACTGCCCGGAATCGAGATGAACTCCGGTTCCTTAGGACATGGCCTGCCAGTCTGTATCGGCATGGCTTTAGCCGGCAAAATGGACAAAAAAGATTACCGCGTCTATACGGTTATGGGCGACGGAGAACTTGCGGAAGGCTCCGTATGGGAAGGCGCCATGGCGGCCGGACACTACAAGCTTGACAACCTCTGCGCAGTCATCGACCGCAACCGCCTGCAGATCTCAGGCTGTACCGAAGACGTAATGGCGCACGACTCACAAATCGAGCGTTGGAAGAGCTTTGGCTGGCACGTGGTAAATGTGGAAAACGGCAATTCCATTGAACAGTTAAATGCAGCATTTGACGAAGCAAAAGCAGCCAAGGGCCAACCGACGTTAGTTCTGGCTAACACAACCAAAGGCTTTGGCTCCTCCGTGATGGAGAATAAGGCGGGCTGGCACCACCACGTTCCGTCAGAAGAAGAATATACACAGATTATGGCGGATTTGGATGCGAGAAAGGAGGCGGCCTTACATGAGTAATAAAATTCCCAACAGACAGGCGATCTGCGAGGTGTTGATGGACAAAGTCCAGACCGACAAAGATATTGTAGTACTATGCAGCGATTCTAGGGGAAGCGCTTCTATGACGCCGTTTGCCGACGCATTTCCAGACAATTTTATCGAGGTAGGAATCGCCGAGCAGAACCTGGTCAGCATTTCCGCAGGACTCGCAAAATGCGGCAAAAAGCCATTTGCGGCTTCTCCGGCTTGTTTCCTTTCCACCAGAAGCTACGAACAGGCAAAGGTAGACTGCGCCTATTCCAATACCAACGTCACTTTGATCGGTATCAGCGGCGGAATCAGCTACGGCGCGCTGGGTATGAGCCATCATTCGGCACAGGACATTGCAGCTATGTCAGCCATTCCGAATATGCGCGTTTATCTGCCGAGCGACCGTCATCAGACCAAACATTTGATCGAAGCGTTGCTAAAGGACGATAAGCCCGCCTATATCCGTGTCGGACGAAATCCGGTCGAAGACATTTACACCGAGGAAGACTGCCCGTTTACCATGGACCAGGCTACGGTATTGTGCGAGGGAACGGACGTAGCGCTGATCGCCTGCGGCGAAATGGTTAAGCCGGCCAAGGATGCAGCCAAGCTGCTGAACGAACAGGGAATCTCAGCCACAGTGCTTGACATGTACTGCGTCAAACCACTTGATAAACAAGCCATTGTAAAGGCGGCTCAAAATGCGAAAGTCGTTCTGACGATTGAGGAACATGCCCCGTTTGGCGGCCTTGGTTCCATGGTTAGTCAGGTGGTGGGAGAAGAGTGTCCAAGAACGGTAGTCAATCTTGCGCTGCCGGATGCACCGGTGATTACTGGTACGTCCAAGGAAGTATTTGACCATTATGGATTAAATGCAGAAGGCATTGCCAAGAAAGCGGCCGAGCTGGTAAAATAATACCTCAATCGTTCAGGATCACGGCGCTATTTTGGAGAAAGGTGTCATGAACGATAACAGAGAGTCTGAAACATAACTCAAATGCAGGCAATAAAACAGGAGATGACCTATGGCAAAACAATATATACTGGGTGTGGATCAGAGCACCCAGGGAACCAAGGCGCTGCTCTTTAACGCAGAGGGCGACTTAATCTGCCGTGCGGACCTGCCGCACGAGCAGATTATCAATGAAAAAGGCTGGGTGGAACATAACCCGCTGGAAATCTATAACAATACCATTGCAGTGGTCAAAGCAGTGGTAGATAAGGCAGGTATTGATAAAAATGAAATTGCCGGACTGGGAATCAGCAACCAGCGCGAAACTGCCGTTGTATGGAACAGGGAAACCGGCGAGCCCGTATACAATGCAATTGTTTGGCAGTGTGCCAGAGGGGAAGCCATCTGCCAGCGAATCGTCAGAGAGCATGCAGATACGGCCAAAATGGTGCAGGCACATACCGGCCTGCAGTTATCCCCTTACTTTTCCGCGGCCAAAATTGCCTGGGTACTCGAACAGGTGGAGGGAGCGAAAGAGTTAGCGGAGTCTAACCGTATCTGCCACGGCACGGTGGATAGCTGGCTGGTCTATAAACTAACCGGCGGCAGTGTCTATAAAACCGACTATTCCAACGCTTCCCGGACGCAGATGTACGACGTGCGCCATTTGCAGTGGGATGAGGAGGTCTGCGGTTTATTCGGAATTGATACCAAGAACCTGGCCGAAGTCTGTGACTCCGATTCGCTCTTTGGAGAGACCGATTTTGACGGCTATCTGGAAGAGAAAATCCCCATTCACGCGGTTCTGGGCGATTCCCACGGCGCTTTATTCGGGCAGGGCTGTTTAAAGCCGGGCATGACTAAGGCGACCTACGGAACCGGTTCCTCGGTCATGATGAATATCGGAGAAAAGCCGGTCTTCAGCAGCAAGGGTGTAGTGACTTCACTGGCCTGGGGCATGGGCGGCAAAGTCAATTATGTCCTGGAGGGAAATATCAACTACACGGGAGCGGTCATTAGCTGGCTGCAAAAGGATCTGAAGCTGATTTCCTCGGCAAAAGAGAGCCAACAGCTGGCCGAATCCGCCAATCCTGCCGATAAAACTTACCTGGTTCCGGCATTTACCGGCCTGGGCGCCCCTTATTGGGACAGCAATGCAACCGGAATCATCAGCGGCATGACCCGCACAACCGGACAGGCAGAGCTGGTACGGGCGGCGCTGGATTGTATCGCCTACCAGATTACCGATATTGTCAAAGTAATGGGAGAGGACGCAGGCGTTGCTTTGGAAGAGCTGCGTGTAGACGGCGGCCCAACCAGAAATGGCTATTTAATGCAGTTCCAGAGTGATATGCTTGGAATACCGGTACAGGTTCCAGACGCAGAAGAATTATCCGGTATCGGCGCAGCCTATGCAGCCGGCTTGGCGCTGCACATTTACAATAAAGAACGTGTGTTCGAAAGAATGAGCCGCAGACGTTTTGATAAACAAATGCCCGACGACCTGCAGCAGCAAAAATACCAGGGCTGGAAAGAGGCCGTGCAGATGGTGCTGACGGAGAAGTAAACATTGTATTGCATAAGTATGATCAGAATTTAGGTGAATCGCAGCATTCATGTGGAATGAAAGCGACGGGTTTGAACAATCAGTTGATGATCAATTGCAAATAGTAAGAATAGTGATAAATAGCAGGTGATTGCAAAAGTCTGAATTAAGGTGACGATTTTAGACAAAACATACAAAAACGCCGGTCAAAAACGTTTTAAATTCGCTCTGTTTTTGTATGTCTTGCCTAAAATCTGGTTGTTAATACGAGTTTTGTATTGATTCATTAAATTTCGGGTGTGAAAAGGTTTTCTTATTCGAATTAGATACAATCTGTTTTCTGGTAAGCGGTTACAATGCACATATACTTGTGTTGAGTTTTTAAAGAGGCAATTGCTGCCCTGCTCTACATAGACTGTTGCGAAACGCGTACTTCACAGTCAGGGTTTGGGCAATGGATACAAAAATGCAGCGAATTCAAAACGTTTTTGAGCGGAATTTTTGTATCCATTGTCCAAATCCGTCGCCCAAATACGACCAAGGCAATTACCTAATTCGAGTAAAGTACCAAAAGATCATTTTATTTAGATGAGATATAATTTAACAAATCATGTAAAGAGGAGAAATTAATATGGAAATAACTAAGGATATTCGCTACGTGGGAGTGAATGACCATAAAGTGGATTTATTTGAGGGACAGTATGTAGTCCCCAATGGCATGGCATACAATTCTTATGTCATCTTAGATGATAAAATTGCTGTTATGGATACGGTAGACCGCAACTTTACCCATGAATGGATGGACAATCTGGCAGCCGTTTTGGGCGACCGCAAGCCGGACTACCTGATTATCCAGCATATGGAACCGGACCATTCGGCCAATATTGCTAATTTTATGAACAACTATACTGAGACGACCATTGTCTCTTCCGCCAAAGCATTTACCATGATGAAGAATTTCTTTGGTACGGAGTATGAGGACCGCCGCGTGGTTGTCGGCGAGGGAGATACGTTATCGCTTGGCAGACATAATCTGGCATTTGTGGCGGCGCCGATGGTGCATTGGCCGGAAGTCATTGTTACATACGACAGCACGGATAAGGTTTTGTTCTCGGCAGACGGCTTTGGCAAATTCGGTGCGCTGGATGTTGAGGAAGACTGGGCTTGCGAGGCAAGAAGATACTATATCGGCATTGTCGGCAAATATGGCGCGCAGGTGCAGGCGCTGCTGAAGAAGGCGGCCGGCCTGGAGATTGAGAAGATCTGCCCGCTTCATGGTCCGATTCTGACCGAGAACCTTGGCTATTATTTAAACCTTTACCATACCTGGTCCTCTTATGGCGTGGAAAGCGACGGCATTATGATTGCCTATACGTCCGTCTATGGCAATACGAAAAAGGCTGTGGATCTGCTGGCGGAGAAGTTAAAGAGCCGCGGCTGCCCGAAAGTCGTTGTAAACGACCTGGCTCGCTGCGATATGGCGGAGGCAGTGGAAGATGCGTTCCGCTACGGCAGAATCGTTTTGGCTACAACGACGTATAATGCAGACGTTTTTCCGTTTATGAAAGAGTTTATTCATCATCTGACCGAGCGTAATTTCCAGAACCGCGCTGTTGGCCTGATAGAAAATGGTTCCTGGGCGCCGCTGGCAGCTAAGACGATGAGACAAATGCTGGAAGGCTGTAAGAATCTGACCTATACCGATACAACCGTGAAAATCCTCTCCGCACTGAATGAGGACAGTATGGCGCAGTTAGACGCCCTGGCAGATGAGCTTTGTATGGATTATATGGCTCAGTGCGATGAGACGGCGGACAAGAACGACCTGACTGCATTGTTTAACATTGGTTATGGCTTGTACGTAGTTACTTCGAATGATGGAAAGAAAGATAACGGATTGATTGTCAATACCGTAACACAGGTGACCAATACGCCGAACCGGATTGCTGTGACGATCAACAAAGAGAATTATTCCCATCATGTGATCCAGCAGAATGGAATTATGAATGTAAACTGCCTCTCAGTCGAGGCGCCGTTTGCGGTATTTGAGAACTTCGGTTTCCAGAGCGGCCGCAATGTAGATAAATTTGCGGAATTAAAGCCGCTGCATTCCGATAACGGACTGGCGTTCCTGCCGAAATATATTAATTCCTTTATGTCTTTGAAGGTGGAGCAGTACGTAGATTTAGATACCCATGGTATGTTTATCTGTTCTGTGACCGAGGCGAGAGTGCTTTCGGATAAGGAGACCATGACTTATACGTATTATCAGAATAACGTTAAGCCTAAGCCGGAAACGGAAGGCAAGAAGGGATTTGTCTGCAAGGTCTGCGGTTATATTTACGAAGGCGAAGAGCTGCCGGATGATATTGTATGCCCGCTGTGCAAACATGGGGCAGCAGACTTTGAGCCGATTGGGGAGTAAGAAACTTTCTATGTTAGAGCGTGTTTGAAAATTCATTCACGCTCTAGCTAATGTACAGGTTACTTGTCACCCAGAACACTAGTTTGGTTATAGAAGAAACGGGGCAATTCCAATATCGAAAGCCCCGCTTCTATTATTGTTCCGCTATTTTAACAAAGAGAATTGGTATCTGTAATCCAGTCTTTTTTCACAATTGTAACAGGTTCTAAACGGTATTCCAGCTTTTTTAGTTCCGAAAGTTCCTGTAGGTCTTCTTCGAACCATTCTACAGCATTCAAGAGATGCTGTCGGTTAAGGGCAAAATCATCAGTACAGTAATAATACTTCAAATGTTCCTGCTTGTCAGTAGCAAGAAAGTGCAGTTTGTTTTCCGCTCCGCCCCAGGTGATCTTATCATGTGCAGTCAATAAAATCGAAACATGAATATCATAAAGCATCCGCATAGCCTGGTTCAGTTTGAAATAATCCTGCCGAAGCAAGTATTTCTTCGTCATATGGAAATAGAGCAAATAAGTTTTTATCTGACGTTCCACATTGTCTTTCCATAATTTGCCATGTGGACAGCTCATACATAACTGCGTCACCTGGTCATTCGTATCAAAAATAATATCTTTCTCTGCCAAATCCGTATAATGAATCTTGCACATAAAGTCCCCAATATGTTCTTGATTTAACAGAACCACGTCAAATTGCAGAACCTGTGAGTCCTTATTTAAAAGGTAACTGTTGCTGGTAATCGCTTTATTATTAAACCCTTCTCCCCAGCAAAGAATCACTGCGTCGCATATTTTTGACAGAATTGCAGAACATGTTGCTTCCATTTCCTTAAAATGCGCCCCTTCTATTAAGAAAATAAGGTCAAAATCCGAATGTTCATCCGAAGTCCCATGAGAAATAGAGCCAAAATGCCATGCGCCAAGCACGCCGTTTGCTGCCTTCATCTGTTCAACAAATGAAGAAAAGATAGATTGAAGATTCTTATTCATAATTTTTACTCCTTGCATAATAAGTTTGTACATAGGCAATTGCGAAAGTTGTATTCAAGGCGACGAGTTTGAACAATATATACAAAAATTCCGCTCAAAGACGTTTTTAATTCGCTCCATTTTTGTATATATTGCCCAAACTCTGACATTGAAATAAGGGTTTCTCAAATGTCTATAAGTTTGTACATTTGACATATGTCTTACCTATTTGCAATTCTATCATCAATAAATATAAAAGTAAAGTCTTTACATGCCGATATAAAAGATAATTATCAAATGGATTTAGAGTTATTAGTACAATAAATTCATCATATGGGACAAGAAGGAGGAGTATCAAATGTGGATGACAGGCACAGCAGGGACTAAGGAAGGAAATGCAGCGGCAGCTTTGGATATATATTCAGCCAATTCCAGTACTGCCATCAGAGAAAGTAAATGCCAGAAAGGCAGAAGCAGAGACCAACTTGAGATCTCAAAGGAGGGCAGCAAAAAGCAAGAAGCTTGGAGTTATATTACAGTCATGTCGGGTAAAGATACTTTAGTAGTAACTAAAGACAGTAAAAATAATAACTTCATAATTCATTTTATGGATTCTGCACAAGTAAACCGTACCGTTGACAGAGGATATATTACGGTCAATGGAAAACGGATTGATTTATCAGAAGAAACAAAGCAATCACTGAAAGAAAATGACAAACAGGCGCAGGCAAAACGGGAATTTCTTCATGCACTATATACGGCAAAGCAGAATGCAGAAGCTGCCAGACAGCAGGGTGAAGTAGTAGAACAGGCCTTTGAGGAACGGGCCAAAATGATGGAAATTGCTCGTAGAATCGCAAAAGGTGGAATCGTGCCGCCGTCTGATGAGCAGAAATTAATGCAGTTTAGCCCAGAAATGTATATGATGGCCAAAAGTCTTGCTGCTATGGCAGAATCCAAGGAAAAACATGATTCTCTGTTTAAAGAGGAAGAAGAACCTGCCAAAGAAACCTCTGAAAATGCACGCTTAAGTGAGACCTGTGAAGTACAGATGAGCATGTCCATGGAAGCAGAGCCGCAGGTTATGGAAATTTCAGCAGCCACAGTTAGTCTCAACTAATATTGAGGGAGCTACTATCGTTCCCTTTTGTGTTGAAAATTTAGGCATTTGCAAAATTCTCATTTTACTATCAGAGTTTGGGCAATAGATACAAAAATGTAGCGAATCAAGTACTGACACCAGGACTCCTCCCACTTCGTGGGCCCCTCCTCATGTCCAATCAACGTCTTTGAGCGGAATTTTTGTATCTATTGTTCAAACTCGTCGCCATGAATGTAACTTCCGCAATTTTCTAATATAAAATGAAACTTTTTCCCTGATACATTCGTATTACTAATAGAAGGACAACAAAGCAGGAGCAAAAGACACAGTTCCAGAACAGAGGAGAAGGAGCGAGGTATGGAAGACGAAAAAGCACAACAATTACACAAGCGCTATGGCCCGCTTTTGTATCGAGTTGCTTTTTCCTATGTAAAAAGCAGAGCGGATGCAGAAGATGCCGTGCAGGAGACCTATATGCGGCTCTTACAAAAGAAACCAATCTTTGAAAATGAGGAACATAGAAAAGCATGGCTGCTTCGTGCGGTCATCAATATTTGCAAAGATATTCTCAAATCTGCATGGAATAACCGCACAGTGGGTTATGAGGGAGTCAGTGAAAAGGAAAAGGCCTCATTGGATCTGCCCTATGGGATTGAAGATGAGACTATTTGGCTGGTAATGGAACTAAATGAGAAGTACCGGACACCGTTATATCTGTTCTATTACGAAGGATATAGCATACGGGAAATCAGCCATTTTCTAAATCTACCAGAATCCACTGTGAAAACTCATTTAAAGAGGGGTAGAGAAATACTGCGTGGGTATCTGGAACAGAATGAAACAAATTGATATGGAGGCTGCGATATGAATATTAATGGATTAGGAAGTAAAATAAATGTAGGAAATCAGCAAAAGACACAAAAGAACCAGGATTGGAAAGATACGGTATTTTTTAACCGTTTTAATGAAAATGTATCCAATAGAAAAAAAGACAGCTATGAGAGATACGATGAAGAATTGATGGAAACAATTGCTGGCAGTTATGAATACTACAGTATTAAGTACATCAACCGGATTAAAGAAAGCGGCAAGATCGAGATGTCTGCGGTAACAGAAACCAGTATCAGGAATCTCTCCTATGAACAAAGTGACCATATTCAGATCAATGTAAAAGAAGGCTATAGTTACCGTTCCCAGGTGGATGTATCAGGTCATTCCGTGTATCTCGAATACCGCGATGATTCTGGTGAAGTAAAAGCATATATGGCAGATGTCTCCAACATCAGCAAGGATACTGAAAATCCAGTGGAGCAGATGGCATTGGCTTCCTGGAATAAAGTGATGGAAGAAAACAGAAAAGCACTTGGCTATACGGAAGTCAAAAAACCTATATTGGCTGGGGATACTGTACCAGGCAAATACGTCAATGGCTGTTTTATCAGTGAAATGGAAACTTATGAAGATACCATTTATTTAGGAAAATTTGGAGATGCATGCGGTATGGCAGGATTATTTGGTGGAGACTGGTCTGCCTATTATCCAGTGAAGGATGGAGAAGGGCACCCGGAAAGTGTGGAAGTTAAACTGTTCACAGGAAGAACAGTAATCGTTGATAAAGATCGTCTGTCACAGGTTGGTAATTTAAAGGGCGTACTGTCCAAAGCAGAATATGCACAGCTGGAAGCTGCTATTGCAAAACAAACCAGTTCTGATTACGCAACTTCGGAGAAATGGGATCAGGTACTTCCGAAGCCAGAGGATGCGATGAAGGAATTCAAAGATCAGATGAAGGTTGAAGCTGAGGAGGAAGAAGTCAAATCTGGACCTCGAATGAAAGTTCCTTATTCACATCTGGTTAAAGATGGGATCATTGAATATAATGGTGTGGTATTTACCTGTGATGAGGAGAAGAATGCGATCTGTCTAGGAGATATGAGCAATATGGATAATGTGTTGATCATTCCGTTAGCCAAGGGCGGAAGCCTCTATGTGAACCGGGATAATTTCGGTGATCTGGCTAGGGCGATTACTATGTTCTCAGCGGAAGACCGCAACCGGATTATGCGGGCAATCCAGAAGGATAAGAAGGTGCAGCAGTTAAAGCAGGAGATCGAAGATGAAAAAGCCAGCGTTGGTGAGACAATAGAGGAGAAGGGGGAAGAAGTACAGAATACAGATAAGGGTCAGGAACAACAAACAGGAGCGGAACAGGCATTAGATGCTGAGTCTGGAGGAGATTCACAGATTGTGGTTCGGCCAGATGGTTCCAGAATACTAGTAGTAACGACCAAAATCGGGGATATGGAAACAACTATGAGCATAGAACTTTCCAAACCAACCCAGATCGAAAATGATACCAAGGATTCGAATGATGAGAAAGCAGAGGAAGAAGAGAGGGAGCGGAATACAGCAGCACCGTCTACATTAGAGGCGCTGCCAGTTTAAGAAGAGAACCGGCCAGCTTTACAAAAAGCCGTTCATTCTGAATCTCTTCCAAGGTGACTTTTTTACATTTTGCCAGTGTGACCTGGAAATCTTCTAAAATATCTTGTACTGCCGGAGTCTGATAAAGGTAAACTGCACATTCAAAATGCAGATACAGGCTCCGGTAATCCAGATTAATGGTTCCTACTACTGCTTTTTGATTATCACTGACAAATTGTTTTGCATGAACAAAACCAGGCAGATATTCATAAATTTCCACTCCGGCTCTAGTGAGCTCCAGATAATGGCTTTTCGCAAGTGCAACAGTAAACAGGCTGTCTGATTTGCTTGGCAGGATCAGCTTGACATTTACGCCGCGTTTGGCGGCGAAGGTCATAGCCGTCATCATCTGGTGATCCAGAATCATATAAGGTGTCATAATGTATACATAGTCCTGGGCTGTGTTCAGTATGTCCAGATAGATCATTTCTCCGATTCGTTCGTCATCTAAGGGACTGTCGCCGTAAGGAAGAACATAGCCTTCTTCTTGTCTAAGCCCGCGGTCTACCGGTATGAAATAGGGCTCATAGATATGTTCCCGCTCGGAAATGTTCCACATTTGTAGAAACAGCAGAGTTAAAGTACGCACTGCCTCACCTTTCAGCATAACGGCGGTATCTTTCCAGTGTCCGTGTTTTTGTCTGCGGTTAATATATTCGTCTGCCAGGTTCACACCGCCAGTAAAGCCGGTATGACCATCAATAACGAGAATTTTACGGTGATCCCGGTTGTTGTAATGCGTGGATACAAATGCATGAATTGGCGCAAAAGCTTTACATTGGATGCCGAGTTTCTGCATTTTTTCGGGATAATTATAAGGCAGCGTCATAAATGAACAGGTGCCGTCATACATCACCCGAACTTCTACGCCTTCTTTAGCCTTTTTGGCCAGCGTATTGAGAACCTTTCCCCACATATATCCTTCTTCCACAATAAAATATTCCAGAAAGATAAAGGAAGAAGCTTGTTCCAGCTGAAGCAGCAATTCTTCCAGCATTTGTTCACCCAATGGAAAATGTGTGACATGGGTATTCTGATAAATTGGAAATCCGTTTTTCAGGGCATAATCAGCTATATGGCAGAACCCTTTGTCTTCTTCTTGGATCTGTGCCATTAATTTCTTAGGTTCCATCACGTAGACAGCGCTTTCCTTTTCAATTTGCTGCAATAGTTTTTGTTCCGTGCGGTGTCCTAGATCCAGATCCGTAAAAAGGTATAAAAGGATACCGAATACAGGAATAACCGCTATAATAAAACACCAAGATAGTTTGATTGTAGGGTCCTGATGAGTATTCATGACATAAATCAGCATGGCAGCGGTAAATAGAATGTAACTGCCGAGAAAATAGGGAATATACTGGCTTAAAAAGCGGACAACTGCAAAAAAGAACAGAAGCTGGATCAGCAGCAGCAGGATGATGACCAAGGTGCGGCCGCAGAATATCTGAATAATATGCCCTTTTTGTGTTTTCAGGAGCCGGAGGACTCCGCCATTTTCTTCTGCATGTTCTTTATCTCTCATGGTTTTCTCCTTTATATATACGAACACAACTTATGTATTACTGTAATAATAAAAGATCTACCATCATACGTCAATAGCCAATTAATTAAGAACTGTCTTAATTTACATTTATAAAAGTGAACTAAGCGTTTTCGTAGGTTACCAGCTTATCCAGTCGGTCTTGAAAATCATTTCTAATACAGGTAGTTTCCAAAAAGGATTTTTCAAAATAAAATAATTTCCGGTTATATTTATTGAGCAGGTTCTGCATCATCAGAAAGCAGTCTTCATGGTAAAGAAAGTCAAAAATGGACATTAATTCACTTTCCGTCAGTTCATCCAGCCGAAAATAATTATTAAAATCAAAAGTATCCGCATATTGGCAGAAAATCATATATTCTGATAGTAACTGTCTGTCCTCTTCGTTGGCATCTGGATGCATTTGGTTTCTTGCGTCAATATTCATATTCTCTCCTCCTAACTATGTTTTAAAATTCTGTAAAATGGAATTCAAACTACTATATATGAATTCTGTCAGCGGGTCTGTAAAGTCATTTTTAGAGTTTATATCAAGATTATAAGATAATACCGGCGGGAAATCAATCAAAAGAGTTCGACATATTTTGACAATGTCCAGGATTTTCAGGTAAAGCAGGCGATATTTCTCCACTAAAGGACAGGCTGAAATGACAGTATTCACGCCGTTTTGACATATTATTACGTATTTGTCGTATTTTGTGGAAATTAACAGATGAATTTTTTACGGTTGTGATATTGCTTTTTGTCCTTTGGAATGTCTTGATTTTGGGTGGAAAGAAGGATATAATAAAACCGAGAATAAAAGAAAGAAAGGATTAAAATTATGGAGATCAGAAGAGCGGTAGAACAGGATATGGATGGTATTAACCATCTGCTTCGGCAGGTGCTGATGGTGCATCATAAAGGCAGGCCGGATTTGTTTCAGCCAAATGTAAAGAAATATACAGACAGCCAGCTTAAGGAGATTATCATGGATGACAGGACACCTGTATTTACAGCAGTAGATGAAAATGGAATGGTACTGGGGTATGCCTTTTGTATCTTTCAGGAGCACAAGGGAGATAACATTTTGACGGATATTAAAACGCTCTATATCGATGATCTCTGTGTAGATGAAGAAATACGCGGCCGCCAAATCGGGAGAAGTCTGTATGAACATGTGCTTGCATTTGCCAAAGAAAGCGGCTGTTATAATGTGACATTGAATGTCTGGGCCTGTAATGAGAGCGCGATGAGATTTTATGAGAAATGCGGATTAAAGCCGCAGAAGGTTGGAATGGAAATGATACTGTGAGGTGTGTGAGAAGAGGGGAATTTAAAATCCTCCTGGCTGTCCGGCATGACGGAACCGGATTTCCAGGAGGATTTTAAATGGTATATTTTGTACAATCTTATGCAATTTTATTAACAAGCTTGGATAATCTGGATACCTTTCTGGCAGCGTTATTCTTATGGTAAACGCCTTTTGCCGCAGCTTTGTTAATATCAGAAGTAGCAGCTAGTAAAGCAGCCTTAGCAGCCGTTGTATCTTTAGCAGCAACAGCAGCTTCTACTTTCTTCATGGAAGTCTTTACTTTAGACTTGATTGCTTTATTTCTGGCAGTTTTTCTGTCAGTTACCAGAATTCTTTTCTTTGCGGATTTGATGTTAGCCAAATCATACACCTCCAAATAATGTTCAAAAATTTTAATGTTTTCCATCGGATCTTCGTATCAGATGGAACATCTATTGTTATCATCCTCTGTATGTATGCGCTGAAGTGATACGGACACGGACGTCTCAGCACAACACATTTATTCATTTTAGATGATTCAGCTTGTCTTGTCAATACATATTTTGAAAAAAAATGTAAAAACTAACATTCAAAACCATTTGAGAAAGGAAGAGAGAAATGGAACGCACATTGGAACATTTCCAGAGCCGTACCGATCTAGCGGTAGAGGAAAGAGAACGTTTTGAGGATGATGATGTAGAGATTAGCGGTGTCTCGATTGAAGAGGAATTTGACGAAGAAACTGAAATCAAGGTGACCCGTGTTATGATTACTACGGAAAAGGGAGCAAAGGCCATGGGTAAGCCAAAGGGAACTTATATTACACTAGAAGCCCCCAATATGTCAGTGCCGGATGAGGATTATCACAGAGAAATATCCGCAGCTCTTGCCAAGCAGATCAGCCAGCTTCTGCCAAAGAACAAAGACGAACAGTCCATTCTGATTGTAGGATTGGGTAACCGTGAAATCACTCCCGATTCCCTAGGACCCGATGTGGTAGGAAATCTTCTGATTACCAGACATATTGTGGAAGAATATGGAAAACTGGCTCTTGGCCGGGATAAAATTAATAAAATCAGCGGTATCGTTCCCGGTGTCATGGCTCAGACCGGAATGGAAGCTTCTGAGATTGTCCGCGGTATTGTTGATGAGACCAAACCAGATTATGTCATTGCGATTGATGCATTGGCAGCCAGAAGCACAAGGAGGCTGAACCGTACGATTCAGATTGCTGATACTGGAATTCACCCTGGCTCTGGTGTAGGCAATCACAGAAATGGACTGACGGAAAAGAGTCTGGGAGTTCCGGTTATTGCAATCGGCGTACCGACAGTCGTCGATGCAGCAACCATTGTCAATGATACGATGGAGAATCTGATTGAAGCAATGGAACAGTCTAACCAGCTCAAAGGAATTGGCAACACTCTGAACCTATTTAATGCCACTGAGAAACACCAGCTAATCCGGGAACTGATTGCGCCGCATCTAAATGGTATGTTTGTCACGCCCAAGGATATTGACGAGACGATTAAACGTATTGGCTTTACTATTTCAGAAGCGCTTAATATGGCTTTACAGCCTTAGAGAGTGTTTGAATATTCATTCAGCGTCATATTTTCCAGACTTCTGCAATATATATAAGTGTACCCTTATGGATATGAGAAACCGTACGTATGTCCTGCGGGCAGGAGGAAAGGGCTGGTGAAGGTGCGTTGGACACCAAAACGGATGTATATTGTCCTATGGCTGGTAATGATAAGCATTGCTGCCATAGGAATTCATAATCATATTAGAACTATGGTCAATGGAAAAGACAGTGCAGGTATGGAAGCAGAACGTCAGTTTGTTCTGGGCAGTTTGGAATTCTTCTATCCGGTTATGGAATATTCCCAGCAAGAGGGAGAGCATTTCAAGCAGAAATTTCTGAAAACCGCCTGTTACGGTCTTTTTCCTCTGGCAGAATATATTGGTATAGAAGGAGAACGTAACTTGTATGCCACGCAGATGGAAAATCAGCTGTCTCAGGAGGAGATTGAGGAAATTCTAGCCAGAGAGGCTGCCGATGAAAATCATGTCAATGCCGAAGGAGAGGTTATTCAGTCCGAAGGGGCTGCCGAAGAAAGCGAGACCATGATTGCAGACCAGGTGCTGAAGCAGTTTGCCGAAGAGGGGAAGGCAGCTCCGGCAGGTAGCAATCATGTGATGGGTGAACCGATTGAGAACCAGACGGTGACCGGACAGGAATATAATATAGAAATGCTGGATTATGATTTTTTAATTAATCATTTTTATATTGTAGACAGTACGACCAATATTACCAGTGATAAGTTAAATGCTGCGAAGCTTCTGGAAAAAGATATGACTTTGAAACAGGACAATTCCAAGCCTCAAATACTGATTTATCATACACATTCGCAGGAGGAATTTGCGGATTCCGTTCAGGGAGACAGTTCTACAACCATTGTAGGAGTAGGGAATTATCTAACAAAGCTGCTGCAGGAAAAAGGTTATCATGTGATTCACGATACCACCGAATTTGATCTGGTAGATGGGAAACTGGACCGGAATAAGGCATATTCCATGGCGCTGCCTAAAATAGAAAAAACGCTGAAGGAAAATCCCAGTATAGAAGTAGTGATTGACCTGCACAGAGATGGTATTGACGGTCAGAAGATGGTGACTGATATCAATGGAAAACCGACGGCCAAACTGATGTTCTTTAACGGTCTGAGCTACAGCAATAAGAATGGCCCGATCACATATTTGGAAAATCCTTATATAGAAGATAATTTAGCATTCAGTCTGAAGCTCCAGTTAGAAGCGGCTAAGTATTATCCAGGCGCTACCAGGAAAATCTATCTGAAAGGATACCGCTATAATCTCCATGTACGTCCCAAATCCCTTCTAGTCGAGTCGGGTGCCCAAAACAATACGGTGCAGGAAGAAATGAATGCAATGGAAGTCCTAGCGGATGTGTTAGATAAAGTTCTTTCCCCCAAGTAAACAACGTCATGTTGTAGCCTCATGCGGATGTAAAAATATTTTATTTCTAGGAAATCCTTTACTACGAACCTATTTTGTGATAAAGTAAGACTATTGTGATTGTAGATAATTGCGAAACTCAGGATTGAACACCAGATTTTAGGCAAATCCTACAAAAACAGAGCGAATTCAAAACGTTTTTGAGCGGCGTTTTTGTAGGATTTGTCTAAAATCGTCGCTTTGATACAGACTTTTGCAAATACCTACTATTGTGATTGTACGAAAAGGAGAGGATAGAAATGGAGTTTAAGGCTTTCCTGATTAAATATGGGGAAATTGGAATCAAGGGCAAGAACCGTCATTTATTCGAAGACGCGCTGGTGAAGCAGATTCGGCATGGTTTGAAGCATGTGGAAGGTCAGTTTGAGGTAACAAAAGAACAGGGCCGCATCTATGTAGAGTGCCTTTCTGATTATGACTATGAGGAAACCGTTACTGCCCTGCAGCGAGTATTCGGTATTGTAGGAATTTGTCCAGTGGTTCATGTAGAAGACGAAGGCTTTGAAGAACTGGGCAGACAGGTAATCCAGTATATGAAAGAAATGTACGGAGATTCCCCTAAGACGTTCAAAGTCAATGCTAGGCGCGCCCGCAAGAATTATCCCATGAATTCTATGGAGATTAATAGTGAGCTGGGCGGAAAGATTCTGGATGCCATGGAATATATGAAGGTGGATGTACATAAGCCAGAGATCCTGCTGCATGTAGAGATTCGCCAGAAAATATATATCTATTCGGAGATTCTGCCGGGACCAGGTGGTATGCCGGTGGGAACGAACGGAAAAGCAATGCTTTTGCTGTCTGGCGGAATTGACAGCCCGGTAGCCGGGTATATGGTAGCAAAAAGAGGGGTCAAGATTGATGCAGTTTATTTTCATGCGCCGCCCTATACCAGCGAGCGTGCCAAACAAAAGGTGATAGATCTGGCTAAGCAGGTGGCAAAGTATGCGGGGCCGGTTTATCTGCACGTAGTCAATTTTACAGATATTCAGATGTATATTTATGATAAATGTCCTCATGAGGAATTGACGATTATCATGCGCCGTTATATGATGAAGATTGCAGAGCACTTTGCATATGAAACCAAGTGTCTGGGACTGGTAACCGGCGAGAGCATCGGGCAGGTAGCAAGCCAGACGATGCATTCTCTGCTCTGCACCAATGAAATATGTACATTGCCAGTATTTCGTCCTCTTATTGGTATGGACAAGCAGGAAATTGTCGAGCGGGCCGAACAGATTGGAACCTTTGAGACTTCCATTCTGCCTTATGAAGATTGCTGCACTACATTTGTAGCCAAGCATCCAGTCACCAAACCCAATCTCAATGTGATTAAGCGTTCGGAGACCCGGCTGGAAGAGAAAATTGATCAAATGGTGGAAGAGGCAATTCGTACGACAGAGGTTATGATTGCAGAATAGAGAGAATCTTGCGTAAAAAAACGGCGGACAACGTCCGCCGGGCTGATAACCGAATTATTCCATATATGGTTTCAGTGATTCGATAATACTGTCGATATTTTCAGTCGCATGAATATTCAGATCAATGGGTTTGGATAAGTCCAGACTGAAAATTCCCATAATGGATTTGGCATCAATGACATATCTTCCGGAAACCAAATCAAAGTCATAATCAAATTTGGTAATGTCATTAACGAATGCTTTTACTTTATCAATAGAGTTTAAAGTAATCTGTACTGTTTTCATTGAAAGTACCTCCCTTTTCACTTAAATTTTGCAATTGCTTTACACTTTATTATTACATAGAATAGATTTAAAAGTCAAGAACAAAAACGAAAATATATAGATGAAAGTGAAGCGGATATGAAGAAAGTAGCATTTCATAATTTGGGCTGCAAAGTCAATGCCTATGAGACAGACGCTATGCAGCAGCTGTTAGAAAACGAAGGATATGAAATCGTTCCTTTTGCGGAGGGGGCGGATATCTATATTATCAATACCTGCAGTGTGACCAACATAGCAGATCGGAAATCCCGGCAGATGATTCATAAAGCCCGGCATATGAATCCCCATGCGCTTGTCGTGGCCGCCGGCTGTTATGTCCAGACGGCGCAGAAGCAGGAGGAAATGCAGCCATACATTGATTTGGTGGTAGGTAATAATAAGAAGAAAGATATAGTCTCTCTTATCAAAGCATGTGAACAGAAGTTAAAGGCTGCGGATGAGGGCAGAGCGGATGAGAACAGATGGCTCAATGCCTGCTTGGATATCAATGAAAAAAAGGTGGAATATGAAAATCTGCAGATTAGCCGCACGGGAAGAAATACAAGGGCTTATGTAAAGATTCAAGATGGCTGCAATCAGTTCTGCAGCTATTGTATTATTCCTTATGCAAGAGGACGGGTACGCAGCCGCGGGTGTACAGAGGTATTAGAAGAATGCAGGCGTCTTGCAGAGAATGGTTACCGCGAAGTTGTACTGACGGGAATTCATCTGAGTTCTTATGGTACGGATCTTGACGAAAGTGGACATACCTCCCTGCTGATCCCTTTATTAGAAAGCATCCATTCCATAAAAGGAATAGAACGAATCCGTCTAAGCTCCTTAGAACCGCGGATTATAACAGAAGCATTTACCAAAGCAATCAGTGGCTTAGAGAAAGTCTGCCCCCATTTTCATCTGTCTTTGCAGAGCGGCTGCAATGAGACTTTAAAGAGAATGAACCGGCACTATACCGTAGAGGAGTATGAGCAAGCATGCCAGATTCTGCGCAGCTATTATGTACATCCGGCCATTACAACGGATATTATTACCGGATTTCCCGGAGAGACGGAGGAAGAGTTTCAGAAGACGGTAGAATTTGTAAAAAAGGTGAACTTCTATGAAACCCATATATTCAAATATTCCAAACGTCAGGGAACGCGGGCGGCTTCTATGGAGCATCAGCTGCCGGAGAGTGTGAAGGCAGAACGGAGCAGGGTGCTTCTTGAGTTAGATAAGACTAACAGCAGAAATTTCCGGGAATATTATGTAGGAAAAGAAACGGAACTATTGATCGAGGAGCAGCTGGTATCTGAGGGAAATGTATACCAGCTTGGACATACTAGGGAGTATATAAAAGCCGTGCTGAAAGAAGAGGGCGATTGTTCCAATACTATAGCAGCTGGAACGATCACGGGCTTTTTCCGGGACGATATCCTATCTGTTGATAAAATTTTTCCAAAAATTGATTGAAATTTTCTGTCATTTATATTAGAATAAGAGTAAAGTATGGATAAGGACGTGGAAGAAGATGAAAGACAAAAATAACACGCTTTATTTTAAAGTGGAGACAGAACAGGAAGTGGAAGTAAGGGAAGTACTGCGGATCGTTCATGAAGCGCTTGTGGAAAAAGGCTATAATCCAGTTAATCAGATTGTGGGATATATTATGTCTGGTGACCCGACTTATATTACCAGTTATAATAATGCCAGAAGTCTGATCATGAAGGTAGAACGGGATGAACTGGTAGAAGAGGTGCTGGGGGAATATATCAGATTCCATCACTGGAAGCAGTAAGGGGCCGGATATGAGGATTATGGGTCTGGATTATGGTTCCAAAACAGTTGGCGTAGCTGTCAGCGATGCTCTTGGGCTGACCGGGCAGGGAATAGAGATTGTCAGGAGAAAATCTGAGAATAAGCTTCGACAGACGCTGGCCAGATTAGAGGAACTGATTGCAGAATATAACGTAGAAAAAATCGTATTAGGGTTTCCTAAGAATATGAATAATACGATAGGAGACAGAGCGGAAAAAACACTGGAATTTAAAGAACTGCTTGAGAAAAGGACGGGACTGCCGGTAATCCTGTGGGATGAGCGTTTGACGACAGTAGAGGCTCAGAACACACTGATTGCGGGAGAAATCCGTAGGGAAAATAGAAAGTTATATGTGGACAAGTTAGCTGCTGTACTGATTTTGCAGGGCTATCTGGATTCGGAAAGAATTGCGAGGTAATAGGAAATATGGAAAAGATAACATTTACTTTTTCCGATACAAAGGAAACAGTAGAGTTTTTTGTGCTGGAACAAACTAAGTTTCAGGGCTGTCAGTATCTTCTTGTAACAGATGGGGACGAAGAGGACGAAGAAGCAGAAGCGTATATTTTTAAGGATTTATCCAGGCCGGAGGATAAAGAAGCAGTATACGAGATGGTTGAAGAAGATCAGGAATTAGAGGCTGTTTCACAGATTTTTAGTGAGTTATTGGAAAATGTAGAGTTAAAGATGGAGCAGGAATCATAGGGCACGGAAGCTTCATCATGCAGGAGGTAATCAATTGAAAAATAATAAAAATGCAAAATTGAAAATAATTCCGCTGGGCGGATTAGAACAGATTGGTATGAATATCACGGCATTTGAATTCGAGGACAGCATTATTGTAGTGGACTGCGGTTTATCATTTCCAGAAGATGATATGCTGGGAATTGATCTGGTGATACCCGATGTCACGTATCTGAAGGAGAATCAGAATAAGGTAAAGGGATTTGTAATTACGCATGGGCATGAAGACCATATTGGCGCTCTGCCTTATGTATTAAAGGAGATTAATGTACCGATTTATGCAACCAAGCTGACGATCGGAATTATAGAGAATAAATTAAAAGAAAGCAATCTGAATAAGAGTGTGAAACGAAAGGTCATCCGGCATGGACAGTCCATTAATCTGGGCTGTTTTCGAATTGAATTTATTAAAACCAATCACAGTATTGTCGATGCGTCTGCTCTGGCGATTTATTCTCCGGCAGGTATCATTGTGCACACCGGAGACTTTAAAGTGGATTACACACCAGTATTTGGAGAAGCGATTGATTTGCAGCGGTTTGCAGAGATTGGCAAGAAGGGTGTGCTGGCGTTGATGTGTGACAGTACGAATGCTGAGAGGCCGGGCTTTACCATGTCTGAAAAGACCGTAGGAAAAACCTTTGATATGTTGTTTGCGGAGCATAAGAGTACCCGTATTATTATTGCAACTTTTGCCTCAAATGTGGATCGCGTGCAGCAGATTATCAATTCGGCTTATAAGTATGGAAGAAAGGTTGTTGTAGAGGGCCGAAGCATGGTTAATATCATCTCTACGGCAGCAGAATTGGGTTATTTGGACATCCCGGACAAGACCCTGATTGATATTGAGGAGATGAGGAATTATCCAGATGAGCAGATGGTGCTGATTACGACAGGCAGTCAGGGAGAGTCTATGGCTGCGCTTTCTCGCATGGCTTCTGGTATGCACAGAAAGGTCAGTATCCAGTATGGGGATACTATAATTTTAAGTTCCCATCCAATTCCCGGTAATGAAAAGGCGGTTTCTAAAGTAATTAATGAACTCTCAGCCCAGGGAGCCAATGTAGTATTTCAGGATACCCATGTATCCGGCCATGCCTGCCAGGAGGAGATTAAACTGATCTATTCCTTAGTAAAGCCGAAATACTCTATTCCCATTCATGGAGAATACCGGCATTTAAAGGCGCAGCATGGAATTGCCTTAAGCCTTGGAATTCCCAAAGAGAACATTTATATCTTGAAGAGCGGAGATGTTCTGGAACTGAATGAATATGGTGCAGCTGTGACCGGCAGGGTACAGACCGGAGCGATTCTTGTAGATGGCCTTGGTGTAGGAGATGTTGGAAATATTGTTCTTAGGGATAGGCAGCATTTAGCAGAGGACGGTATTTTAATTGTAGTATTAACTTTGGAGAAATATTCGAATCAGCTTTTATCCGGCCCGGATATTGTATCGAGAGGCTTTGTCTATGTAAGAGAGTCTGAAGATCTGATGGAAGAGGCTAGGGAGATCGTATACGATGCGTTGGACGAGTGCCTGCGTAAACGGGTATCTGACTGGGGAAGGATTAAAGTTGTGATTAAAGAAGCCGTAAGCGAATTTTTATGGAAAAAGACCAAAAGAAGTCCTATGATTCTTCCTATTATTATGGAGGTATAGGAAACAGGAGGTAAAACCATGAACGTCAATAAAGTGGTTCTTACAATCTTATCTACAGCAATCCGGTGTATCATTCTAATGGCTATTTTCGTTCTGCTGGTTCAGGGAGGGAAGAAAGCATATATCTTTGGAATGGCTGTTTTTATGGATGAGCCTATGACCGGGGAAGAAAATGCCAGACAGATTACCGTAACCATACCGGAGGGTGCAGGTGCCAAAGAGATTGGGGAGATTCTGGAACGGAAGAATCTGATTCGGGATTCCCTTGTATTTTATGTACAGAGTTTCTGCGTAGAAGAGGGCAAGAAGCTGAAAGGCGGAAGATATGACCTGAGCACTGCGATGTCTGCGGAGAAAATGATGGAAATTATTGCAGAAAATAACTCAGAAGAGAAGAGCGGGGAATAGGACATGTTTGTTGAAGAAAGAATGACAACTTATATCAATTCCTTACAGGAATCCCTGCCTCCTTTTCTGGCTGATCTGGAGAAAGAATCGATAGAAAACTATGTGCCAGTCATCCGTAAGGAGACACAGAATCTGCTGAGAGTTCTGCTGGCAGCGACACGTCCGGAAGAGATTCTGGAGGTGGGCACTGCTGTGGGATTTTCAGCACTTTTTATGAATGATTGTCTTCCCACAAGCCGTATAACAACCATTGAGAAATACGAAAAACGCATTCCCATTGCCAGAGAGAATTTTAAGAAGGCCGGGAAAGAACAGCAGATTACATTATTGGAAGGAGAGGCGGCAGATATTCTGAAACGTCTTTCAGGGTCTTACGGCTTGATTTTCATGGATGCGGCCAAGGGACAGTATATCCATTTCCTTCCAGATGTATGCCGGCTGCTGAAAAAGGGCGGTATTCTGCTGTCAGATAATGTATTGCAGGAAGGGGACATAATTCAGTCCAGATTTGCTGTTACCCGACGGAATCGGACGATACATGCCCGAATGCGGGAATATCTGTATGCCCTGCATCATCATGAGGAACTGGTAACCACTCTGCTTCCAATTGGAGATGGGATTACAATCAGTGTAAAGAAATAGTTGGGCTATTGCGAAAGTTGTATGCAAGGCGACGGGTTCGAACAATTGATACAAAAATTCCGCTCAAAGACGTTTTAAATTCGCTACATTTTTGTATCAATTGCCCAAACTCTGGTATTGAAAAAAGTTTTGCAAGTGTCTTAATAATTATGTAAAGGAGCTATAGAATGAGGAATACAGAACTTCTAATCCCTGCCAGTTGTCTGGAAGTGTTGAAAACAGCAGTGATTTATGGGGCGGATGCAGTCTATATCGGCGGAGAGGCCTTTGGACTGCGGGCGAAAGCTAAGAATTTTTCCAGAGAGGAGATGGCAGAAGGCATTGCATTTGCTCACAAGCATGGTGTAAAGGTCTATGTAACCGCTAATATTCTGGCGCATAATGAGGATCTGGAAGGTGTGGAGCAATACTTCCGGGAATTAAAAGAAATCGGGCCAGATGCCTTAATTATTGCAGATCCGGGAGTTTTTTCCATTGCGAGGGAGATTTTGCCGGATATGGAACTGCATATCAGCACGCAGGCGAATAATACCAATTATCGGACTTATCAGTTTTGGCATAAGCTGGGAGCCAAAAGGGTAGTTTCGGCAAGAGAGCTTTCCATAGAAGAAATTCAGGAGATTCGTCGTCGGATTCCAGAGGAGATGGAGATAGAAAGCTTCGTACACGGAGCCATGTGTATCTCTTATTCGGGTCGTTGTCTGCTCAGCAACTATTTTACAGGGCGGGATGCCAATCAGGGAGAATGCACCCATCCCTGCCGTTGGAAATATGCGGTTGTGGAAGAGAAACGGCCAGGAGAATATCTGCCGGTTTATGAAAATGAGCGTGGAACTTATATTTTTAATTCCAAAGATTTGTGTATGATAGAACATATTCCAGAGCTATTAGAGGCTGGGATTGACAGCCTTAAGGTAGAGGGGCGGATGAAAACGGCCCTTTATGTGGCCACGGTTGCCAGAACGTACCGCAGGGCAATCGACGATTACCGGACAGATCCGGCTCTTTACCAAAAGAATATGCCTTGGTATCTGGAGGAAATTTCCAAGTGTACCTACCGTCAGTTTACGACGGGATTTTATTTCGGAAAGCCGGATGAACAGACACAGATTTATGATCATAATACGTATGTCAAGGAATATACGTATCTGGGGACGGCAGGAACGATAACAGAGGACGGAATGTGTGCATTAGAGCAGCGGAACAAGTTTTCGGTTGGTGAAGAAATTGAGATTATGAAAAGAGATGGAAGTAATATCAAAGCCTGCGTACAGTCCATAACCGATGAAAAGGGAAATGCAATGGACAGCGCCCCCCATCCGCAGCAAAAGCTATGGGTAGCATTTTCAGAAGTTCCGGAACGTTATGACATATTAAGGCGAAAAGAAGAGGATACATGTGAGTGAGATAGATGAAAAAGAAGGAACCGAGACAATAGGAAGGAAAGGTATGCAATTAGGCCTGGAACAGATCACACGGCTTTTGCAGCAGTTGGGGAATCCGCAGAAAGGTACTGTTTTTATCCATGTGGCGGGTACTAACGGAAAAGGTTCGGTGATTGCCAGCTTGTCAGAAATTCTGGTTCGTGCGGGTTATAAGACCGGTGCCTATCTTTCCCCTGCGGTATTTGACCCATTGGAACTATACCGGATTAATGGCCAGAATATTAGCCGACAGCGATATGAAATACTTGCAGAGCAGATTCGTCAGGCAATTCTGCATATGAAAGAAATGGGAATGGAAGAGCCGACGCAGTTTGAGGCGGAAACGGCGCTGGCTTTTTGCTATTTTGCACAGGAAGCATGTGACCTTGTACTTTTGGAGACGGGATTGGGCGGAAGATTAGATGCAACAAACTGTATCGAAAAGCCACTGTGTGCAATCCTGACTTCAATTAATCGGGATCATATGGCAGTGCTGGGTGAATCATTAGAAGAGATTGCAGAACAGAAGGCCGGAATTATTAAAGAGGATTGTGATGTGGTCAGCAGCTGTCAGGAAGAGGAAGCAGCCAGGGTAATCCGGCAGGTCTGCCATGAGAAACAAGCCCGCTTGGTTATGGCAGATTCGGAGCAGTTACAGTGGGAGGCTGCGTCAGGGCTTCATAAGATACTGCGGTATAAGGATTTTATGCCTGTAGAAATAGGGCTTTTGGGTCATCATCAACTAGAAAATGCAGCCGTGGTATTAGAAACAGTCCGGGTTCTGCAGGGACATGGATACCATATTAAAAACAGCGATATCGAAGAGGGGCTGAAAGCGGTCCGATGGCCGGGCAGGCTTACCATACTGAATTCGAGACCGCTTGTTATGATGGATGGGGCTCATAACGAGCAGGCGGCTCTCTGTCTTGCGGAGGTTTTGAAAGAGGATTTCAGGGACTGGAAGTGGATATTTATTATGGGAGTCCTGGCAGATAAAGACTATCCGAAGATGATTGTACATATGGCTGGTTATGCAGAAAAGATCATTACGATTACACCGGATAATGAGCGGGCGCTTGCTGCTGAAACTTTGGCAGAGGTGCTGCGAAGCCAGGGCCATGCTGCCGGCAGTGCCGAAAGTCTGAAAGAGGCTGTAAAACAGGCAGCACATTGGTGTAGGCAGGGGGATCAAAGAGGCGTACTGGCGTTCGGAAGCTTTACATTTCTAAAAGAGTTTCAGGAAGCAGTCGAAAAAAGTATGCTTCGTCTTAACCAGCTTATCTGCCATCCTTTATTTCTGGAACGGATGGATCAGATCGAACAGATGGAGAAGCAGCGGCCATTTTGCCGGCATGGCTGGGAACATTGTATGGATGTGGCCAGAACGATGGCGTTTTTGAATGAAGAAAGGAAATTGGGATTATCCAGAGAGCTTTTATATGCACTGGCTCTGGTTCATGACCTGGGCCGTGTGGAAGAATATCAACACGGCATTCCTCATAATGAAGCCGGTGCAGTTCTGGCTGAAAAACTGCTGCAAGAATGCGGATTTGATTCGCTGGAGATTGCATGTACTACAGAAGCAGTCCGCAGCCATAGGGATAGGAGAGAGAAAGAAGGTATACTGACTAGCCTTTTGATAGAAGCAGATAAGAAAACAAGACCTTGCTTTCGCTGCAGGGCAAGAGAGCAGTGCAAATGGCCGGAGAATAAGAAAAACCGGATGCTGGAACTGTAGGCATACAGGAAGGAGAGCATATGAAGATAGGAAGCAAAGAGTTTGATACGGTAAATGAAACCTATATCATGGGAATTCTCAATATTACACCAGATTCCTTTTCAGACGGCGGAAAGTATTATAAGCCAGAATCTGCGTTGGTTCGTGCAAAGTGGATGATGGAAGAAGGAGCGTCCATTATTGATATTGGCGGAGAATCGACCAGGCCAGGGCATACACCAATCAGCGATCAGGAAGAGATTGAACGGATAGTGCCTGTGATAGAGAAGATTAAAGCGAATCTGGATGTTCCGGTTTCTGTGGACACCTATAAGAGTGCAGTAGCCAAAGCAGCGGTAGAAGCCGGTGTGGATCTGATCAATGACGTCTGGGGATTAAAGCATGATGAGGGAGTGGCAGAAGTAATTGCGCAGCATGATCTTCCATGCATTCTGATGCATAACCGCGAAAATACCGATTATGAAGACTTTATGAAAGAGGTGTTTCAGGATATGGAACAGTCTATCTCCATTGCCAGAAAGGCCGGCATAGCAGAGGATAAGATTATACTAGATCCAGGTATCGGATTTGCCAAAACCTATGATATGTGTCTGGAAGTCTTGAAGTACCTGGAGGATTTCCACCGTTTTGGATATCCGTTACTGCTTGGCAGTTCCAGAAAGTCTGTGATAGGAAATGCTTTGAACCTTCCGGTTATGGAACGGGTGGAAGGAACGTTAGTGACCACGGTTATGGCAGTGATGAAGCGTTATACTTTTGTCAGAGTGCACGATATTAAGGAGAATCTACGAGCCATTAAGATGACACAGGCGATTCTGCAGAGTGATTCCTTTGGATTTCATGGAATGATGCAGACAATGACGGAATAGATTTTTGGAAAAGGAATGACAGACATGGAGAACACAATGGATAAGATTACAATTAAGAAATTAGAAATATATGCAAATCATGGTGTACTAAAGGAGGAACGGGAACTGGGTCAGAAGTTCCTTGTTACCGCCCAAATGTATCTGGATACAAGAAAGGCCGGCAGCAACGATACACTGGAAGATACCATAGATTATGGGAAGATATGTTTTAGAATCCAGCGTTTCCTGACAGAACATACCTATAAGCTAATTGAGACAGCTGCAGAGGAGCTGGCCAAGGAACTACTCTATACCGTACCGCGGCTGCGGGCGCTGGATATTGAGATTGAGAAGCCCTGGGCGCCCATTGGCCTTCCGCTGGAGACAGTATCCATTACCATTCACAGAGGATGGCATCAATCATTCATTGCTCTGGGCTCGAATATGGGAGACCGGCATGCATATATGAAGCATGGGGTAAGAGCGTTGAACCAGTCTAAGGATTTCAGAGTAAAGAGCGTATCTAGTTTTTTGGAGACTCGGCCTTACGGTATGAAGAAGCAGGATAATTTCCTGAATGGCTGTATGCTGGTAGAAACGCTTCTGACGCCGGAGGAGCTGTTAGAATTCCTACAGGGTGTCGAGCATTCGGTAAACCGGGTTAGAGAGGGGAAATGGGGACCAAGAACACTGGATCTGGATATTATTTTCTATGATAACCTGATTATGGATACAGCGAATCTGAAAATACCGCATATGGATATGCACAATCGGGATTTTGTACTATTTCCCTTGTGTCAGATTGCGCCTAATTATAGTCATCCGGTGCTTCATAAGACAGTCAGTATGTTGGCAGAGGAATTGCAGGGAGAAGGAACCATTATTAAGAAAGAAACGGTGCAGGAATAGGAATCAATCGTCATTTATCATGTAATCATCCAATTGTACAATAGATAAAGATTTAGAAATGGGACAAAAAGAGCCGCCACAAAACAGTTTCGATAGAATCAGGGACTGTTTTATGGCAGCTCTTTTTAATATTTATCTACCAAAATAATATGTATGGTTACTCCTAACTGAATTTAGAAATGTAACCCTGAATAAAGATATATAAAATCAATAAAGGCAGCAGATAGGTAAGATAAATCCGTGTCCATTTCGGAAAACGAATACCTCTGCCAGAATTGGCTTCCTTGAGGAAGTTCTTAAAGCCCCAGCCATAGCGCCAGGTACAGAACGCTACATATACAAGAGAACCTAACGGCAGTAAGTTGTTGCTGACAATAAAGTCTTCCAGATCCAGAATCGTAGAGCCTTCGCCAAGTGGTGTAATGTTGCTTAACACATTGTAGCCAAGTACACAGGGCATAGAAAGAAGGCTGACTAATAGAATATTGACTATGGCAGCCTTTTTCCTGGATACATGGAAAAGCTCCAGTGAAAAGGACATAATATTCTCAAATACAGCAATAACCGTTGAAAGGGCAGCAAAAGACATAAAGAGGAAAAACAGGCTTCCCCAGATCCGGCCGCCGGACATATGATTGAAAATATTAGGCAGTGTTACAAATACTAGTCCCGGCCCCTCACCGACATTGACTCCAAAAGCAGAACAGGCAGGGAAGATAATCAATCCAGCCATAAATGCTACAAATAAATCCAGCAGGCAGATCGTAAGTGACTCTCCAGTCAGTGAGCGCTTTTTATCAATATAGCTTCCGAAAATGGCAATGGAACCGATTCCAATACTGAGTGTAAAGAAGGCCTGTCCCATGGCATCAAATATAACATTGGATATGCCGTTTTCCTTAAACTTCTGAAAATCCGGAAGCAGATAGAACTTCAGGCCTTTGAGTCCGCCTTCTAGCAGAAGGGAGTGGACGGCAAGGATACCAATCAGGAAAAGAAGCGCTACCATCATGATTTTCGTAATCTTTTCTACACCGTTCTGCAATCCTAATGCACAACAGCTAAAGCAGATCACTACAACCAGAATCATAGCTCCAGTCATTAGAACCGGATTAGACAATAAGTTGTTAAATGCGTCGGTAGTTCCCTGCTGGTTCAGTCCTGCAAAGCCGCCGGTAATTGTTTTGATAAAATAGATAAACATCCAACCGGCAATTGTCGTGTAGAACATCATTAACATATAGTTGCCGATAATGGCAAAAAATTTGTAAAAGTGCCATTTCTGACCGGACTTTTGCAGAACGTCGAAGGATTTTGCCGCACTTTTCTGGCTGGCACGTCCCACAGACAGTTCCATGACCATAATTGGAAGTCCGAAGATGACCAGAAACAGAAGATACACCATGACAAAGGCTGCACCTCCATTTTTTCCCACAATATAGGGAAAACGCCATACATTTCCAAGGCCGATGGCACAGCCTGCTGAGATTAATATAAATCCCAGTCTGGATGAAAATTTTTCTCTTTCCATAAAATACATACTCCTTTTTTCTAGTTCAAATGTTTGATAAGACTAACATAGTTCAAATTTTACCAAAATCGAATAGAAATTGCAATCTTTTTTTGTGAAATAATAATAAGATTGTGGGAATCACCCATATTGCACGGGTTGGGAAGATGAAAACTGGCTAAAGCCTTTAAAATTCATATGGAAAATAGAGGACAAGTATAGTATAATGAGAAAAGAAATTTACATCTAGGAATATACAAAAGGAGGTTTACTATGGGCGGATTTTTTGGAGTTGCGTCAAAGGAAGATTGTGTGTTTGATTTGTTTTTTGGTACGGATTATCATTCTCATCTGGGAACGAGGCGTGCTGGTATGGCAGTATATGGAGAGGATGGTTTTGACAAAGCCATTCACAGTGTAGAGAATTCTCCGTTTCGAACCAAGTTTAATAAGGAAGCGAACACTATGCGGGGAAATCTGGGGATTGGCTGTATTTCTGATTTTGAAGCTCAGCCTATTTTTGTGCGCTCCCATCATGGCTCTTTTGCCATCACTACCATAGGTAAAATCAATAATGCAGATGAAATCATTGATAAAATTCTGGAAAACCGGGTGCATTTCTTTGAGATGAGCAATGGAGAAATCAATCCCACGGAACTAGTAGCAGCGATTATTAATCAGAAGGATAATTTTATAGAAGGAATCCGTTTTGCTCAAGAAATCATAGAAGGTTCCCTGACTATGCTGCTTCTGACACCGAAGGGAGTCTATTGTGCAAGAGATAAGTATGGCAGGACGCCGATTGCTGTGGGAAAGAAAGAAGGCGCATATTGCGCCAGCTTTGAGAGCTTTGCCTATCTAAATCTAGGCTATACCCATGTACGGGAGTTAGGACCGGGAGAAATTGCAGTTCTTACGCCGGAGGGCATGAAAACACTGGCTGTGCCAGGAAAGGATATGAAAATCTGTGCGTTTCTGTGGGTATATTATGGCTATCCTTCTTCTTCCTATGAGGGCATCAGTGTGGAGGAAATGCGTTATAACTGCGGAAAGCTTCTGGCCCAGAGAGACCATGTAAGGCCGGATGTAGTAGCAGGTGTGCCGGATTCGGGAACTGCTCATGCCATTGGATATGCCAATGAGTCAGGGATTCCATTTTCTAGGCCGTTTATTAAGTATACGCCTACCTGGCCGCGTTCCTTTATGCCTACTATTCAGAGTAAGCGTGATTTGATAGCTAAGATGAAGCTGATTGCAGTTGAGGATTTAATTAAGGATAAGAGCCTGCTGCTAATCGATGATTCCATTGTACGGGGAACTCAGCTTCGAGAAACAACAGAGTTTCTTTATGAGAGCGGAGCTAAGGAAGTGCATATTCGTCCAGCCTGCCCGCCGCTGCTCTTTGGCTGCAAATATCTGAACTTTTCCCGTTCCTCTTCGGAAATGGAGTTGATTGCACGTCGAGTGATTGCAGAATTGGAAGATGGTGAGGTGACGGAAGATGTTGTGCGTGAGTATGCCGATCCGGATTCTGAAAAGTATCAGAACATGGTAGATCGGATCTGTAAGAAACTGAATTTTACTTCTCTTAGGTATCATCGTCTGGATGATATGATTGCATCTATTGGAATAGAACCAGAAAAGGTATGTACCTATTGCTGGAGCGGAAGGGAATAGATCTGTTTAAGAAATAACAGCCAGTCTTTGTAGAACGCAAAGGCTGGCTGTTACTATATAGAATGATAAGAATGTTATTTTACAATAGACAAAGAATGAGTTATTTTGGCATATTGACAGCTTCTACATAAGCAGAAAGAAGCTTCACAGCCAGCGGCTGGTACTTTTGGTCCAGTCCATTAAAAAGTTCAAGGATTATATCCATTTCATATCCCTTTTCGCTTCCCAGTATAATATAATTAGGAGTAATATTGGCCCCTGTACAGATTTTAAACAGGGTTTTTGAAGTAATGCTTTTGTCTCCTCTTTCCACAGCAGTTAAAAAACTCTCGGATATATCACAGCGGATACTGAATTGTTCGCGTGTTAATCCCAATGACTCTCTCACCTCTCGAATTCGCAGACCTACCATCAGGTTATAGTCTTTTGCAGGTTCCAATCGAATCCCTCCATTTTAATATGAAATTGTTTTTTAAAATCTTGGTATGTTAGTCCTATTTTTCCCATTAACAGTTTATCAGATACTTTTTTTGAAAATATATTCTATAGAATAAGTCAATTTACTCTATAGAATTGACAAATGTATAAAAGTGTCGTAAAATGTAAAAAAAGATCAAAACATGAGGTGATAGAGTGAAAATCAGAGTGGCTATTTTGGATGAGGACCAAAATTTCTTGGGAAGAATTGCAAATGCATTTAGCAGCAGATATCCAGAGGATATTGAAGTCTATACATTTCGTGATAAGAAAAAGGCGTTGACAGCAATTCAGGAAGGAAATACCAGGGCGGATTTATTATTAGCAGGAGAAGGCTTTGAAATTGACAGCAAAGAATTGCCCAAACACTGCGGTTTCGCTTATTTTGTTGATACGCCGCAGGTGGAGAATCTAAGAGGGCAGAAGGCAATCTGTAAATTTCAGAAAGCTGAGTTGATATATAAGGAAATGCTGGCGCTTTATGCAGATGCGGATGAGATTGCAACGAAGTTTCTTACACATGGAGATCGGGAGGCAGTCATTCTTTCCTTTGTCTCTGCAAGCGGCGGAACCGGGAGTTCTTCTACAGCGGCAGCTTGTGCAAAGCGACTGGCAAGGGCAAATAAAAAAGTGTTATATCTGAACCTGGAGCAGTTTGGCAGTTCCGGCGATTTCTTTGAGGCGGGAGGAACCTTTGATTTAAGCGATGTTATTTATGCAATTAAAAGCCATAAGTCTAATCTGACCGTGAAATTGGAAAGTTCGGTCAAGCATGATATCAGTGGTGTATTTTTCTTTGATTCCTGCAGGATGGCGTTTGATGTGATGGAGATTAATCCGGATGATATGAATTGCCTGTTAGAGGAACTAAAAGCATTGGGGAAATATGACTATATTGTGGTTGATATGGATTTTGGATTTCAGAAGAGAGAAGTCGAGGTGATGAAGCAGGCATTTCGCATTGTATTTGTTTCCGATGGTACGGAGATTGCCAATACCAAGTTGAAAAAAGGAATGGATGCGCTCTCCGTCTTTGAACAGCAGAAAGAGCTGAAGCTGCTGCCAAGAGTGAATCTTCTTTATAATAAGTTTGCAAGTAAAACCGGACAAACACTAGAGGATGCAGAGATTAAAGTACTGGGCGGTGTACCAAGGCTGGACGGAGCAGATACGGCGCAGGTGGTCAATCATATAGCTGGAATGAGTGTATTTGATTCGTTTCTTATGTAAATCACAGCGTTTTCTAACAAGGGGAAGATAGAATGAAGAAAGAGCAGCAGCAGGATTTTATCAATGAAATTAAAGATTATGTCATTAACAACTTAAAGGTCAGTTCCTTAAGTGATGAAGAGTTGGAAGAGGAAATTGAGCAGATTGTACTGCAGAGAATGAAGGGACAGTATTTTCCGATTGAAGAGAAAGTAGAGATTGTACAGCAGATCTACAGCTCAATCCGCGGTCTGGGGCTGCTGGATATCATTATGGATGATGATTCGATTACAGAGGTAATGATTAATGGCCCGGACTGCATTTTTATAGAAAAGAATGGCCGCCTTACCAGACTGGATCGACAGTTTGAAAGTCAGAGAAAATTAGAGGATATTATTCAGCGGATCGTAGGTATGGCCGGGCGGGAAGTGAATCAGGCCAATCCGATTGTGGATACCCGACTTCCAGATGGGTCTCGTGTGAATGTGGTGCTGCCGCCGATTGCGCTGTGCGGGCCAACGGTTACCATTCGAAAGTTTTCCAAAACGCCGATGACCATTGAAAAGCTGATTGCTTATGGCTCCATTACGAAAGAGATAGCAGAAATCCTGCATTTATTTGTCAAGGCCAAATACAATATTTTCATTGCAGGCGGAACCGGCTCAGGAAAGACTACTTTTCTCAATGCCTTGTCGAATTATATTCCCAAGGATGAGCGCATTATTACCATCGAAGATTCGGCCGAACTGCAGATCACAGGAATTGAAAATCTGGTTAGTATGGAGACAAGGAACGCCAACAGTACAGGTACAGGCGAGATCAATATCCGGGATTTGATTAAGTCGTCCCTTCGTATGCGTCCAGAACGAATTGTAGTTGGCGAAGTGCGGGGCGGCGAGGCGCTGGATATGCTGCAGGCGATGAATACCGGACATCCCGTTCGAGCATCTTACCGACGGTGTTGCCAATCTTTACATACGATTATAAGGAAAAGAATGAATGCCGGAAAGTCAGAGGAAAAAGCCTGTTTATCAATGCGGAGTATATACAGGCAAGTGTCATTACCTGTTTAAAAAGAAATGACGAATTATGATAAATGCTTGTGAGTTGAGTCTATACCGTAAACCTGTAAGGAATCATCCTTGAATATAGGATGGGTTTTTGTATAATGGAACTAAAAAACTGATTATTTCCCTGCTGAAATGGCGGGGATTAATGCGATATATACCATATTAATATCCCTGTTCCAGTTTCCAGAAAACAGATAGCTAAAGCGGTCTTAACAGAGTCAAAAATAGATTGAAAAGTGCCTAGAAATGGTCTTTGAGTCTTGACAAGACTTGTCCAAAACGTTATGATATAAAAAGTAACAATTCTGTAAAAACTAGAGTTTACATCATGGACAAGCACATGTTCCCATAGGCAGCATAATTTATAACAGACTCACATACATTTTACAGAATTGAAAGATTCGGAAGGATAAGAAAAGAGGGGAAGAAGCCTTAAATATATAACGGCTTAAAAAAATACATATGGGAAAAATATCTGAAAAATGCAAAGCCCACCTGATATGGGCAAATTTCGAGTTAAGACTTGATGAGCCAAGATATAAAATAAGATTATGGGTTGACTCTTTCGCTATACTGGCATATACAATAATATCAATTGTAGAAATATGGCGACAAAATGCGGATATGATAGTGCTGTTGCTGAATATTTTATGTCTATTCAGGGCATTGCTAAAAAATACGATGGATGCGGCAGATTCAACAAAATTAAAATATAAAACACCAATTGAAGGGAACCATGCAAAACATAACTATTACCATCTCAAAGTCGGTATAACAGGCATAGCATTTGCTATGGCAGCAGCAATTTGTGCTGCCCTATTCATAGAATCATCAAATATGGTAACTAAGCTGTTGGCAACAATATCCATATTTGTTGTATGTATGAACGACATTGACAATACTGTCATTTATGCGTATGACGCAGATGTATGCATAGCAGAAACATAAGAAAGGAGGGAAAACTGAAAATGGCAGACACAAAAATAATTGCAGTCGGAATCATTATAACAATAACTTTTTCCATCAGCGCATTCAGCATCGCATGGGCGATAATGGATTACAGAAAGCAAAAAAGGTTTCTGGAAGGACTGGAATACCGCAGGATAAATGGATTTTTTGATATTGAGCAATATGCCGAACAAAACAGGGCTGTCAAAAAATCGTCATGGAAAAAGCAGAAAAATACAGGACCGGACCCTGAAGTATTCCAAAAAAGACTGCCATTTATTGATTATTTCGAGGAAAACATGAAACTGACAGGAAATAAGAAAGCTACTGTATGAGTAATAGAGGGGGTGTTTGCATGGGCAATGATGATATTTGGGGTATAATAGACGAGTCATGGTCTGCCATTACAGAAATGTATGAAAAGTACAAAATCGGTTACCCAACATTAGTTTTCCATAATGACAGGAAAAAAGACTTTGATGAATTATTTAAGGCTGAATATAAAAAAGTCATGGACACATTCATGACGAAAGAAACAGATAAACTGGATTCCCATAAACAGGCAGCACTTTTGATTATCTGTTGTCTAAAACTTGATATCATAGAGCACAGTTTGGGCAATAAGGATGAAATATCAATAGTGCCGCAGCTGATAGCAATGAATATAGGGTTGTCTTACATGCTGTTATGTCTGAATGACAGGCTGAAAGAACAAGATGTAAAAAAGAAAATTGAACGCTATTATATGCCAATCGCGACAGCATGCGATACCCCGTATCCTGAAATCTTATGTAGGATACTATATCAAGAACAACATGAGCCTGATATGGATTTCAACGTTTTGGAACTGTCTGATAGGCTTTTCCTACTGGAATATATAAATCTGTTGCAATATGGAATTGAGCCACAGTCATTAAAAAAGAAATAGTAAAGCACCATATTCCCAACTTGCGGTACAATGTCTCAGGTTGGGAATTCTTTATTTGCTGTGACATAGTACATAATGAATATTATGTAGAGAAACTGGGAAAAAACTCAGTTTTTTATTTTTGTATATATCAAATTATTTAGTATAAACTGGTGAATATGTAAATGTTTTTATTGTAAGTAATACCCGAAAATAATACTATCCAGGATGATTGGAACATCATCACTGTAGCGACCAAGTTCTATGCATCTAGTCCGAGCATCTTACCAACAATACTTCCTATCTTTACTTATGACTATAAGGAAAAGAATGAGCGACAGGAAGCCAGAGGAAAAAGTCTGTTTATCAATGCGGAATATATACAGGCAAGTGTCAGTACCTGTTTAATAAGAAATGGCGAATTATGATAAATACCTTTACTGATGCCAGTTATGTTTTGAACCTGTAAGGAATCATCCTTGAATATAGTATGGGTTTTGCAAGCTGTATAATCTTCCATGATTTCAAAAAAATGTTGATTT
This sequence comes from Lachnospiraceae bacterium, assembly GCA_022791575.1. Lineage (GTDB taxonomy): Bacteria > Bacillota > Clostridia > Lachnospirales > Lachnospiraceae > JAAVZI01. Next base: position 78,682 of record JAAVZI010000002.1, read on the forward strand.
TCAGATTCAGAAATGTTATATTATAGAAAAGGAGCAGCCACCCACAAAGTGGTTAGCCTCCAGAATGGACTATAAGCCTACCTGGACTGCCAAGTACAAGGTAGGCTTATTTATTTTCGCTTGTTGTTCCTATCTATGTAGGCAAGCAGTGAAATGAGAAAAGTGCCACCCAGTATGTATTGCAGATACAGGCAGAGGATAACGCAGGCAATCAATCCAAGGAGGAACGAATTCTCTATATTGATAGGGACAAACCAGAAATTAAGCATATCCGTATATTGAACGATAATCATACCGATATAGGACTGGATCAAACCAATCACTATCTGCCTTTTGGAAACTTTTATAATGAAAATGTCTATGTAGAGTTAAGCTATATAGATACAGCTCCCTCATCTGGTATTGAACAGGATCAAGTGAAGTTATATGCCGGAACCAAAACACTGCTGCCAGCTCGAATTGAAGAAGAAACAGACAATAGCGGAAGAATCATAAAAAAAGCATATTTTGAAATGCAGCTTCCCATAGACGAAGAGAAGCTGCAGGTAGAGATTACTGATCAGACAGGCCATACAACAGGAAAACAACCCATTCATGCTTATAATGAGAATATCGCTCATGATGGACTTATGCTTGAAAAACAAAAACCGCAGATCAGTATCAGCATGTCAGAACCAGATTATATCAGAACGGAAAAGAATGAAGACGAAATCTGGTATCAGTCCGATATTCCTATTAATATGGAAGTAAAAGACCCAGAATCTGGTCTGCGTTCCATTCGGGTGGATCTGAATGAAGTAACACTCATAGATAGAAATATGAATGATGAGCAGTTAAAAAGCCAGCCAATGCAGGAGATCCAAGTAGTACATGAGGTTCAGCTGGATATCCATACCAATCAAGTAAAGATTCAGGAAGACGGCAAGTATGTATTGCAGATACAAGTGGAGGATCATGCAGGAAATACAGCCCAAGAGGAGCGGATTTTCTATATTGACAAAGACAAACCAGAGATTAAGCATATCCGCATATTGGACCGTAATCATAGCGAGATAGAGCTGGATCAAACGAATCACTATCTGCCTTTTGGAAACTTTTATAATGGTAATGTCTATGTGGAATTAAGTTATACCGATGCAGCTCCTTCATCTGGTATTGAGCAGGATCAAGTGAAGTTATATGCCGGAATCAAAACACTGCTGCCAGTGTGGATTGAAGAAGAGACAGACAGCAGCGGAAGAATCGTAAAAAAGGCATATTTTGAAATGAAGCTGCCGCTCAATGAAGAGAAGCTGCAGGTAGAGATTATAGATCATACCGGTCATACAACAGAACGGCAATCTATCAGCAGCTATAATAAGAATATCCGAAATGATGGACTAATGCTGGAAATTCAGAAACCAGATATTGAAATAACGGTTCCCAATCCAGATTATATTAATAATCATAATGGCAGAGAAGAACTCTGGTACAAATCCGATATTGTCTATACGGCGAAAGTAACGGATTCCGATTCTGGAATTCGCTCAGTTAAAGTTGACATAAATGGGACGGATGTCATTAATCAGAAGGAACATGCACGGCAATTAAAAGAGAACACTTATTCAGCCAGCACAGGAACGCAGGGTGTAATCAGAAACAGTGACGGGTTCTATCTTATGAATATAACTGCAGTAGATAACGCAGATAATGTTACACAGACGTCAAAACAGATTTATACCGATACAGACCATCCAAGGGTGACCGCATATAGATTTGAAACAGCAGGCAGTATAGAAGGACAGGGAGTACCAGCCATTACAGATCAATATGGCTATTATTTTCAGGAACCGGCAAGGCTTCTGGTAACGGCAGAGGATTTAGTACCATCTTCAGGATTATGGAAAATTGAATATCGCCTGGTAAATGTAAATGGCGAAACGTCCAATGGTATTGGAGAGTGTGTCAATAATCAGATCGCAATTGATCTTCCAGTAGATTTTAAGGGAAAGGTATATACAACAGCCGTTGATCATGTCGGAAACGTTGGCAGTGAACAGTCGCTAGAAGGTGTGATTCAGGAAAGTCCCCAATTACACCGTTCTACTTCAAAGGTACAGCTGGCAAAACCAGAAACAGATAAAAAAGATACACAAGGACTGGATTTATACTATACCAGCGTTCCGGTTACTTTGTATGTAGAAGATACATTTTCCGGTATCCGCACAATAGACTGGAGAGTAGAAGCAGCTGGGGATTCAGAGAATAACCAGTCCGGCCATCTGGATATTGACGGCCAGGGAGAACTGCTTGGTGATACTGAATGGAATATCTTAAATTCTGATAAAAATATCAGAACCGTACTGGAGAAGACCATTATGGTTAGAAATAACAGTAATACGGTAGTTGTAACTTTAGAGTTTACAGATCGTGCCGGAAATCATTCTTCCGAATCTATCGTATTCAGCATTGATACAACAGCGCCACAGATTCAGGTATCCTATTCCAATAATGAGGATGATTCGGAACATGAAGGTTATTTTAAAGAAGCCCGCACCGCTGAAATAAGAATTACAGAAAGAAATTTCCGAGCAGAAGATGTCGTGGTAACCATAACAAATAGTGAAACGATACTGCCCTCCTATGGAGAATGGACTCAGAGCAGAGGAACCGGCAATGAAGATGATACCGTATACACAATGAGAATTGAATATGAAGCAGACGGAGATTATACCTTTGACATTCAGTATGCTGATCTGGCAGGGAATCAGGCACCAGGAGTAGATTACGGAAATTCCGTGACCCCGACAGAGTTCACTATTGACAGAACCCTGCCTGTTATTTCTCTATCTTATAATGACGATGCCAGTACTTCCGTAGTCGATCATTATTATTATCAGAAAGCAAGAGTCGCAATGATTACCATTGAAGAGCATAATTTTGATGAATCCAGAGCAATGGTAACGATTACTTCCAAAGATAATAATGGGACTGACCTGGGTAATGCGCCGGCGGTTGGAGGATGGACTACAAGCGGAGATACCAGGACGGCAAGTATTACCTTTGACAGTGAGGATGCCAATTATTCCATAGCGGTCCAGTATACCGATATGGCAGGCAATCAGGCAGCACCCATAGAAGAACAAATGTTCTGTGTCGATCAGAATGATCCGGCGATAAAGATTACCGGAGTGGAAGACCGACATGCATACAATGAGGAGCTCATTCAGCCAACTGTAACATTTACAGATGTGAACTTGGATGCGGAGAAGACGCAGATCATTCTCACAGGAGCCTCACAGGGGGAGATTATGGAGCTATCCGGTGAAGACAGCCGCAGTGCAGATTCGAGAACCTTTGAATTTGATAACATTAGGGAGGATGATATTTATACATTAACGGCCAATGCCACAGATAAAGCAGGAAGGACTAATAGCGTTACCTGTCGATTTTCAGTGAACAGGCATGGTTTCACTTACGAGCTGAGTGAAGAGACCGTATCCATCAATCATACCTATACCAATGTACCTGTAGATATTGTAGTACGAGAAATTAACGTAGATCCTCTACAACAGGACAGTGTGATTGTAACTTTGTCAAAGGATAATATACCAAGCGACCTGCAGGCGGGAAGAGATTATCGTATGGAAAAGGCGGGACAGGACGGCGAGTGGAGTGTCTATACTTATACTATCTATAAAGAGAATTACAGCGAGGATGGTAATTATGGCATTCGGCTGTATTCTGTAGACGGAGCCGAGAATATTTCACAGAATAATTTAGAGGATGAGAATAAAAAGGCCGAGATTAATTTTCATGTAGATAAAACCAGCCCGAACTTAAGTATCCTGAATCTAAAGGATGGAGAAACGTATCCATTTGATTCCCAGAATGCTTCTATCTCTGTTGGAGATAATACATTTGTGAAAGAAATTCAAATTCTGCTGAATGGAGAAGTGGCTGCTTCTTATGATAAAAATGAGATTAAGGAGAAAGCAGACAAAAATGAGAATTATCAAATCGCTATTGCCAATTCTAATCAGAGCCAAAATATTCAGGTAATCGCTGTCGATGCAGCAGGAAACCAAAGTAAGGCAGAAGTAACGGATTTTTATGTAACTACAAATTTATGGATTCGATTTATCAACAATAAATTGGCGCTGTATGGTGCAATTACAGGCGTTGTATTGTTGGCAGCAGCTATAGTAGCAGTCGTATTTCTCAAAAGAAAACAGTCCTATGGCCGTCAAAATGAAAATCCTAAATAGAGAATAAAAAGTATACAGGGCATGTATTTCCTATTTACGGAATGCATGCCCTTAAAATGTGCAAAATAATTCTTTTCAAGTCATTGGTTTAGGTGTATAATGAAGCTTAATTAGAACTATGGTACGAAACCAAAGAAAATAAGTTTTAATAAACAAGAAAAGAAGGATATGCTGTATGTGTGAAAAAATTAATCCTAAATTAAAACAGACTGCAATCGGAAATATGACAGAAGAAGCCAGGCATTTAGTATCGGGGCCAATTATGAGGAAACTTGGCTGGCTGTTCCGTGCAGAAAATTATTATCTTTTCCTGCGGGTAGTATCCGTTTTGCTTCTGCTGGTTCATGTCATATTGTTTATTTTTCTGAATCTAGTGGGGCAATCAGAGCTGGCAAAGGTGAATTATATCAGCTGGGCAGTTTATCTGCTCTGTATCGTGTTATCATTTAAGCAATGGAACATTCTGCCTCTTTATATTCTAATTTCACTGGAAGTTATGATATTTTCATTATACATGGTATATTCTATGAATGATGTATGCTGGTTTCGATTCTATAGTATGGCGCTGCTGCCGTTTGCCTATCTAACCAAATATGTCATTGATATTAATTATCTGGATGGCAGATTAAAGAAACGATATCGGATTTTGCTGCCTTCCCTGCTGATAATGATAATATTTTTAAGTGCAGCAATATTATTGGAAATAAAAAATCCACCACGCATAGTACTGGACAATCTGACAATGATACATATGATCACAGGGATTAACACAGCAATTGTGGTATGCTGCATTATTGTAGGCTGCGGCGCCCTTGCTTCTGTAGCAGTGGAATATACAGCCAAGACCAAGAGCAACCTAATAGAAATGGAAGAACTAAAAGAAGAGGCCGAGAGTGCTAATAAGAGTAAAAGTGCTTTTCTGGCAAATATGTCGCATGAGATCCGTACTCCTATGAACGCCATCTGCGGAATGGCCGATCTTTTGCTAGACGAAGAATTGTCAGACCAGGCCAGGGAATATACAGGAACCATTCATACAGCAGGAGAACATTTAATCAGCATTATCAATGATATTCTGGACTTTTCTAAAATAGAATCCGGGAGAATGGATTTGATTGAGGATACTTATTCCATCAATGCCATGGTTCGTGAAGTAATGAATATTATGAAAATCCGGGCTAAGGACAAGCCGATTCAGCTGATTACGGAGATGGACGATCAGACGCCGCTGAAGCTGCATGGTGATAAAAACCGGATACGACAGATTATTATCAACCTCATGAATAACGCAATTAAATTTACAGATACTGGAAGCGTAACATTAAAAGTATCATTTGAAATGGACCGTTCATCTGCGGATCGTCCGAAAGAGCCTGAAGGCCGTCTGTATATTTCTGTCATTGATACTGGAAGGGGAATTAAGAAAGAAGACCAGAGTAAACTGTTCGAGGCATTTGAGCAGGTAGATCAAAGACGCAACCAAGGAATTGAAGGAACCGGACTTGGACTGTCCATCTGTAGGTTGCTGGTAGATCTGATGCAGGGAAGAATCTGGGTAAAGAGCGAATATGAGAAAGGAAGTCAGTTTCAATTCTATATTCATCAGAAGGTGATCGATGCCAGCCCCTGTAATTTTAACAAGAAGAGACAGCAGATTCCAATAAAGAAAGCAGTACAGTCCTTTGAAGCAGTAGAAGCAAAGGTTCTGGTTGTGGACGACAACCGTGTGAATCTAAAAGTAGCTGCAGGAATGCTCAAGCGTTATGGAATTGTGCCGGTAGAAGTAAACAGCGGAATGGATGCCATTGAAATTCTCAAACAGGATGATCGTTATGATTTGGTATTTATGGATCATCTAATGCCGGATATGGACGGGATAGAAGCAGCCGGATTAATTAGGAAAATCAGTGAATATTGTAAAGAACAGCTGGTTATCATTGCATTATCGGCCAATGCGGTTAATGGAATGGAAAAACAGTTTATTGAAGCAGATATGAATGATTTTCTGGCGAAGCCTATTGAGAATGAGAAATTGGCTGAGATCTTGGAGAAATGGCTGCCGAACGAGAAAATACGTTATGTGTAGTGGGGGATGCGAAGGGGGCATTAGGGCGACGATTTTAGACAACACATACAAAAACATCGCTCAAAGACGTTTTGGATTCGCTCTGTTTTTGTATGTGTTGCCTAAAATCTGATTATGAATGTTGAATTTCGCATGGGTCTACTTTATGTGGAGTGGCATTGCGGAGTTTTGTAATTAAATAATAGGTAGTAGATCCGACTTATGCAGTCGCCTATTACCTAGTAATTAGGATTAGGCATTTGCGAAACTCTCGTTTCACTGTTAGAGTTTGGGCAATAGATACAAAAATGTAGCGAATCAAAAATGTCTTTGAGCGGAATTTTTGTATCTATTGTTCAAACTCGTCGCTTGAGTAAAACTTTTGCAATTACCTATCATCTATCAATTTATAAAAGGAGATGGATATGAAAACGACAAGTGCAGATTATGTGATATATGGTTGTATTTTTACAGGGGAAGGAACCATAGAACAGGCAATGGCTGTTAAGGGGAAGAAGATTCTTTATGTAGGAAGCTGTGAGGGAGTAAGTTCTTTTATTGGTGAGGAGACGCGGATCTTAAGGGAAGAGAACGGACTGATTCTTCCAGGGATGACAGAAGGGCATGCACATGTGACAAGTATGTATGAGATTTTAAATTATGCACCGCTCTATAAAGGAGAATCGGTAGAAGAGTATATTCAGATTTATAAAAAATTTTTAAAAGAGCATCCGCAGAGCCGGGTACTTATGGGGCGTGGTTATCGGAATGGTGTGTTTGAAGAACCGGGACCGCAGGCATGTATGCTGGATGAGATCAGCCGGGAAATTCCGATTATTGCGATCGGAGAGGATGCGCATTCCATGTGGGTGTCTTCTAAGGCTTTGGAGATGGCAGGTATTGATCAGGATACTGCGGAAGTTTTCGGGGGTGAGATTGTACGGTATGAGAATGGGACGCCGACCGGATGGCTGAAAGAAGCGGCAGATGTTCTTATGGTTCCGCTTCTGCCAAGGTTGGAGCTTAATAAGGTGAAGCAGGCGGTTCTGCGGTATCAGGAGGAAGCACTGGCACAGGGGATTACCCATGTATTTGAACCGATGTTGAATCCACAAAGAGATTATGAAGTATGCATCCGGGCATATGAAGAATTGGCAGAGGAAGGAAAATTGCTGCTTCAATACCAGGTAGGATATATGCTGTATCCATCGGATGATATTGATCAGGGGATTGAGAGGGCCTGTGAATACCGGAAGCGGGCCAGAGCAGTTGGTAGCAGCCGTTACAGTCTGAATACGATTAAGATATTTATTGATGGTGTGCTTGAGGGGCATACGGCATATCTGCAGGAGCCCTATGCGGACAGGCCGGACAGCTGCGGAGAACCGCTCTGGACTCAGGAGCGATGTAATGAGGTTGTGAAAAAGGCAGTGTTAAATCAGTTTCAAGTGCATATTCATACAATTGGGGATGGAGCTTTACAGATGGCAATTCAGGCATTTCGGGCGGCGAAAGAGGCTGGATATGTGATATCGATTCCTCATGCTGTGACCCATGTGCAGATTGTGGGAGAACACCAGTTTGCAGAACTGGCTAAATTGGGAGTTTGTGTGGTAGTCAATCCCTACTGGCATACAAGGGATAGCCTATATTATGAAAAGCTGGAGAAGCCATATCTAGGTCTGGAGCGGGCAGAGAAGGAATATCCGGTCCGCTCTTTCATAAAGGCGGGATGTCTATTGACGCAGGCCAGTGATTTTCCAGTGACCATTCCGGCAATGGTTATGAACAGCCTGCATATTATGGTAAATCGTGGAGAACATAAATATGGGCCCTTTGAACCGCTGAATCCCAGCGAGGCGCTGACAGTGGAGGAGGCGCTGATGGTTCTTACCACGAATGGAGCAAAACAGGGGGGGCTGGAACAAAGCTGCGGAACTCTTGCGGCAGGAAAAGATGCAGATTTTGTAATATTTGATAAAAATCTGTTGACAATCGAGCCCTCACAATTATATACTGCTAAAGTAAAACATATATTTATTCAGGGAAAATATATTAAGGAACAGGAGGAATAGTTATAAAATGAAAAAGAAGATGCTGGCACTGGCAATGTCCTTTGCATGTATGATTATGATCCTTACCGGCTGTGGTTCGTCTTCCGAGAATGAGGATAAGGATGGGAATGGTTATGCGGACGAATTATATCTGTATAACTGGTCTGAGTATATGATTCCGGAGATTCTGGAAGATTTTGAGAAGGAATACGGCATTAAAGTGGTGGAAACCGTTTATGAATCAAACGATGAAATGCTGGCAAAGCTATTGACCGGAAGTGAAGGGGAATTCGATATTGCAGTACCAACGAATTTTTTTATAGGGGCTTTGATAGAAAATGATTTGCTAGAGCCATTTGATGAAGGAGCTATTACCAATCTGGATAATATTTATAAGGATTATCTGGATCTGGATTATGATAAAGGCAACAAATATACCGTGCCCTATATGGGAACCGCTATGTTGACGATTGGAAATACAAAGAAGCTGGAAGAACTGGGAGTCGAGATTAAAAAGGCAGAGGATTTACTGAATGAAAAGCTGAAAGATAATGTTGTGGTAGTAGATGATAATGAAGCCATTACCAATCTTGCTATGATGGGACTGGACATGGACCCGTCTAAGAAAGATGTAAAGAGTTTAAAGAACAGCAAGAAATTCCTCATGGATCTGAACAAGAATGTGAAATCTTATGCGCAGGTAGCGGATGGAAGAACCATGCTGGCTAGGAATGAAATCGCTGCGGCTTATATCTATAGTGGTGATTCAGTACAGGCTATGAATGAAAATAAGGATCTGGAAATTGTGATGAAAGAATCACCGGTTTCTTTAAGCATTGATAATTTTGTTCTCTTAAAGGGTTCCAGACATAAGAAGGAAGCACAGCTGTTTATTGACTTTGTATTAAGACCGGAGAATTACGCAAAACTGGAAGAGGAATTCGCTTATGTCTGCCTCAATGAAGCAGCTGTAGAAAAGCTTCCCCAGGAACTTGCACAGAATCCAGCCTGTGTACTGGATGCGGAAATGAAAGCGAATCTTTTTTTGATCGGGGAAAAATCAGAAGAGGTATTGTCAGAGACGACCGATCTGGTCACAGAAGTGAAATCAGCAAAATAAAAGTAGGAAATTTGGTAAGTAAAATTTTGATAGTGAATTACGCAAAAAATCTGCCACATGAAAAAATGGTGTTTCATGCGGCAGATTTTTTGTAAAAGAACATATGTTTGCTATTGTTTCATCTGCTCCATGTTGAATTCTAATTCTGATAGTTTTATGAGTGCATCTTTTAATCTGCTATAAATACTTCCTAGTTTTTGGATTTCCCGCAGTGGATCGGGAGAACTGGCATTTGATACATTGCTGTAAGTAAAGGATAGAGGATTGGAAATGTCCGAAAAATCAATGGAAATCTCGGATAATTCTGCTTCTAATATATAATCGTTCCGTAATATAATCTGGATCTTGCGGCCCAAAGAAAAGGCGTCTGCTTCCGTAATGGAACGATAGACCTGCAGCATAAATGGATTCAGGATATCCGAAGTAAAGGACAGGGAAGGCGAACACATTTCTAATAATTTACGTTCTCCTGCCTCATAAAGCCGGCGGGCTTTGTCAAGTGTGACTGCTTTGGAATCATCCTTATACAACTTAAAGTTATTATCTTTGTATTCGTCTTCCAATTCCAGATAGTTCAGTAATTCTATTTCTTTATTCGTAAAATAGGGGTTTCCGGAAATGTTTAAATAATTTTTAATATTGATACCAGAACTGCCGCTATATTCATGTTCCAGATAATAAGACAACAGCAAATTGATTAAAGTGTTGCTTCCATCCACTCTTATCGGGTCAAATGTTTCTTCTTCTTTGACTGCATTTCCATCGTCATCAACGGTATCTTTAATTCGAACCACTCCGGCAGCCAGATCTTGGTCTGCATGCCACAGAGCCGAAAAGTGTTTGGTATTAGCTATGATATAATCAAAATCATTGCGGATAAACGCTTGATCAAATGCTTCATCCAGCGCCCATACACCGTGTTTTGTATTCAGTTGGCTTTTGTTATTGAAAATACAAGTTTCGGGTACTGGATAGATAAAGCCTTCATAAGTATAGGAATGATTTAGGATACTTAATATCTCCTGAAAAGCGGCAATTGTTTTCTGGAATTTATCTTCCTCGCTTTTTCTATTGTCTTTTCCAGCCTGATAGAAATTCGTTAACATACATTGATAGTAATGCTCTTTGGAAATATATTTGGAATCAAAAGCTGCCTTTTCCTGTTCGCTTTCAATCAACTGATTTAGTGCAGCAATTCCTTCTTCCATATAGGAACTGCCATATTGCAGCTGATCAATAAAGTCTTCGCTATGCATATCGGAATCGGCATTTCTACCAAAGCAGAAATAATTAATAGCTCGCATAGTCATACGATTCAAAGATGAGAGGAAACGGTCGATGCGTGTTTGGTCTGGTTGGTCTTTTGCGTATTCCTCATGAAGTTCTTCTTCAAAATCAAGGATATCTAATACATATTGATAATCGTAATAATTATCATAGCGCTGCCTGCTGAAATGAATGGATTTCCATAAATGCTGGTCATTATAGGGCCGGTTATTCTTAAGGCCGCCGTATTTCAACTGCAGGGTAGTAAGGTATTTCTGAAATTCTTCATAATAAGACAGCCGGCGTTTTCGTTCGTTCTTGTATTGTTTATATTTGTAAGCCAGCTCGCTGCCCATCCAGTCTTTATGTGCATAGTAGCTTAGATCGGTAATGATATTGCTGCCTCCATTAATATCCCGGATACTGATATTATTTCCTTCCACCCGCAGGGAAGTGCGGATATCATTCTCTTTGTAGCGGACTTCTGCATTTAACATGAGATTATCAAAAGATATATAAATATTCGTATCTTTTTCAGAATAATCTTTGGGATAAATATTGACAAGATAATGCTCTGGGTCAAAAATAATATTGCAATTGCAGATTTCCCTAATTTCGGACATGAGAATATCATATTTTGAAGTTCGGTCCAGGTCAAGAGGAATCGGAGTGGCAGCAAGATCTGGATCACAATATCCAACATTCCAGCGGGTATGTTCCAATACTTTATTTAATACACTTAATTTTTTGTCGGAACTGTTATACAGAACCATATTGTCACCTTGTTCATGAAGGCGTACCGTCAGTTCATTCATAAACTTAGTAGTCAGTTCATATTCTATGCTGTAAGCCTCTATGTGTTTAGATTCCCGGTATCCGTCGCTTTCTATGGATACCGCAACAATTTTGAAAAATCCTATGGATTCTATATGAATGATCCGGGAACAATCCAGGAAATCATATAGGGGATTTTTATATTTGACTTTCGTTGTTTCATTAAAATAATAATAATCCGCATCAAAGGTTATTTCACTATAGGTATCCAGTTTCAGGTCAATCTTTAGGTTCATTGGGTAGAAATAACATCGTTTTTTATCTACCATGCCATAGATGGCATAAGCCATAGGCATTTTTGCTTCGGAGTTAAATATATGTTTAAAATCCATTAAAATACACCTGCCTTATATTTTTCTCTGTATTCAAATGTTACATCCACCTGCGTGGGTATATTGCTGTCATAGGCGGCTGCATTGATGGTAATTGAGTTCAGTCCTTTTTTAAATCGGATAAAATCTTCTATATGATCAATGTAGGATTCATCAATTAGAGAAAGTCCGGTATCCGGTGAGCCTTTACAGATCAGCATATTTGAGGTATCAATATAAATCGGGGTATCATCCGGCACATACTGAAACTGCAGGCTGGAATGGCTGACGGCATTATTTTTGATGTAAATATTACAGCATTGGCTGCTGTTATTTGAATGGGACCGAATATAAATATTAGGGTAGGTATCATCCACATCCGAATGAATGGTAAAGGTTTTATTAATATTGCCAGTTCTGAAAATCGGGGTAATGATAATATTCTGAAATTTTTTCTTCAGAAAGGAATCGTATACCTGCTGCCCGGTAGTCAGCCCATTCGGTATAAAGTTCTGGTTCGGAATATAATAATAAAGGCATAGATTATAGATCCTGCCAGCTGCTTGTTCGGAAGCATCAAAGTAATAGAACCCGGTATTTTTGCTGGTGTCGACAGTGCCGTTGCTTTCCCGGTAAAGGAATGAAATCAGGTTCTTCTGATTATAACTAGAATTTTCCCGTTCATCAGCATTATATTCCCGGTAACCTTCCAGACGGTAAAGCTCGTTTTCATCATCATGAATCTGAATACGCACGCCAATTAACTGGTCGGCAGTATAGCGCTGGGGATTGGAAGAATCCGGCAGATACAGGCTTGTCCTAAGATCTGCTCCCCGCAGTTTAATATAGCCGATATGACGGTTCGACTGCATGGTGGTATCAATCGAGAGGTTCTTATTATTGCGGTATGGATAGAGGTTTTGTTTGTTAACAGAATGGGAAAATACCGCATCAAGAGTATAGGGTGTTCCTTCTTCAGTAGTACGGTCATCGGTCGTAAATGAGAAATTAATGGTTTTTAATTCGGAATAGGCAAACTGGGAGTCGCATTCCACTTCCAGATTGAATCCGATGACAGTTCCGTTCAGCCGCCTGGTTTCAATGTTGGTAAACCGGCAATAATACCAGTATTCCATCTCTTCATCGTCATATATGGCAAGCCATTTCAAATCTTTAGAGGCGGTCAGCCAGCTTGTAATTTCACGGATATCCTGTTTGCTAAACGGTTCGCCTTCACGTCCCTCTCCATGAGCGACAGAGAATTCAAAAGCAATTTTTTCTGTCCATTTTCCACCGTAATCTATTGTACGATCCCGCAATTCGGTTGTAATCCCCTCCATTCCAAGCCCCATGGACAGGCTTTCGTTCTGTGCCCCCTCGAAAGAGCAGAGGAACAGATCAAACATTCGGGAGTCTGTTCCGTCAAATATAAAATGTGATCCAAAAATCATAATAATCATCCTTTCTTTTTGTTATAGTTATATTTTTGGTTATAATTATGCCGGCCATTGATTTGATGGCCGGCATTGTTGGACCTATTATTTAACGCCCATATAGGTCCGCAGGGCAGCGGTTTGTTTATACAGCATTTCTTTTAGTTTTTTATCTACTACTTTTTCCATTTTCCGGATCTCCGCATCCCCTACATTTCCCTGGATATTGACCAGAGGGGAGGTAATGTTCAGGGTTTGAACCATATTTGATTCTGGAACGGGAAGGTTAAGCAGCGGGCCGTGGAGCGGAATATCTGGTTCAAAGTGGAACCGCTCAGAAGCAAGGCTGACCAGTTTTTCAAAGGCAGCATTCTGCTGCGGCGTTAAAATGCGTTCGCCGTATTTTACAGCTGCCATAGTGTCTTCGCCTACGGAATTTGCCAGCTTCTTTAGTAAGGGATGTTCTTTGCTAGGAGTGACAAGCCCGCCTTTTTGATAGATGCCTATCCAGTGGCCATCTACGTATTGTTGAAGATGATAGTAGTCATCATTATAAGATGCGGCTTCTCTTCTGGCATTGATAATATCCCGTGATTCAAGTTTAATTGAAGTTCCGTCCCGGTAATGGGCCAGACGGAAGATCGGAGAATTTGTTTTGTCTGCGTTTGATGTATCGTTGTATGCATTTGAGGCATCGCGCATACGGTCGGTTGCTTCTTTTAATTTATCCGATACCTGTTCAATAGAAGAGGCCACATTGTTGAATTGTGTGATAAGAGGTGTTGAATTCTGGTTATTGAATAATCCCCATACCGAGCTGGATAACGCTGAAGAACGTTCGATATCGTTTTTGAGGCCGTCCCATATGTGGTCAAGTTCAGTCCGCAGGGGTTGTGCGCTGACGCCGAACGTGTTGACTAGCTTATCGGCGGTAATGTCTGCTTCTATTCCATCGTTATAGATATGCTGCTTCACTCCATCCAGCATGGAATTGAAGGAACCTGTATGGTAAAGCATAACACCATTATAAATTCCAAGTGCATTTTCCCCATTCTGCCAGGGAGTTGTAAGATTTGCAGAAACGTTTAGGCCATATTCGGAACATAAGGTATTCAGGCCGTCCAGATAAGTATCCGCTTGCTCAGAAATCAGGGTCATCATTTCTGAAAAGGCAAGTTCAATATTTTCGGTAATGGCTGCTACCGATTCTTCCGCTTTTGCAATTTTATTGTCACAGGATTCTGAGTAATTTTCATACTCTTGGTCCAGGGTTTCTTTCTGCAGGTCAATGGAATGTCTGTATAACAATTCATCCAGTTCTTCTTGTTTTTCCTTTCGTTCCTGAATTAATTCCTCCCTTCTGGCCAGCGTATCATCATCTTTGCCGGTCAGCTGGTTGATCTGGTTGTCCAGAGAAGTCAGATCTTGGCGTTTATCATTTACATCTTTCTGGAAGTCATGGCTGTTTTGTTCTTTGTCCAGGGCTTCCTTTTTGGTTTCAATATATTTCTGATAAGCATCCCTGGCTTCATTGATTGATTCTATTTCTTTATCAACGGCCTGTTTTTTAAATTCGAAGACCGAGTCTTTGATATCTTTCTGAAGCTGGACGGATTCATTGAGATCGGCATTGTATTTCCGCCGGAGCTCTCGATATTCTTCTTCATTGACAGCTCCCTTTTTATGGGCTTCCTCCAATTCTTGGAGGGAACGTTTGGCTTCCTCCTGCTGCCTTTTGGCAAGGACATATTTCTGGCCCAGAGCCCCCATTTGTGTAATGGCAGACTGGGTAAAGCTGCCGGAATCGTCCAGGACTTTATCATGTTCTGACAGGTCAAGCAGGTTCTGGATTTCATCGTGGATATCCTGAAAGGCGTCATTAGTTTTATCATATTTGGCTAAGTCAATGTCCCGGATGGCATCGTTAAAATCTTCGATAGATCCGGTGCACTGGATGATTTCTTTATCAACATTGTCCAGAGCGCTTTCCATCTCTCTCCATTCGTCCGAGCCGATTCGGATTCCGTTGCTTATGGCCGAGCGCATCTGCTGTTCTAAGGCATCTCTTTTCTTCTGCAGATAATCCAGCTGCAGATTAGTCTGGGTAATCAGTTCTTCGTAAAACCTTTTGCTAGTGGTACCATCTATTTTTTCTTGTGTATCAATTAATGCATTTAATTTATCAGTAGACAGGGTAATGGTATCCAGCAATTTTGTGTAATCGTCGGCTATATTGTTGAACTTGTCCAGTTCAAGCTGGCGCAGCGTAGAATTCAATTCTTCTATACTGTTAGAAGTTTCATCCACTTTTTCTGCCCACTTGCGGTAATTTTCTATCGCTTCTGCAATCGTGCCGTTTTCATCATCTGCAGTTTCGATAAAGTCTGTGATGTTGACAGCTCCGTTCTGTGCCATTTGCTGAAACTGGGCCGGTATCTTGGCCAATTCCTCTTCTGCCATGTGGGTATAGAGGGAGAGGGATTTCTGCAGGTCGGACTGTTTATCGGTATTAATTTTAATCAGGCTGTCAATTGCTAGGTTCTTGGCAGCGGAGCCGGTAAAATTGTTCATGTGGCTTTCCACTGTGCTGATGGCGTGATCCAGTTCCGTTAAGCGGTATTCGAAGAAATCGATTTGTTTTTCGCTCTTTGAGATCTGGGGAGCCGTCTCTTCTTTGTCAGGCAGGGATTCCTCTTTCTTTTGTGCATTGTTGGATGCTTCAAATGCATTACCGGATTTTACGGATTTTCTGGAATTATTAATGATTGACATTTTGGCATTCAGTGTGCTTTCAATACTGTCAATTGCCTGTTTTGAGGAATCATCTAATCCTTGCTGCGACCGTAAGGAAGCTAATTGTGTGGAAAATTCTGCGTAGGCTCCAGCAGCTGTATAAGCAGAATTGGCAAGGTTATAATTGTTTTCTTCCAGATATTTTACAGCAGCCGCTTCACTGGTAATACTTTCCAGGTCACGCATGGCGGATTGTACCGCTTCTGCTTCGGCTTCATCCAGACGAGCTAATGCCAATGACTTATAAGCTTCTTCATTCAGTGTTAAGTTTCCGTTTTCGTCAATCAGCATGGATAAATAAGAGTCATCCAGGGATAACAGTTTCTGAAGGGTATCCAATGAAAAACTACCATTTTCATTATATTCCGTAATGGCAGCGCTGACGCTGCTGTACGCGCCCTGGATGGAGTCAATTCCATCAGACCAGCTGCTAAGTTCAGAGACATACTTTCTAATAGAAGATAATGCCTGGTCAGCGGTAAGTCCGGTTTCGGTAAGTAAGCGTTTATAGTGCTCATTGGATTGCAGGACAGAAGCATCTAAGCGGCCGGCTTTTTCCAATTCTGTCAATTCTTTTCTGTATGGTGTGAAATCAGCGGAAAAGAGGACATCAGGAAGGGGGATGGAAGCAGCAGTACCGGATATCATTTCGTCAATATCAGAGGTCATCCGATAGAACAATTCTTCAAGAACCTCCTTTGATTCTGGATGTTCTTTGTAAGCATTCTGAAAGGCATGTTCCAAATTCGTATATATGGAAGAGGCATTGGCATCTTCTTGTCTAATTGATTGGTAAAAGTCTGCTACTGCGGCTTCCAGATTGGAATCTTCTGAAAGGGACTGGAATACTTTTTGAATTTCTTTCGGCGTATAGGCAGCATAAACCAGATCTGTTAGAAAGGATGTGGAATCTATCTGTGCCAGCATCCCGTCCTTCTGTTTGGAGAGGTATTCATTAAAGATATCATTTACTGTATTTAACTGCTTGTTGAAGTATTCATTGATTTCAGTTACATTGGGTGTGCCAAAGGTGAATTCTTCGGTGTCTTCGAATACGGCTGCCCATATTTCGTTTTCGGTAGCACCTTTTTTTATACTCAGTGGCTTGCTCCTGCCAGGAATATATAGTTTGCTGCCAACTTCTTTTCCATAAGCCTGTTCTAATTTTTTTCTATTATCTTCTTCCATTTGGATAACAGTTTTGTTACCGTTTACTGTGGATTCCAGCTGTACCTTTTTCATGCTGCCGTCTGCAATCTTTTTATAGACTTCATATACATCCTGGTATTTACGGAATGTACGGATATCTACATCCACCCCAAAGCTGTTATTTACCTCTTGATTTTTGTAGATTTCGTTTGCGGCGTTAACCTTATCCTTAACCGCTTCCTCTTTTTCCTGCTTTAACAGGGCAATCCGGTCACGGAGCTTTTTATTGGCAATGTCATAGGCATTCCCTTCACCTTCCAGCAGTCCAGGAGTTGAGCCAATGGCAGAGTTTAGTTCGCCGCTGATTTTGGCTAGTTCTGCTTTGTCACCGGCTGTGGCAGCCAACTTGCTCTGCAGGGACTCCAGGGAGTTTATTTCTTCATCATATCTAGTGATATTTTCATTGGCTTTGTCAATGATGTTCTGTTGGGATTCTAGGTATCTGTCATCGGCCTCAAGCAGATATTGAATGCCTCCGGTTATTACGCTTGTGAGCACGGAAATCCCCATGCTGACAGCTGCGTTCAGAGCCATGGAACCGGCTTCGAGAGCCAGTGTTTTGGCGGTAGTATGCGCGAGAGAAGCAGCATAATTGCCCAATGTCATCTTGCCGTTTTTGAATTGAGTCATAGCTTTTGCCAGGGCTGGGTTGGTCTGCTCCATGGCTTTCAGGAATTTGTCTGTGTCTAAGGAATTGTCGAGAATGCCAGCATTGTATGTTTCAATGGCAGATTTGACACCCTGGTATCCCTTGGCATTTTTTGTTTTCTTTGCATAAGAGTCGTCGTCCAATATTTTATTTATAGAAGTTTTGCTGATTTTTTTTGTGTTTTGAATGTAGTCTTTCAGTCCATCAATTTGATCATACTTTTTTTCTTTTAAGTGTATGTCGAGTAATATAGGGTCATTTTTAATTGAGTCAATTTTAGTTTTAAATTTATCGAATTCTTTTGCATTAAATTGAAATGTAATTTCATTTTCATTTTTTTTATTGTCTTTTACTTTTGCTATATTAGATAATCCAATACTGTCTAATATTGTTTTTCCTATCATTTTCAATATTAGTTTGTAATCGCTATGCTTATATGTTATAATGAAGCAAAATAATTATGAGAGGTGAAAGCGATGAAGTATTGTTTAAATTGTGGTTTTATTGCAGCTGATAACTCAACTTCCAAAGATGATGTGAATTGTCCCGAATGTAATACACCGTTCCAGGAGGATTCTATGACAGGTGAAATGTTTGAATCACTTTCTGAATTCGAAAAGGAGCAGTATGCGGAACAGTTGTATGCTAAGATTGGCAGCGAAGTGATTAATAAGTATATTCGTAAATATGGGGAACCAAGTTTTTATAGCTCATGGTGGTATGACAAATATGAAAAAATGTGTCCTGGCCAGGAGGCTTTGCGATATGAGCCCATAGAAGAATGGAAAGCACGGTTTTATGAAAAATATGGTCCCCATACGCAGGCATATCAAGATCAGCTGCTTGAAAATATACGTGCTGAACGTGAAAGCAGGCAGTCCACTCAAGTAAAGTGCCCCTACTGTCATTCTACTAATGTCAATAAAATGCGTGATATAGATAAGATCCTCTATGGCGGTGAAGCCGGACGGCTTGCAAGCCTGATTGGCGGAAGCCAGTGGTACTGCCGGAACTGCAAGTCCAAATTTTAACGGGTTTCTTTTGGCGATTTGTGGCTGCCTATAGCCCTCTCATCTGCTATAGGCATAACGCAAAGCAGGCCCACTCCTGCTGTATTTTAAGTGCGTCTCTTATATCCCCTGAGCACACATTGATGATCAGCGGTAACTGACCACCCAGCCCTTATGCTCGATGAACGTAGTCCATGCAGGTTTCTGTTTAGGACTGTCTGCTGCAGATGATTCCCTGGCCGGAGTTGTTACCGTACCGCATGTTTTCACATTTGCCGCCATGGCCTTTCGTTCCATGGTTTGGTATCCGGGCAGTTGAATGGAATATTCCCGGCCTGTGTTACTTTCACAGGCACCGGAGGACATAGTAATCGTCCTGCTGTCTGGCATGGCAGTATGCTGCCACACGCGCAGCCGCGGTTAAGCGCCGGTCATTCTCTGCTGTTTAACTATTAAAGTCTTTATCCTTCCTGTATATATGAACGATAATCTACAGGGAAAGATTCATACGGGTCGCCCCTAAACTTTACGGTAGCTAGGAAAGGATTGAGTTGTTTTGTCAAAACCACCGCCGGTTTCGTTATAGTATTTTTCTAAAAGGTTTCCGGGGATTGCCTCCAGCTTTTTTAGGAAATTGTCTATGTCTGCGGATATTCCGCTGAGCGCCTCTGATTTTGCCGGTGCCTTGGCAGAGGATAGGGCGCTGACCACAGTATCCCAGGTCTCCATCAGCCGGTTTAGGGAATCCTCTAGTTCTGTGGAAGCCGTGATTAATGCTTCTATGGCGCTGGAAGATTCAGGCGTGGCTGGATAGAGGGATGATAGGTTCTGGCAGGCAGTCCAGACTTCCTGAAGTGGTTTCAGATCTGGGATCTGGTCTGCTTTTTTAAGGATATCTGACAGGGCATTTTGGATGCCGCTTACATAGGTTTCCCATTCTTCCAGAGGGATTTCCGGTGGGGAGAGGGAAGCGAAGGCTTCCTGGTATGCGTTCTGTATGGCCTGGGCAATAGAGCGGGTTAGGCTGCCGGTATCTTTGAGTGCCAGAGGAATGGTTTCCGGCCGGATGGCTTTCAGAACCTTTTTCAGATCCTCTGCAATCGCTTTTTTGGTTTTGGGGATATCCAGCCCCAAAACTACAGTATGATTGGTTGTGGTTGACATAAATGTCACCGTCCTTTCTTTATTTTGTGTTTTCTGTTTGTGCTCGTTCTTTTGCTTTTAAGCTGGAGGGCAGAAACGCTGCCCTCCGGAACGTATGTTATGACGGGTTATTCTTCAATTAATACCAGGTCTAAGATGTTGTCCTCTTCATCCGCCATCAAATCGCAGGTAATGGTAACGGCACCTGGATCGCCGTTGTTGGAGAAGCTTAAGGACAGACTGCTCTGAGGCGCTGCCTTATAGGCGGTCAGCTTGTAAGGCAGAATCTCGTCATTCTCCGTCTTCATAACCGTATCTCCATAGACAATAAAGTTTTTCGGGAAGCTGGTGGATTTAATATTGATCCTGCTTGCACCAGTCGTTACTTCCTTCATATAGTAGACAATCACCCTGTCCCCGTCAGAAAGGGCAGAGGCGAGTGTAACTGATTTGCCGGAGATGGTAAATGCAAGCTCAGTTCCGCAGTCGTCGTCTGCTGCATAGACAGCAACAGTACCTGGAATCGGTGTATCTTCCAGGGTGATGGAAGTACCGTTGGAATCCACGGCTGTTTCGATTCGCTTAATAAACTTCGCTGAATGGCTGAGCTCCCCGCCGGTTACCAGCTGCCATAATTTTACGGTGTGAATCTGCGTTTCAATGGTCAGGGTGCCGCCGCGTTCACCAGCGAACTGAACCCGCTTTGGATGTCCCTTGCCGCCGTAGGCAAAGACGGATTCACCAGTCAGCTCCGTAGTGGAGACATTAGCGAAATCCAGGTTTAAAAATGGTTTCTTAGTAGAATAGTCTACAAAAATAAGGTCGCATACCTCACGGTTGCTCATGTTTGTGTTGTTCATAATGTTTTCCTCCTTAAATTTCCGGCAGTGTTTCTAACTGCCTGTTTTTATGATTGTAATAGATATCTATCATATAAGAAAATCTCAGTTTGGAAACCGCAGTTCCCAAACCAGTGATTTTATCGGTGTTTACAGTGTTTTTTGTTTGCAGTGCAAATCAAAAAGTATTAAAAAATGAAAGAGGGCAGCGGCTGAACGGCTGCAATCTCTTTTATTGATAGGTAATAGTAATCTTTTCCAGTTCTTCTTGTGTGCAGGCATTTTGAATTGCTGTTTCCAATGCCTGCTGTTGTGTTACCAAAGGCCTTACAAATGCCTCAATTTCCATGGAAAGCTGTACCAATTCTTCTGTGGTCCAGTCGTAGGTACTTTCTTCTCCGGCAGCATTCCAGGATGGCTGGTACTGTGGATTATTCTGCGACAGGGCGATCATAGAATGCAGATACTGCTGTTTTTCCGGTGTAACAGAATATTGTTTTTCTATGCCTTTGTGACAAGAAGAGGTTATGGTATGTTCTTTCAGAAATTTCTGAAGTTTCTCTTTTGTCTGAGCTGTCATCTGGTCTTTGACTGTTTGCAGGGATTCTGCCTGCTGTTTCTGGAGCAGGCTTTGATATCTTTCTTCATCAAAAAACCATTCTCCATTTTCATAGTGATAAGAGGTTTTCTCCAGTTCGGATGCGCAGACATCCGGCAACCGGGATACCTGTACGGAATTTTCAAGTGTTCCGATCGAAGCCCATCTTCCGGTAAAATATTGATTGTTGTCTAATTGTGCCTGAATCATTTAAATTCCTCCTTTATGGTAAATTAATGGTCAATGCTTCTTGATAAAGATTCATTGCCTGTGTATCATCCTGGACGGATGCATCGTAAAAGGTAATATCATCAAACAAAAGAGAGTCACTGATTTTGTCTTCATCAAGCGTCAGTCCAAGATACAAAGATGTGTGTTCATCTCGGATAAAATCCAGTATGTTTATCCGCTGATGCCGTTCCTGCTCCGTTATACTGCCGGATGTGAAGAAACGTTTTCCGGTTGATACGGTTTCGTAAGGTACGCGGATTCCATTCAGATAAATGCAGATGCCTTCATTGGTAAAGGAAGTTGTTACATGAATCCAGTTTTTGTGTCCTCTGTAAAGAATTTTGGCCAGTGTCCTATCAGGGTTGTTATGCCAGATCCCATTGATGGCCTTGTAGGTATTCGAAAAGGCTTCGTCATATTCTGCATTCATATTGCAGGTAATAGACAGGTGAGACGTATAATCTACATATTCGGTTTCAGAAGCCGCCGCAGCATCGTCAAAATAATGTCTGGTGTGGTCACCTAGAAATGCAAACAGCCCGCAGTTGGCTAGTACCGTGTCTTTGGTGTTAAACCTGACCCAAAAGGAAAGTGCTGCGCCGTTTTCCAGTTCTTTGCCGGCAAAGCAGTTGGTAATTTTATTACTATTTATAGCGTCAGTGGCTAGGAAAAATTTCTTGTATACATGTTTGCTGTTTGTCAGTGTAACTGTTCCAGAAGCGGCTAGTTCCTGGTGATCGTTGTAGTCAAATTCACGACAGTAGGTACTGTCATGCCGTTCGGTTTTAATGACATTTCCCCGAACACCGTCAAGATAATTGTTTTCCAGGGGTTTGTTATTCTTAATGGATTTTGTATATTCCAGGGTGCAGACCTCCCGGTCATCAGGAACTGCCTGATATACACTGTCAGCTGAAAGTGCGCCTCTTTGTCCAGCCAGAATTGCTGAACCGTCTGGTACTTGTTCTGCCTTGTCTGGTATCAGCTGTTCCAGCTCAGTGTTTGCAATGGATGCTTCTTTCAACAGGGCAGATATTTTCAAAGTGCTGATATCCGTTTTGTTTAAATGAATTCTGTCCTGTTCGGCCAGTTTTTCCATATTTTTTCTGATAGAATAATCAGATCTTAGTACTTCAAGCTTGTTCATAATTTATCATCCTTTCTTTTACTCATATCAAATGGTTGTTATGTTGCTGATTTGGCCGGAATCATTTACTGTAAATGAGAACTTTTTGCCGAATAAATTTAGTGCAAGATTTTGCGTGCCTACCTTTTGAGTTGTTTCTTTTCCGGTATTATCCGTGATTGTAAAGTAGGTATTTGTACTGGCGCTGGTTACCCATGCTAATGTGTACATGATACTGCCGCCGCTGGAGATAACAGATTTATTTGCACTGATTTCATATGAATCACGTGCTGTGAGTGGTGATGGAATTTTTATATTGTAGTAGACATCTCCATTGGCGTAAATATTTTGAACCGAACCTTTGTGTGTCATAGTTGGAGAAATAATTCCACTCTTTGTTGTATTATCGCTGTATGTAATGGTATAGTTCAGCCTGGAAAATGCAACATCTTTCACATGTTTATAAGTAAGAGAAGCAGCAGAGCTGGCAATGCCTCCCTGGGTATTGCTCCCAGCATAATAATGTGTGTGGCCACTTTCAGAAGCACCGATATCCTGGGGAGTCAGAAGAACATCCCCTGTCCGGAACTGTTCTTCTGCGGCACCTTTAATACCAGTAACCGCCTGTGTTGGTCCCATGGCCAGTATCTGCCAGTATTCATTGTTTTCTGCTGGTTCATTTCCGATGGTCAGTTTTTTTGCGACATAGGAAGAATGTCCAAAATAGACCACATCCAGAAAATCATAAGTTGTTGTACGATTGTAATTTCCACGGGGTACAAACCCGATTCTTCCTGCATTGTTCATTGATATAACCTCCTTTTAAATTGTTAGTCCCCACTCTAGCTCGCCGGATTCATTTACATGAAAATAAAAGCGTCCGCCCTCATACATTAAACATCCGGTTGACAGATTAACCTGAAAATGGGGCTGGTTCATATCCAAAGCTTCCTGAATGACAGACACAGCATGGCTGCCTGCCTGTTCCACTTTATCTAAATATTCTTTGGATATTTCGCTGCTGTCTTTGGAACGTTCACTATAATATTTCGAGTTATCAGTACTCTCACCACGTCGAATTCCAGAAGTACCATCAGAATAGGATTGTGCCATTAACGCGCTTTGTTGGGACTCATCCGCTTTTGCACTGGCTGCGTTTACTGCAGCAGCAGCTGCCGCATTTGCAGAGACTACAGCTTCACGAACCACAGTGGCAGCAGAGCTGGCAGAACTTATTGCAGATGCTGCAGCCTGTTTGGCGTTAGTTTCGGCGCTCTTGGCTTCATTTTTATAATCAAGTGCGTTCTTTTCAGAATCTGCAGCTTTGCCAGCAGATGTTTCGGCTGCCTGTTTATATGTTTCCGTATCTTTTGCAGCCTCATAAGCCTTTTCCAATTGGGAATTCAAAGCTTCAAGATTATCAATAAAATCCTCAAAACGGTGATATTCACTGGTCGATATTAACTCTTCTTCTGGTTTGGTGCCTGCATCCACACGCATTCGAAATGCAGCGGTTCGAACCGTGTCATGCTCAACCCCAGATACAATGGATAGCCTGCAGTGCAGGACTCCGGCACAGGCGCATACATTTTTGCTGACTGTGTACTGAAGAGTCAGCGGATTATTCTTAAATACAGACAGGCTGTGGCTGCTAGAAGGGGTGTTGTCAGCAATCACAGTCGTACCATCCGGCTTGTCAATCTGTAATTTGTACATGACAGATTCGTTTGGTTCTGCATAATCCAGACCGTCATTTCTAAATTGAAAGAGTAGCTGTCTGCCATTACTTTCGCCCTGCTGCAGGACATACACAATTTTTTCTGATTGTGTGTTGAAGTCAACATTGATAAATTTTTGAATAAAACTCATGGATAACCTCCTTACTTGTTTTTTGTTGCTGGAGAAGAATTTAAATATGCTCCAGGACAGATATCTATCATATAGGAAAAACTCAGTTGGAAAATGAGAGATTAAAAATATGCGCTTTTATCGGTGTTTTCTGTGTCTTTTTGGGAGCTCTGCAAATCAAAAGTATGGCATAAATATAAAAGCAATTCCTTTTACAAGTAAGAAATAAAGGCTTTACACTATTTTCTACCTTTGTTATAATGTAGAAAAATATAAAATAGAAAGAGGACTTCAAATGACAAAAGAAATAATTGAAGAATTGGTGGAGTTAGAAATTTTTAATGAGCAGGATATTTCAAAAGAAGAGTACGAAAAGGGAATGCAGGGAAAATCAGATTCTGTGATCTATATGAAATATCAGGGGTTTACTAAAGAATGGCAGTATAAAAAGATTAATACCAATAATCTAAATGATAATGAATTAAGTACATACCTGCAGATTCAACAGCTGAAAATGATTAAGTCAATGAAAGCTATGATAGCATTCTTTGTAGTCCTTACAGTGATAGGCATGGTTTTAACGTTAATATCTATATTGAATATGTTATAGGGTATCGTGTGGCGGAATATAGGAAGGAATGCTTGTTTCAGGCAGCTGTGATGAAAGGTTAATCATCGTCAGCCAGAGGAGAGAAGATATGATTTTAGATCAGATGAAACATTTACAGGATTACAAGGGAATGGGCTTTGACAGTACAAAAATTCTGGAATTTGTCCAAAAAGCCGAGAAGGAACCGCTAGCAGAAGGAAGATATGAGCTGGATGGTGAGAATTTATTTGCCATGATTCAAATATACGAAACAAAAGATAGGGAAGAATGTCTGTATGAAGCACATCAAACATATATGGATATTCAATACATGGCAGAAGGAGTAGAACTGATGTTTGTTTCCAGTGTAGATACTCTGCAGGTGGTAGAAGATCGTACGCCAGAAGCAGATCTATTGTTCTATGCCCAGGCGTCGGAAGAGGCGTCACTGCTGGTGCGTCAGGGCAGCTTTGCTTTGTTTTTACCGCAGGATGGGCATATGCCTTGCTGTAAATATAAAGAAAAGAGTAAAGTGAAAAAAATTGTATTCAAAGTTCGTATTCATTAAGAATTTTGATATAACAGCAAACGCTTTTTTTCCAACAGGGGAAACGAAAGGAAAATATTAATGAAAGTTTTAGTGGTAGTAGATATGCAGCAAGATTTTATAAATGGAGCGCTGGGAACAAAAGAGGCAGTTTCCATAGTTCCAGCGGTACGGCGTAAGATAGAGGGATTTGATGGAATGGTTCTCTTTACCAAGGATACTCATCATAAGGATTACCTTCAGACCCAGGAGGGCAGGAATCTTCCGGTGATCCATTGTGTAAAGGGCAGTGAAGGGCATGAGCTGGAACCTTCCCTTGCAGAGTATGCTCGACAGGCTGCTGAAGAGAAGCAGATTCAATTCTTTGAGAAGCCTGGATTCGGTTCTAAAGAGCTGGCGCAGTTCTTAGAAGAGTTATCAGAAAGAGAATCGCTTGAGCAAATAGAGCTTGTAGGCTTATGCACAGATATTTGTGTTATCAGCAATGCTATGCTGCTCAAGACCTTTCTGCCGGAAGTGCCGGTTATTGTAGATTCCGCCTGCTGTGCTGGAGTAACACCCCAGAGCCATATGCAGGCATTAGAGGCCATGAAAATGTGTCAGATCCAGGTGATTTCATCATAGGAGGAGCATTATGAAACGAGTATTTCTGATTGTATTAGATAGTGTGGGAATCGGTGAGATGCCGGATGCAGATCAGTATGGAGATCAGGGCAGCCATACGCTGGCAGCGGCTGCAGCTTCTTCCCATTTTTTCATGCCGCATATGCGGGAATTGGGGCTTTTTAATATTGAAGGCGTGGGATGCGGAGAACGGACCTATGCTCCCCGTGCTGCATTTGCCAGAATGGCAGAAGCTTCCCGTGGAAAAGATACCACGATTGGTCACTGGGAGATTGCAGGACTGGTTTCTCCAAAACCGCTTCCGACTTATCCCAATGGATTTCCGCCGGAAGTGCTGGAATCATTCTCTGCGGCAGTAGGAAGAGGAGTGCTATGTAACCGGCCTTATTCCGGTACGGAAGTGATTCAGGACTATGGAGAGGAACATATGGACAGCGGGAAGTTAATTGTCTATACCTCAGCGGACAGTGTATTCCAGATTGCCGCCCATGAAGCAGTCATACCGGTTCCGGAATTATACCAGATCTGCGAGAAAGCAAGAGAAATTCTGCAGGGAGAACATGGAGTAGGAAGGGTGATTGCCAGACCGTTTATCGGAGAACCAGGGCATTATACAAGAACAGCCAACCGCCATGACTATTCCTTGTTACCGCCGGGAAAGACGATGCTGAACTGTATGAAGGAGGCAGGATATACGGTAGCCGGTGTTGGTAAAATCAATGATATTTTTGCAGGCAGCGGCATTACGGAAATGATACGGACCAAAGGCAATGAGGACGGCATAAACCAGACAGAAGCATATTTGAAAAAGGATTTTGAGGGATTGTGCTTTATTAATCTGGTGGATTATGATATGCTGTATGGGCATCGCAATGATGTGGACGGCTATGCCAAGGCGCTGACGGAATTTGATAAGCGTCTGCCCAAACTGCTGGAGCTGTTAAAAGAAGAGGATGTGCTGATGATTACGGCAGATCATGGCTGTGACCCTTCTACGCCTTCTACGGACCATTCACGGGAATATACGCCGTTTTTGGCCTATGGACAGAAGGTGAAGGCCGGTATGGATCTGGGCACTAGAGATAGTTTTGCTGATATTGCGGCAACGATCTTGGATTACTTTGGAATTTCTGACAGGACAGCTGGGCAGGCAATGCCGATATGGAAATCATAATGGAACAATACATCAGGAGGCACTATTCATGTCAACACTAAGAAATGAAATCGAAAAAAGAAGAACATTTGCAATTATATCCCATCCCGATGCAGGTAAGACTACACTGACCGAGAAGTTTCTTCTCTATGGAGGGGCAATTAACCTGGCAGGTTCTGTCAAGGGGAAGGCTACGGCTCGCCATGCTGTGTCGGACTGGATGGAGATTGAGAAAGAGAGGGGTATTTCGGTGACCTCTTCGGTACTTCAGTTTCATTATGGGGGCTGCTGTATCAATATTCTGGACACACCCGGCCATCAGGATTTCTCAGAAGATACCTACCGTACACTGATGGCTGCTGATTCAGCAGTGATGGTGATTGACGCTTCCAAAGGTGTGGAAGCCCAGACAAGGAAACTTTTTAAGGTCTGTGTGATGCGGCACATTCCGATTTTTACATTTATTAATAAAATGGATCGAGATGCCAATGAGACATTTGACCTGCTGGATGATATTGAGAAAGAACTAGGCATTGCGACCTGTCCCATTAACTGGCCCATTGGTTCGGGGAAAGGCTTTAAGGGCGTATATAATCGTGAAGACAAAACCGTTACCCTTTTTTCGGATACGGAAAAAGGTACGAAGGAAGGAGAGATCCAGACTCTTGCTATAGAAGATCCGGCTCTGAAAGAACTGATTGGAGAAGAGCAGTTAGAACAGTTATTAGAAGAAATGGAATTATACGATGGTGCAGGCGCTGAACTGGATATGGAGCAGGTGAGCTGCGGAGAGCTTTCACCGGTATTTTTCGGTTCAGCCCTGACAAACTTTGGTGTGGAACCATTTTTGGAGGAATTTCTGAAAATGACTTCATCCCCGCTGCCTAGAAATTCCGATGAGGGTATCATTGATCCATTTTCTGAAGATTTTTCGGCATTTGTATTCAAGATTCAGGCGAATATGAATAAGGCTCACCGGGACCGTATTGCGTTTATGCGGATCTGTTCGGGAAAGTTTGATGCTTCTAAGGAAGTTTATCATGTACAGGGCGGCCGCAAGCAGCGTCTCTCCCAGCCTCAGCAGCTGATGGCGCAGGAACGTAAGATTATTGACGAGGCCTATGCGGGAGATATAATCGGTGTGTTTGATCCGGGGATTTTTTCGATTGGAGATACCGTCTGTTCGCCGGGAAAGAAATTTGCTTTTGAGGGAATTCCCACTTTTGCGCCAGAGCATTTTGCCAGGGTCAGCCAGGTCGATACTATGAAGAGAAAGCAGTTTATCAAAGGGGTAGAACAGATTGCTCAGGAGGGTGCGATTCAGATCTTCCGCGAAGTCAATTCCGGCATGGAGGAAATCATTGTCGGGGTAGTGGGCGTTCTCCAGTTCGATGTGTTAAAGTATCGTCTGGAAAATGAATACAATGTTGAGATTCGTATGGAAAAACTGCCCTATGAGCATATTCGCTGGATTGAAAATGAAGAAATAGATATTGACCGATTGACAGGAACTTCTGATATGAAGAAAATTCAGGATTTAAAGGGCCGGCCGCTTCTTCTCTTTATCAATGCCTGGAGCGTGGGAATGACGCTGGATCGAAATGAAGGGTTGATCTTAAGTGAATTTGGTCGCTCCTAGAGCGTGTTTGAAAATTCATTCCCGTCATCTGCGTCCCCCACTTTGCGGCATATTTGCACCAAATTCGGTCAACGTAGCCCGCTACGCCTCCTTCATTTGGTACAAATCTTCCACAAAGTGTGGAACACATCTGACGAAAAGCAATTTTCAAACACGCTCTAGAGAAAAATAAAATAAAATACGAGGACAGACCAGCATGAAAAAGTGGATACAGCACATGAAGAAAGCCGACTTTTATGCTCTCGGCCAGAGATTTTCCATAGATCCGGTAGTGGCCAGGATTATGCGCAACCGAGGCTTGGAACGGGAAGAAGAATACGAGCAGTACCTGTATGGAGGGTGGGAACAGCTTTATGAGCCTTCTAGTATGAAGGGTCTAAAGGAAGCCGTTTCTATGATAGAGAAGAAGATTGCAGACAAAAAATCCATTCGAATTATCGGGGATTATGATATAGACGGGGTCAATGCCACATATATTTTATATAGGGGTCTTATAAGGGCAGGAGCCATTGTGGACAGTGCGATCCCGGACCGTATGGCGGATGGTTATGGAATTAATGAGAATCTGATCCGTCAGGCATACGAGGCAGGAAGAGATACGATTATTACCTGCGACAATGGAATCGCAGCCAGAGAAGCGATTGCTTATGCGAAGAGTCTGGGAATGACCGTAGTGATAACGGATCACCATGATGTACCTTATGAAGAAAATGAACATGGAGAACGAACGCAAGTGTTACCTCCGGCAGATGCCATTGCTGACCCTAAGCAGGAAGGCTGTGATTATCCCTGTAAAATCATCTGCGGTGCAGTAGTAGCGTTTAAATTCATCCAATTATTGTATCAAACTTTGAGCATTCCGCTTGAAGAAACGAAGGAATTCCTGCAGTTTGCAGCAATGGCAACGATTGGTGATGTGATGGAATTAAGGGACGAGAACCGGATTCTGGTAAAGCTGGGACTGCAGCAGCTGCGTACCCGTCCCTGTCCGGGCATTCGTGCGCTGATGGAAGAGACAGGAATTCTTCCAGGCTCAATTAGTTCCTATCACATTGGATTCGTAATCGGTCCCTGTCTGAATGCTTCCGGCAGGCTGGAGACAGCCAAGCATGCTCTGAAGCTTCTGCAGGCAGAGAATTCTGCAGAAGCCAATGTTTTGGCCCGTAAGCTGAAAATGCTTAATGATGAGCGGAAAACTCTGACAGAATCCGGTATGCAGGAGGCATTTGCTCAGATTGAACATACACAGCTGAAAGAAGATACGGTTCTGGTTGTCTATCTGCCGGACTGTCATGAAAGTCTGGCCGGTATTATCGCCGGAAGGATTCGAGAACGGTATTATAGACCCGTACTGGTGTTCACCGATGCGGAGGGCGGAGTCAAAGGTTCCGGCCGTTCCATTGAAGGCTATCATATGTTTGAGGAGCTGACAAAGTGTAAAGACTTATTTACCAAATACGGAGGGCATCCCATGGCAGCAGGCGTTTCCATGCCTAAGGAACATTTGGCCTCCCTGCGTCAGAGGCTCAATGCCAATCAGCATTTGACGCAGGAGGATCTGGTAGAGAAAGTCTATATTGATGCTGTGATGCCGCTTTCCTATATCAGTGAGTCTATGATTGCGGGCCTGAATGTATTAGAACCCTTTGGAAATGGGAATGCTAAACCTATATTTGCTTTGCAGCATATTCAGATTCGGCGTTTAGAACAGAAGGGAAGAGAACGAAAGATACTGAAAATGTTGGTTTCAGATGGAACCGCGCAGATAGAAGCCGTATATTTTGGAAATATAGAAGAATTCGAACATATGATCTGTGAAGAGTTTGGAGAGGATCAGCTGGATGATCTGTACAGCCATAGACCCAGTGAAGTAGATTTGGCCATCTTATACTATCCGACGATTAATGAATATATGGGAAGACGAACATTGCAGATCAATATTCAGGAGTTTTGTCACATAAAATAGTTACAATTTACCCATTTTCCCTTGCACGCCGCCGGTTTGTGGACCATAGTTCACAAAAAAACATAAATCTATCAGAATTTTTTATAGAAAAGGGAAAAAAGAGAAAAAAAGATGACAGGCAATTGCATTTTTCGACAAATAAATTTATAATGGTGGTTAAGCTGTTTACTGATCGAAATGAATATATTATGCAAAGATAAGAGAAAAAGTGACAGAAATTAGACAGCAGGAGGGTGATGTGCATGTCGGAAAAAAGGGAACCACAGAATGATTCATCGGATAAACATGTAATCGACGATGGAAAGAATAAACAGGTGCCAAGCGATTTTACCAGTCCTGAAGCACTGTATGATGTGCTGATACAGAAAATACGTAAGTATCATCCATCAGCCGATGTTTCTATGATTGAAAAAGCTTACAGAATTGCCCGTGATGCCCATGAAGGGCAGTGCCGCAAGTCAGGTGAGCCTTATATTATACATCCAATTTGTGTATCCATTATACTGGCTAATCTGGAATTGGACAAAGAAACGATTGTAGCAGGTCTTTTACATGATGTAGTAGAAGATACCGTGATGACTTCGGAAGAGATTACTAAAGAGTTTAATGAAGAGGTAGCACTATTGGTTGACGGCGTAACCAAACTGACCCAGCTGTCTTATTCTATGGATAAGGTAGAGGTTCAGGCAGAAAATCTGCGTAAAATGTTCTTGGCTATGGCCAAGGATATTCGGGTCATATTGATTAAACTGGCAGACCGTCTGCATAATATGCGGACATTGCAGTATATGAAGCCGGAGAAACAAAAGGAGAAGGCGCGCGAGACTATGGATATCTATGCGCCGATCGCCCAGCGGCTGGGTATTTCCAAAATTAAGATTGAACTGGATGACCTGTCATTGAAATATTTAGAGCCAGAGGTCTACCAGGACTTAGAGCACAAGCTGAATGACCGTAAGATGTCCAGAGAGCAGTTTATTAAGGATATTATGAGTGATGTCAGTCAGCATATTGTCAATGGCGGCATCGATGCCAAGATTGATGGCCGTGTCAAACATCTATTCAGCATTTACCGGAAAATGGTCAATCAGGATAAGACGATAGACCAGATTTATGATTTATTTGCGATCCGTATTATAGTGGATAGCGTAAAGGACTGTTATGCGTCGCTGGGAGTCATTCATGAGATGTATAAGCCGGTGCCGGGCCGTTTTAAAGATTATATTTCCATGCCCAAGCCAAATATGTACCAGTCCCTGCATACAACGGTAGTAGGAAAGAACGGACAGCCCTTTGAGATTCAGATTCGTACTTATGAAATGCATAAAACAGCAGAGTTCGGTATTGCTGCCCACTGGAAGTATAAGGAAAGTTCCAATGGTAAGAAGATTGGCAAAGAGCAGGAAGAGGCAAAACTAAACTGGCTGCGCCAGATTCTTGAATGGCAGAGGGATATGTCTGATAACCGGGAATTTATGAGCCTTCTGAAAAATGATTTAGACCTTTTTTCGGAAAATGTATATTGTTTTACGCCCAGTGGCGATGTGAAAAATCTGCCGAATGGTTCCAATCCTATTGATTTTGCATACAGTATACACAGTGCAGTTGGCAACCGTATGATCGGCGCTCGTATCAATGGTAAGCTGCTGCCGATTGAGACTGTATTGCAGAATGGCGACCAGGTGGAGATTATTACCAGCCAGAATTCCAAAGGGCCAAGCCGTGACTGGCTGAAGATTGTAAAAAGCGCCCAGGCAAAGTCTAAGATTAATCAGTGGTTCAAAGCACAGCTGAAGGAAGAAAATGTAATCAAGGGCCGGGAAATGATCCAGAATTACTGTAAAATGCATACTTTGGTCATTAGTGATCTGACCAAGCCTGAATATACAGCTCGCGTTCTGGCAAAATATGGCTTCAAAGACTGGGAATCGGTTCTAGCAGCAGTCGGCCATGGCGGTCTGAAAGAAGGCCAGGTAGTTAATAAATTAGTAGAGGAATATGATAAGGCCAATAAAAGGGCTAAGACGGATAGCCAGATTCTAAGTGAAATGGAAGGCGGCAGGCCTAGAACAGAAAGTCCGAAGGGTAGACGCAGCGGCATTATTGTAAAGGGAATTGATGACTTAGCAGTCCGTTTTTCACGCTGCTGCAGTCCCGTACCAGGAGACCCGATTATTGGATTTACGACCAGAGGACGTGGAATCTCAATTCACCGTGCAGATTGCATCAATATATTGAATTTATCGGAAATTGACCGTCTGCGCTTAATGGATGCGCAATGGGAATACAAAGAGGAAGAAACACAAAAGTTATATAGTACAGAAATTAATGTCTATGGTACGAACCGAAGTGGTCTTCTTGTTGATATTTCCAAGATATTTACCGAGCGGCAGATTGATATTTCTTCTATGAATGTGCGTACCAGCAAGCAGGGAACCGCTACGCTTTCTATATCCTTTGCAGTCCGGGGCCGGGAAGAACTGGGACAGTTAATTGATAAGATCAGACAGGTAGAAAGTGTGACGGATATTGAGCGTACCGTTGGTTAAGGCGGATGGAAAGGACAGGATGATATGAGTCAATATAAGGTAAAATTACTGGTACTGGGTCCAGTCAGTACGGATTGTTACATTTTATATAGGGAAGGCAGTAAAAGAGCGATTCTAATTGACCCGGCAGATACGGCCGGAAAGATCGTTGATACACTGACAGAGCTGGAATTAGAACCAGAAGCAGTTCTTCTGACACATGGGCATTTTGACCATATTATGGCAGTAACAGAGTTAAAAGACCGATACGGCATGAAAGTCTATGCTCACGAAGAAGAGGCAGAGATTGCCGAAAATCCAGGGCTGAATCTATCCAATCAGTTTGGCTTGAGCTATGCACTGAAGGTGGATGAGACGGTCAGAGAGGGAGAGATTCTGGAGATTGCCGGATTCTCCCTGAAGGTTCTGCATACGCCCGGACATACGAAAGGCAGTGTCTGCTATTATATGGAGGAAGATAAGCTTCTATTCAGCGGAGATA
The DNA here is from genome assembly GCA_022791575.1 of Lachnospiraceae bacterium. Lineage (GTDB taxonomy): Bacteria > Bacillota > Clostridia > Lachnospirales > Lachnospiraceae > JAAVZI01. Next base: position 113,006 of record JAAVZI010000002.1, read on the forward strand.
CTTTATTTGCCGGCTCCGTTGGCAGAAGTGACTTTCCAACTGGAAGCGGGGCAGTACTGATTCGCTCCATTCAGGAAAAACTTGCTACACTGCCAGAGGACGTACAGGTATTTCCAGGACATGGAGAACAGACCAATATTGGTTATGAGAAGACACATAATCCCTTTATATAAGATAAATACATGGGAAGGATCGATATGGTTATTCAGTTAAATTCAAATATATTTGAGATGGATATACGTGGGTTGGCTATGGCATTTTTTCCAGGACAGGAATTACAGGTGGTCTTGGGGGAAGGGCAGCAAATGCAGAATGATTGTCTGCACATTGTACAGAATCCAAAATGGCTGGCCATCACATATCTGGAAGATGGACAGATTCTGGCAGAGGAAGAAGAGCTAGTAACAGAGGAGGACCACAAGCTTCAGCGTGACCAACTGAAGCGCATGATGTACCGCGTGTTGAAAAAAGGCTTGGGAAAGGAGCTGCCATGGGGGACATTGAGCGGAATCCGTCCGGTAAAAATCGCAAGAACAGCATTAGAACATCAGTTCTCCGAAGATGAAATTCGGCAGGAACTGGAGAATGTTTATTACATCAGTCCTAAAAAAAGGGATCTTATGATGGATATTGCCAAGACAGAATTAGAAGTTCTTTCCGGCATTCCATATAAAGATGGCTATAGTCTGTATGTGGGCATTCCCTTTTGTCCTTCCACCTGTGCGTATTGTTCCTTTACCTCTTATCCGATTCATGCCTGGAAGGATCAAGTAGATCATTATCTGGATCTTCTATGTAAGGAAATTACATATACAGCAGATTTATTCCAAGATAAAAAGCTTTGTACCATCTATGTGGGCGGCGGCACCCCAACGACCCTGAATCCGTCCCAGCTTGCGAGGCTGTTAGACAAGCTCTGCCAGATCAGCAGTAAAGAGCCATTATATGAGATGACTGTGGAAGCAGGCAGACCAGATAGTGTCACCCAAGAGAAGCTTCAAGTGTTAAAGGATTACGGTGTGACAAGAATCTCTGTAAATCCTCAAACTATGAATCAGGAAACCTTAAACCGCATTGGCCGTGCCCACACAGTGGAACAGACAATCGAAGCCTACAAGATGGCCAGAAGCCTTGGCTTTGACAACATTAACATGGATTTAATTATGGGCCTTCCCGGTGAAACCAGAGAGGACGTAGAAAAGACCATGGATCAGATCCAGCAGCTTAGACCAGACAGTCTGACGGTCCATTCCCTCGCTATTAAGCGGGCAGCACGGCTGAATACTGCCAAAGAGGATTATCAGCAGTATGAGAGCGTCAATACACAGGAAATGATCGATATGGTACGCGGCTATGCCGAAGAAATGGATCTAATTCCCTATTATCTCTATCGACAAAAGAATATGACAGGTAATTTGGAAAATGTAGGATATGCCAAAAGAAATAAAATAGGGATTTATAACATATTAATAATGGAGGAAATGCAGACAATCGCAGCTGTCGGAGCAGGCGGAGCCACAAAAGTGGTTGATCTTAGCCAAAATCTGATTCAAAGAGCCGAAAATGTCAAGGAAGTTCGCAGCTATATGACCAGATTTGAAGAAATGTTAGAGCGAAAACAGAAACTAATAGAAAATTAAAGAACATTTTCTGATAAATCCCCAAAGACTAGCACAACAGCTCTAAAAGTAACACTAATAGTTACACATAATATAAAAAAGAAAACAACTTAATATAACACATAAAAGACAAACTTATTCCATAGGTAATTGCGAAGGTCATACTTAGAGCGCCATTTATATAAATTTTGCTCAAACTCTGGTAATGAAATTGAGTTCCGCAAATACCTAACACATATCAACAACAATAAGGATGTCTTTTTTTGTGCCAATCCACATGCATAAAAGCCCTTTTATCCATCCAAATCCATAACTTCCAGCTACAACAATCCATCCCACTCATCCAACCAAAAAATGAAATGTGACACTTTTGTCATCATGCAGTCACCGTCCTGTCATTCTGCTGGGCTATACTATAATTAACAAACAACAAAAAAGTAGTTTCCCCCGCCAGGCAGCTGCACCCCCCATTGCACCAGCAGCCACTGCCCAGCGATACAAGTAATTGCCCGACGCCATTTCACAGCCAGAGTTTGGGCGGAAGCTAGAAGCTAAGAAGCGAATCCAAAACGCTTTTGAGCTTCTTAGCTTCTAGCTTCCGCCCAAATTCGTCGCCCAAAATACACCCCCCGCAATTACCAAACTATTTCAGCCATTTGAAAGGAGAACCACATGGAAATCTTAAAGGTAGAAAACCTATGCAAAACCTACGGCAAGGGAGAAAATGAGGTCAAAGCCCTAGACAACGTCTCCTTCTCCGTCAACAAAGGCGACTTTATCGCCATTATCGGCCCGTCCGGCTCCGGCAAATCCACGCTGCTGCACATCTTAGGCGGCGTCGACAAGCCCACAAGCGGCAAAGTCTGGATGGACGGCAATGACGTCTATGCGCAGAACGAAGAGCAGCTGGCGATCTTCCGCCGCCGCCAAGTCGGTCTGATCTACCAGTTCTACAACCTAATTCCAGTTCTAAACGTCACCGAAAATATCACACTGCCCGTCCTGATGGACGGCCAAAAGGTCAACCAGGAACGCCTGACCGAGCTGCTGCATACCCTGAAGCTGACCGGCCGCGAAAACCATCTGCCAAACCAGCTTTCCGGCGGGCAGCAGCAGCGCGTATCCATCGGCCGTGCGCTGATGAACGCTCCGGCGGTGGTTCTTGCCGATGAGCCGACCGGAAACTTAGACAGCAAGAACAGCCAGGAAATCGTAGAGCTTCTAAAAATTTCCAACCAGAAATACAACCAGACCCTAATCATCATCACACATGATGAAAACATCGCTCTGCAGGCCGACCGTATCCTCGCCATAGAGGACGGAAAAATCATACGGGATGAGGTGATCCGCCGATGAATATTTTCCATAGAGTCACTTTACAATCTTTAAAGAAAAACCGCACGCGCACCATTGTTACCATTATCGGCATTATACTGTCGGCAGCCATGATCTGTGCGGTCACCACGACAATATCCAGTTTTCGAAACTACATGCTGGAAAATAGAATTTATTCAGATGGCGACTGGCATGGCCGCGCCCTCAACACGGACCAGCAGACCTACGACAAACTTCGCTCTGCCAAAGAGGTTGCCTCCTGCGTCTACGCCCGGCAGCTGGGCTACGCCTATGCCCAAGGTTCCAAAAACCAATATAAGCCATACCTGTATCTGCTCGGCGCCGGCGAAAATTTCGAAAAAACAATGCCCATTCACATCACAGACGGCAGATTTCCCCAATCCAGCCAGGAAATCCTGCTGCCCCTGCACTTGGGCGCAAACGGCGGCATACGCTATAAAATCGGCGATACGATGACACTGGATCTGGGAGAGCGCCTCAGCAACGGAGTTGCGCTGGGCCAGAACAATCCCTGCTACGAATATGCAGACAACGGCAGCAGCGTCTTTGTGGAAGAAGAGATTGATGTACGCGAATCGCGCACCTATACGGTAGTTGGCTTTTATGAACGGCCGAGCTTTGAAGAGTATACCGCCCCAGGGTATACGGTCATCACCCTGGCGGGCGACAAAGACGCCAGCAATCTGCTCTACGACGTTTACTTTAAAATGCAGGACCCCAAAGCCGTATTTACCTATATGGAAGACAACGGCCTGGAAGTCGACACCAATACCGACGTACTGCTGTTTTACGGCGCGGCGTATGTAGATACCTTTTATTCCACGCTGTACAGTTTGGCGGCCATTATTATGGGTCTGATCATGTTCGGCTCCATTTCCCTGATCTACAATGCATTTTCCATCTCCGTTTCCGAGCGCACGAAGCAGTTCGGTCTGCTGTCCTCCATCGGCGCAACCAAGCGCCAGCTGCGGCGGATGGTATTGTTTGAAGCCTTCGCGGTCAGTCTGGTCGGCATTCCCCTGGGGATTTTAGTCGGCATCGGCGGCATTGGCATAACGCTGCTGTTGATTGGCCAGAAATTCTCGGTAATTATGGGAAATCCAATTGCCATGCGTATCTGTGTCTCCCCGCTGGCCATTTTGACGGCAATCGTGGTGGCGCTGGTGACAGTGCTCATTTCCGCCTGGATTCCCTCCAAACGGGCGACAAAGATTTCCGCTATTGAGGCCATCCGCCAAAGCGGTGATATTAAGCTGAAAAATAAACCGGTGAAAACGTCGAAGCTGGTCTATAAGCTGTTTGGCCTGTCAGGCATGCTTGCGAGCAAGCACTATAAGCGCAACCGCCGCAAATACCGGGCAACCGTTTTAAGCCTCTTTATGAGTATTGTCCTCTTCGTTTCAGCATCCGCATTTACCAATTATATAACCTTATCGGCGGCAGGTGTATTTGACGATCGGGGATACGATTTAAGATTTGATTATGAAGTGGCAGACGCCAGCATCATTTCCAAGGACGATCTGCTTAAGCAGGTCGAGGAATGCGCTGCTGTGAAAGACGTCGTGTATACAGAGGGATCGTATTTTGAGGGAAATGTGGAAATGTCCGATCTGACCGACGAGGTTGTAGAGCGGCTGAAAAAGGCCAGCACTAAAGAGGATTGGGAAAATTCTCCGCTGCTGATTGAGACGATTATTAATTTCGTTGATGATGAGGAATATAAAAATCTGCTGAAATACTGCCGTCTGAGCGAGGACGACTATATGAATCCGGAGGCGCCGCTGGCGCTGGCCATGGACGGGGTGATGAATTTTAATTCGGATACGCAGAGGTACGAAACTGTCAATTATTTAAAATCTGACCACACGCAGGTGAAGGTGGAAGGTACGAAAGAAATTGAGGGCTATTACCGCTATAATACCTATTCCAAGGAGGAGGACGGCCCGCTGTACTGCCAGTATGTAAGCCTGGACAATGCACAGGATCATCTGGAACTTCTGCAGGAGGAGTGTACGAATACGTATACGCTGCAGGTAGGAAAACGCATTTACCATTCTCCGTATTTTGAAAACCGGGTTAATTATACCAATCCGCAGGCGCTGACGCTGCTGTATCCGCTGAGCCTCAAGGACACCGTGTTTCCGGGAATGGAGAAGCAGGGCGGCCAGTTCAGCATAAGTTCGGATCATCACACCAAAAGCTACACCGCGATCCGCAAGGTTTTGGAGGATTCGGGTCTGCGCAGCGAGGATCTGATTGACTATGCAGAGCAGGAGGAGAACGACCGCAATATGATTTTGATTATGCGTGTGTTTGCCTATGGCTTTATCGTTCTCATTTCTCTCATTGCAGCTGCAAATGTGTTCAATACGATTTCTACGAACATCAGCCTGCGCCGCCGGGAATTCGCCATGCTCAAATCCGTTGGCATGACCGGCAAAGGTTTTAATCGCATGATGAATTTTGAGTGTCTGTTGTATGGCTCGAAAGCGCTGCTGTACGGGCTTCCCGTGTCGTGCTTTGTCTCCTGGTTGATTTACCGGGCATTCAGCCAAGGCTTTGGCACCGAATTCCAACTGCCGTGGAGCGCAATTGGCGTGGCGGTCTTGAGCGTATTTTTGGTGGTGTTTGTGACAATGATGTATTCCATGACGAAGATTAAAAAAGAAAATCCGATTGATGCGTTGAAGAATGAGAATATTTAAGCGTAAGGTTATTCACCCTTAGATAACATTTCGTTCAGTTGGGGAAAATTCAAGAGTTGCGTAATGGTCATGTTGGGGCTGACGGCGTCGGCATAAGTTATGTCAGCCTCCTGACGGTATGCGTGGGAATACTTCGGCGGTTATGGACCAAAGAGTTTTATGCAGGTAAAAACTTTGGACTGTAGCCGCCTTTGACGTTATCATCCAGTGACTGTATAGATATTCAGGCTTTATAGTACCATAACAGTGGTAGTCTGGCACTGTTTCCATCAAAAATATATGCGGAACCAGCAGCGCCTAAAATATAGCCAACTACCATATAGGTCATTTTTTTATGGCTGAAGTACTGCTTCTTCCTTTAATGCTTTTTTGTATAGTCCTCTTTCTTCATTGGGTATTTTTAATATATCCATGCTTTTTTCAGCAGATATATCTAGGGTTTCCATTAAATTTCTAATATCCTCTAACCGTGCTTTCTCCCATGCTTCCCCCCATGCCTCGTTCCAGCCGCTTTCATAGATACCTTTGCTAAGATTACACATTCCAAGCACCTCTCTTTTCATTGTTTCTGTCATGGTAGTATCTTCTGTACCAATCCCTTCAACAAAATCTCCCAATTCATCCTGGTGTACGGATACACGGGCAATCTCCGGTGTATCTATGATATATTTTTCCTCAATATCTTGTATGCTGCAATCACTAAATTCTTCCACACAGGTTTGTAAAACCCATGAAAGTATCTGTTTGTTGGCCAAAAGCCTTTTACATGCTTCATCATAAGAAGCATGTATACCCGCTGTCTGGATCCGTTTTGCCAACATATTTTCTATTTCCATTCTATTTCTTCATCCCCCTGTATTTTTAAACTGGTTATTGATAATAGTCCTTTATTTATACTAAAAGTAATTTTAGAACTAAGGTCGAAAACAATATAGTATATTATTGAAATGTATAAGAATTAATATATAACTATTTTTCTTTTATTATATTAAATGACGGCATATAATTCAAGCAAAATTTTGATATATCCCATACTGCCATTTTTATTATACATTTTCAATATAAACATCAGTTAGATCTAAAATATAATCATGTTGTTCAAATATCTTTATTTTATCGCTCAAACTACAATATTCTCTTGCCATATTACTGTACATTCAAACAAAAGTTTTTGTAATGTTTACTAAAAAGCCCAATATAATAGCTATATTTGTCATGTGTTTATTTGATAAATAGCTGCCCTATATTGAAATGATTGCTACCTTACCCCACTGGCTTTAGATAGTGGAGTAAGGTAGCCAAAAGGAGTGGTTTGTGCTATACTTACAGCATGGTAATATATTTATAAAGAGACTTGAATATCTGCTGCAAGATGACATAATATTTGTATGTATATACAGGAAGGAACTACTTGTACAAAGCAGATATCGGATGATAGATCTAAAACGGTTTTCTGATGAAATATGCCAAAGATACAAAAATATTTCCTTGAGAGAATGGATATGCCCTGTTTTTGGGTTAAACGTGATAAGGATATCAATGCTGCAAAGAATATTTTAGCAGTGGGATTACGACAAGTAGCATAATAGAAATATTTATAAGGCGTGGACTGCCAGAATTAACACCTTTAGAGATAGTAGGTTACGAGGTCGAAGAAGCAAGAAGCCCATAGGTTATAGACAATGGGTAGTTCACAAAATCAAGTATTAATGATAAAGTTAGTATAAGAAAACTGATAAACAAGAGAAAGCCGTTTGATCTATGGCCGCTCATATCAGATACTAAAAAATCCAGAAGGAGTAAGCATACATGTACATAATTAGTGAGAACTTGAATACTGAACCCTTAAATGAAAATAGCAACAAAAGAAAAGTGATCCATGTTAGGATCCAAACAGGAAGGTAAATGATATGTATATTGGAATCTGTGATGACAATTCGGCTTTCTGTGAAATGCTGCGGAAAATACTTTATACAGAACACTTTATACAAAAAGATGATCAAGTGCAGATTTTTCACAGTGCCCAGGAGATTCTTCAACAGAAGCATCCGATTCATTTTGATATCCTGTTTTTGGATATCAAAATGCCGGTTATGTCTGGCACCCAACTTCTGCATCAGTATAGTGTTGTATTCGAAACCTCCAGGGTGGTGCTTTTGACAGCCTTTTCAGAATTTGCCACAAAATGTTATGAATACAATGCTTATCGTTATTTGTTAAAGCCGCTGAAGAAAGAGAAGCTTCAGGAGCTGTTTGACGCAGTGCATAGGGAAGAAGTCTTAGAGCAGAACATTGAGGTTCATGTCCATACTGGTAAAGATGTTAAAATCCGTATGAAGGATATTGTTTATTCCGAGGTATATAATAATTATGTACATATCAAAACACAGCAGAAGGAGGAATGGATCAGCTACATGCGCCTGAAGGACCTGCTGGCAGCCCTGCCGCAGGAGTATTTCCAACAAACCCATAAATCTTATTTTGTAAACATGAACTACATCATAGATATTGATTATAAAGAAAAGAGGATTAGCCTCAAAAATGGGGCTGTGATCCCGCTTTCGTCTGCCAGGAGAAAAGAATTTAAGATCGCGTACATCCAGTTCTTGCTGAAATACAAATAAAAAGGAAACTTCTGCTGTTTATTGTAATGAGATTATAATAATATCGATAGTATATCCAAACTACAGTGATTTCCTGAATACATGTTAATCATTTATTTTTATAATTGTCCTGTATATATTTTTTTGTTTTATGAGCGGGTTTTATGGATAAATCTACAAAAGGTATTGATTATTACGCTGTTTGATGTTGTAATATAGAATATATAAACATTAGATATTTTTCAGTTTTATGATGAAGGGAATAAATTTTTATGAGAAAGACAGGAACAATAAAGGTTAATTTGGGCTCTTGCCTGCCGCCTGCCGGTTCTAATATGTGAGCAGGGCTATACACTTTCTGATACGAAAGAGATTCTGGAGGCTGCTCTACATATCCGGAAGGCTGCAGGACACTATGATCTTGTTTAGATAGGCGGTCACCATCAAAGCCGCACAGCTTTATCTGAAGCATATACTAAAGAGCCTGGCCACGCTGCAAAACACTAGCACTATATTACCCTCAAATGAAATGCCGGATATACTGCCAGCAGCAAATGAAAAACTAGATATTACACAAGAATCAGGCGGGCAGTACAACCGTATCTCCTCTGGCTGCCATAGTACAACCCAGTGTCCCTCCGGCTGTCACAGAACCTCCTGTCACGCGGGTTATCTCAATTATTCTGCTTCTTTTTTGTGTCAGACTGTATTTCTGTGGGATTCTTTCAATCTTTGCTTCATTCTATCTCTGCTTGCTGCTGTCTAGCACCTCCTATATCTATAATTTCTTTTTCTTGCTGAAATTGCCTAATCGGATTATGCATTGATACAAATCTGTAAAGAAATACAAACAAATGTTCGAATTGTATAGACAAGATATAAAAAATGTGATACAATACATAAAAATAAAAGAGATATCCAAAGAATATCCTGTAATGCATGCTTTCGAGTTGTAAAGGTAAGGTATAGATATCAATGTATCTAAAAAAGATAATCTGAAAGAATATAACATCTGTTCAGAAACAAACGATCTAGTGCCTGAAAGTCAGGAGGAAATAATTATGTTGGAATCAATCAAAATGCATACAAGGCAAAAAGCCATACGAATCCATGCACAGTCGGAAAAAGCCGTTACCTGTGTGGATAGTAAATTTGGAGGAGAATTCTATCTGCCTGCAGACATGCAGCTTCCAGCCAGTGCGAGTGGTGAGGAAATGGAATTTCTTGCACAGATTAATTTTTCACAGATGCCGCCTCTGCCTGGTTTCCCTGACAAGGGACTGCTGCAGTTTTTCCTCTGTACCGCAGAAGAAGAGATGGAAGAAATGGAAATGGCTGCACCATCTTCACAGGGACATTTTCAGGTTCGGTATTTTCCGTCCATCGAATGGAAGCCGTCTGATGGTCACAATCTGGCCACACATCAGAAACAGGCTTTGAAGGGCCGCTGGCCGATGGAGCGTCTGGAGGGCGCCATGGAGTTTGAGCAGGCAGAAGAGATGGCAACGCTTTCTCTTGGAGAAGAGGGGATTATTACTAATCTGGGTGCGGAAGCTTTTGTGGAACAATTGACAGAAGATGAGTTAGAGGAAGCAGGCTACGATTTGTCAGATTGTGCGGATGTGGACCGGTTTTGCATGGATTTCGGCAATTGGGGTTGCAAGGCTGGCGGGTATCCGTCGATCCGTCAGGGGGATCTGCGACTGGACGAGGATGGATTTGAAGAATATACCACCTTGTTATTCCAGTATGATCTAACAACACAGCAGGAGCTGGAGGCTGATACGTTCTCTTTCTTGATTCGTCCGGCTGATCTGGCGGCATGCCGCTTTGAGGATATACTGCTGTGCTGGCACAATTGTTATTAGAGTGCATTTGAACATTCATTCACGAGCAGTGCGCTGACCGGTTGACAGGTGTCAGCAAGTTCGTGCATGTTTGCAATGGATTTATCATGCGGCGGTTCGTGTACCGCGGCGAACGAGAAACTCTACGGGAGGTATGGAAATGATTTATACCGTCACATATAACCCGGCCATTGATTATGTTGTCCATGTCCGGCAGCTGCAGGCCGGCAGCACAAACCGTTCCGACCAGGAGGAACTCTATTTTGGCGGAAAAGGCATCAATGTTTCTATGGTCTTAAATGAGCTGGGTATTGATTCTAAGGCGCTGGGTTTTGTGGCTGGCTTTACTGGTGCTGCCATTGAAAATGAGGTCAGACAGCGGGGGATTGCTGCCGATTTCATCCGCCTGGATGAGGGCTGCTCCCGCATCAATATAAAAATCAAATCGGAAATGGAAACCGAACTTAACGCTCAGGGTCCTGTAATCAGCGAATCTGCACAGCAGAAGCTGCTGAATCAAATAGAGACCCTGCAGGACGGTGATACACTTGTGCTGGCTGGCAGTATTCCCTGCTCCATGCCGGACGACACCTACGAAAAGGCTCTCAGCCGCCTAGCCGGAAAACAGGTGCAGACCATAGTCGACACCGCCGGCAGCCTGCTTTTGCATGTTCTCCCATACCGTCCATTTCTAATCAAACCAAATCTTCAGGAGCTGGCGGAGCTGTTTGGCGTAACACTGGACTCAAGAGCAGAAATTGCGCACTATGCTGCTAAGCTGCAGGAACAGGGTGCTAAAAATGTCCTGGTATCTATGGCCGGCAGCGGCGCGCTGCTGCTGGACGAATATGGGAAAATCCATTTTTGTCCAGGCTGCCGGGGAACTGTGCGTAATTCCGTGGGCGCAGGCGATTCGATGGTGGCGGGCTTTTTGGCCGGTTTTCTGGAACGAGGGGATTATTCATATGCGCTTCAGCTTGGCAGCGCGGCGGGCGGCGCTACTGCATTTTCCGAGGGATTGGCGGAGCGGAAATTGATTTACCGGATGCTTCGGCAGCTGCAGGAGTATTCGGCAGGTGGATCTTAGTAAAGGATACCACAGCGCATGCACACTAGCAAAAATTTTATAAGCTGTTGATTGTGCGGTAGTTGATAGGGGCTTTTTCTTCTCTGATCGGTTGAGCTGCCGGAAATCGTTTAATCGTTTACATTTATGCCGGAAGCTTTACAATGGAGAATTTTTGGTTGAGAATACTCCAGTTCTGGTAGAAGGGCCGCATGACATTCCAGTAGCCAGCGCCGCCAAGCTGGAGTTCTTTCAGGAGTTCTAATTTGGCGTTGATGCTGCGGGCATCTTCAAACCAGACGACATGCGCCTGCCCGTTTTCGGTGGTATAATAGAAATAGGGGGTCTGGGCGTCTGGGTCAAAGAGGATTTCTGCGCCGTAGGCGCGGGCGATTTCTAGTGCCTGGATATTGCCAATGGAGGCGGCTGCGCGTCCACGCTGGTAAGGCAGGGTCCAGTCATAAGCATAGTTGGGGATTCCCATTTGAATTTTTTCGGGAGGAATTTCGGTTATAGCGTATTCAAGGACGCGCCGGACCTGGTTTAGCGGAGCTACGGCCATGGGAGGGCCAAAAGTATACGGCCAACTATCATATGGCTCATAGATTCTTACGGAATTGCCGGCATTAGGAAGGGATTTTGGGAAATACAGTGATAGTAAATTCTGTAGATTCCAGCTGATTTTTCTTTGCTTGACTATCTTTCTGGTATTCGACGTGGTTGATAACTTTTTTTAGCATATCGTTTTTTTCCTGGGCATTTGGCAGGGTGTCATAGCATGCGATCAGGTTTTCAACTTCCGGGATAAATTCAGAAAGAATTTTTGTTTGCTGTATTTGTTCCTGATAAGTCTGCTGTAAATGTTCTAGTGCAGAGTTTTTTTCAGAGATGGCAGCATTTAATGTTTTATTTCGTTCCAGAAATATTTCATTGGAATAGATTCCCTGTTCCAGAAGATCATATGTTCTGGTAATTTGATGTTTCAGGCTTTCTATTTCCTTTTCCAGAGACTGCATGGAATCGGACAAGACGATCAGATGTTCAGATTCTGTCTGAAGTTTTCGATTGTCATAGTCTGTATGGTATTCCTGAAGCCAGTCCTTCATCCATTTGATGATGGAGGATTCCAGAATATATATGGGTGAAGATACATTTTTACAGTAACGGTTCGGACAGGAAAGGGAATAGATTTCTTTATTTCTATGGGCTCTTGTCCGGGTCATGACAGAGCCACATAATTTACATTTTACAAGGCCGGTTAATGGATTTTTTAGTGTATTGCTGGATGTTACATGATAATTGCCATTTTTACGGATCAATTGCGCCTGATCGTAGAGCTCCTGTGAAATGATTGCTTTATGTATCCCATCTACAAGGATGAAATTGTCGCTATGGGTCCGTTCTTTTTTTATTTTTCCATCGATGAGCTGTTTGGTTTCTTTTTTATATCCCCAGCGGATCTTGCCAGTGTATACCGGATTGGTTAAGATATCCCGGATTGTGGTTACGGACCAGATCTTGCCAGAGCGGGGCTTGATACCCAGTTCATCCAGCTTCTTGGCAATCCGGTATTGGCCAAGACGTTCTTTTCCAGTATCAGATGGAATTCCATTTACATAAAGGTCATAAATATATTGGACAACTCTGGCAGCTTCGTCTTTGATTTCCAAAGTATAGCCTTTTCCATGGGGAAGTTTTACCTTTTCATATCCATAAGGAGCTGTGCTGCCAATATATTTTCCTTCCGTTGCGGATGCAGTGCGTCCTCTTTGGATTCGCCGGTTAATCGTCTTATATTCCCTGCGGCTCATAAATAACCCGAATTCAAAATATTCTTCGTCAAATTCATCATTGGGGTCATAAGTTTTTGCAGGAGTAACGATTTTGGTATTGGAGTATTTGAATGCTTCAGCAATGGTTCCCTGATCTTTGGTGTTGCCCCTGGCCAGACGTTCAATTTCCATAACAAGTACACCGTCGCAGCCAGGATTATAGATGTCTTTTAAAAGTTTTTGGACTTCCGGGCGGCTGTCTATGGTTTCGCCTGAAACGATTTCTTTATAAATTCTAGTAATGGACAGTTGGTTGCGTTTGGCATAGTCGAGAAGGGTCTTTTCGTGCCGGGCAAGTGTTTCTCCCTGTCCCAGCGCCTCCAGTTCTCTGTCGGCGCGGGATTTTCTAAGGTAGATATAGTATTCTCCCATTTAGAGCCTCCTTTTATACAATATTTAATCGTTCTTTTAGTGCTTCCTGTAGTACTTGTGAGAAATTGATATTTTGTTCTAAGGCAGCCTTATTTAGCCAAGCGGGGATTGTGAGGGTCTTTTTTACAGATTTTTCAAAATGTATTTTGGCATATTCATCTACATCCACAGATACCATATTTACAATCGCTTCACATATTGAAATAGGAGAATCTGGGTCAAGTTCATATGCTACGGTTTCAGGGTTAATATCTGACATTTTGGAGGCTTCTGGGATATAATCACCGTCCATTCTGCAGGTATAAAGGTAACCTGCCAAACAATCAACGGCCATTTCCATGGCCTCTTCAAATGTATCTCCTTGGGTTGCTAACCAGTTTAGATCTGGAAATATAACAGAATAACCGTTATTTTCATGAAAAAAACATGCTGGATACATGGATAACATATAAAACACCTCCTGGTATAATAAGCAGGCAATGGGGCTATTTAAGCCCCGCCTGTTTTTTGATGGAATTTTCAGTTTTAATTGGCAGGTCTTTACCCTGATGAAAAGGTATGGTAACTTTTCCTGGTTTTGTTGGATGTGTATAATTCCTATGTGACCCTACCTGATTCTTAAATATCCATCCATCTGCAAGGATTATTTTTTCCATTTCTCTTGGTTTTAATGGCATATGTATTCCTCCCTTGCATTATTAGTATATCATGGTATACGTATATGGTCAATACGTATATTTAAATGGTTTCAGCAAAGTGTAATAGTTAGGTGTGTGAGCCGTTAAGTTAAGGAAAATCTGTCATGGCAGAATTTGGCATTTGTGAAAGAAGAAAAGGAACTACCCCGATTTCATGTGAAGATCGGGGTAGTTGGTAGGTGTTAATCTTGTATTTTGGAGAGAAGTGCTTCTTGTAATGCCTGGGAGAAGTTAATTCCCATAGAAATGGCACGGTCATTCAGCCAAGACGGTATGGTTAAAGTCTTTTTTACTGCCTTCGTGTCCTTATACTGGTTAATGTCGCACGATACAAGGGAGGAAAATCCGTCTGCAGAGTGAATAGCAGAAATATCGGAGGGAGAAACGATATTATCTCCATGTTCTAACAATGACAAAAGATATCCGGCAAGAGCTTCTTGTGCCATTTCCATAGCTTCCGGAATGGTGGAACCGTAGGTATTGCATCCTTTCAGATCGGGAAATTCCACCCAGTAGGATTCATCTTCTTTGTGGAAGATAGCGGGATATACAAATAACATAAAAAACCTCCTTTTTACTTTTTTGAAAGGCGGAGCTATTTCAGCCCCGCATCTGTGAACTACCCGTTGTCTAAAGCCAATGGGTAGTTCACAAAAGAAAAGTACTACCCCGATTTCATGTGAAATCGGGGCAATCATTTAAGAGTGCTGCTTTTGCTGATAGAGGGAGGTTAAGGAATCCTGAAGCACCTGGGAAAAGTTAATGTGATTATTTTCGGCAAACGTGTTGAGCCATGCGGGAATGGTAAGGTTTTTTCTTACGGCCTTTTCGCCATACTTTTCAGCATAGGCATCCATATCCAGAACTAGCATGCTTACGAAACCGCCGGCTTCCGGGATAATGCGTTCCAATGGACTTGCTTCAGGTGCGGGCTTTCCGTCCTCCAGTTCGTCAAGAACCCAGCCGGATGCGGCATCAGTACCCATAAGGATAGCTTCGGCCAATGTGTCGCCGCCACTTACGCATCCGGGGAGATCGGGAACTACTACAGCGTAAGCCCCTTTTCTTTCTTCATCAGGATAAAAACAAGCTGGATAAGTGAGTTTCATAAAGTGCCTCCTTTACTGTAGGCAGTACCGGACTTTACAGCCCGGCCTGTTTGAAAATTTGTTTGACTATTTGTGGAGCAATGTCTCCGGGGTGGTTGGGGATTGTGACCTTTCCCGGTTTTGCTGGATGGATGTAAGAATAATGAGAACCTTTTGCCTTCTTGAATTGCCATCCATCTTCACGTCTCGGCAGCCAGGATCTATTAAAAATACGTTATATCTCTTTTGACTATTGGCATTATAGCATATGTAGAGTTAAATTATAATATATCCTCGATAAAATTAATTGCACACTGGACGGCTTTGCTATTTGATATATCATCCAATATTGGCTATAATATGCTTAAAAAGAATGCCGATAAATAGCTTACACCTTTGCGTTTCCGGCAAAGATTAGGTTATAAAAATAGCACCTTTACTTTGTTAGAGTGGGAGTGCTATTTTTTATGGTTGACATATTCTAGAATTTCAATTACAAGTATTCCAAAACAAGCAATAATATGAACTTTTCATATGTATTCACATCCTATCAAATCCCTCATAATATTTTATTAATCGTTGTAGCAGTTAACTTATCTTATTGTAATAATATAACGATCTGATGAATTAGAAGGTTCAAATGTAATAAATAATGGATTTTGAGTTTCGGCAACTTCTTGTGGACATTTGAAGATAAAATGTACTCCTAATGTTTCTAATGGTTTTATGCTTGTGATATTAGCATATGTAAATCCAGTTGTGCTGTCTTCTGGAATAGCTTGACCAGTATATGTATAGCCTCCATTATAATCTGCGGTTACCGTTCCTAATTTATCACAGGATAAATTTTGTTTCGCAAGATTTTTTATATTCGTGTCCAAGTGCAAATATACATTTCCAGCATCTGCTTCATAATGAGAATAAAATCCAGAAGTATCATCTGGAAGTACATCATATGTAAGTTCTGCTTTATTAATAGTGATTTCCATGTCATTTGTAGTGATTGTACTTCCCACGGTTATTGGCGTTCCGGTGTCCTCAGCTGTAGCTACAACTGTAGCTTCAGGGGTTGATTCAGACGGTGTAGTTGGATTCTTGTTTGTCGAATTATTTTGTTGTGTACAACCTGCACTAAATAGCATGATCGTAGTCAATAAAATGGGTAAAATTCTTTTGTTATCTTGTCTCATTATTTTTCTCCTTTTTCGTTATGAATTTCATATTGGGGAGAAATATATTTTTGATTATTTAAAAATATCAAATATTAGGCCTCCCCACTCAAAGTAAATGATAGTAACATACATAATATTTATTTTATATATATTGGTTTCATCCCTCCTCATCATATCTATTAATTATTTATCTTTTGTCTTCTTATAATTCCATTTTCTCCTATGTCTAATGAAAGATATCTTATTAGATATGAAGCCCCAAACAAATAAGATATTTATATTTTACAACAACTGGCAATAAATTTCCACATAATGATATAAATTATTGAATATTTTATTTAATAATTGTGAATGATTTTGTATGAATATATATTTAATTCTTTCTAAAACTAAAACATGGAGGAATAAATATGGAAATTATTTTAAAAAAATTATGGATGAAAGAAATTTATCTGACAGAGATGTTGAAAGACTAACCAGTGTCAGCAAGAGCAGTGTCTGTTTAATAAAGAATGGGAAAAGCTTTCCTAATATTTTAACATTAGAAAAACTTGCAAAAGGACTGGATATAAGGATATGGGATTTTGTAATATCTAAATACTTGTAGGTGTCCAGAAACTTGGACACTTATTTTGCAAAAAGTGGTTTATTTTTCTGTAAATTAATGGTATTGTATATTTAGATGATGTATCTATGAGGTGGGGACCTTAAACAATAATAGATGGACCATTATCTGATACATCAAATATTGTTTATGGAGGTCATACATATGATGAAAGAAGTACTTGACAAACAAGAAGTGGAGAAAAAGAAGGCTCTGATTATTGAAATGGTGAAATCAACCGATAACCAGGATGCACTACAATATTTGCAGACATTTATAAGATTATTTTTAGAAAAGTGGGGCTAATCAGCCCCACTTTCTTTATTTGCTAACATAGAATCAATCATATCTAATATAATGTGTTTGTCACGTTTTGTTAAAAGAGAAAATTTGTGTATGATACTTATATCTTTTTCCGCTTCCTTTTCAGATATTTCTTTTTTCATTTCTACATCAAAACCCATTAACCATAAAGGATTGACTTCTAAGACTTTTCCTATTTTTCCGCTGCTAATATTGGATGGAGCATGAGAACCATTGATATATTGGCTTATGGAGGATTTGTTTACACCTGATAGTTCAGCTAGTTCCTGTGCTTTCATGCTTTTATTTGCTAAAGCTTTCCGTAATCTTTTGGCAGTAATTTCATTTTTCATAACGATAGCCCTTTCCTATTTTCTATATAATAACATGAATTTATGAAAGTATCAACAAAAAGTTTAACATTGGCAAACTTCTTGTTGACAAAAATGTTAAACAATGTTAAACTTATATAAACAAAGAAAGGAGGATAAAATTATGACCTATACTTACAATAAATTACGAGGTAGAATTGTTGAAATGTATGGAAATCAGGATGCATTTGCTGAAAAACTAGGTATTTCAAGGAATTCGGTTTCTAAGAAAATGAATTGTAAAACTGGTTTCTCACAGTCTGATATTGTTAAATGGTCGTTACTGTTAAATGTAAAAGTTGATGAATATGGAGAATATTTTTTTACATAATTAGTTAAATATAGTTGAACTTTTAATTGTAAATGACAGGAATAATTATCCGGCAGTTTAACGGAATCAATCATATCCTCTTCAGTGTATGAATCGTATAAGAAAAAAGATTAGCAAGGCAGTAGGAGGAAAGCATAGGAGGTGATGAAGATAATAGTAAAAAATCCTATAAAAGTTATATTCAAATTAAAGAGTGTAGAAGATCTGGAGAGTGTTTTAAACTCTATTGAAAAGCTTCAGGAGGCGCACCCTGATACAATAATCAATATTGAGATCATAGTACGCCCCTAAGATTAGTCTTCCTTTTTAGTTTCGATGTAAGTTAAATTCTTACCGTTTACAGTGAAATTAGAACGGTCTGAAAATAAATGTAGATCTTTTCCAGTAGGAAAAGGATGTGTAAGTAGATTTTGTTCATCAACAACAATAACCTTTCCTGCACCAGAATAGCGGACACTTTTTATGTGCTCGAACTGATGTTTTACACCATTTTCATATTGAAAAATAAAAGTACACATAATAAACTCTCCTTTCTAAGTACTCGGCTCTGGCAGGAGCCTGTATAAAAAGGATAGAGGAAACAGAATAAAAAGTCAATAAGATTTAAAAAGATAAAAAGTATCGGAGAGGAGGATGATACAATGTGGATTTCTAAAAAAGAATGGCAACAGATGGAAAAAAGAGTGGCTGACCTTGAAGAAAACGTGATCAGGGCGCAGCCACCTGATAGAGAACTTTCGCAATTAACAAAACAGGAGTTGCAGCATTTGAGTGATATGACTGTAGAATCTCTTTACGAGTCTCTTGATGAAACGGTTCAAAAAGCTATTGAATTAGCTTTTCATATTCCTGCAGAGTAATAACAGAAACAGTAGCTGCAATATTAGCAATTTGGTTAGCCAGTTTTTGAGTATCAGAGTCTTCAGGATACAATTCATTAATTTGCTCTATCACTGTGGTTAAAAGTTTTTTTGAAGTTTCTTTATCAAGCATATTGAATACTCCTTTCTTTCGTACTCGGCTCTGGCAGGAGCCTGTATAAAAAGGATAGAGGAAACAGAACAAAAAGTCAATAAGGTTCAAAAAAGTGAATATAAGGCAGCAATAAGGAGAAAAAGATAGATGGTAATAAAGTTAATTACAATATGCCTATTGCTCTGGGATTTGATGAAATGGGCGATATACAAACTAAGTCTGATGGCAGTTCTACTATACTATAGTGAAAAGGGCTTTGAATTACCCTCAAATAAAGAAATGCAAGAGTATCAAGTGAAGGTGGCAAAAAAATATTTAAACTTTGAGAGGATTAAGAAATGAAGAGAACAATAAGCAGGAATCGGCACGGAAACCATTTAGAAATAATTATAAGGGTAAACAAAAAAGAGGATGGTGATGTTTTAGAAAGAGAGCTCAAGAGAGCAATTTCAAAGTGGAAACACTCTCTTGGCATGGATATTAGCTATGAAATTCTTACTATTGATGACAGGAATAATTATCCGGTAGTTTAACGGAATCAATCATATCCTCTTCAGTGTATGAATCGTTTTCGATTGCATTTAGAATAAGAGTAGCGCCAATGTCCTCATCGTCCTCATCATACGGTTCGTCAGGCATGAGTTCGGAGATATCAACGTATTCATAGCCATCTTTCCGCATACTTTGGATACTGTTAAGGATATCAGTAATTTTGTATATTGCCATAAAAAGTCTCCTTTCTAAGTACTCGGCTCTGGCAGGAGCCTGTATAAAAAGCATAGAGGAAACAGGACAAAAAGTCAATAAGATTTAAAAAGATACAAGGTATCAGAGAGGAGGGTGATACAATGTGGATTTCAAAATAGGATAGAAAGATCATGTAATTTTTCCTTCATAAAGAATAGCTGCCAGGAAACATTGCCAGGCAGTGATACATACATTTTATACAGAGGTGGTATTTATGGCATTTGTAAAACAGTATATATATGGTCCTGCAATCGTGAATGTGCATGACGATTACTACAAAGGAGTTACAAGGGAACAGGGTGCCAAGATATTGGAAGATGCGCTTAATGATACGAGTCTGGCGAAGAACAGGCATTTTAAAGTAAGCGTTAAAAAGCACGATAAGGATGATACAGGTTAGGTAGCACAAGTGGAACAAACATTTAAAAGTGGTTGTTCCATGTTATAGTAATGGACATGCAGGTAAGTGTTAATTACAGTTTGGGTGAAAAGTTTAGAAATAAAAAAATCAAAAAGAAGCTGCTGGGAAGTAGCATGAAGAAAACTTTCCTTTTCCAGAATGGGAACCACAGGTTTTATAAAGAGAAAGAAAATGTAAATCAAAAAGGGGCCTAAAGAAGAAAGGTCTGGTAGTTCCAGAAGGCCCCATTAATAAACCTTTTATATTATAACATGATTAGAGGTAAAAAACAAGGAGAAAATTACGATTCCATTAGAAAAATATGAAATATAAAAAAAGGAATTGATAAATGTAGAACATATTGCGATTCTCTTGTAATAATTCTATGAGGTAATTAGAATCATACGAGAGCTGAAAGGAGCAGCCATGGGAAGAAAAATAGTAAATCAGATTTCCAGGGAGGAAGTTCGTGCACGATATGAAAGCTATGGACTGTCTGATTATATACTGCAGACAGCCCAGGACATCCAGAATATACTTGGTTATGACATAACGGAAACAACAGGATATAAAGATTTAACAGAGGAAAACAAGAAGATTTTTGAAGCGTATGTAATCCGGCATCTAAACAATGTAGGGATGGATTCAAAGCTAAATATGCAGTTGAAATCAGTCCATTATGTCCGGGAACTGGTTTATTTTGGGCCAGAAAAATGGAATCAAGTGGAGGAACGTAATATACGCTTTCAGATCGGGAAAGAGTTTATCATCTTAAAGGCGGATGGCAGAACGGAGAAATTCAAAAAGTATATGGATAAGGAAAAAACAGAAGCAGATATTGATAAGATTACAGAAAATGAGTACCTTCGGGTCGACTGGAGAATGAATGGTAGAAGTGAATGGTTCCATGTATCCAAAGAATTAGAGTATTACTAACACAAGTCAAAGTTTAGCAGAATAAATCAGTGTTTCGTGGCTGGGAAAGGATGAAATAATAATGGCACAGTATTGGACATGCAGATATGGAGCCAATCATGATCCGGGTGAAAAATGTGATTGCATGGAGTGGAAAGAGAAAACAGAACTGGAAAAGAAGCTGTTCTGGCAGGCGCGGTTAAACATTCCGACAGAGGCAGGGCAACTGTCGTTCAAGCTAGAACCAGACAGATCAAAGGAGATAAGGGGATGGTATGATACTGTACACCAAAAGCAGAATAGAAATGGCATGGGTACATCCTGCCTCTGCTGTTTTAGCATGGAACATACAGTTTATAACAAGAAATAGGTAAGGGGCCTGGAAAAAAATTTCCAAAGCCCCACGGAAAAAATATGAATTAGCCAGATTATAACACGGATAATATAGAAAATCAACAAAAAGTTTGGTGATGAAATGAAGACTAGAGTAAATCTCTACATAGAATCATCCATCCATGGGCCGGTTGTAAAAACCGGGGGTTATGGATATGTAATTGAATTCAAAAAACATAACGGAATACCAGTAACAAGGGAAGGATTCGGCAGCCAGGATAATTCAACGGAAAACCGTCTGATCCTGGCTGCATTTTGTGAAGCGTGTTCCAGATTGACAAAACCATGTTCTATTCAGGTATTTACAAGTTGCCGGCATATTAGGAATGCTTATGAAAATAAGTGGATGGATAAATGGGAAAAGAACAGTTGGGAGAATGCCAAAGGTGCGCCAGTTAAAAATGTGGATTTATGGAAAAAAGCAACCTATATTTCTAGAGAACATGACTTGTCATTTTTACCTGAAAACAGTGGGAATCCATTTAAAGAGTGGTTATTGGGTGAAATCTGGCGCTTTTTGGAAAGGCCTTAAAGGTTTAGAAGAAGGTTTATAATCAGTAGATATAGAGCAGGAGGAAAAGATGGCAAAAAGCATTATTCAAAAGCCAGGAACAAAGGAATGTTATTTATGCAGGCTACAGGCAGATAAGGAAGGATATTTTGGAGATTTACCAAGCTGTGGGTTGCATAGACATCATTTTATGCATGGGACTGCAAACAGAAAACTAGCAGAAAAAGATGGATTATGGGCCTATATGTGTGAAGCAAAACATCATGAACATGGGATAGAAGCACCCCATGAAAATCCAGAAATTGATCGGATGTTAAAAAGGACAGCCCAGACAATTTATGAAAAGAAATATGGACATAAGGCTTGGATGGAAAGATATGGAAAAAACTATCTTCACCAATGGGAATGAAAGGTCAAGTAACGTATGAAACAAGTACTAAAATACCCCGGAAGCAAATGGGGAATTGCCAGGCAGCTTCTAGCATACCTACCGCCACATCACAGTTATGTAGAGCCATATTTTGGCAGCGGGGCCTTGTTATTTAACAAATCCCCTTCCCACATTGAGACGGTTAATGACCTAGATTGTGATGTAGTCAACCTGTTCCTTTGTATCCAGGAGGACCCAGAAAAGCTGGCACGTCTGGTAATGACCACGCCTTATAGCCGGGAAATGTATGATTCCGCGTTTGGTTTTGAAGATTTTATAACAGAGGTAATCGGCCCCGATCCCTACCGGCAAGCCCTGGTATTCCTCATCAAATGCTGGCAGGGGTATGGGTACAGGACCAATGGCTATAAAGTTGGCTGGAGGAATGATATAGCTGGCAGGGAAAGGGCGTATGCCTTAAGAGACTGGCTCCATCTTCCCGAGCAGATCATAGGGGTGGCAGAGAGGTTCCGGACAGTCCAGATTGAGAACCGGCCGGCACTGGAAGTTATAGAGAGATTTAATTACGAAAATGTATTCCAGTACCTGGACCCGCCTTATCTGTTAGGTACTAGAAATGGGAAGCAATATAAGCATGAAATGACAGACAAGGCCCATGAAGATATGCTGAAAAAGGCGTTAAAAAGCAAGGCCAAAATCATGATCTCTGGCTATGAATCGGACTTGTACAACGACTACCTGAAAGGATGGAAGAAAGCATATTTTAAAAGCCAGGCGGAGGGTGCAAAGCCAAGGCAGGAAGTGATCTGGATGAATTACGAACCACCAATGAGACAGCTGAACCTTATGGAATATACGGAGGACGGGTTATGGATGGCCAGATAAAAATAGTGGAGTATCTTAACCGCATTCCTGATGTGACTTATGGAGGATGTGGAATGTGTCTATGCAGGAACTGCCTGTATTACCATTCTGGCCGGTGTCCTTATGGGGGATGTTTTGATGACAGAAGGGCCAAAGAAACCCCATATGATAAAGCCCATCCAGACGAACCAGCAAGAACCGGATGGAGCAATTGGGAGAAAGACCAGGCATACTGGTGCCGTGGGGGAATGAATTACCCAGCATACCATTGTGAAAAGTTTGTTAAATATAAAGGGGTAAAATTTGACCCATGCATCCGGTGCGACATCATGGTTTACCAGGATGGATACCAGGATTGCCCCTTGGCAGAAAATCCAGGATGTGAAACCTGTTATCAGTACCTGATGGAGAAGATAGATAAAATGGAAAGCTAGAAAGGGTATCACCAAATGGCTGCTGAATGTATAAGGCAGTAGTTTTTATATCACACAGCAACAAATGACTGGTATGGGCGGCCTATCTGGCCGCCAGAAAGGAGATTATGCTGCAGGGCAGCAATTAACGAAAGGGGAAACATCATGTTAAAACCAGCACAGTTATACAAAGATAAGCTGCAGGAAGAAAATATAAAGTCATGGTACAGGCCGGAAAACATCTTTTGGAGCGGTTGGACTGGGGACTGCCAGATTAACATCCGGGAAGATAACTATGACTGCCATCAGCTTGTATCAGTGGATAAAGAAGACCGGGTGATTGGATACATAGGTTACAATGTTAACTGGGCTGCTATGTCCGCGGGTGGGTTTGGGATCATCAGTTTTCAGAAAGGCAGTATTGAATTTGCAAAAGATTTATATAAAGCCATCTGTGATTTATTTGAGGTTTACCACATGAACCGGATCGCCTGGATGGCCTATGCAGATAACCCGGCAATCAAAGGGTATAGAAGATTTATTAAAAAACATGGCGGCAGGGAATGCGGATACCATAGGCAGACAGCAAGGCTCCAGGATGGCCGTCTGCATGACAGCGTTGATTTTGAGGTACTGGCCAGTGAATTTCATAGATAAACAAGGGGAGGCAACGGAATGACGGAGAATGAAGCGGTTGAAATAATAAATATAAATTTACATCAAGGAAACCTTACTTTGGCATTAGATATTGCAAAAAAATCAATAACTGAATTGCAGCGGTACCGGGCAATTGGCACAGTCGAGGAAATAGAAGGCCTTAATTTTAGCAGCAACCAATTAAGACTGGTCAATCTTGTAGAAGAATATAAAGAAAAGTTAAAGGGATATGAGGCAATTGGCACAATAGAGGAATGCCGGGAAGCGAGGAAAAGGCAGAAACTAGAAGAAGACGCCGATCCAGTCCGGCAGATAGTCAGTATCCCGTCTACAGAGGAAGCTTTCAAATCAGCCCTCCGCAGGGCGACAACGACCCAGATCAACGAGGCGTTAAGGCGGATGGGAGGGAAAAACGGAAAGCGTGCAAGGATAGCTGCTTGTATGGGGGAATTGAGAAAACGCAGGAAAGAGCAGGAGAAGGCTCTGGCAGCATACAAAGTTATCCAGAACTACTGCAATAACCGGGAGACATGTGATGGCTGCCTGTTCGAGATGGAGGACGGAACGCCTGGTGTCTGTATCATGGAATTCCAGGATATTCCGGCAGAGTGGCAGGAACTAGAGCTAGATGAACCAGTAGTAGATAAATAATTAACAGATCAAAAGAAAGGAGACAGAGCCTCCGGCCGGGGTAATGCTATAGCGGGCTCCTTTAAATATTATGGCAAAGACGAATAAAGTTGTAGATGAGGGGATACAGACAGACTATACAAGTGTGATCGTAAGCTACTCCAATGGAATTGACAGTACAGGTGCGTTGTATTGGGCGTTAAAGGAGTTCCCAAAAGAAAAGATATTCCTTTTGTACTGCGATACAGGATTTGAGTATCCAGAGAATGTGAAGATGTTTTACCGGACGGCAAAGTTTTTAGGGGTCAGGCCGGTGCTTCTGCAGCATCCAAAAGGGTTCCTGAATCTGCTGGTGGAAGAACGGCTGAAATGGCCGGATATGAAAAACCGCTGGTGTACAGCCTACCTTAAAACAGGGGTAACGGATAAATGGATACGTGCCAACCGGAAAGTACTGGGAAATAAATGCTTATTTATATCAGGGGAACGCCGTGACGAAAGCAGGGGGAGGGCGAAACTGCCAGAAATTGAGTACCACAGTACAACACTTTGGACAAAACGTAAGGGGGATTTTATATGCCACTGGTATCGGCCTTGTCTGAATTTTGAAAAAGGGAAAATGTTTGAGCAGGGAAAGAAGCTGCATTTAGAGCCGCATTTCTGTTATGAGTATTTGGGACGTTGCAGTTGTATGGCTTGTATGTTTATGAGTGACCAGCATGCCATTGAGAATATGAAGCGGTATCCAGATCAGATCCAGCCGTTTGTCCAGGCAGAAATAAAACTATCCCATACATGGAAAAAGAATAAGGGGCTAGAAGAGCTTTGGAACCAATGCTTTGATATTGATGATGTGGAAAAGGAGGATGTATCCAAAGAAAACTGTGGACAAATGTCCATAATGGACTTCCTATAGGTGTTTCAATGAAGGTTGATAGTTTCTACGATTTAACAATAATAGCTTCTTGGATCATACTACAATATCTGCAGGAGAAGCAGAAAGGTGGAGAATATGAACCAAACAAGTTTAGAATGCACACTCAATGATACAACAGAATTAAGGAATCTTATTCTGGAAAACCCAGAACTGCCGGTTTTAATCTTCTGCGGGGAGGCGTCCTGGAGCGGTGAATATGCATATGAACTGGCAGAAGCCAACGGAGCCGCAATTAAGGAATTGACTCTATATAACGATTACTGGCTGGAAAGGGACGATTACATAAAAGAATTGTCAAATGATTTATCTGAAGAAGAGGAAAATGAGGAGTTGTCAAACGAAGAATTTGAGCAGATGATTCAGGAAAAGGTTGCAGGAACAGAGTTTGTAAAAGCCATAGTGATTTATGTAGGATAAATCAATGATATTGGGATATGGAGGCAAAGAGGAGAAACAGGGGAAGGCCCGTATTAGAAATGCTGCTGATGATGTTTCGGTCAGCCGCAAGGGCTAGGCCATAATAAAAATTTATTGTGGAGGTAAAGGAAATATGGAGAGATTAACAGAACGCACTGGAGAAGGACAGGCTATTCCACGAATGGACTTAAAAAATAACGGACATCAGAAATGCATGGAATGCTTGGCAGAATACGAGGACTTAGAGGAACAATGTGTAAAAGAAAACGCATGGGAATTGAGAATGTTGCTTGAAAAATGGAAAGAGTTTATTGAGGATATTCATGAACTTCATGAATATAGAAAACTGAAGGAACAAGGGAAAATACTGAAACTGCCTTGTGCGAAAGGAGATTCGGTGTATGAGTTATGTGAGGGGGTTATAGAACCTTGTACAATAGAAGTGATATTTATAGCTGATTATAAAGATAGAGAGGGGAATACCTCTTATATGGCAGAAATTCATTATGACAGAGAGGATTGCCCGTATGTGTCAAGAGAAATGTTTTTTACAGAAATTGGTAAAACTGTATTCCTAACTGAAGAACAAGCAGAAGCAGCATTGAAAGAATTATGAACATAAGGCAGACCATAAACAAATTACAGAAATCCTTAATACGTCATAAGAAAGGATGGGAAAATGAGGGAAATATTATTCAGAGCAAAGAGAACCGATAACGGAGAATGGATTTACGGCTATTATGCAGTTATCAGAGAAAGACATGTTATCATCAAGGCACAGTCGGAGGATTATTATTCCGTTGATGATAATATAAAGAAAAGTCATGGGAATGAGGTTGTTGAAATAAATTCAGAAACTGTTGGTCAATACACAGGGTTAAAAGATAAAGCCGACAAAAAGATTTTTGAGGGTGATATTCTGAATGTGACTTATTCAGACCGACAGGGAGAATGTCATCATGCAGAAAATTATGTGTTAGATGATTTGAGGACAACTTCTGTTATTGGATGGCTTGATTTTGCGAATGAACTTGAAGTAATAGATAATATTTTTGATACCGAGGAATGATGAACTTGAATATTTGTTAAATAATAAAAGGAAGTGAGAAGAAATGAATAAACCATGTGAAAACTGTAGCAAGGCAGATTATTCGAGAGAGGGGTATTATAAATGTGATGTGCCTTGTAATCAAGCTAAAGAATGTTATGAGGCTGATAGAAAAGCTTTAGAGATTTTTACAAATGACATACAGGAAGCAGGAGATAATGGGTAACTGGGTAGCAAATGGAGGAACTATACAAAATGAAATTTAACGCAGAAAAGTTTACATCCAATGCAGACAGAATATGTCGTAAGGCTGTCCCAAAATCCCATAGACAGATATTGGATGGAAAAGAAGTGGTAAATGGGAAGATCGAGTATGAAGTGGACGGGGAAGAACTTTATTTATACCCAGTGCTTCCAGAATGGTGCAGTTGTTAGAATTGATAAGAATGGAGGTATATTATGCTGATTGAGAAAAAAGTCCAGATAAATGCAATAAAAACAGATGATTATAGGGCAGGGAAGATAGGGAACACGGTTGTAATTACGCAAGGAAGTTTTGCAGTGTATGTTCCAGAAGAGGAATGCCGGCTTGATAT
>JAAVZI010000049.1 GCA_022791575.1 Lachnospiraceae bacterium
GATAAATAATCAGGAACCATCCACCATCGGATAATCCCTAATTATTCTTTGCAACGCCAAATAATCTCGTAACCCCCAATAATCGGGAATTATCAATATATTTCTTCACCACTAAATTCAACGGATAACAATATATTATCTATGCGTTGCCCCCTCATAAACACGCCTTATACTTAAACCCTAAACCCTAAACCCTAAACCCTAAACCCTAAACCCCTTCCGCGGATGCTTTGTACTCAATATATCCCTCTGTTTCGCCATCGCCACATGCGTATACACCTCCGTAACATTAATCGAACTATGCCCCAGCATTTCCTGAATATACCGAATATCCACATCCGCTTCCAACAGGCTGGTCGCAAATGAATGCCGGAACATATGTGGTGTAATATGCAGCTCAATCGCCGCCAACCCTGTATATTTATTAATCATCTCCCGCACCGACTGCTCCGACAGCCGCTTACCAGCCCGGTTTACAAAAAAATACCCACATCTCTCAATTTCCTCCGCAAACGTCCCTGCATACTCTTCCAAAACCACAACCACCGCTTCACTGCCAAGATGAATCCGCCGTTCCTTGGCCCCTTTCCCATAAATCAGAACATCCCCATCATGCAGATCCATATCCCCCGGTTTCAAAGAACAGAGCTCAGATATCCGCATCCCCGTAGCAAACAGCATCTCAATCACAGCAATATCCCGAAGTACAAACCGCTCCTGCCGCTTTGTTTGCGCCAGTCCGCGTTGCTTATACATCGTCGCCAAAAGTGTCTCAATCGTATGCAGTGGAATTGTCTTCGGTAGAATCACCGGTTCCCGAAACTTAATCTGTACCTTATTAAACGGATTCACCTCAATCCAATCCTTAAACTCCAGATAACGAAAAAAAGCTTTCAAAGAAGCAATTTTTCGCTTTACTGTTTTCGGTTTAAACCGATTATGCAACAAAGAAATATACTCCTCCAGCAAAGAAGGCGTAACCTCGCTGGCCTCATCCATTGAAATCCCCGCACAAAACTGCCTCAGATCAATGCGGTAAGCCTTCAGCGTCTTTCGGTCGAGTCGTTTCTGGCATCTGCAGTAATCCAGATAGCCCAAAACCAGATTCTCTAAATTCTTCATAACAAAACTCTCCTTTGTAATAAAAATAAAATGTGCTTACTCCCCCAACTTAAGTGCGTGATTAAAAATTCATTTACACTCTACTACCATTCTACCAGATCCCCGTCGTTTCGACGAAGAACTGTAAAGAAATTCTATTTCCCTTTCCTTGCCACAGCTGCATTTTTACCTACATTTCCTAACTTCCTTGACTTCCCCCAGAAAGCTATGCTAAAATTAATAAAAATCCCCTATCCCCAATCAACTACACCCCAAAAGGCTCAAAAAGTAAAAGGAAGCTCCAAAATGCAAATCGAAATAAAAAACATTACCAAAAAATTCGACCAAACTAAAGTTCTTGACCAAGTCAGTCTGCATCTGGAGACTGGTCTGTTCGGCCTCCTCGGCGCCAACGGTGCCGGCAAAACAACCCTGATCCGCATTCTGGCTACCCTCTTAGAGCCCACCTCAGGAGAAATCCTCTACAATGGTCAGCCTATCCATAACAAAAAAGAAATGCGCCAGCGGATTGGCTATATCCCCCAGAGTTTTTCCTTCTATCCCCACATGACTGTATTCGAGACCTTAGACTACTTCTGCAGCCTCGCCGGAATGAAAAAGAATCAACGAAAAGCCCAGATTCAAGACCTATTAGAAAAAGTAAATCTTCTTGAAGTCCAGAAACGCCGAACCAAAGAACTCTCCGGCGGCATGCGGCAGAGGCTTGGTATTGCCGCCGCCCTCATCGGAAGTCCGCCGCTGTTGTTAGTAGACGAACCAACTGTAGGGCTCGACCCAAGAGAACGCATGAAATTCCGCAACATCCTTGTCGATTTCTCCAAAGACCGAATCGTACTTATGTCCACCCATATCGTTAGCGACATCGAAGAAACCTGCAAAAATCTTGCCATTATGAATCGCGGGCATGTAGCATTTCAGGGAACAAGAGAAGAGCTTGCCCAAGAAGTCAGCGGCCGCGTCTGGCAGGCCATCCTTGATGATGACCAGCAGCGGGATGCAGAAAAAAACTACATCATCACCGGAAAGCTGGTACAGCAGCAAGGTACGCTGGTCCGTATGCTGGCAGCCGCACAGCCCTATCCGCAGGCAGAGTTAGTCGAGCCTAATTGGTTCCTCTACGCCGAACCGCTGTCTCTGTCCAAATTCGCCTACATAGAACTAAAAACCGTCTATGAATCCAATCAAATCGATCTATACCAGAAAGAAGGTTCTCGGTTCATTGAAATCGAATACTGCCTGAATCAACAGAACCAGAAGCAGATTCTGGATACTTTAAAAAAAATGAATCCCCAATACACCAAAGACGAACAACTTTCCTCCATATCCCTTGTACCCAGTGAAGGACAGACCAGAATCATGGTGCGCGAACTGGAAAAAGTTTTAGGCGGTGTACTCGCTGAAGGAAGCAGCCATTTAGAAGGGGCATATGACCTCTATCTGCATCAGCGTAATAACGCCTGTACCAATCCAACACCCCAAGAACAGATGGAGCAGATCGAACAAAGCCTAGCAGGAACCTTAAACAGGGGCACTTACGATGTATATCAATGGGGAATCGGCCCCGAATACCGCATGTTCTTTGGAAATGTAAAACAAGTCCGTTTTACAGCAGAACAATATCAGCAAATCTTGACAAAACTTCAGGAAATGAACCACAAACGGCAGACCATTTCTCCCGCCGCTGCCCTCCGGTATTACGAACAAGCCTGTAGTGAAATTGACAGCCTGCTTGGCGCTAACACTATGTTTGCAGAAGACAAACGGCGCTATATCAGCGAACGCCTCAATACCTGGGAAGAAGAGCGGGCCGTATTCCAAGAAATCTTGACCAAAGACGAATATACACGCGCATATGCCAGATATTTTTGCGATTACCTCGGAATTACCGCCGGAATTCTGCCCGTACTCTACGCCGCTTTCCTCTTTGCCAAGGACCGCAGAAACAGAATCCAGGAATTTATTATGGTATCCCCGCAAAAAAGTATACAAATCGTAGGCAAACGCATGACAAGCGTACTGGCTGTTTTTATGGCCTGGTATATTCTGGCTGCTGCACTTGCTACTGGGTATTTCGCATATATCGGCAGCCGTTTCGGATACTCCATGGACCGCTTCGAATTTTTCAAATACGTAGTTATTTGGCTCCTGCCAACTCTGTGCTTTACCATTTCCCTATCCGTATTTCTGGACCTGCTTTTTCAGAAAAGCCTGCTGGTTGTGCTGATACAACTGCTGCTATTCTTTCTCAGCATAGAAGACTTGGCCGGCAGCTATCCCTTGTGGAAACCGATCATTCGTTACAATGTAATAGGGAATTACAACCTTTACGAAAAAAGCAGAGAACTAATATTGGCAAACCGTGTTGCTATACTTTTACTGAGCTTTCTGCTATTTGCCGCCTCCGTCTGTCTCTATGAAAGAAATCGCCAGGGCAAGCACCTGCTGTTGCTAACCCAGATAAAATCCATATGGACAGACGCAACTGAGTTGATTCAAAAAAGTAAAATACAAAACTCAATAACCACATTTATGCAAAATAGTAAATTATGGAAATCCCTCTCCATTTTTATTCAAAATAAACCACCGCAGCTCATAAAGCCACAGTCCGATCCATCCTGTAAAATGCACAACTGGCTCTACTATCAGATGAAACAGACCTTCTGCAAAAACATCCTCTTTGCACTGTTGTTTGTCTGCTTTATTTCCATATTAATGCAGGGTTTTGCAAACGACTTGGAACAGCTGAAGCGAATCGGCGAAAACTATCTCACTCTTTCCTCCATATTCCTCTTTGTTCCGTTATGCAGCATAGAAAAAAACAGCAACGTCTACGAAGTCATGTGCGTTCAGAGAAAAGCGTATACAAGCATTTACTTTATGAGAGTCTGTGCAGCCTGTCTGTTGCAGGCAATAGTATTAGCAGTTCCGCTGACATGCTACATACTTCGCTTCGGATACCATTTTGGCCTCTGGTGTATGGGAATTTACATAAGCACTCTGTTTTTAGGACTGTTGGGTCTGCTCGCCGGTGAAAAGACAGGCAGCAGGAGAATGGGCATTACCGCAATCCTTGGTTACTACTTGCTGTGCGTATCTATGAAAAATCAGTTTAAATGGCTGACGATATGCGGCTACACCTATCACATTTCCAAGAGCAAATACCGGCTTGCTGCCGGCTGTCTGGCAGAAATAGTTATGTTAATCATTCTTTTGCTCTACCGCAGCCATGCGAAAAGAAGAAATAGTTCCAATTAGCAGCTGCAAAATACAAAATTAATCTCTGACATGAAAAGGCCAAAGTACATGCAGCTTTTTTATCAAGACAGGAGGAAACAACATGGAATTTCAAAGCATTTTAGATTTGGAAGAAAGCGCCTTCAAAGACCAGGTGCGCCCGGCCTTCTTTGTAGACTTAAATCTGGATCAGATTCTGGAGCTGATTCAGTTCCAGTGGAGCCAGGAAGTCCGCCCCTATTTCGGCTATTTCCCGCAGAACGAAGCCTGTGAAGCGTATCGCCGGAACATTTACCAGGATGTCAAACGAGAAGCGATTCAGGAACTGCTGATGAATTATGTAAACCAAATGCGTGAACGCCGAACCGCCAGTGAAAATGAACAGGAGGTAGAGGAGAACATGCAGCGCGTAGTCTGGCATATTTGGGAAATCTACCACTACTGCCGTGCATTTGAGGATTTGTATCGGGGACTGGCGGAGCAAAAGCCTGCGTCGGAGGGCTTTGCCTGTTTTTGTCAATTCCTGGAGAACTATCTGCAGTCGGCGTCATTTGTGGAAATTCGCGACCGCGTCTATGCCCTGCACCAGGAGCTGACCGGCTTTCAGTTGATTTTTACAATTGAAAATGATCTGATTACGCTGAATCAGGGCGAGCTGCCCGGAACCTACGATCAGTTTCTGGAAAAAAGCTTTCCCGGACATAAGAAAAAGCTTCGAAGCCCGTTTGCAGGCACGCTGCATTTGTCCAATCTGGAGTTGGAGCTGATTACGATGTTCCGTAAGAAAAATCCCTCGTTTTTCCGCAAGGCCGAGGCATTCAGCCGGGACTATCCAGTCTATGCCAATGAAACTTTGCTGCGCTTCGATCAGGAAATCGGCTACTATCTGGCTTTCTGCCGTTTTGAAGAAAAAATGAAAAGAGAGGGCTTTGAGTTCGCCGTGCCCGCGACCGATTCTAGCCGGGAAATCTGTGCCCATGGCCTGTACGACCTGGCTTTGGCCTGCGCCAATTATCAGCAGAAAAAGGAAGTGGTCAGCAACGATCTGGTCTATCATCCACAGGAACGCTTTTTTGTTGTTACCGGCCCGAACCAGGGCGGCAAAACCACCTTTGCCAGGAGCCTGGGGCAGCTGATTTATTTTACGAAAATGGGCTTGGATGTGCCGGCAGTATCTGCTAATGTGCACTATTTTACCAATATTTTAACCCATTTCTCGGTGGAGGAAAGTATAGAAACCGGCCGCGGTAAGCTCAAAGAAGAGCTTTCCCGCCTGGCGCCGATGATGAGCGCGATTAACGAAAATGCATTTGTAATTATCAATGAGCTCTTTACAACCGCCGCCAACTATGACGCCTGCATTATGGGCAAACGGGTGCTGGAACATTTTCAGCAGCAGCGGTGCCATGGCGTCTATGTCACGCATTTAAAGGAGCTTGGCGAAGGCGGTGAAGCAATTGTCAGCCTGCGTGCGCTGGTGGAGGAAATTGAGGAAGAGCAGCCAATAGAATCTGCGGCTGCTAATAGCGTCCCGCCCAGGCGGAGAATCCGCAGTGTCCGCCGGTTTAAAATGATCCGAAGCCCAGCCGAGGACAATGGCTGCGCCAGCGATCTGGTCGAAAAGTACCAATTGACCTACGAACAGCTGCGTGCGCGGCTTAACCGCTAAGCAGAGAAAGGAGGAGAACCATGCAGGTACATTTATTATACCCGGACCGTGAGTGGAAGGGAACCCAGCGCTATTTTGACTACAAGAGCATCATTGCTGACCTGGGGCTGGAGGTTTTGTTCCGCACGGCTGCCAGAGAGCAGCTGAAGCAGGAGGGCGCCATTCAGAAGATTTTAGAGGCGGACGCCTATCTGGAAAATGCTATGCGGCAGGTGATGATGGTTCCGCTGGAGAACAGCGCGCAGATTTGTTACCGACAGGACATTTTAAAGGATTTCCTGGAAAATGAGGAGCTGATTCGGGAGCTGTATGCATTTGCCTCGGAGACGCTTGCCCTCTGGGACCGGCTGGGACGAAGGCAGAACGAGAAGAATAATATCCGCGACGCTGGCGTGAATCTTGTGACCGACGTGTATTTATTGCGGCTGTTTACCACCAGACTGCATATGCTGAAGGAGCTGCTTGAGCGGCATCAGCAAACATTTCATTCACAGGGGCTGTGCTGTCTGCTCGAAGGGTTACAGCAGGACTTTTCACCGGAAATGGAGGAACAGCTCAACCAGATTTTAGAGGATATTTCCTTTTATGTGGACAAGGAGGCGGACCCGTTTGAACGCAGAAATAAGAAGATTATTAAAAAGGCTTATATTATGCTGCAGTGTGAGATCAGCCAGGGCCTGAAATTCGGTTCTTTTAAGCTGGAAGAGGTGGAGACGCTGGGCAAGAAATATAAAAGGCACAAGCATAAACGGACGCTGATGCAGAAATATCTGGGCGCTTTTGCCTCATCACCGTCGATGCTGCTGAAGGAGGATATTTTGCTGGCAGAGACGATGCAGCTGGAGTATCAGATTGTGCATTATCTAACCTCCTGTTGTGATTCGTTTCTGTATGGCTGCCGGGAATTTTTTGATGAACTCTGTTTCCAGACGGCCTTTTACCGGGGAGCTCTGAACCTGCTTCATCGGCTGGAGCGCCATCAGCTTGCTTATTGCTATCCGTCGGTGGGTGCGCAGCAGAACTTGAAGTTCCGGGAACTGAAGGATTTTGGTATGGCCATTGAGCAGCTGACCAATCCGGTTGGAAATGCGTCCGATATCCGGGGGAAACGGCTTCTGGTTGTCACGGGGGCCAACCAGGGCGGCAAGTCCACATTTCTTAGGAGCATTGGCTTGGCGCAGGTAATGATGCAGTGCGGACTGTTCGTGGCAGCGGAGAGCTTTGAGAGCGGCATTTTTCCGGCGTTTTTTACACATTTTACCAGGCGCGAGGACAGCGAAATGAACAGCGGACGGCTGGATGAGGAGCTGGGGCGTATGAACCAGATTATTGAGAACCTGGGGGAGCGGTCGCTGGTGCTGCTTAACGAATCGTTTGCCACAACCACAGAGAAGGAAGGTTCTGTAATTGCTTATGATATTGTCAAAGCCATGACGGAGGCGGGTGTGAAGGTGCTGACGGTTACTCATCTCTTATCGTTTGCCAAACGAGTTTACGAAGAGGGAAGCGCGGGGGCGGAATTTCTCTCGGCGGAACGTCTGCCGGACGGCAGACGGACCTTTAAAATGATCCAGCACGCGCCGGAACTGACAAGCTTTGGGCTGGATCTGTATGAGCAGATGGTGGGGGAGACGGGGAAAGGTGCGGATGTATTAATTTAAGCAAATGTTATGTTTATTCTAAGTAAGTATATTGAACAAATAAGCGAAGGTTGAAAATGAACTTTTTGCTTTTTGAGAAAAAAGTTCAAATGAATATTGAAAAAGAACTTGAACTTTTTTCTGGAATATGCTAAAATAAATTTATATAAAATGAACTTTCAATTATAAACAAATAAAAGTTCATTTTACTATCAAAAGTCAAGCGAACTATGGGAGAATCAGGTATGGATCATAAAACTTTTTCAGAACGGCTGAATACGGCAATGCGCCGGCAGAATATGAAACAGGTTGATTTCCTGCGGGAAGCGCAGAAAGCGGGGATTAAGCTGGGGAAGAGCCAGATGAGCCAGTATGTGAGCGGTAATGCAGTTCCCCGCAGGCCGGTTGCGGCCTTTCTGGCACAGACCCTGCAGGTAGAGCTGGATTGGCTGTATGGTGATTCTTCGGCCGGAGATTTTGCAGAGGAGTCAGGGTGTGCGGAGGATAAGAATAGGACTGGTCGGGTAGAAAATGGGAATGCGCCGGCTTATGAATGCGAACCGGCAGTGACAGGAGGAAATGGATTGATGAGAGAGTTTAAAAAATCGACAAAGCTGGATAATGTACTGTATGACGTCAGAGGACCGGTTGTGGAAGAAGCGACCCGGATGGAAGCGAGCGGCACAAGCGTACTGAAACTGAATATTGGAAACCCCGCGCCATTCGGATTCCGCACGCCGGACGAGGTGATTTATGATATGCAGAGGCAGCTGACCGAGTGCGAGGGCTATTCAGCAGCCAAGGGGCTTTTTTCGGCAAGGAAGGCGATTATGCAGTATGCACAGATTAAGCAGATTCCCAATCTTTCCGTGGAGGATATTTATACAGGAAATGGTGTGAGTGAGCTGATTAATCTATGTATGTCGGCGCTGTTGGACAACGGGGATGAGGTATTAGTGCCAGCGCCGGATTATCCGCTGTGGACAGCCTGCGTAACGCTTGCCGGAGGAAATGCGGTGCATTATATCTGTGACGAGCAGGCGGAGTGGTATCCGGATCTGGAGGATATCCGCAAGAAGGTGACGGAGCGGACGAAGGCGATTGTCATTATTAATCCGAATAATCCGACGGGTTCGTTGTATCCGAGGGAGGTGCTGCAGCAGATTGTGGAGATTGCCCGGGAGCATCAGCTAATTATATTTTCAGATGAGATCTATGACCGGCTGGTTATGGACGAAGAGGAGCATGTATCAATTGCATCTCTTGCGCCGGATCTGTTCTGCGTGACTTTCAGCGGTTTGTCTAAATCTCATATGATTGCTGGTTACCGCATTGGCTGGATGATTCTGAGCGGCAATAAGAAAATGGCGGCGGATTATATTCAGGGGCTGAATATGCTTTCTAATATGCGTCTTTGTTCCAATGTGCCGGCACAGTCGATTGTGCAGACGGCGCTTGGCGGCTACCAGAGTGTGAAGAATTACATTGTTCCCGGCGGGCGGATTTATGAGCAGCGGGAGTATATTTATAAGGCGCTGAATGATATTCCCGGGGTCAGTGCAGTGAAGCCCAAGGCAGCATTTTACATTTTCCCGAAGCTGGATGTGAAGAAGTTCAACATTGTGAATGATGAGAAGTTTGCCTTGGATCTGCTGCGGGAAAAGAAGCTGTTGATTATCCATGGCGGCGGATTTAACTGGAAGGAGCCAGATCATTTCCGGGTAGTATATCTGCCGCGGGTTGAGGTGCTTAGAAATGCGGCGGAAGATTTGGAAGATTTTTTGAGGTATTATAGGCAGTAAAATAAAGATTAAACGATAGTAAGCCAGCGGGTAAAAGCCAGCTGGCTTTTTTTGGCGATTTCCAAACATATACAGGGATTTCAGCGGAAAACTATTGAAAAAATATAACTTTTAAGGTATGCTAATTAAGGAAAATTATATTTAAAATGAAAAGGCAGGTTTAGGATATGAAGAATGTGCAGCAGCAGGAATTATGCAGATTAATAGATGAATTTCGGGAAAATAACGATAATGAGACCTTTCAGCGGCTGGTTGGCGGTTTATTTCGCTGTCCGCTATTATTTCCAATGAAAGAACAGGACGGAAAACCAATGTTTCTTATGGCGGAACGAGGGGATTTAAAAGTCTTTCCTGCCTTTACCGATATGGAAGAAGCACAGAAAAGTCCGATAGAAGGTGTGGAATATAAGACATTTACGCTGGAAGAGTATAGCCAGGTGGTGGCAAAGGCACAAGCTGACAATCTGGGAATTAATCTGTTCAGCGAGACAAATTGTATGATTAAAAAAAGCTTTTTCGCAGATGTGATCTGTCCTGCATTTGCAGAGAACCGGATTCTGCCAGCTCTGCAGTCTTGTGAGACGAAGGAGTATGTTCCAGTATTTAAGCTGCCGTTTATGATAGGAAGAAGTGAGCAGGCAGATATGACGATTGCAGATAATACCATTAATGAACTACATAGTGTGATAATAGAAAAGGACAGGCAATATTATATTGTAGACAGAGATTCTCTGAATGGAGTATATGTGAATGGAAAACAAGTGGAACAGGGAGAAGAGCGACAGATTCACTTTGATGATATCATTGAATTTAGTGATAAGGAATATTTGTTTGTACCAATGGGGCTGGCTCAAAGAGAAGAACCTTCTCGTTACGGTGAGGATGACCGGACGATGATTGCCAATGGTATGTATGTGATGCAGTATCGTGTATTGACCAATGAGTTTTATCATAATACAGAGGAATTTCTGGAAAGTATAACGGAGAATCAGGAGAATTTCCGCGGTTATTACCTGATGGGACTGGAGATGACCTGCAGTATCAGAGAAAAGGAATTGAATATTGAGGAGCAAGAAGTAATAGAACGTCAAAGGAAACGAATGCTTGGGAAAGGCATATACATTTTCCAAAAGGGCGATTACGGGGTTCGTAAAGAGGAAAGCAAAGGGCAGCAGGTATACATCGCAGAATTTCCTGAACTGCTTCATATTAATGAGCTTTCAAAACGTATGTATTTTCTAATTAATGCTTCAGGCAGTAAGACTGTTTATGCAGCGCGGATTGCAGAAGATCAGATTCGGCTGGTGAAGATGGAAGAACAGGGAACGGAAATGGACTGTGGTGAAGCACCGAAAACCCCAGAGGAAGAGCTGGCAAAAGTGATTGAGCTGGGAATTTAAAGACGAACGTATATTCGACATAACTTGGGAAAGGCTGGGACATTATGACACTAGATGAACTGGAAGTCGGCAAGGATGCAGTAATTGAACAGGTAGACTGCAAAGAAATTTCTCTAAGGAAGCATATGATGGATATGGGACTGACGCCGGGAACCGAAGTAACATTAATTAAGGTTGCGCCGATGGGGGACCCTATGGAGCTTCGCGTCAGAGGTTATGAGCTGACTCTTCGGAAAGAGGAAGCTGCCAATATTCGGATTAAGGATATCCATGATGCCCATGAATGGAAGCGGGAGAATAAAAGGCGTACTGCCATTGCGCATCCCAGAGTGGGAGAGATGGGAAAATATCATGTGAAAAAGCAGGGAGATGATATTCCGGAAGGAGAGCTGATCCGCTTTGCATTAGCAGGGAACCAAAACTGCGGCAAGACAACGCTTTTTAATCAGCTGACAGGTTCGAATCAGCATGTGGGAAATTTTCCAGGTGTAACGGTGGACCGAAAAGATGGCGCAATTCGGGGAATGCCGGATACGAATGTCACGGATCTGCCAGGGATCTATTCGCTTTCGCCATATAGCAGTGAGGAACTTGTGACAAGGGAATTTCTGCTGAAGGAGAGGCCGGAGGGAATAATTAATATATTAGATGCGACAAATATAGAGAGAAATCTTTATCTGACTATGCAGTTGATTGAATTGGATATTCCGATGGTATTGGCATTAAATA
Source organism: Lachnospiraceae bacterium (assembly GCA_022791575.1). Classification (GTDB taxonomy): domain Bacteria; phylum Bacillota; class Clostridia; order Lachnospirales; family Lachnospiraceae; genus JAAVZI01. The sequence goes on from JAAVZI010000049.1 coordinate 11,597, forward strand.
TGATGGATGAAGTGCGTGCCAATGGTGGAACGATTGATATTAATGGTTTAGAAGCAGCTCTTGGTATTCCTGTAATCCCTATTTCCGCCTCGAAAAATGAAGGCATTCATGAGTTGATTGACCATGTCGTTCATGTAGCTAGGCATAGAGAACATCCGGGACGGGTGGATTTCTGTGATGCGGACGGTGAGGATGACGGAGCGGTACATAGATGTATTCATGGTATCATACATTTAATAGAAGATCATGCCAAGCGCAGCAGAATACCTGTACGGTTTGCCGCAGCTAAGCTGGTAGAAGGGGATCAGGTCATACTAGACAGCCTTAAGCTGGATAATAATGAGAAAGAAATGCTGGAGCATATTATTGCCCAGATGGAAGAGGAAAGCGGCAAAGAGCGTAATGCAGCCTTGGCTGATACACGTTTTCGCTTTATTGAAAAGGTCTGCAGCCATACGGTAGTGAAGCCTAATGTCAGTAAGGAACATCTAAGAAGTCTGGCTGTAGATAAAATATTAACTGGGAAATATACGGCAATTCCGGCTTTTATTGGAATTATGGGAATAGTATTCTGGCTTACCTTTGCGGTGATTGGGGAGGGGCTGTCCCAACTCATGGAGCTTGGGATTGAATGGCTGACAGAGTTATGTGATAAGGGATTGAAAGCTTATGAGATCAATCCGGTAGTTCATTCCCTAATTATAGACGGAATCTTTGCCGGAGTGGGAAGTGTATTGAGTTTTCTGCCAATTATTGTTGTGTTGTTCTTTTTTTTGTCTATTCTGGAGGACAGCGGATATATGGCAAGAATTGCATTTGTTACAGATAAATTACTGCGTAAGATCGGTTTGTCGGGCAGAAGCTTTGTGCCTATGCTGATTGGCTTTGGTTGTTCGGTGCCGGCTATTATGGCGACACGGACGCTGCCGTCAGACCGTGACCGAAAGATGACCATATTGCTGACACCGTTTATGAGCTGTTCAGCCAAGCTGCCGATCTATGGACTGTTTACAGTTGCATTTTTCCCCAAATACCGGGCACTGGTGATGATTGGACTGTATTTTATCGGCATCTTAGTTGGTATTTTGTTTGCTCTGCTTCTTAAGAAAACCATGTACCGCGGGCAGCCGGTGCCCTTTGTCATGGAGCTGCCGAATTACCGACTGCCAAGTCCGGGAAGTGTAGGGCGTCTGATTTTGGATAAAGCGAAAGATTTTATTACGAAAGCATTTACGATTATTTTTGTCGCTTCCATTATCATTTGGTTTTTACAGAGCTTTGATACAAGGTTGAACACCGTTCAGGATTCGGCAGATAGCCTTCTGGCCATGCTGGGGAATAGGATTGCTCCAATCTTTCGGCCGCTTGGTTTCGGGGATTGGCGGATATCAACGGCTCTGATTACTGGCTTTACAGCTAAGGAAAGTGTAGTCAGTACGCTGACAGTGCTTATGGGCGGTACAACCAAGGCACTGCTGGGCATGTTCAGTACATTTACTGCTTTTATATTCCTGGTATTTTCACTGCTGTATACGCCCTGTGTAGCAGCGGTTGCGGCGGTTAAAAGAGAGCTGGGCGGCAAAGGCGCTGTAATTGTGGTGATATTGCAGTGTGTAATTGCTTGGCTGGTTTGTTTCTTAATCTACGGAATAGGAAGCCTGTTTGGGTTTTCCTGATGTGATCAACCGAATAGGAAATGCTTTGTATGGGGAAGGTGACAGTCATGAATCTAGCAAGTATTTTGTTATTAATTCTTGTGGGAATATTATTTTTTGCAGCAATTCGGCATATGGTAAAAAATGGCGGCGTCTGCAGCTGCGGTACAGTTGGAAAGCACTGTAATGGTAGATGCGGTGCCTGCAGCTGTAAAACCTGTGCAAAAAAGAAAGAAAAATGAACGTAAGGAGGCGGCGGTTATGGATTATGATGTGATCATTATTGGTGCTGGTCCAGGTGGGATATTTTCTGCCTATGAGCTGGTGAAGCAGAATCCCAATTTAAGAATTGCTATGTTTGAATTGGGGAATCCCTTGGAGGAACGAAAGTGTCCGATTGCCCAGAAGAAGGCAAAGGCATGTATTCATTGTAAAACCTGTGCGATTATGAGTGGCTTTGGGGGTGCCGGTGCATTTTCAGATGGAAAATATAATATAACCAATGATTTTGGCGGAACCTTGTATGAATATATTGGGAAAGAGGAAGCCATTGCATTGATGAGGTATGTAGATGAAATCAATCTTTCTCATGGGGGAGAGGGAACGAAAATGTATTCTACAGCCGGTACGCAGTTTAAGAAAATCTGTATGCAGAATCAACTCAATCTTCTGGATGCGTCTGTTCGCCATCTAGGTACAGATGTCAATTACATTGTACTTGAGAATCTATATAGGGAATTAAAAGACAAGGTAGAAATTCATTTTCATAGTGCGGTGGACAGGATTTCTGTTGTTGATGGCGGATATCAGATCTATAGTGGCAATGAAAGTAGAACTTGCGAAACCTGTATTATATCAGTAGGAAGAAGTGGCAGCAAATGGATGGAGCGGATTTGTCAGGAGCTAGAGATTAAAACCAGATCCAATCGTGTGGACCTTGGAGTGCGTGTAGAGCTGCCGGCTGTGATCTTTTCGCATCTGACAGATGAATTGTATGAGAGCAAGATTGTATACAGAACGAAAATGTTTGAAGACAAAGTTCGTACCTTCTGCATGAATCCGAAGGGTATTGTGGTAAATGAGAATACAAACGGCATTGTAACGGCCAATGGCCACAGTTATGAAGATCCTGAAAAACAGACAGACAATACGAATTTTGCCTTGCTGGTTGCCAAGCATTTTTCAGAGCCGTTTAAGGACAGCAACGGATATGGGGAAAGTATTGCAAGGCTTTCGAATATGCTGGGTGGCGGTGTAATTGTACAGAGATTCGGCGATCTGGTAAGGGGAAGGCGGAGCAATGAGAAACGGCTGGCTGAAGGGTTTGTTGTACCAACACTGAAAGCGGCGCCGGGTGACTTAAGTCTTGTTCTGCCCAAGCGGATTCTGGACGGAATTATTGAAATGATTTATGCATTGGATAAGATTGCGCCAGGAACTGCAAATGATGATACGCTGCTCTATGGCGTAGAAGTAAAGTTTTATAATATGGAAGTAGAATTGGACCGGAATCTGGAAACCTGCCATAAGGGACTGTATGTGATTGGCGACGGAAGTGGTGTCACTCATTCTCTGTCACATGCTTCAGCCAGCGGCGTTTATGTGGCAAGGCAGATTACGGCTCATTATACATCCTAAAAGGAAAGTAGTTAAAATAGAAAAAAGGGGATGAAAGCAATGGAATTTTCACAAATGCGGGATAAGCTGGCAAAACATTTCAAAGAAATGACCAAGGATTCCGACTATCTATTCGAAGTAGCGCTTGACAAGGACGCACTGTGGAACACCTATATGGACAGCTACCCGCCGGGAACCAACGAGATTTACCGCACCTGCCGCGTGCATGAGTGCAGCTGCTGCCGGCATTTTATCAAGTCCATCGGCAATGCGGTTGCCATCCGCGGAAATAAAATTACAACCATCTGGGATTTTCACACCGGCGATTCGACCTTCCAGCCAGTACTGGACGCCATGTCAGATTTTGTCAAAAAACATGCGGTTACCGACGTCTTTGTCAGCCGCTTTCCAACCATCGGCGAAGCAAAGAATTTCCAAGAACTGGAGGACGGCGCCGTAAAGAAATGGGACCATTTCTTTCTCGAACTTCCCGAGCAGCTGGTAATAGACGTCAGAGAGTCCAAGGGCAAAGTACAGGGCCAGCTGCGGGATACCAGAAATGTGTTCGAGCGTTCCTTAGAAGAGATTACCGAGGAGAGCCTGCAGGTCGTATTAGAATTGATTACCTCCAATTCGCTTTACCGCGGCGAGGAGTGGAAAGGCGTCCTAAAGGATTTCCTTAAATACAAACAAGAATACCAGACGCTCACCGACGAAGAGGAAAAGAACAATTTCGTCTGGGAAAAATCCGTAAAAGCAGGTACGGCAGCAGGCAGAATCCGCAACCACAGCATGGGCACGCTGCTGCTGAATATCAGCGAAGGCATGGAAGTCGACCTTGCCGTTAAAAAATACGAACAGATCGTCGCGCCCTCCAATTACAAACGCCCGAAACCGATTTTTACCAAGAAAATGTTGGAGAACGCCAAAAAGACCATTACAGAGCTTGGCTATCTTGACGCGCTGGAGCGTCGTTATGCAACGCTCGACGACATCACGGTAAATAATATCCTGTTCTCCAACAAAGATGCCGCGAAACGCATTGCTGGCGTGGAAGACATTTTCGGGGAAATGGAACGCGAGGCGGTTGTAAGCCCGAAGAAATTCTCAAAAGTCGAGGAAATCCCCGCCGATAAGTTTATTTCCGAGATTTTGCCGACGGCAAAGGAGGTGGAGGTCTATCTGGAATACCGCCATTTCGCCAACTTTGTCTCCCTGACGGCGCCGCAGCACAGGGACAGTAAAAATATGTTTCAGTGGAATAACCAGTTCGGCTGGGCCTATTCCGGAAATATGACCGACAGCATGAAGGAGCGCGTGCGCGCGGCTGGCGGAAAGGTAGACGGCGATCTGCGCTTCTCTATTGAATGGAATGACGACGATTATAACCCCAACGACTTTGACGCCCACTGCATGGAACCGGACAACTACGAGATCTATTATCCGAACAAATGCCGCTATTCGCCTTCAAAGGGCATGTTAGATGTGGATATCATTAATCCCAGACCCAATATACCAGCGGTAGAAAATATTATTTACGAGAATAGACACCAGATGAAAGAGGGAACTTACCAGTTCTTTGTTCACTGCTACAGCAACCGCGGCGGCCGGGGCGGCTTCAAGGCCGAACTGGAGTTCGATGGACAAATTTACGCTTATGACTATAACCATCCGCTGAAACAGGATGAGCGGGTGCAGGTAGCAGAGATTACATACCATAAGCAAACATTTTCTATCAAGGAGCGTCTGCCTTCCACGACCTCCCAGCGGACGGTCTGGAACCTGCAGACCAACCAGTTTGTCCCGGTTTCTGTCATTATGTATTCGCCCAATTACTGGGATGAGCAGCAGGGCGTGGGCAACCGGCATTATTTCTTTATGCTCAAGAACTGCATTAATCCAGAGAATCCGAACGGCTTTTACAACGAATTTCTGAAAAATGAGTTGGCTGAGCATAAGCGGGTCTTTGAGGCGCTGGGCTCTAAAATGAAAGTGAACGATGATGAGAACCAGCTGTCTGGCCTGGGGTTCTGCGCTACGAAGCGGGAAGAGCTGGTTGTGAAAGTCAAGGGAAGCACGGAGCGGATTATGAAAGTAAGATTCTAATTCCGTTACCTAAATAATGTCTCATGAGCATTTGAAAAGCGGGAGATCTTATACTTTTTTAAATGAAATGATTAGGTGATTGCGAAAGTCGTATTCCAGGCGACGAGTTTGAACAAATTGTCCCCGATTTTATATCGGGGAATTACCTTAATACAAAAATTCCGCTCAAAGACGTTGATTGGACATGAGGAGGGACCCACGAAGTGGGAGGAGTCCTGGTGTCAGTACTTGATTCGCTACATTTTTGTATCTATTGCCCAAACTCTGGCATTGAAATAAGAGTTTTGCAAATGCCTAAATGAAATGATAATAAAGAGGAGCAAAAAATGGCAGATAAATTTGAATACGCAGTCAGGAATAAACTGCGCTTTCCGTATAAAGGGAAAATTTCGGTCGAGGATTTGTGGGATTTGTCTGAGACGCAGTTGGATCAGGTATATAAGGAATTGAAGAAACAGGAGCAGCATTTAAAAGAGGACAGTCTTTTAAGCCGTAAGACCAAGGAAGAGGAGATTCTGGAAATACAGATCGAGATTGTCAAGTATATTGTTGTGGTCAAGCTTGCTGAGAAAGAGGCTATGAAAAAGGCGGCTGAGAATAAGGAGAAAAAACAAAAGATTCTCGCAGTACTAGCTGCAAGGGACGATAAGGCGCTTGAACAGGCTTCGGATGAGGAATTGAAGCGGATGCTGGAGGAACTTGGCGAATAGATTCTGTATATATGCGCAATAAGAAAAGACTTCCTGTAGAAGATGAACACTTTGCAGGAAGTCTTTTATGTAATTAAATTATAAGTTGTCAAATATGGCGGTTTCGTTATTGAGCTCATTCATAACTTCCTGATTGATTCCCATCCGCTGTGTTATATGTTCCATATCGTCTGCAAGGTTTCTAGTATTACCAGCGACATTGGTGATTCCGTTAGCGCCTTCACCAATCGCTTTGGTAATGGTGTTGATAGAGTCAGCAATTTCAGTCATTGAAGTAGTCAGGTGCTGCGTCTGTTCATGAAATTCATCCATGGCATGGCGGATATAGGCAGCATCTTCTTTATATTGACTGCCGGATTGTACAAAAGATTGAAATTCAGTAAGTACAGATTGGTTCATATAGTGAATTAAGTTTTGGGCATGTTCGGTTAGATTGTATACAGCAGTCGTAACCACTTCATTGATTGCTTGGATTTGGTTGGCAGCTTCCTGACTGGAGTTGGAGAGATCACGAATTTCCCGTGCAACAACAGCAAATCCGTTGCCGGCAGCACCAGCATTGACTGCTTCTACAGATGCGTTTAAAGCAATGAGGCGGGTCTGCTGGGCAATGTCAAGGATTCCACTGGTCAGAGTTTTAATTTGGTCTACACTTTTACTTTTTTCAATCGCATCATTGAGGGAAAGCAGAATCTCTTTCGCTTTCGTGCTGGTAATTATGGCGCTGTTTTGGGCGGACTGCTGCATGTGGTCCGCGCGGGTATTCATCTGAGCAGAATAAGCAGTAATTTCACTGCATTCCTTTGAAATGTTATGAACATCTAATTTGATGTTCTCAGCGCTGGTGTTGATTAAGGAAATATTACCGGCCACCTGCTGGATCGTTGCTGACAGCTGTTCGGAAAGAGCGGAAAGGCTGTCGGCACTCCCTTTGGAAGCCTGTGTTCGCTCTAAAACTTCACTAGTCATTGAATTGAGACGTCCGGAACTGTTGCGAATAGTAGTTAGGATACTTTTGAGTGGCTTCAGTACATATTTGTTAATCAGCTTCATATCCACAAATACTAGGAAAATACAAGCAATCGCTGCTACGATACCTACTACAACAGAAATGAAGTATACAGTAGAAAGATGACTTCTTGCAGCGGAGGTCTGCGCGCTAATGGAGTCGTTCAGGGCATCGATATCTGCTTCCATTGCACCTGCATATTCTGCCACAGTTCCATTAGCAAGAGCGTAAGCATCCTGGGTTTTATGACTGGCACTGGCGCAGACTAGATCGATAAGCGCTTGCTTGAAAGAAGTATAATCGGACAAAAGGGACTGGTAGCTGGCCTGATCCTTGGAAATGACAGAACGTTTATATTCCGAAAGTTTGTCATCCAGAAGCGCCTCTTCTTCTTTCATTTGCTGAACGAGAGTAATCATAGTGTTATAATCTGTGGCAACAATATGGCTGAGAGCCATTTTATGTATATTCATGGAAGATTGGCTGATTTCAGCCAGCTGGCTTTTACTGTCCATATAATTGTCTGCAATTCTGGCTGCACTTGTATTCACATTATCAATGTTGATAATGGATAGAATATTTGATATAAGGGCTACTATACCCAGAAGGGCAATTGGTATCATTAGACGGTATTTTAAACTGTTATGTTTCATAGTGCTTGCTGCTCCTTTTGCATCTGATAAAGATTTTTAACTGAGGCTATGGGGCGGTAATTTCCTCAACCATAGTATCCAGTTGTTCTTGAAGGCTTATGCCTGAAGGATTTCCGGCTAAGAGGTTTGAAGTAAATGCGGTAACTGGGTCCCAGAAATTGCCCCCTATGCGCTGTAGACAGGAAAATTCGGACTGTTCTAACAATGCAGCGATAGCAGGTGAGCCTTGTACTTCTTTTGAGGCTGCTGCATTGGTGTTGGATGGCCCCTGACCGCGCATCAGAAAGCGGAGTTTTTGGTTTTCTTCATTTGTAATCCATTCGGCAAGTTTGGCTGCCCATTCTTTATGTTCAGAGTAAGCATTGACACCGATTAGTTTATAGCCAGAGAAGGAGGCCATCTGTATCGGCTGCCCTGCACAATTGTAAGATGGTAGTTTGGCTGCACCAAAGTTGCTGCCCCAGGCTTCTTCTACGGCGACGGAATTCCATACTCCATTAATACCAGCAATGGTGGTGCCATTTTTGATACCTTCTAAAAATCCAGCGTCGTCTGAATTGATAAATCCGGGATGTCCGGCAATGTTTACCATGGCCTGTGCTACATCAGTCCCTTTAATGGTTCCATCTGTGCTGTTCCAGGTACAGTAATTGGTGATTCCATCGTCATTCAGTCCGAGCGTGAGGCCGGTGTTGCCAAATAGGGAATATACATACCAGCCAGAAGACCACTCCATTGAGACTTTTTTGCCATTTGCAGCTGCGATATCCAGCATACGGTCAAACGATTGGATATCTTCCTCTGAAAAATATTGCTTATTATAATAAAGAAAATAACCGTTATCAGCAGTGAGCGGAAGCGCATACAAAGTGTCATTTATGGAAGCTGCGAGCACAGCTTCAGGAAGATTAGACTTCTTGACGGTTTCGGGATTCTCTACGGGTTCTAAAGCACCGGCAGCTACCAAAGTGTTTAGCTGGTCATCTGCAAAAGCGAAGACATCTGCGCTATGCTCCAAGTCTGCCATTAGTGCGTTGGTACATTTGCTTTCGCTCTGTGGTTCATAAGTAATGGAAAAATCTGCTTCGTTCTGGTACTCTTTTTGGAAATCATCAATGATCTGCCGCAACAGTTCTTCATCCTCTTCTGCGCCCCATACGGTTAGGCTGATGATATCCTGTTTTGGAGTCTGCTTATTTTGCTTAGCATCGGTTTGATTCCGCTGACATCCCGAAGATAACAGGAGCAGCAGAAAAGTAAAGAAGTAAAGTGTGGTTTTTCTTTTCATAATGTTCTCCAGAAATGTAATATTTTTATTAACAATATAACATTTACTTGTAAAATTTTCAAGATTAATAGTGTGCTTTATTTGCAAAATATGACTTCATATATTTTAGTAATATGGGAGCGGTTGACTCTCAGTTTGCCGAGATTATTTGGGAAAATGAACCGATTTCTTCGACCGAATTGGCTAAGCGCAGCGAAGCGATATTTCGGTGGAAGAAGTCGACGACTTATACAGTTTTAAAGAGGCTGTGTGAGAAGGGGATTTTTCAGAATAACAAGGGAACGGTCACTTCATTGATTTCAAAGCAGGAGTTTTATTCTGTACAAAGCGAGAAATTTGTTGCAGAAACATTTGATGGATCGCTGCCGGCATTTTTAAACGCATTTACAGCCCGAAAACATTTAACCCCGGAGGAAGTAACTTATCTTCGACAGATGGTTGCTGAATATGAGGAGGAATGATTATGGAAACATTATTCCTGAAACTATTCAATATGAGTATTGCGGCTGGCTGGGGAAAGTGGTTCCGCTGCGGAAGGGATATCTATTTCTATCAAGCGTGCTGAACTGGATATCGCTCAGTCTTACTATGAATGGAGATACCTTTCATTATTGGGGGGAACAGGGAATTAATTCGGTTTATGCTCCTGATTGACAGATACGGGCAGTGCTTCGGCGCTGCCCGTTTTAATAAATATTTATTATCCGCCAGAATAAATATTATAAAATGCAGCTGAATTTTGGATAATTAATTAAATTTTTATTGACAAATACCCTATGGGGGTATATAATCTAATAAAAATATATTTCTTTGGGAGGCAGCCATGAACAAACAAGATGAGGAATTAACCTGTTGTGAAAATAAAATCAAAAATCGTTCCGAAAAAGAACATAAGGATCTGCTAAACCGGCTGAATCGTATTGAGGGGCAGGTAAGAGGGGTAAAGAAGATGGTAGATCAGGATGCTTATTGTGTATCTATTTTAACCCAAGTATCAGCGATTCAGGCGGCATTGAACAGTTTTAATAAAGTACTGCTCGCCAATCATATCCGAACCTGTGTAGCAGATGATATTCGGGAAGGGAACGATGAGGTTATTGATGAACTTGTGTCAACATTGCAGAAATTAATGAAATAAGCCGAATGATTTAGGAAATACTGTAAGTGATCGTTTCGTTTACAAAATTATTCCAAAGTATAACTGTGTTAGATTTATACTTTTATAAAGGATGTGAAAAAGGTGGAACAATATAATGTAACGGGTATGAGCTGTGCCGCCTGCAGTGCCAGGGTAGAAAAGGCAGTAGGAAATGTACCGGGAGTAGACAGTGTTTCAGTCAGCCTTTTGACGAACTCCATGGGAGTGGAGGGAACCGCTGATTCCGGCGCTGTAATTGCTGCCGTAGAAAAAGCTGGCTATGGCGCGGCTTTAAAAAATCAAGAGAAAAATCATACCTCAGAAGAACCATTAAAAGATACAGAAACGCCCAAACTTCGCAGGCGGCTGATTGCCTCGCTTGTATTTCTTGCCGTGCTTATGTACATTTCTATGGGCTATATGATGTGGAACTGGCCTTTGCCCAAGGCATTAGCTGAAAATCATATGGCGCTGGCTCTTGCGCAGCTTCTGCTGACGATTGCGGTTATGATTATCAATCAGCGCTTCTTTATCAGTGGATTTACCAGCCTTTGGCATCGTTCTCCCAATATGGATACCTTGGTATCACTTGGAGCCGGGGCGGCATTCGTCTATAGTACCTATGCTCTGTTTGCTATGACTTTTGCTCAGAACGCCGGGGAATTTGACAAAATGCATCAATATATGCACGACCTTTACTTTGAGTCAGCAGCCATGATTCTGACGCTGATTACCCTTGGAAAGATGCTGGAAGCCTATTCAAAAGGTAAAACGAAAGATGCGCTGAAAAGCCTGATGCAGCTGGCTCCTCAAAATGCCTCATTGCTTCGGGACGGCAGAGAAGTGACTGTGCCGATTGAAGAAGTCCAGAAAGGTGATATTTTTGTTGTACGGCCGGGTGAAAGCATACCGGTGGACGGTATCATTGTAAAAGGGGCTAGTTCAGTCAATGAATCAACACTGACGGGAGAAAGCATACCAGTAGATAAGAAGGAGGGAGATCTGGTCAGCGCCGCAACGATTAATCAGGATGGTTTTATTACTTGTGAGGCACGCCGCGTTGGTGAGGATACCACTTTGTCCCAGATCATCCAGCTGGTCAGTGATGCGGCGGCAACCAAAGCACCCATTGCCAAAGTTGCGGATAAGGTATCTGGGGTATTTGTACCAGTAGTGATTGTAATTGCAGCTGTGTCGATTCTTGTCTGGCTGCTGGCAGGAAGAGACGTAGGCTATGCACTGGCAAGAGGGATTTCTGTATTGGTTATCAGCTGTCCATGTGCGCTTGGCTTGGCAACTCCTGTAGCGATTATGGTTGGAAATGGAAAAGGTGCCAGAAACGGAATATTATTTAAGACCGCGGTATCTTTGGAAGAAACCGGTAAGGCGCAAATCGTTGTGCTTGACAAAACCGGAACAATTACAACCGGTAATCCAACGGTGACAGATCTTCTGCCGGAGAAAGGGATTACGGAGGAAAGACTTCTGCGGGCCGCCTGTGCTTTAGAAAGCCAAAGCGAGCATCCATTAGCCAAGGCAATTCTTCAATATGGTGAGGAGCATAAGATTCAGCTAGAAGCAGTAGAGAACTTTAAGGCAGTTCCGGGAAATGGATTGATGGCATTTCTGGGAAGCCGGGAATTGGCCGGCGGAAAAGCGGAATTTATTGAGGAAAAGGCAGGAATTCCAGCAAATATGAAGGAATATGCAGAAAAGCTTTCCGAGCAAGGCAAAACGCCGCTTTATTTTATGGAAGATCAGCAATTTCTTGGATGTATTGCTGTAGCAGACGTAATCAAGGAGGAAAGCCCGCAGGCAGTCCAGGAGCTTAAGCAAATGGGAATTCAGGTAGTTATGCTGACTGGAGACAATGAAAAGACAGCAAGAGCAATTGCCGCACAGGCGGGAGTGGACGAGGTCATTGCCAATGTCCTGCCATCAGGAAAAGAACAGCAGGTGCGCCGTTTAAAGGAACAGGGAAAGGTAATTATGGCAGGCGATGGGATCAATGACGCCCCGGCACTTACGAGGGCAGATATCGGAATGGCGGTTGGAGCTGGAACCGATGTGGCGATGGAAGCTGCAGATGTGGTGCTGATGAAGAACAGCCTGACGGATATTCCAGCGGCTATTCGTTTAAGCCGAGCAGTATTGAAAAATATCCATGAAAATCTATTTTGGGCATTTTTCTATAATACCATTGGAATTCCACTGGCAGCAGGTATATGGATACCGATTTTCGGCTGGCAGCTCAATCCAATGTTTGGAGCTGCTGCTATGGGGCTGTCGAGTTTCTGTGTGGTCAGCAATGCCTTAAGGCTTAATCTGGTTGATCTTGCCAGTACCAGAAAAGATAAGAAAACCAAAAACAAAATCAGATCTAATCAGGAAAAGGAGACAGAGAATATGGAAAAGACAATGAATATTGAAGGTATGATGTGCGGACACTGTGAAGCAAGAGTGCAGAAAGTATTAGAGGCTTTGGACGGTGTAGAGAAAGCTGTTGTAAGTCATGAGAAAGGAACTGCCATAGTAAGTCTTTCTGCAGATGTAGCGGATCATGTGCTTAAGAATACAGTAGAGGCAGAAGATTATAAGGTATTGGAGATTCAGTAAGCTACAGAGATAAAATCAATGATTAAAAAATGAATGAAGATACGGGTGTCGCAGTAAGGTGATACCCGTTATTTATAAACAAATAAGAACATATGTTCTGAATGTGGCATTTTGTTATATTCTATCTCTTTTTGTTTAAGGCAGCTTTTTAATAAGAAACATTTGTGGTAGCATACACAAACGAAAATGAAATGATATGGACGAAGCAGCGGGATTGTGATAGAATTATAATACCTTATTACACAAATGTCTAAAGTCTAGTAATATAAAAGGGAGGTACATATGGCAATTTTTCAATGTAAAATGTGCGGTGCAAATCTCAACATAGATACAAAAACAAAGCGTGTTGTTTGTGAATACTGTGGAACAGCTCAATCCATATATGAGAACGATGAGTCAATTGGGGGTGAAGCAGCACTTTTAAGGCGTGTGTTTCTGGCTTTGGAGGATAATGAATTCCAGAAGGCATATGCGCTTTGCGATCAGGCACTGAACATCAATCCAGAGAGTGCTTATGCCTACCTTGGTAAGTTGTGTGTAGAGTTTCAACTGCAGAGATGGGAAAATATTAGTGAATGTCAATATTTGGTCAGCAATAGTAAGAATTACAGAAGATTTATGCAGTTTGCAGATGATCCAATCAAGACACAGATTTATGAAGCGGCAGAACGTAATAAGGAGAATGTTTATCAGTTGATGGTAGCGTTGATGAACCATTTACATACTGTAGTAACTTACAGACGAATGGCACAAGTGTTTCATACTCTTGGAGGTTATAAAGACAGCGAATTGCGCATGAAGGAGTGCCAGACAATGTCCAACCGGCTTCTGATAGTTCTGGTACTCATCACAGTAATATTTCTCATTGTTGTATTCTCATGGTAATGGATTAGCTAGGGTCTGCCTCTTCCATAATAAAAAATTAGGAGTTCAATATGGATAATGCAAGTAGAAAGTTTTATAGAAATGTATTGATTCTGGTGTTTCCTATGGCATTGCAGAATCTAATCAATGTTGGTGTTACTTCCACCGATGTAATTATGCTAGGCAAAGTCGGTGAAAAGGTTTTGTCCGGCGCGTCTCTGGGGAATCAGGTTTATTTTATATTAAGCCTGATACTGTTTGGGCTGACTTCAGGCGCCTCTGTCTTAAATGCGCAGTATTGGGGAAAAGGTGATGTGGAGACGATTCAGAAGGTACTTGGAATTGCTCTAAAGATCTCTGTAGTGATTGGAGTTTTATTTACAGCAGTTACATTTTTTATGCCTGATCCGATTATGCATATTTTTACCAATGATCAGGAAGTGGTTGAAGAGGGAATCCGTTATCTGAGGATTGTCTGTTTATCTTATATCCTTTCTTCAATCAGTATGGTTTACCTGAATACCATGCGCAGCGTAGAACGGGTAAAGATAGCAACTGTTGTATATTTATGTTCTCTTCTAATTAATATCTGTGTTAACGCCGTTTTAATATTTGGTCTGTTTGGAGCGCCTAAAATGGGTGTGGCCGGAGCAGCAGTGGGAACAGTAGTGGCCAGAACAGCAGAAGTACTACTGGTAATTTATTATGATAGGCGTAAAAATGATGTATTTCATTTTCAAATGAAATATTTATTCATTAAGGATCGTTTGTTGATGAAAGATTTTATCCGCTTTTCTCTGCCAGTTGTGGCAAATGAATTATTCTGGGGAGCTGGGATATCAGCAATATCCGCTATTCTTGGTCATCTAGGCAGTTCGGTAGTTGCGGCGAACTCTGTAGTTCAGGTGGTCCGCCAGCTGGCAATGGTTGTATCCTTTGGTGTGGCTTCAGCAACTGCTATCATGATTGGAAAAGCTATTGGTGAGGGACGGGAAGATCTGGCCAAAGATTATGGCAGCCGATTTGTAAAACTGTCAGTGATTACCGGAATCTGTGGCGCATTTGTGGTAGCGGCAGCAGGACCGATTGCCAGAGCTGCTCTTACGCTGACACCGGCAGCAAAAGAAAATCTGACCTTTATGATGTGGATTATGTGTTATTATGCAGTGGCACAGGCCTATAATACTACACTTGTAGTAGGTGTGTTTCGTGCTGGCGGCGATACAGGCTTTGGGCTGTTTATTGACTTATTTTTCCTTTGGGGCATTGCTATATTCGGAGGATTTCTGGCAGCATTTGTCTTTCACCTAGACGCTTTCTGGGTATATATCATACTTTTAAGTGATGAAGTATTAAAGGTTCCAGTGACAACTATACGATATAAAAGCCGTAAGTGGCTGCAAAATATTACCCGATGAATTTTTTGAAATGTATTTGCAAAAGCTTTAAATTATGTTAAAATTAATAATTAGCAAATAAATGAAAGTATCAAAAAGATGGAGGAAATGAAGGATGAAAAAGAAAGTAATTAGTTATTTATTATGCGGTACAATGACGGCAGCCATGTTATTAGGAGGCTGCAGCAGTGATAAGGAAAGTGACAAAAAGAACGACGACAAAAAGACCAGTCAGGAGGCGGATCAGGACAAGGCTTCAGAAAAACCAGATTCTCAAGAAGAACCAGATGCAAAGAATTATGAAGCATATCTGGACTGGAAGCAGGATCAATTTAATGCAGCCTCTGATGATGAGAAAAAGGATGCGGCTCGTGCATATATGATTTACTCGGCACAAAAAGGTGGTACAGATATTACCATGGATGATATAGATCAGGTTCCCGATAGTATTCTGCCGGATGCCATCAGTCAGATGCAGCAGTTTTATGCTCAGGATACAGAAGGACGAAGCATTAAGCAGATTACAGATGATAATTATGCTGCTGCCAGCAATCTAAATATTGATTTGGATTCGGTAGATTTAGGTGAATACGATACCTATCTGGATTATACAAATGCGAAGTATGTTGCGGCTCCAGAAGAAGAACAGAAGAAAGTCCTGACAGCTTATTATCTTGGTGTAACTGGAACCAACGCGGCAGATGCAGATGTGAATAATCTGGAAATTGATTTTGAAACTTTGGATTCTTCACTGCGGCAAATGTATCAGGGTATGCCTGGAAAAACAGTAAGAGAGATTTTAAAAGAAGCAGGTGAAATGTTCAATTAATCAAAATGCAAAACGGGTTAAATTAATAATAGGATGATAAAATATTTATATTAGGAGGAAAGTCATGCGGGGAAAATTAGTGAATAACTTGTTAGGAGGCATGTTGGCAGCAGGACTGGCTGTCACGGCTATATTTGGCAATACGACGGCAGTTCGGGCAGATGAATTCAAAGAAACCGGAAAGATCTGGCTGATAGGAGATTCCATTACATCTGACCATAATGGAGAGGACAATATAAGGGATAATAAAATTCCGATTACCGGCTGGGGAAATGTATTGCAGAATTATGTTTCCGATCAGGTAACGATAGAGAATAAAGCGCGTTCTGGGCGTAGTTCTCAGAGTTATACCAGAGAAAATGTATATCGGGAAGTGACAAAGGGAATTCAGGCCGGAGATTATCTGGTAATCTCATTTGGCCATAATGATGAAAAAGCGGATAATAAGGGGTTATATACGGACCCAGCCGGCGATTCCAACACAGAAGGATCTTTCAAATGGTATTTAAAAACCTATTATATCGAGCCCGTAACCGAGAAAGGCGCCAGGGTCATCTTAGCGTCTAATGTAGTTCGCTATACATTTGAAAATGGCAAGCAGGGTGAATTCACGAATGAACCATATGCCAAAGCTATGAAGGAACTGGCTGAAGAATATAAGGGGAAAAATGTCTATTTTATTGATACGTTCCAGATTACCAAGGATCTCTATGAACAGCTGGGAGCAGAAGGGGCAAAGAAAATGCATGCCATTTTAGGTCAAGACCCAGATACTAAGATGGACGAGACGCATTATGGACCATATGGTGCTATGTATGTAGCAGGTATTATGGCCAGGGAATTAAAGGCGCTTGGCCTAGAGTGTTGTCAGGAGATCAAGAGTGCAAAGGGCATGGACCGAAGTGCAGCCAGCAAAGCACGGTCTGATTCTGCAAGGTATGGCTGGAGATAGGAGGGGCAAAGATAATGAAATGGATGAAAATGATAACAGTGACATTACTTACAGCAATCATACTGGCAGGCTGCAGCGGTTCTGACAGTTCAAAAGCCGAATATGTTCAGGGACTTCTGGATATTGCCTATAATAAGGGAACAGAGGTTTATGTAAAGGCAGCAGATGTAAAAGAAGAAGATGCAAAAAACTATTCACAACAGGCACTGGAGGCAGAGGCCAAAGTTATGGCGGCTTATTTCGGCATTGAAGAACCATCAGAGGAAGTGCTAAAGAGTTTTCAGGGTTTCTGTGAAAAAATGTATAAAGAAGTTTCTTATAAGGTAGAGGCTAAAGAAGATAGCGTGCAGGTCAGTACCAATCAGATTATAATTGGCAGTCAATCAGAAGCATTGCAAAATTATGTAGATGACTTTAACATCAGGCAGTTTGTAGACGGAGACGCTTCCTGCACAGATGAAGCATTTGCCAAAGGAGCTGTAGAAGTGATGGAACAAGACCTGAAAAAGTTGTTCTGCGGAACACAGACAAAGACGATAGAAGTAACAGTGACGGAAAAGGATGGAAAAATGTCTGTTTCAGACAAGGATCTGGAAAATCTGGACAGTCAGATTATTGTATATGATTAAATGATGAAGAAGGCTGCATCTAGTATAAATACTGGATGCAGCCTCTTTAGTTTAGTTCTATACCGTTTCCATATCCCAGAATTGTACAGAATAAGGAGGTAATTCACTTCCGCCGCCGAAATCATGCAGTTCTCCGGTAATCAGGTCAACGGCTTGACCGCACTTGGCATCGAAGTGTGCAGTATAAGGTTCAGAATCTGCATTTATGGCAACAAGAACCCTCTGTGAATCCGTGCGTCTCTGGAAAATACACTGCTTATTGGTAAGTATAATAGAAGTAAAATCTCCATTACAAAGAGCGTCACTTTCCTGGTGAGCTTTGGCACATTTGCCAATCCATTCGGTTAATTCATTCTCAAGTGGTTCCTCAAAGCAGGCACGCAGAGCCGGATCGCCTTCTTTTTTGTCGGCTTTGGCACCCCATTCACTTCCGTAATAGATACATGGAATTCCAGGCATTCCCATAAGCATTCCATAGATAACTGGCAGATGTTTCTCATTTGACAGAATGCTGGCGATACGGGATACATCATGGTTATCTACAAAGCAGAGTAAATGTTTACCACGGTAAAGCGTCCAGTTCTCCGGTCCGAACTGGCGAAGCAGCGAGTGAACAATTTCGAACATGTTCATGCTGTTGAAGCTGGAATATAAGCCTTTATAGCATTCATAATTTGTGCAGCTGTGCAGCATTTCCTCATTGACAAACTGATTGTAATCCCCATGCAGCAGCTCTCCAAGCAGTAGGAAGTCCTCTCCGAATTCGGTCTTGCAGAACCAGCGCAGCCGCTTTAAGAAATCCCGGTCCAAGCAGTAAGCCACGTCTAACCGCAGACCATCAATATGAAATTCTTCTACCCAGCCTTTGATGGCGTCAAGAATCAGCGTGACTACAGCTTCATTCTTAAGGTTTAATTTTACCAGATCAAAGTTGCCTTCCCAGCCTTCGTACCAAAGCCCATCATTATAATTGGAATTACCATCGAAGCTAATATGAAACCAGTCCTTATAAGGGGAGTCCCATCTCTTTTCCAGTACATCCTTAAAAGCCCAGAAGCCCCGGCCGACATGGTTGAATACGCCATCCAGAACCACTTTGATTCCATTTTCATGCAATTCGTCACAGACCTGTGCAAAGTCTTCATTTGTGCCAAGGCGGCAGTCGATCTTTGTATAATCTCTTGTATTATAGCCATGGGTATCCGATTCAAAAACCGGTGAAAAATAGATAGCATTGGCACCAAGCTTCTTAATATGGGGAATCCATTCCCGGACCTTCTGAATCCGGCTGTTGGATACACCATCATTTTCAAAGGGTGCGCCACAGAACCCCAATGGATAAATTTGATAAAATACACTTTTATCTGACCACATAATTATTATCCTCCGTTTTATTCTTTCCGGCAGTATTCTGCCTGTAAACGAGTAATTAGTAAAGAAGTAATAGATCTTCTTTGTTAAGTGTAACCTAAAAACCAAAAAATAGCAAGGAAATCCGTATATTCGCTGAAAAAAGCAATAAGTTATTTCTTTTTTAGGAAGTTTATTTTTATTTTATATATTGCGCATACTTTGTCCACATTTATAATATACAATATTTTATAGGTAAAAGAGAACACTCCCTACTACTAAAAATAAAAATATCTTTTACCTAAGTTTTTTCTCATACTTTTTGGCCGGAAACTCCCTTCCGGCCACTCTCTTTTATCAATATCTTTATCAGATAGAGTTTTCCTAATTTTATTTGTTGCTATTTTTCCATTCCTATTTGCGGCTGACTTGAATAGACTATTGTTTTTTTGACAAATTCATAGTACAATGAAACAATGGAAATAGAATCATAATCCGGATTATACAGGATTTTGCAGAAAGGATGGAAAACTATGATTGTACAGCCAAAGGTACGTGGATTTATATGTACAACTGCGCATCCAATAGGGTGCAGAAAAAATGTGGAAGAGCAGATTAATTATGTAAAGAGTAAGCCGGCCTGTCATGTGGGGAAAAAGGTTCTAGTAATAGGATGTTCAACAGGTTATGGCCTGGCTTCCAGAATTGCCGCGGCCTATGGAAGTGGTGCTGCAACATTAGGCATTATGTTTGAGAAGCAGGCTTCTGGTAAACGAACAGCAACACCGGGTTGGTATAATACGAAAGCATTTGAAACATTTGCAGAAAAGGATGGATTATATGCAAAGACCATTAATGGAGATGCTTTTTCAGATGAGATCAAAGAACAGACGATATCTGTGATCAAAGAAGATCTGGAGAAAGTGGATCTGGTGATATACAGCTTGGCTGCACCGCGGAGAACAACTGCGGATGGAACCGTGTATTCTTCAGTTCTAAAGACAACAGGTACAGAGTTTACCAATAAAAATTTAAACCTTATGAATAATACAATTGCAGAAGCCACTATTCCCCCGGCCAGTGAAGAAGAGATTACAGCGACCATTAAGGTTATGGGTGGTGAAGACTGGAAGGAATGGATAAGAGCACTGAATGCTGCGGACGTATTGGAAGAAAATGCTGTGACTGTGGCATATTCCTACATAGGACCGGAACTTACCTATCCGGTATATAAGAATGGAACCATTGGAAAAGCAAAAGATCATCTATATCAGACTTCACAGGAAATAAATAAAGAATGGCAGAACAACGGGCTTCAGGCATTTGTATCAGTGAACAAGGCTTTGGTTACACAGGCAAGCTGTGCAATTCCTATTGTGCCGCTTTATATGACTCTGCTGTATAAGGTGATGAAGAAGCATAATCTGCATGAAGGCTGTATAGAACAGATTACCCGTCTGTTTACAGAGAAGATGAATAATCATACATTTATAACAGATGAAATAGGACGGCTGCGGGTAGATGATTATGAGTTAAGAGAAGATATTCAGCAGGAAGTTATGAAACTTTGGGAGCAGGCAGATACGGATACGATTCAAGAATTAGGTGATCTGGATGGTTACTGGGAGGATTTTTATCATTTGTTTGGATTCGCTGTGAAGGATGTGGATTATGAAGCGGATGTTGACATTGACATTTAATCTGTAAGGATGTGAGAACAGTGTTTAATATTCTGATTTGTGACGATGATAAAGAAATCGTAGATGCAATAGAGATATATTTAAAACAGGAGAAGTTCCATGTATTGAAGGCATATGACGGAATGGAGGCAATTCGTATTCTGGAGAAGGAAGAAGTTCATCTGCTGATTATTGATATTATGATGCCTCATTTGGATGGATTACATGCTACGATGAAAATTCGGGAAACAAGCAGCCTGCCTATTATTATTCTATCTGCCAAAACAGAGGATGCAGATAAGATTTTGGGATTGAATGTGGGTGCTGATGATTATATGGGAAAACCGTTCAGCCCATTAGAGCTGGTGGCTAGAGTGAAATCCCAGCTTCGTCGTTATACAGAACTTGGCACCATGTCCGGTTCAGAAGGGACAGAAAATGTCTACCATGCAGGCGGTCTGATAATTCGGGATAATTATAAAGAGGTGACTGTGGATGGTAATCCTGTGAAACTGACACCAATCGAATACAATATTTTGCTGCTATTGGTAAAGAATCCTGGCAAGGTATTCTCAACACAGGAAATCTATGAAAACATCTGGAATGAAGAAGCATTTGCAGCAGATAATACAGTAGCAGTACATATCCGGCATATCCGTGAGAAGATCGAAGCGAATCCTAAGAACCCCATTTATCTGAAAGTTGTGTGGGGAGTGGGGTATAAAATTGAAATATTCGAATAAGCATGTGAAATAGAGGAGAGGAATGAAGAATATGGGCAGGATACGCGACAGCGTATTTTTAAAGACAGCCGCATTTATATTTCAGCAAATATTTTTTGTAATCATGTTTTTTTCGATTTCTATTGGAATTACATATTGGAATTATGATGATGCTTCTTTTGATATTCTTGAGCAGGCAGATTTTACCCAAACGAATTATTACAAGCGGCTGGTAGAGGAGAATATCTATAGCCTGCTAACTTATATTGACTACTGTGAGAAGTTCCAGACCGATGGAATAAGGGATACCGAACGGCTCGTGGATATCTATGATTATATACAGAATGACCGGATTACCGGGAAACGGACCATCAGTCTGGGATATACGATACAGTCGCTGTTAGACTGGTATCAAGAAGGATTTTATTATATTACAGGCGAATCTTCTGAATATATGCCAGAACCAGCTGATGAGGGAACCGACTATCAGCTGGTAGAAACATATGCGAATGATTCGGGTATTTCTCTACAGTCTTATGCAGAGATGGAGCAGCTTGATTATAAAAGTGTATACAGGACTTTAGAGGAAGCAGCGGAGAAGCTTAGTCAGGAATATATGGCATATAAGAAAGAGGTTTCTTCATTTAAAACTAATAATACCAATCTGCAGTATGCAATGTATAATGCAGATTTGCAGCAACTATACACCAATATGAATGTTTCTAATATTGATGAGGGAGTAGAACAGATACGAAAGTTGGAGGACTATGTAATATTGAATTCCATAACGGCTGATTTTGACAGCAATCTGTTCTATGCGGATGAACAATTGAATCATTATCTAAATGCTCTGTATCTGGATAATAAAAATTGTGCGTTTGCAGTTGGTGTGAATACAGAATTTCCGATTCTGGATACATTTCACAAAGAAGAGCTCCGCTATAATACCTTTGAAAAATGGTTTCAGACACTTTATAAACTTCTATTGGTCAGTATCATTGGGTATGTGGTGTGTATCGTTTATCTGACCATGGCAGCAGGACATAAAAAGGGACGTGAAGGCATCACAGTCACTTACCTGGAACGGGTGAAGACTGAATTTTTGGCAATAGGTTTTCTGAGTGGAGAAATCTATCTCTGGTATCAGATCAGCTGGGTTATGAGCAGTTTTTTATTTCCGTCTTTTGCTCCTTCTTCGATTATCCGGCTATTGATTTTATCCATGTCTGCTGGACTTTTGGGCATGATATGCTATCTTAGCCTATTGAGGAGAATCAAAGCGAAAATATTATGGAAGAACAGCCTCTTGTATCAAGTGCGGAATTTTGGTAAGCAGCTGTTAAATAAACATTTGGTATGGAAAGTATGTCTTGTTTATACGTTGTTTTTAATAGTCATATTTGTAAGTATTATGTTAACTGAAAGCTCTGGAGGCAGAATGCTGGTTGTATTGATTCTGCTCTCGATTGTACCTGGCTGGCGGATACTGAGGGACCGGATTGAGAAGCAAAGCCTGATAGAAGGCTGTCAGCATATTGCAGAAGGCGAACTAGAGTTCCAGATTGACACGGCAAAGCTTCATAAAGAGAATAAGCAGCTCGGAGATACGATCAATCAGATAAGTTCTGTACTTCATGAAGCAGTGGAAGATAGTATAAAAAGTGAGCGATTGAAAACTAATCTGATTACTAATGTATCCCATGATATTAAAACTCCGCTGACATCTATTATTAACTATGTGGCTCTGCTGAAAGGGATTTCCTTAGAAAATAACGAGGCGGTCCGTTACATACAGATACTGGATCAAAAGTCTCAGAGGCTGCAGCATTTGACAGACGATCTGGTTGAGGCATCTAAAATCAGCTCGGGTAATATAACATTGGAAAAAACGAATCTGGATCTGGTAGAATTAATCAAGCAGACAAGCGGAGAGTTCTATGAGAAATTTCAGGAGCGGAATCTGACTTTGGTAGCCAGTCTGCCGCCTGAGCCAGTTATAATTAGTGCAGATGGCAGAAGAATCTGGAGAATATTAGAAAATATCTTTGGAAATGCGCTCAAATATTCTCTCGCACATTCTCGAATCTATGTAAAACTGGAAAAGGATGGGGAGATGGTAAACTTTTCTCTTAAGAATGTATCAGCCGAACCATTAAGTGCTGTGGATTCAGAGGAATTGACAAAACGATTTGTGAGAGGAGATGTCTCTCGGAGTACGGAAGGAAGCGGTCTGGGACTATCAATTGCCAGAGACTTGACGGAATTGCACGGAGGAATACTGCAGATCACAACAGACGGGGATCTTTTCTGTATTAAGATAAGGCTGCCGGTTTTACAGGAAGATGAAGGTTGGAGAGATGGCAATTAGGAAGGATTTTCAGTATTTTATTGATTTTTACAGAAAATTCTGCTAAACTGAATATGTTCAGTAAAAAGAGGAAAAGGAGGTAGTATCATGAATGAAGTATTACAAAAAACTAGATTTAAAAAGCATCTGAGAACTCAGATTCTGGTACTTGCATTAATTCCTATATTCGTTTTAGCAATACTCAGCTGTCTGGTGTCGTATTTTGAGGTACATTCATTGGTCGACAATTCTATGAAGACGAGCTTAGAAGCGCTTGCTATAAGTGTGCGGGAAAGCTATGAGAGCTTAAATAGTGACAAATTTGTGAATAAGGGCTCTGAGGAATCTCCTATGATTTACAAAGGAACTTATAATGTCAGCAAGCATTCGGAGATTGTCGATGCCTTAATGGAAGAAGGCAATATGGTGTCAACCATTTTCTGGGGAAATACTCGTGTTATGACTTCATTAAAGGATGAATCCGGTAACCGTAAAGTGGGAACAACCTTGGATGATGAAGAGGTGTTGAGTACAGTACTGGATAAAGGGGAAGGGTATTTTGATCCTAATTTCAAACTTGGTGAAGAGGATTATTATGTTTATTATATTCCGTTATACCAAAATGGATCTGGTTCAGAGATCATCGGTATGATTTTTGTAGGTGCGGATGCAGGCGAAGTAAATTCTTCCATATATTTGATGCTGATGGTTATTATAGGAGTGGTGGCAGTAATTGTCATTGCAGCAATTCTGGCGATTGTAATACTTGCAACAAGGATTACGAAAGCGCTTGCGCATGGAGTGAATGTGCTGAATGAAGTAGCAGGAGGTAATCTGGCTATTTCAATGAATCCTAAGATTATGAAGAGAAGGGATGAGATTGGTAATCTTTTACATTCTGTTTCTGCCTTAAAAGACAGCTTGACCAATATCGTTACTAAGATACAGCATAGCAGTGAACTGCTTCTTGATTCTTCTCAGCAGCTGGAGATGGTGGCAAAAGAGACCGAAAGTACGGTAGAGCAGGTAGAGAAGGCAGTAGAGGACATTGCAGAGGGTGCAACATCCCAAGCACAGGAGACACAGCAGGCGTCTGAACATGTAATGCTTATGGGAGATTTAATTACCCAGACATCCGGCGAGGTTGAGATTCTGGATGAGAATTCTAATAAAATGAAACGCTCAAGTGAGGAAGCCAGCTCGACACTGGAAGAGTTGAAGCAGATCAATGAGAAATCGATTGAGGCGATTAATATTATCTATGAACAGACCAATACTACGAATGAGTCTGCTTTGAAAATTCAGGAAGCAACCCACTTGATTACCACTATAGCAGAAGAGACCAGTCTGCTTTCCCTCAATGCAAGTATTGAAGCTGCCAGAGCAGGCGAACAGGGAAGAGGCTTTGCTGTAGTTGCTGCCCAGATTCAGAATCTGGCAGAGCAATCGAATGAATCAGCAGTTAAGATTGAGGAAATTATTAACTACCTGATTAGTGATTCGGAAAAAGCGGTTAAGACGATGCAGGAAGTAAAACAGATTATGGATCGTCAGAGTATGAATATGGATAAGACAGAGAAGATCTTTGATACAGTAAAAGAAGGCATTGATGAATCCTTTGTCAGAGTAGGAAGTATTGCGGAAAAGACCGAGCATTTGGATGAATCCAGAGTTTCCATTGTTGATGTTGTACAGAATCTGACAGCTGTGGCAGAAGAAAATGCAGCAAGTACGGAAGAGACATCAGCCGCTTCGGCGGAAGTAGCAGCAACGATATCCAATGTGTCCGATGCAGCAATTAACTTGAAGCAGATTGCGACCGAGCTGGAAGAGAATATGAGTATCTTCCGTCTCTAAGTAAAAGGAGAAACAATATGTTCCGGCTATGGGGAAGAATGTTCAAAGATAATAAACTGTTAAGTGATACGGTGATATGCAATAGCAAAGAGGATACCAGAACGCATAAGGTTATGGAGGCATTGACCGATATTTGCTATGAATTTGATTTGGAGAAGCCAATTTGGCTAGACAGCAATGTCCGGGATTTCCAAAGGCATGCCAAAACTCGTTTTTATAAGGATAGCTTTATTGAACAGATTGCTTTTGATTATCTGGAAATACAAATTATTGAGGAAGATTAGGCAGATTGCATATATAAACGAAACGTTATTCGTCACATTGCCAAATACCTATATGAAAAATTTGTTACTATGGCAGATGTGACAAGAGAGTTGAAATTAATTTGGTTAATCGGACTATTTGAAAAATGATAAAATTATTGTATAATAAGAATGCATGAAAAAGAAACGTGTATTTTATAAAACAAACAGGAGGAGTAGCAGAAATGGCAAGTTTATCATTAAAAAACATTTTTAAAGTGTATCCCAATGGCGTTGAAGCAGTTAAGGACTTCAACCTGGAAGTCGAAGATAAGGAATTTATTATTTTCGTAGGTCCTTCAGGATGTGGTAAATCTACAACCCTTCGTATGGTTGCAGGTCTGGAAGAAATTACATCTGGTGAATTATATATCGGTGACAGACTGGTAAATGATGTGGAGCCTAAAGACAGAGATATTGCGATGGTATTCCAGAACTACGCTCTGTATCCTCATATGACAGTATATGACAACATGGCATTTGGTCTGAAACTGAGAAAAGTACCGAAGGATCAGATTGATAAGATGGTTAGAGAAGCCGCTAAGATCCTTGACCTTGAGCCATACTTAGATCGTAGACCAAAGGCTTTATCCGGTGGTCAGAGACAGCGTGTTGCTATGGGACGTGCGATTGTGCGTAATCCTAAAGTATTCCTTATGGATGAGCCGTTATCAAACCTGGATGCAAAACTGCGTGTGCAGATGCGTACTGAGATTGCAAAACTGCATCAGAGATTAGGTACAACGATCATCTATGTAACACATGACCAGACAGAGGCTATGACACTGGGAACCAGAATCGTTGTTATGAAAGATGGTGTTGCACAGCAGATTGATACACCTCAGAACTTATATGACAGACCAAACAACTTATTTGTTGCTGGTTTCATGGGAAGCCCTCAGATGAACTTCCTGGATGCAGTGGTTGAAATCAGCGGAGATACTGTACAGCTTGTTATCGCAGAGAAGTACAAGATTACTTTACCACCTGCAAAGGCTAAGAAGTTAATTGATGGTGGATATAACGGAAGAACAGTTGTTATGGGTATCAGACCAGAGGATGTATATGATTCTCAGGCTATGATTGATGCCAATCCGAATGCAGTACTTTCTTCCACAATTAACGTATACGAGCTGCTGGGTGCAGAAGTATTCTTATACTTTGATATTGACAAATTCCCGATGATTGCCCGTGTAAATCCTCGTACAACCGTACGTCCGGGTGATGATGTTAAGTTTGCTCTTGATGTTGAGAAGATTCATGTATTTGATAAAGAAACAGAAGTAACAATTACAAACTAATTTAGTCTGATAGAGTGAATCAATAATGAGGCTGCCGCATTGAGGTGCGGCAGCTTTTCTGTAAACGACATAGGTTTATAAAGAAAGTTTAATTATAGTAGAGTGCAGCTGGATGAGAAAAAATATACAATTCATTTGAAGAGTCAGCATAAGAAAAGGAGCATAATTATGGATTACTTATTACATAACATATCAACGAACCTGAAAAGGATACGGAAGTCAAAGTCCATGAGTCTGGATATATTGGCAGAACAGACCGGAGTCAGCAAAAGTATGCTGGCACAGATTGAACGGGGAATGGCCAACCCCTCTATTGGAATTCTTGGTAAAATAGTAAGTGGTCTTCGTGTAGAGTTTAATGATCTGCTTAGCACACCTCACTGTGATTTTCATTTAGTATCAGTGAAGGATATGGTTCCTACCAGGGAGATGGAAGGGCAATATAAGGTTTGGACCTGTTTTCCTTATGGAGATAATAAGACTGCAGAAATCTGTCGGATTGATCTTGAGCCACAGGGAGTATATTCTTCAAAAGGCCATGGAGAAAAGGCGAAGGAATATATAGCTGTAATTACTGGAGAGGTTCGTGTAGAATTGAAAGATGGGAAACAGTTGGTAACCAGTGAGGATGTATTTCGGTTTGGTGCGGATCAGCCGCACAAATATGTAAATCCATTGGATACAAAGACAAGTTTTATGGTTTTTTGTGTAACAGAGTAGACGTTTAGAAAAAAAATCCTGTTGCCAAATGAGTGTTGTATATATATAATAGTGAATTGTACAGAGTTTTTATATTTGTAAAAGGATAATTTTGTGAAGAGGCGATAATAGAATGAAATATAGTAAGTTCGAGGAGAAAGTCTGGCTTTCTTCGCCGACCATGCATGGAGAAGAACAGGAATTTGTACAGGAAGCTTTTGATACGAATTGGGTTTCAACTGTAGGAGCCAATCTGACAGAGTTGGAACGGATTTTAACGGAGTATATCGGTTGTAACTATGCAGTTGCGCTTGCATCCGGAACCTCTGCGCTGCATCTGGCTGTGAAACTGGCAGATGTGAAACCAGGGGATCTGGTATTCTGTTCCGATATGACATTTGCAGCAACAGTCAATCCGGTTTCTTATGAAGGTGGAAAACAGGTATTTATTGACTGTGAGAGGGATACTTGGAATATGGATCCAAATGCTTTGAGAAAAGCTTTTGAGTTATATCCTGAGACGAAAGCAGTAATTGTAGCAAATTTATATGGAACGCCTGCTAAATTAGATGAGATACAGGCGGTCTGCCAGGAGTATGGTGCATGTCTGATAGAGGATGCAGCAGAGTCTCTAGGAGCTACTTTTCGGGGAAAACAGACAGGAACCTTTGGAACAGAGAATATTATTAGTTTTAATGGAAATAAAATTGTTACTACTTCAGGTGGAGGGGCATTGCTGACAGATTGTAAGGAAGATGCAGATAAGGTGCGGTTCTGGTCTACACAGGCGAAAGAGAATTTTCCCTGGTATCAGCATGAAGAGATTGGATATAATTATCGGATGTCTAATGTTTTGGCAGGAATTGGCAGGGGACAGATGCTGCATTTGAATGAACATATTGAATTAAAGAAAAAGATTTTTATGCGTTATCAGGAGGGATTAAAAGGACTTCCAATTAGTATGAATCCGTACCTTCCTTATACAGAGCCGAATTTCTGGCTAAGCTGTTTACTAATTGACAGAGAGAGTCCGGTTACTCCAGACCAAATCAGGGAAACGCTTGCAGAGTATAACGTAGAATCTAGGCCAATTTGGAAACCTATGCATATGCAGCCAGTGTTTCAAGAACGGCATTTTGTACAAGTGGAAGAGCAGGCAGTTGATGAGGATATATTTGCTAGGGGCTTGTGTCTGCCAAGTGATATTAAGATGTCGGCTGAGACGCAGGATGTTGTAATTGATATGATAAAAGACTTGTTTTAAGGAGAATGGCGATGTCAGACCATAAGGCGGGAATTTATGAAAAATATAACAAGCGAATATTGGATTTTATTTTGTCCTTTTTGGCAGTGGTGATCCTAAGTCCAGTTATGGTGATCGTAGCACTTTTAGTCCGGCTGAAGCTTGGAAGCCCTGTACTTTTTAAGCAGGCACGGCCTGGAAAGGACGAGAAAATTTTTCATATGTATAAATTTCGTTCTATGACAGATGACAGGGATGAGAATGGGCAGCTCTTACCAGATGAAGTACGTTTGACTTCTTTTGGTAAGCTGCTGCGGTCTACTAGTCTGGATGAGCTGCCGGAGCTTTTTAATATTCTCAAAGGCGATATGAGTATTGTAGGTCCCCGGCCACTGTTGGTACAATATCTTCCGTTATATAATGAAGAGCAGAAGCATCGGCATGATGTCAGGCCGGGAATTACCGGATATGCCCAGGCGAATGGCAGAAATGCTCTTACCTGGGAGGAACGATTTGAGATGGATGTGTATTATACAAGACATTTGTCATTGCGGATGGATCTTGGAATTTTGTGTAGAACCGTTAAAGTAGTTTTAAAGAGGGAAGGAATTAGCAGTGAAACAGCGGCTACTATGGAAGTATTTCGGGGAAGCAGTAAAGAGTAAATAGTTAAAATAAATATTCCATATTAAATAGAGTTTTTTATCTTTGTAAAATTAATGTTATAATAACAGATTCCTATAAGCAGGATAGCAGGTATTATCCACCAATAATCGGTAAATTCAAACCTGCTCCCCACAAGATCAACCACCAGAATGCTCAGTACCGATCCCATCCAAATAGCATTCAGTCCAAAATCCAAAAACATATTATGATTCATCCATTTCGATGGATATAATCGTATATATGCCGCCGTAAAATATAAGGTCATATGCCCCCACTGCCTGAAAAACAAAAGGATTAAAGAAGAACGCAGAAGAAATAGTATACATTAGAAGCAAAAGAACCAGCAGTCTCTGCAGCATTTTGCAAAAGGAGTCTGAACCATTTTCTGATAATATCTGAATGTCCACCTTGCGGGTACACATAAAATATCCCGTAATTAATACAAAGGTATTAATGGCAAATTTGCCCTGCTCTGAACACATGTTCAGTTCTGCTTTCCGATATATTATCCGTTCCTCCTACATAACTAACTTTACCTCTTACAACTTCTTATCACTTCACAGATTCTGTCCACATCCTCCACGGCTAGATCTGCATAGAGCGGCAGCGTCAGAACACGACGGCTGATATGCAGAGCCGTAGGCGTCCGGTTTACATCAAACTTTCCGTGAAAACAATCAAATGTATTGGTCAATGGGTGAAAATACTTCCTTGCACTGATTTCCTGTTTATCCAGAGCAAAGAACACTTCATTGCGGCTCGCCCCAAACGCTTTTTCGTCAAATACAACCGGAAAATACGCATAGTTTGGCTCAACATCTTTCTGTACAACATTAAGCCTGATTCCATCTATCCCTTTTAAATTTTCCCGGTAATGCTCGGTCACTTTCCGGCGCTTGGCAATTTCCATCTCCACATGCCGCAGGTTGCACAGCCCCATCGCCGCCTGGAATTCATTCATCTTCGCGTTGGCTCCGACGCTTTCCACCACTTCCGGACCACGAATGCCAAAATTCTTCAGATTATACAGCCTTTCTCCGATTTCCCGATCCTTATAACAGACCATGCCGCCTTCAATGGTATTGAACGCCTTGGTGGCATGAAAACTAAAGCATGAGGCGTCGCCAAAAGCTCCCAGGCTCTTTCCCTTGTACGTTTCTCCAAATGTATGCGCCGCATCATAGATAACTTTTAATCCATACTTCACTGCAATACGCTCTATTTCTTCTATATTACATATATTCCCATACACATGTACCGGAATAATTGCGCAGGTTCTGTCCGTAATCAAATCCTCTAATTTACTGACATCCATCGTATAATCCTGCGGATTAATATCACAAAATACCGGCTCCAGTCCATTCCGGACAATTGCGTGCGTTGTGGAGGCGAACGTAAACGGCGTGGTAATCACTTCCCCCTGCAGGTTCATCGCCTGGATTGTCAGCTCCAACGCCATATGCCCGTTCACAAGGAGATCCAGCTGCTCCACCCCCATATACTCCTTTAACTGTACCTGAAACTTCTTATGTTTGGCTCCCATATTGGTCAGCCAGTGTGTGTCCCAGAGTTCCCTGATCTCCTCAATATATTCTTCTATCGGAGGCATAGAAGAATGGGTTACTAAAATTCTGCCAGACATTTAATCCCCTTTTCCTTTTTTATACTAATCGACACCATATCCCTTTTCACATTTCTATTTGAGCTGAATCGCTGGAGGTACCTTTGTTCCTTCCTTTGTTCCCAGACAATAACGGCAGGCTTCCATATAATGATGTTTCAAAATGTATTTTCTTATTTCGTGTCTTATATTTCCTGACATATTTCTGATATCCAGATAATCCGTTTCGGCTGCCTGGAAATTCTGAATGATAGGAGCACGAATACATCTGGAACACCACCCCAGTTTCCCATCCTCCAATGTCAGACATCTGTTAAATCCACAGCTCTTAAACCTTTTTTTAACATGTGCCGTATCCTCTTCCCTGATCAATTCTTTTCCCATATCCAACCATGAATTGTCTCTACCCACAAAATTATAAATGAAATATTTAACTTCTTGCTCCTGCAGGCACCTTACTAAATCATCTTTTTTCGTGTTTTTTATTGGATAATTACTAATCCGTACATTGAATTTCTTGTTTTTCAGCAGCTGCAGCGTGTCCATTGACGGAATAATGGTTCCATTTGTTGCAATGGAACAAATTTCGATCTTATCTTCCTCTAACACATATTCCAACAATTTTTTCAAATCAGAATACAAAAACGGCTCCCCACCCTGAATCTGAAATAGTCGAATCTTTCTTATCCCCCCCAAACATTTGTTCAGGTCTTGGATCAACATCCCAGAATCATAAAAATTCCATTCTTTAGGCATATAGGGAGAAAAGTTTGCACAATGCTGACACTTTAAGCTGCAAGCCTGCCCTGTTATAAAAACCAGATAATCAAGATATCCTGTAAAAATCGGAATAGATCCTCGTCTGATCTTTTTTAATATACGACTATGTATCTTCAAAATTTACAACCTCCTTACTGACTGCATGTCCCTCGGAAATCTTTTATTTATAAAACCTATGATATTAATTATCATATCCAACTTCCGTATAATGAGCGTGCCTTTGTTCATACGGAGGAATCTGCATATAATCTCCAAAGGACAGCTTCAGTACAGCATCCGCATTATTAGGTCCCCAAAACGCTGTATCTTCGAAACTATATTTTTTTAGCGGAAAAATATCCTTAACCTTAATCGGTTCCGGTAATGTCGGGTTCAGTGCACTGTATACCTCTTCCTCCTGCTGTATGCCGGGTTTGTTCTGCAGTAGCTGTGTATAATCTGCAGTCCATTGATCAAATCGCTCTTGGTAGGTTTCATCCGGCAAAATACCAGCCTCATGTTTTCTGACTAAGAATTCGATGGCACTTTTCTTTTTCCAGAGCTTAACATCATCTCTTCTCATTTTCTTCAACCGATACAAATCCAAATTAATTCCAGTATATTTATAACAATTGTCGTCTGGAAACAGAACGGCACGCGTATGTGAATGAAGGTCACGTAAGCGCGACCATGCCGGCCAGTATATGGGGTCCGTCTTCTTATCATGCACAATAAGATCCTTTGGCAGCTTATCCCTCAGACACTGAATAGCCTCCTCATATTCCTCGTTAAAAATAAAAACATCAAAATCATCATCCCATGGAATAAATCCCTTATGCCGAACCGCCCCCAACAACGTACCAAATGCCATAATATAACGATATCCTTCTCTATCCAATATGTCCGCCATAATTTTTGCCATTTCCAGCAGACGCAGCTGCACTTGACGCACATCCTCTTTCGTATAGGTTTCTGTCGTTTTAAAATCCAATTTTTCGGGCATTCTATCACTCCTTTCACATGTTTTACCCCTCTGCCCCTACACTAATGTTCATACATATCTAAAAACTTTTCCAAACAATACATCTGCCATTTTTGATTTCCAGTATACTTTGCCATATCCAGATTACTTTTAAATTCCGGCCTAACTGGTCCTCTCCAGTCTGCAAAATATGCATCCACAGGGCGGGGCATGGGGATTTTATCCGGTATCGGAATATCGGGATATTTCTTTGCAAATAATTCACGGATCAGGTATTTCGGTTCTCCATTTCTTACACGGTATAAATCTAATGGTTCCGCCATCTTAAGCCTGGCATATGGATCCAGATAAGATAACTCTGACACTTGAAAGGCATTCATGTAAGAACTGGAACTCTCAATTGAAAATACATCATCCATAAATTTTAAAAAATCAATTTTATCTCCTCTGCGGTATCTCTCAAACAAATATTGCATATCAACAGATTCTGTCAAAACCTCTGCCGGATTGGTAAAAATGTAGCGTTTCATAAATTCATCAAATGTCCAGTCTTTGGACAGCAGCTGATCCATTCCTCCAAATACCAGATCACTGCTTTCTCCTACAATCATAAGTTCCACACCGTCTGCTTTCGCCTGCAGCGCCGCCTGAATAATCTGCGGTTCAATTGAATGCACAGGGGCTGCTTTCGCTTTCATTGCCATTTCCAGATAGTTTTCCACAGTATTCCAGTTGATATCAACATAATGCAGCCGCAATTGATAATAATCGGCATAATATTCCGCACGTTTTAACTCTTCTTTCTGTAGTTCTCCACCAAGAAAACGGAACGTATAAGCATCACAGCCATGCATATAAGAAGCTAAAATTGCTGAATCCATCCCGCCAGAAAGTAAAATCCCCTTTCTAACTGCACTGTTCTCTGAAAATGTCTGATGTATAGCCTTATCAATATCATCTGCAGTCTTTACTAATTCTCTTTGCTCATCCGGAATTGGAATGATATTTTGATGATGCTGATTCTCATAAAACTCCTTATCCTCATCCTCAATATAACGAAATGCCATATAGGAACTCATACAATATTTTTTATCAACCATAACTAATCCTTTTCTCTATCCTGTTTATAGTGTATTATTCTTTTATTCTAATCTTGCTTATTGTCGCGGACATGTTCTAATGTTTTGGCAATAAGAGTAGAAGATACTCCCTTGGTATACGGAAAATAAATAATTTCAATACCGGCTTCTGCAAAGTCTTTTTCATACTCTTTCCACTTATCTGTATTAAACCAGTCATCCCCCACAAACAATCTGGAGGCTTTTAATTTTTTACACATAAGAAGCTTGTCCATGTCTTCCTGCGGCACGGCTGCATCAACATATTTGATACTCCGTACAATTTCGATACGGTCTTCAAAGGGAATCATTGGACGTTTCCCTTTATATGTAACAAGGTCATCCGTAGTTACGCCTACAATTAATTTATCACACATCCCCTTTGCATTTTTCAGCAAATTTAAATGTCCGATATGAAATAAATCATAGACGCCTGCCGTATATCCAATTACCATCTTTTCGCGCTCCTTTTCCATAACCTCATATTATTTTCCTAAAAACGGAAAACAAAATTTAGCTTTCATTTTAATCGCATCACATTCTGCAGTCTATTAAACTTTCAACCATGTCTACATCAAAAACCGGTATCCCGCATTCATTGTATACCTGCTTTCTTTCAGCAAAAGAATCATCAATAAAAACCGCCTTTTTTTCTTTAATATAATCCGTCTTTTTTTGTTCGTTCGAAAGAACAAAAATATCATCAAATAAATCTTCGGATATTTTATATGTTCTTAAATCTCTACGGATATCTCCCCTATGTTTCGTCAACAGATAAATTTTTTTACCTTCATTACTTGCTTGATACAGGAATCTTATCAGATCTGTGTTCACTTTTCCTGATATTACAAGTGTATCATCAAAATCTAAATATACATAATCATATAAATAATCTATTTCATATGCATTATAAAATGCCCGGTCTAACAAGATTCGATATCCGTTATCAATAATATCTACGTCATATCCCCAAAAATCAAACAGTGTAAGCAACGGAAAATTGATTCCCATATTTCTTGACAATCCCATTGTTCCCGGAATTCGCGGAGAAATTTCCATAAGCCGATATTCTCCCGCCTCATTCTTTTTAACCTGAAAAAACCATGCCCCACGAAACTTTAATTTTTGATTAATAATATCAGCGATAAGCTTTATTCTATGATCTATTTCCTGTTTTTCTGAACGTACACTAATCCCTGCCCTAATTCTTTGACGGTCACGAAGTTTAATCACCCGCAGCTTTCCACTATAATCTGTAAAACAATCTATAGTATACTCCATGCCTGGAAGATGTTCACATATTATTAATGAAGCGTCTTTACACAAAGCCTCTTCCAAATCATGCCTGGATTCAATAAGGCGAGCACCTTTTGAGCCTTGCCCAATCGCCGGTTTGACAAAAACAGGATATTTTTTTACCGCATCAACAGAAGTAAACGTCTCAGGTATAAATGATTCTCCTGCAAAAAAATTGTAAGTTTCTGCTTTTGATCGGCAAATTTTCACTGTCTTATGTTCGGTTATAATGACTTGTGCATGAATTTCAGTTATATGCTTGCTCATAAACATACATACGCTGTCATGTGCCGGATAAATGCAGTCAATTCGTTCTCTCTCTATTACTTTATTCAGACATTTAATAAAATTCGCATCATGCACAAATGGTATATCTGTAATAAGATTTTTATAAACAAATTCTGAATGATCCGTTACACTTGTACCTCCGTATATTTCCACAAATTTAGAATATTTTAAAGCATTTAATATTTCAAAAGCAATTTCTGTACCAGACGGAAAAATAAGTATTTTTTTAGGATTCAAAATTATCCCTCCTTTCAATAGACAATATAACCACTTAAGTGAGAGGCTTTTTCCATTTTATCTTACCTTTTTCTAAATATCCGGAACAATACAAGTTTCGCATTTTTCCACAAATATTCAAAAGAATCCATTTTCAAAAAAACAGAAAAAGCAAGATAAATAACTATGCCTGATACGACCTGTAAACACAGCGTCAAAAAATCCGCGAATCCCAATAACTCAATCTGTTTTACAGCCACTCCCATCAGTACCGCCAGCATAATATTCGAAAAAATATCCTTTAATTGTTCAAAGTAACCATATCCCAGCAATTTTCTATTCGGCCATGCATTAATCAGCAGGCTTAATAGGCAGCTGACAAGCAGGCTATATGCCATTGCCATCACCCCAAACCACATGGTTGATAGGAGCAGAATGACACCTATCACTTTTTTGATAATTTCTAATTTCAGAAATATATCGCTGCGCCCCATTGCTTTCATTGCATTCAGATTCGCTGTATGGATCGGGTATAACATAAATGTAAAGCAGAAAATTCTCAGGAACGGCACGCAGGGCAGCCATTTTTCTGTAATAAGAAGCCGGATTACTACGGGCGCCGTGGCTGCCAGCCCCATCATAAGCGGCGCTATGATATATGTGCTTGTCTTGATGGCACGCCTTGTCATTCCTTTTACCATACCCTTGTCTTCCTGCTGCTCGGACAGAACCGGAAAGAGGACGCTGTCAATGGAGGTATTCACATTTGTAATAATTAATTCCGGCACCTGGCGTCCCTTGTTATAAAATGCGAGGTTTGCCGATGAATACATTAATCCGATAATCAACTGCCGGATATTGTTATAGACTGTATCTAGCAGCGCTGAGGCAAGAAGCTTCCAGCCATATGAAAACAATCCTTTCAGACGTTCCATGGAAAATTCTCTCCGGGGCCTCCATTTCACTGTGATCCATAAAATAATTGTATCAATCATGGTGTTAAAAATATGCTGTGCAACCAAGGACCACACGCCAAACCCCTGGTATGCCAGAGTGATTCCCAGAACCGCAGCTCCGACTGTTCCGCCCAGTGTGGAAAAGAAAAACCGTTTAAATAGCAGATTGCGAGCTACAT
The DNA here is from genome assembly GCA_022791575.1 of Lachnospiraceae bacterium. GTDB lineage: Bacteria > Bacillota > Clostridia > Lachnospirales > Lachnospiraceae > JAAVZI01. Next base: position 48,641 of record JAAVZI010000049.1, read on the forward strand.
ATGCCTGCTGGACATTTTTTACTCCTGAAATCACCAGGGTCAGGCTCAGCACGCGAATGACTGCCGTAAGCGAATCGTCTTTGTAAAATTTGGCAATCAGCGGAGCTGCCGCAAACATGATACAATATAGAACTATGCAGACGACTAAATTGAAATAAAATACAGTTGAAAAATCCGTATCATCCGCATCTTTTTTCTGAATCAGGGCATTTCCCATTCCGCTGTCCACAAACACCTGTAAAATCACCATAAAAACCATAACAAGCGCTATTGTTCCATACACTTCCGGTGCAAGCAGGCGCGCAAGCACAAGCGAGACAATAAACGACACCCCCTGCGCCCCGCATCGTTCTGCAAAACGCCATAAAAATCCTGAAAATGTTTTCTGACGCAGGTTGTCATTATCCATGTTTTTTATCCTTTATGATTTTATATAATTTGAATAGAATTGGTATTTTACATTCAAGAAATATTTTTATCTTCCCCTTCCTGCTTAATGCAGCCCACAAATTGTGATTCTCTTTTTTTCGCACTGTATCATAATCTTTTGTTAATATGGCAAGTTGAAATTTATAAATCTTATGTGCACTATACAATACACTTGAGTACTGAAAATTTGTATATTCATTTACGGCTTCTATAAATTCAAGTAATATTTTTTTCTCTTTAATACTTTCCGTTGTATTTCTCATTTGCAGAGTATACGAACCTTCTACTCCATAGCGATACACAGACATGATATCTGGCAGATATCTTACTTTTCCATTTAACAAAAGATAGATAATTACTGCCCAATCTCCAAATCCTTTTGCCTTATAGAAAAAATCCGGACGCGGATCTGAATAAATTGTTCGATAATATTGTCCCCTGCAGAAAAACGAAGAGGTCTGACACACAGTACCGCTTCCATTCTGAACTGCTTCACTAAAAGTAATATCATAGGGTTTAGTAGAACTATTAATAACCCTGAATTGACATGTTGCTTCTGCAGGAGTAATTAGATCATCTATTTTGGTATTATGGACGCATGCAACATAGTCTGGATTTTTTTCTAGAAAATCCACCTGCTTCTGTAGTTTATAACAATCAATCCAATAATCATCTCCCTCACAGGTTGCAACGTATTTGCCCTTTATAAGAGGGAGGCATGACATTATTACCGCTTTGCCCTGTAAACGCAGTTTTGAAAATTGATTCTCTGTCTGATATACAGGCTTGATTATATTTGGATACTTTTGCTCGTATTCCCTGAGAATATCTGCTGTATGATCAGTGGAAGCATCATCATGTACAATCACTTCATAACTGAAATCTGTTTTCTGACTAAGAAACCCTTCCAGAGCATCTTTAATATATTTTTCATGATTATAGGTAATACATACAATACTGACCATGATTTCCTTTTGATTCATTCCTAGCTCCTTTCTGTATGGTTAGCACATATAATATAGAATTACATAATCCCACCGCAATGTTTTTAATCTGAAATATTTTCATTTATAACTGTTCTGTCAGTTATAGGAAGTAGTTATATTGGGAGAAATTTGATTCCAGAATTATAACCATACGTTCAATAATTTCCACAGTATTATCTGTGGAACAGTCATTTACAACAAGCAATTTCAGATTCTGGAATGTCTGCTGCAGTATGCTATCTATTGTGGGCTATATGGTGCTCGCCATTATTTATGGGAAGTATAATGCTTAATTTTTTATTAGTTACTGGCATAATACTCGTCCCTGAATGAAATCTTTGTTTAAGTTTTTTTGTCTGGAACCAATATGAAATATAGTTTTGGCGAAATGGTAAAAACCAAGGCTTTCAATGAGTGTTGAATGAGGAAATCTTGCCTACAGCATTTTCGTGCATAGCGCCAGTGCAGCTTTTGGCCATCCTTAAATGCTTTCTGGTTCTCAGCTATGGTCATGTCCATACCATGAAAGGCAGTCGAAAGGATGGCCCGCATTCCTTGTACGACACGCCATGAAAGTTTTGTTTCTCCAAGGGACAGAAAATAATCAGTCCTAGCTCCAAAGGCTTCTAGTACCTGTAGACGTCTTCTGTCGTAAGGTTTGTTCATAATGCTGCCAGGGTGTTGTATATAGTAATATAAAGTCCGTTGTACTATAGAGATATTATTACATTGTGAAATAATTTTATGGATAACAAATTCATCTTCATGAAGTTTTCCTTTTGGATAACGCACATTTTCAAACAGGCTTTTTTTGTATAATTTATTACAGGCAACCACATAAGGGATGCTTGAATCTGCATACAGCTCATACCAATATTCTTTACGAGAAAGTTTTTTGTCTTCTAACTTCCATTCAGGTTCTTCAGTTATGTTTCCTGTTTCATCTACTTTTATCAGGTCACATAGCGCCAGATCTGTATGGTCATTTTGCAGACGTTCCAATAAGAGCTGTACCATTTCTTTGTCAATATAATCGTCGCCGTCAATAAAAAGCAGGAATTCACCTGTGGCATTGTCAATGCCTGTATTCCGTGCATCGGATAAGCCACTATTTTCTTTATGAATGACATGGATCCTGTTATCTGAATTAGCATATTGATCGCATAATAATCCGCTGTTATCGGAGGAACCATCATCTATTAATATAATTTCTAGATTGGAGTAGGTTTGTTGTTGTATGCTTTTTACAGAATGCGGCAAATAATTTTCTATATTATATACAGGAACAATAATTGTAACTTTACTTTTTTCCATATAAGTGGCCCCTATCTTTTTACGTAGTATTCAAGAATTTTTTTTAATTTTTGGTATATACGAGGTGAAATAGCAAGCAGCAGAAAACGAAGATTTGCATTTATGCTCTCAAAAGAAAACCATTTCTCTCGTCGATACCATGTACGGTATTGTTTTTTTAATAGATTCTTTGTTACTTTAGTGGATTTGGGGGGAAGTTTTAATAATACTTCTGCATATTTTTTTACCATAAAATGTGAAACGTATTTCTCTGTCTGCGATATAGACTTTAGAATTTTTTCTGCTGTTTGTTCATGTACTTTCAATGCTTTGATGTCATTTTCATTAAAATTTTTTCTGCTGGCACTGCCTGAACGCTCCCTTCTATAATATAAAGCATGTTGATTAAAACCGATGGACATTACTTCTAGCAGAATATCGCGTGCTGTTATTTCATCTTCCGCAATTTTTATTCCCTCTGGAAAAAGGTGTTTGTCAATCATTGATTTCTTATATAGCCTTCCAGCAGTAGATACAGAGTTATTTAAGAAATCAATTATGGCTGATTTTCTATCAAAAAGCTGATTTTTCTTATATGGATAAACACATCGTCGTTGTCTGCCTGTATCGTCTATTATAATGTGGTTTGCAAATACCATATCTACCCCATCCGCTTGATACTGATCATATAATTCCTCTACAAAGTCTAAACTTAGCCAATCATCGCCATCAACAAAAATGCAGTAATTGCCTTTCATGATATTGATAGCATAGTTTCTTGCTTTGGATACCCCTTCATTTTGTTTGTGAAACACAATAATTCTGGAGTCTTTTTTGGCATATTGCTCACAAATGTCTTTAGTTTTATCTGTGGAACCATCATTAACTAGAATTATTTCCAGGTTCTTATAGGTTTGATTAATAATGCTATCCAGACATTGGTTTAAATAAGGTGCAACATTATAAACAGGTACGATAATACTGATAAGTTCATTCATATTAATTGCCTCCTCCCAAGGATATCCATGCAAATGGGTAGGTTTTTGAAGCATTTAAAATTACATAGTTAAATAGATACCAGACCAGACTAAAACCAATATAATAAAGTTTTAGCAGTTTTTTGTTTTTATTACTGTCCACCGCGGCAATCAAACATGGAACTGCTGCACATAAATATAGCTCTGCCAGCCTTAGTGGCCTTGAAATCCATTGATTGTAATATCCTAGAAAGCGAAATGGTATATATAATAAAGTTAGGATAAATAAAATTTGTATTTTTTCTGATTTTTTTCTGGCTTTCCTCCAGAAAATGATCAATGGTATAAACATAGGAATAACAAAGAGCCAGATTCCCCAGCCATATGCAGCACTTTCATTAATGCCATAGTTATTAAAATAACGTTCCAGAAACGTAAAACGTGATATCAGTTTTAGCAGTTCATCCAATTCGATGATAATAAGGAAAAACGCTATTACTATAACTGTCAGCGCAGGTTTCTTCATGGTTTTATTGTTAAAAATATTGACTGCATAAAATAAAAGTGCAATAAATATAATGTTATGAAACAAAAGTGCAAACAAACATACAAGTATATAAAGCAACGGCTTTTTCTCCAATAGGAATCTTAAGGCATAAAAACAGATAGCCGCTCCTATTGAAAACCGAATACCATTTAATCCATAGCCATACTGGATCATGTAAAAGAGGTACATGCCCAATGCCATGTTAATGTCGTATTTTTTATGAAACCAGACCAATCCTCTCCACATGAAAAATATAATCAGAAATTCGCTGATGAAATTGGCCCATATAAATGATCCGCCCAGTCTATATACAATTCGGCAAATACACCAATAACCATATTCAATGTTAAAGGTAATGGTTCCTTTATACTGCATGTATTCTTTCAGGCTGTATCGTTTTATCGCATTGAAAATTCTCTGATAGGACAGGTAATCGGTTCCAACATTACTGGCTCTGAAAGCAGCTATCAAAACAGGAGGAAGAAGGATCAATACAATCCAAAACAGATTTTCCAGCCGTCGTTCTCCTCTAATATGAATATTTTCCATATTTTTTCTATCCATATTTTTTTGATATCTGCTAAGTCCAAATATACTGATTGCAAAAGTTGTTGCATATACACTTATTGAATACAACATAATTTACACATTCTCCAAACTTTATCTATTCAATACAGTTTCTTAATTTTCTTATATCATCCTGCATTCGGTTGTCATTTCTAAAAATACTGGATGTACCAGCAACGAAAAGTCCAGCACCTAATTTTCTTAATATCTGAGCATGTTCAAAGCTGATATTTCCATCAACTTCTATTAGAAGATTTTTATAACCTTGAGAATCCAAGTATTTTTTTAGTTTTTCTACTTTACGGATACAGCTTCTGACTAGTTTCTGGCCAGCAAATCCGGGATTCACAGTTAGAACTGTAATTCCATCAATATAATCCAGCACTTCTTCGATACAGTAAACAGGAGTTCCGGGATTAATGGCAAGTAATACGTTGGCCTGATATTTGCGGGCTTCTTCCAGAACTTTTTGCAGTTGGCGTGTACTTTCGTAGTGGATAATAATATTATCTTCTTTTTGAATCCCAAGCCAGGACAGCTTTTCATCTGGACGTTCTACCATAAGATGTAAGTCTAGTGGTATACTGGTTAATTCGCGCAGAGCTCGAATATAATCCACGCCCAGTCCCAAATTAGGGACAAAAGAACCATCCATTACATCAATATGCAGATACTCAATTTGTTCTGCTTCAAACAGTCGGACCACTTCTTTTAAATTTACAAGATTCGCGCACATCATGGAGGCGGCTATCATTCCTTTTGGCATTTTTTCACCTCTTACATTCTTAATTTTTATATTGTGTTAATACCAAATAAGATCCGAATGATCTCTTGAATATTTATTGGCCAAGCTATGGAGTTTCAGCATAAGGATTAGTATAAACCAGCATTTATATCGGGCGGCTGTGGCCATAAGAATCATTTTATAGGTATAGTGGCATTTTTTCATTCTGCTATAGTTCATATGTTTCAAACCATAACGATAGATTCCGCTGCCTAAATATTTTTTTACATACTTTTTCGCAGATATAAATTTATTATTATTAAAAGGCAATATATGAGGAGTTGATGTAAACATACATCTTACAATTAGCTCTTCATAGTTTTCTTTTGTTACAATTCCATTATGTTTTAGTTCGTTGGAAAAGTTACCACTCCCCAAAAGTTCTAAGAAATTTTGTAAATCTACCAAACGGTTTTTTGCCAGTAAATTACTTAAGGAGCCTTTAAAGTATCTGTGATGAATCAGCGCCTTGTTAAGAAAGAGTGGCTTTTCAGCTTTTAAAAATAAGATTGAATTGAAATATTTATCTTCATAATAATTCACATTAGTTGGGAAGGTAAGCTGGTGCTTTTTTATAAGTTCTGCCTTAATCAATTTTCCCCATGGTATACACATACAGCATTCAATTCTGCTTTTATCTGACCAGTCTGTAAATAAAAGATTAATGATGTGATTATTTTTATTAGTCATTATTTCTAAAGGAGCCAAGTTGTTGTCTATATAGGTTAGTTCTTTGTTGACATAATTTTCGAAATATTCACAAGCAATAATATCTCCGTTATGCTCTAAAGCAGTATTCAGCAGCTGTTCGCACGTATCTGGTTCTATCCAGTCATCTGAGTCTTGAAATAGGATCCAGGTTCCTTTTGCTTGTTGAATTCCATAATTTCTTGCGTTAGAAACTCCGCCGTTTTTTATATGAAATACTCTGATACGGCTGTCCATTTTTTCATATCTGTCACAGATTTCAGCGGATGAATCAGTGGAACCATCATCAATCAGAATAATATCAAGATTGTGATTGGTCTGGAGTCTTATGGAATCCAGACATTGCTTTAAATATTTTTCTGTATTGTAAACAGGTACAATAATACTGATTAAATTATCTGAATTTTCTGACATAATTTTATTGCGACTCCTTTCTTTGTTACGTTTCATATGCATTTGTAAAACTTTTATTTCGCAATCATCTATTACGTTCAATAAAACTTTGCTGCGCTTGCCATATCTATTCCATGCATTTTTACATAACAAACATAACTTTCATTGAAAACTCTTCAGGATCAAGCAGCCGTTTGAATGCATCATGGTGGCAGCTTAGATCAAAGGTATGAGTAATTAATTTCTGTAGTGTCAGCTTGTGTTTTTCCATATAAATCAATGTTTTTTTCCAGTCATTGTTCTGATCACTATAGCTGGAATTCCAAGTTCCGTGTATGGTTAATTCATTTCGCAGGATTTTCCAATAGATCTGTTGAGGCAGTGAAATATCTGAAGCGGGATTTCCAGTCAAAATAACGGTTCCGCCTTTTTTTGCTGCAGCAATAGCAAGTGTAACTGCTTCTGCGCTTCCAACACATTCAAATACGGTATCTGCTCCAGCACCATTGGTTTGTTCCTGTATTTGATTTAATGGATTCTGGCTCACATAAATCAAGTTAGAAATACCAAATTCTTGCGCAAATTTACGTTTGGAATCACTGCGGCCAGCCATTATAATTGTTTTTGCACCGGCTTCCTGTGCCCATAGAGCTGTTAGAAAAGCAATCGTTCCAGTTCCTATAATTGCAATGGTCTTTCCGGTTAATGGTTCAGCTGCATGGAGGCTGTGCAGTGCTACGGCGGCTGGCTCACATAATGCCGCTGTTTTGTAATCAAGGGAATCAGAAAAGGTTACTATATTCCAAAGAGGTACTGCTAAATACTCTGCAAATCCACCATCACAGCGTGAACCAAAATAGTTATAATTTTCACAACGGGCATATTGCTGGCTTTGGCAGGAGGCACATTTCATACAGGGAAGCAGGGGAAATACAACTGCTCTTTTGTTTAGATATGCCGTAGGTACTTGGCTGCCGATTTCGACAATCTGCCCTGCAAATTCGTGGCCCGGAATGGTGGGAAAGTGATAGGTTCCTGTTTTAAATATCCGGTTTATATCGCTGCTGCAGATACCGCACGCTTTGATCTTCAGCAGTACCTGATTTTCTTTGATATGAGGTTGTTCAACCGTCTGATATACAAGTCTGCCAATATCTTCTAAAACACAAGCTTTCATGTTATTGTTTCCTCTCCATAATTTAAGGGGATTGTTAGTTAATGGTTTCTTTCTCCAGATACATGTTCAGGAGTTCCAAATCTTCGGTTGTCGTTATCTTAAAATTTCTTTCTTCTCCTGGTATCAGTAAAATATTCATATGATTTTTGTAGGCAATTTCACTGCTTCCGTTAATTGTCATCATTTCTTCTTTGCTCATTTGGTAGTGGCATTCCAGATATTTTCCATAACGAAAACTTTCCGGGGCTTGTCCTGCGAAAAGCTCTTCTCTTGGAAGCAGCTCAAAGATTTCCTTTTTGTTTTTGCTGCGGTATAAGGTGTCTTTTACCGGAAGAACGGGCATGACACCGTCATAGTGCTCTGCTGCTGAAAGACATTCTGTTATCAGCCTTGGAGAAACCAGAGGACGTGCCGCATCGTGGATAATAACCATGTCCGTATCTTGTGTATTGTCTTCTAGCAGCTGCAGTGCATGAAAAATAGAAAATTGTCTTGTAATTCCTGGATTAGAATATCCAATAAATTTATCAACTTGAAATCTGGATAAACTTTCATCAATCATTGGAACCCAGATCGGATCGGCTGCTATGACAATACGATCAATCAGAGGATGTTTCTGAAATGTAATCAGGCAATAATCTATAATTCGCCTATCTTTTATCTGAATATATTGTTTTGGTATATTATCTGTATTCATTCGGCTGCCGACGCCGCCGGCAAGGATAATTGCTGTATTCATTCATGTACCTTTCGTAGTTCTTATGTTAACTATGTTGAGAATAGTTATTTATAATAAAATCAGCTGTTTGCTGACAAGCATTTCCCTGTTCATAACTGCCTAACAGTTTATGATGTGCGTCAATCTTTTTTAAATAAGCAGTTTCTTCAAATTCCTGAATACATTTGCATAATTCAGCGTTATTTTCTGCTAATGCAAAGGGCCACTCGTGAATGTCTATATAGAAATCCCGTTCATTTTTATAGCTGCTTAAATCAGGTACATATAAAAAGCAGGGTTTTCTTAAAATAGAATAGTCCCAGATGGTAGAAGAGTAATCCGTAATTAGTACATCTGAGAACGCCAGTAGTTCCTGCATATCAGGATAAGCTCCAACGTCAATGACAAAGTTTGGATTTTCATTGATATTCTGTGTATTCATTTCATGATGAAGACGTTTTAAAATGATCCATTCTCCGCCTAATTTTTTTTCTAATGCTTTTTTTAACATGGCATAATCCAAACCAAATTCCAGCATGTTTTTATTTTTTCTCCAAGTTGGTGCATATAAGGCGCATTTTTTTGTGATTCCTAGAGAAGATTGTGCAGCTTTACTTAAAACAGCAGGATTTTGATATAGTAAATCATTCCGTGGCATACCAAATTTGAGGACGGTTCCCTGAAAACCAAAAGATTCTCTGATAACATATGTCTCAAATAATTCTGAACTGGAAATAAAATGTGTAATCTGTTTGTTATAAAGCTGCTGATTGGCTGCAGAAACAAAATTTTTTTTGTATGCACCGCCGCCATGCCAAGTATTGATAATAATCTGCTTCGTTCGGAAAGGCAGATATCTTGGAATACCAGAATTTACAATAATTATTTTGGACGTAAGCATATAATAGCAATAATTTAGGCTGTTCCGCTTTATTTGGAGTACGTTATGATCTTGTATATCAAAAGGCTTGTTTTGATATACCCAGTATTTTTGAAATAAGTCTGGATATTCCTGGTTCAGGTATTCTGAAATATATCTTGGATTACAGGAGTAGTTCTTTCCATCATAAGCTTCAAAAACAATCCTGTTATTTTTTAATTTCACTATTCGAAATAGGCGTAGGAATATTCTTAATAAGTGTGTGACAATTTCTTTGAGCATTTGTTTCATTTGATTTAACTTCCGTTTCCTGCAGATTTTTCGAGTAGTCTGTATATTTCATAATAATGGTTTAACATGTATTCTAATTTATATTGACTGGCCGCATTTATGCATTCTGCCGCTGTGACAGGTAAGCTTTGCAGTTGTTTTACTGCAGTAATCACTGCGCTTAGATTCCCATACGGAAGGGCTTTTCCATAGCTGCCTTTAATGGGTTCGGCAATTGCTGTTTTATCATATACAATCACAGGAGTTCCACATGCAAGAGCTTCAATCGTTGTCATGCCAAAGGTTTCTTCACAGCTCAGATTCATATAAACATCTGCAGCTGTATAGAGTTCGGTTAACTCAGTTAGATTTTCTGTTCTTTTTATTCCAATTATTGATTTTGGAAGCTCTTTTAATTGATTCTCATTTACTCCTACCAGAATGATCTGGTATTTGTTTCCTAACTGGCTGGATAAGCTGCAAAAATCTTGCAATCCTTTTCTAGTCGCCCATACATTGGATACACCTAGAATTACAAATTTATTATTAATATTATATTTCTGTAGAATATTACTTTTTCTGGGCTTGAAAACAGAGGGATCAATTCCGTTATAAATATAATTAACCGGGTATTTATTTAAAAAAGACTGCTTAACCACTGTTTGCAGCCATTTTGAAGGCGTAATGATCTGCATGTCCAGGAGGCTTGTAAAAATCTGTTTCTTTTGGTGATAATTCCATTGAGAATTGTCAAACACAATACTGGCCGGATATTCTTTTTTCTGTGGGCAGTTGTGGCAGCCCTCCTGCCATCTGTTACAACCAGCAGAATCAAAATAGGAACAATGCCCAGTAAAAGGCCAACAATCGTGCAGTGTCCAGACCACAGGGATCTGTTCCTTCCTTATATAATAGAAGAGCTGCCGGATATCCAGGTAATAGCCATGCAGGTTGTGGAGATGAATCAGGTCTGGCTGGTACTCTTTTATTTTTTCAATAAATTTTCTTGTAGCACGCCTAGAATAGAACCCGGTTTTGTCTGTGATTCTTGTCATAGCTGCATGTATATAGTTATCCAGGTCAGTTCCAATACGGACCGCATGGATCCCTTCGGGCGCTTTGCCTCTTCCATAAGCAATCAGGCATTCATGTCCCTGTGCCTCCAATTTATCATACAGATCCACCGCAATCCTTCCGGTACTGCCGGTACCGCACACTGTATTGATCTGCAATACTTTCATAGGTTCCACCTCACAGCAGCCTCAGCGGATGATAAGCTTAGCCAGCTCCATACCTGCACATTCAAACCAGTACAGGCGGCTCAGGCCGTTTCTTCTATATACATCATACCGAAGCC
>JAAVZI010000050.1 GCA_022791575.1 Lachnospiraceae bacterium
CGATTCCATAAGATTTTTCAAGGCATAGTACCCGCTATGTCCAAAGTTTATGTCCATTTTTCTCTAATTTCTTTTCCTGCACGATATTCAGTTGTCAATCTTTGGTTAGAATCTCATTCATTGAGATTCCGAGAAGTTATTTGGAATTTTCTTCTCGGAATTCTGCACCCTTATTTTTGTGTTTTTAGACTTTATTTTGCTGCCTGTAGGATATTGGGCGGCAAATTTTCAGGTGGGATCTCAATGATTGAGATTCCGAGAAGTGATGTTGGGGAAAATTGTTATACATTCGTGTTGCATTACTGTTCACTAAATTTTAACAATTTCTAGATACAATATAAAAGAAGTATTTTGGTTTTACAAGATACCTGGCAGGATTAGTCATTTCCTGGCTTTATTTCGCAGCTGGGTGCTAGTAGTTCTGAATAGTAATCGAAGTACTTTTTCTTAATGTCTTTGTATCTTCCTCTGGGGATATGGATGCTGTGGTTTTCTTCTAGTTCTACATAATGGTAGGTGATTCGTTTTATATATTCGATGTTGATGATGTAGGAGGCGCCGAGGCGGACGAATTCTTTCTTTCCACCCAGCATTTCGTATAATGCGGTACAGCTGATTCGTACTTTTTCAAGTACTCCATTGGTTAGTATGATCTGCTGGTAGTGGCCGATGGTTTCTGTGTAGATGAGCTCGCTGAGGGTTATTTTGAGCATGTGACTGCCGGCGGAGAGGATAATGCTGTTTTCAGCTTCTTCTTTTGGCAGCAGCAGGTCAAGTGCATTTTCTACCTGGTTGTAGCTAAGGGGTTTTACGAGGTATTGGACAGCATTTACGCCGTATGCGTCTAGTGCGTGTTCTTTTGAGGTGGAGACGAATACAATTTTGGTTTTGCAGCCGTTGCTGCGCAGTTGTTTAACAAGCTCAATTCCGTTTAGGGCGTTCATGTAAATGTCGAGAAACAGGATATCATATTGATCGGCCTGCTGGATGGTGTGAAGTATTTCGCGCTGGTTCTGGCTTTTGGTTAGTTCGAATATGAGGTTGTTGTTCTGAGCGTAGGTGGAAATGTGTGTTTCCAGCTTTTGGAGGTCCAGACATTCGTCGTCGCAGATTGCCATTTTGACTGTCATATATGGTTCCTTTCTATTCTCATGATGGATGATTGTGGTGATTTATAATGGAAACAATTATGATTGTTTTTCATAATTGTTTCCATCATTGTTAGGCAGGGTTTGTAAGTGTTTGTTGGGTATCAGGGTTTTGGTATTAAGGTAATTTCTGATAGGAAAGCGGGGATCACTTTGTGTAAATTTACTGCTTTAAATGGAGCTTCGCAATGCTCTGTTTGTGTTGTATTGGCAATATTGTAAGTTTGATTTTATTATAGCAGAAGATTAGGGGTTTTGAAGTGCGGGGGGATGAATTGTGGTTTTCTGGGGATAATTTTTAGATAGAAATGGCTGATAGAAAATAAGGAGGCAGTAGCATATAATCACTGCCTCCTCTGCATGAGACTGTCAATTACTTTGCAGCTCTGCATGATCCTTTGTATACTTCTCATTACATTTAATTACTCTGTTGATCCAGATAATCCTCAACTGCGTTGTCTACACATTCCAACAGTTCATCAATCATCGACTCATTTTTGAACTTTTTGGATAAGTAGGAATATAGCCGCATTAATATTTTCCATTTTTCAACATCTGAAAGCATATAAACTTCTCCCCATACATCAACTAATTGGGAAGTTGTATCAAACAATACATAGTCTGCGGATAAACCCAATTTTTCCTTAATAATATAAAGCTTATCTACGGTAAGTTTTACTTCTCCACTTTCCATTTTCTTATATCCTGACAAAGTCAAATTAAATATCTCAGCAAATTGTTCCTGCGTATACCCTAAATCCTCACGTATCACCTTAATCTTAGTACTTTCCTTCACTTTACTCATAATTGTCCTCCTTTAAAAATAAAATATGGTATATTTAATTTTAACCCTATTTATTTTTATTAGACAGACCGCATTAAGGTCGCTTTATACCCCGTATTGAGGTTCTTTCAGCATACAGAATTTTATATGATAACAGAAGGTAACATAATATTTACCTGAAAATTATCAAACTCTTAATCCCCTCGTCATAAAGTCAAGGCATCATATTCTACAATTTTTTACAATAACATCGCATTTTATTATTGACTTTTTACAAATTAAGTGACATAATTAATTTACTTCAATAAAAATATCTTCAAAATTTAATAGGGGGAATTTCATATGATTATTCAACATAATCTGTCTGCCATAACAGCTTATGGTAATTTGAGTACCCATAATACTAGTCTTAATAAAAATACTAAGAAAATTGGAAGCGGCTATCGAATTAATGTTGCCGCTGATGATGCTGCCAAATTAGCTGTTTCTGAAAAAATGCGCAATCAAATCCGCGGCTTAAATCAGTCTGTTCGTAATGTACAGGACGGCGCCAACTTTATCCGTACGGCCGACGGCGCAATGGGTGAGATCCACAGTATTCTTCACCGCATGAACGAATTAACTATCCAGTCTCTAAATGATACTTACACAGAAACTGACCGCGCCGCTATGGCTGCAGAATTCGAACAACTTCAGTCTGAGATTGACAACATCAGCAAACATGCCTCATACGGCAGAACGCCTGTATTCGAAGAGCATGAACCTTCTTATTATCAAGTATCCGGTTATCGGTCATGGGCACCGGATCAGACGCACGCCATCATTTCCCCCGACAACAGTCTACAAATCCATCTGCCGCCCTCATACACTCCTTGTGATTACACTATTACAGTACCAGATGGAATCTACACCACCCAGGAACTAGTCGATGAAATCGACGATGCCATCACAGACATCAAACCCTTTAATCCTGGATTTGAAATCGAATACACCGATGACGGCCACTGCAATCTGAATTTTGAAAATGGAGACGGCACGACTGCAGAAATTTCCTCTGTAGGCGGACCTTTGTCCTATCTGATCTACGACAGCTTTACCGGCACTACACCTGCCAGCCTGTTAGGCACAACTGCATTTCAGGGGAACTGGCCTTTAACCATTGCCTCCGGCAGAAATGATACGCTTGGTTTCTATATTGAAAAGACAGACGGCTCCGGCTCGAGCTATGTAGATATCAAAATTCCCGCCAAACAGTACACCCGCCAAGAACTGATTGACCTGCTGAATCAGGAGCTCTCCAAACTTCCCAACACCGCTGGTGTTGTGGCAAAGGAATATGGAACCTCATGCATTCAGATCACGGGCGGCAACACGACCAGTATTACTGGTCTGAAAGGCAATATGTTCAAACTAGAAGACCCCAATGTTGAAACCGTCTATACCTCGGTATTCTACGATAATACACGCTATGGTTCGTCCAGCAACACTTCTGCGAGCATCACAGGCGGCGCTGGCTACCGAGAAAATTATACGAAAAAAATTACAATCGACAATAGCAACAACACCTTAAAATTTACTGTCAACAACAACGCCTGCTCCATCACTCTGGCAAATAACGACTACACAATGGCAGAACTGGTCAACGAACTCAACAGCAAACTGACCGCTGCCGGAATTGAGGCCGCCGCAAGAACTACCACCAATTACATAAATCCCGGCACCGGAAACAGTATCTATTGCGACTGCCTGTTTCTGTCCAGTACCAAGGAGGGAACCGGCAGCACACTGGAATTCGATACCACAGATACAGTATCTGCCAAAGCCTATGAGACATTATTTCAAGTTACCAACTTTGATTTCAACACCAATCCGAGTTCTTACTCTGGGCAAATGCAGGTAACCGGGCGTTCTAATCTAAGCGGAGCTATTACCATAGACAGCAGCGCCGACACTCTGTCTATTTCCGTCAGCAATGAAACGCCCCCATTTACCATGAAAATTCCGGCAAAGACCTATAACTCCCTAAATGATCTAATCACGGAACTGAATAATCAGATCCCTTTTGCACGCCAGGGAAAAATCGAGTTCATCCGTTCTGGAAATGCACTTGCCATCCGGGGAATTTCGGATGAAGTGACCAACATTTCCATAGAGAAAACAGGCGCCTATAAACAGCTGTTCGCAGGTGAAGCCGCCAAATATGTCTCTGTATCCGGCAGCGGAATCGAACACTATCCACAGGGCGGAACTGCCCCTGACCAAGCAACAATGGCAACGGTTACCATGCCCTATGGCATCCCGGAAAATAACACGGTCATTAATAACAGCAATAATTATTTATATTTTTATTTAAATGGCTCCCCTAGAACCATCACCCTGACTCCAGGTTCTTACAGCAGATCGGGGCTGATTGCTGAATTCAATAAGCAGCTGCAGAAGAACAACTATCCGGTAACCGCTTCTCTAACCGGTGATGCCTTGACGCTGACGACGACACTGACCGGAATTTCCCAAACCTTATCCATCAGCGTAAGCTCCTCTTATGGGGACGGCTGGAAGGCCTTTTTAGGAACGACGGAATCGGAACCGAGCAAACCAACCACTTCGTATATACAGGGTATTAATAATTTCCAAGATATAACTATAGATTCCAGCAATAACGAACTAATTCTAACTTATAACAACAAGAACACCTACCACATCAAGCTGCCCGAGAAAGATTATAGCATGGACGAGCTTGTTACAGCTCTGCAGCAGGCGATTGATCATGAAATGGGCCTGACGGATGAGGGAACCTCCAAGATTACCGTAAAGAAAAATTCCAGCGGTATCCGTCTCGATTCCTATGTACCATTTGTCCCAACGACCACACCGATTGACAACTTTTACAACACCGTTCTGGGAAAATATATCGACACCACAACAAAACTAACTCCCAGCCAGGTAACGCAGGGTTCTCACAAATCAACGGAGGCATTTATAATCGGCCGCCAGGATCTGACCGGTGATCCGGTAGAGATTAAAGCCGGGTTTAACGATTCGTTTATTCTGGATCTTACTTATAACAGTTCCAAGAATTCTGCCGACAATTATATGAAGACAATGGAAATTAAAATTCCGGAGGGAACCTACACAGGTGATGAGATTACCGCCTATTTAAAAGACGCTATGAACAAGAAGTTTGCTGATGAAGGCATTAACGGCTTTGAATTAGATGTAACAGTGGGAGGACAGCACAATACCGGTGTAACGGGTTCGAATGATGCAGTGGCTATGCAGATTACAATGACAGAAAAAGCCGGAGTAGAAAATCCGGCCGGCACGTATTTGATTGATGGTATCCGCGGAAATGCTTCTTACTTTATCTTTTATAAGACTACCGGCAAGTTGACTCCCTCTTATGTCACGGGCGCAGAAGATCTATCCGACGGCGTTCAGTTTCCGGCTGGAAAAAATACATTTAGTTTTTGTGTGGACTCGGTTCCATACAGCTATACCTTTCCAGAGGACAGTGAGTATACGGCAGATGAATTGATCGATATGTTAAATCATAAATTTCAAAACGGCGATGACAGCGGAGCTATTTCTAATATGGAAGCTTCTTTGGAGGACGGCAGGCTGAAGCTTACTTACAGAGGATATGGAGCGCATAATATTACTGATCTAAGCGGCTCGGCCAGAGGCGTTGTCTTCTATCATGAAGAAGACCGCGCGTCGCAAAATGCCTTTAACCTGCATGTTGGGGCAAACAGCAACCAGAGTATGGAACTTCCTCGGCTGCGCGTCAGTTCCTCTGCATTAGGCGTAAATTCAATTACCATAACCAAACGCAAATATGCAGAAAAATCACTGGAGCGCCTTAGTCAGGCAATTGATACCTTAAGTGCCAGACGAAGCCTTTATGGAGCTATGGAAAACCGCTTAAAACATATATCCTCCAATAACCAGAATACTTCAGAAAATGTACAGGCCAGTGAATCCATAGTGCGAGATACTGATTTTTCCACGGAAATGGTAGATTACTCCAAAAATAATATTTTATTCCAAGTAACCCAATCGGTTCTTGCACAGGCTAATCAAACACCAACCAGAATACTAGACCTGCTTCATCAATTGTAAGCAGAATATTCGATAACCCAGGCAGCGGGCAATCTCCCCCTCAATAATCCCACTGCCTGGCATTTTATAAAATATCATCTGATTCATCATAAGTACTTTCGTCCTCCTTCTTTCTTACTTCTTCCACACTCCGAACACCAGTACGGTCATATCATCCTTAGGGTCACATCCACACTCCCGCAGCATCTTCTCCATAATCGCATTGGCCATATCCTTAGGATTCACCTGTTCCATTTCTAAAAGAAGATTCTCCATAACCTTTACCTGCTCCTCCTCAGGTATCGGCGCCAGCACTCCGTCACTGACCATAATAATATAATCTCCGTCCTCCAGTTTTCTCTCTGTCTTGACCAGCTGCTGTTTTTGAAACAAACCAATCGGCATAGACTCCATCTGAATGGTCTCCACCACATGTTCCCGTTTGATAAATGTATACGACGCGCCCAACTTAACGAACTCACAGCTCCCATCATGCAGATCCACAGATACCACATCCACTGTAGAATACCTTCCATTCTGATCATTCATAACTAACGTTGCATTCATCATACCTAATGCCGTTTCCTTACAAAATCCCGCCTCCAGAAAACGCTCCAGCAGTTCAATAATCATCTCACTCTCTTTATTGGCACGGATTCCCGTTCCCATGCCATCTGACAGACTCGCTGTCATTTGTCCGTCATCCGAAAATAAAACAGAAAAATTATCCCCCGAAATTCTCTCCCCTGTCTTTGCCACTCTGGCAACACCATGAACAATCCGAAACGTGGTATCCTCTACAAACAGGACAGACGTACTTTCACGGCCTACTAGCATACGACTGTCCTGTTCTGGTACAAATGCCTTCTGACAGATTTCCGATATCATAATACCGATTTCCCGGACTGCTACACATTTTTTCCAATCTACATGCATTGTCATATAAATTTCTTCTTTATTTTTCTTCTGTATAATAGAAATATCTTCAGTAATAATATGATGATTTTTCAGTTTCTTTCGTATCTGGTCTCTTCTGCCATCCTCTACCACTTTGGGATGATAGATTTCCTCTGCCGCCTCCCCCATCATCTTTGCCATCTCACTGAGCTGAACTGCAACCGCACTGCGGCTTTCAATAATCCTGTTATACCAGAGCATATTGGTCTTTGTCTTATTGAATATTCGTTTCATTTCTGCAGTCAGACTTTTATAATTAATACATTGCCTGGATAATGCCATTTCCCCATTAGCCAGATGGGCGCCGTCATTTTCAATCGCATGAAACACATCATAAGTATTCTTGTATGTATCAAAGTAATGATTCTGCCAGCAGTCATGGCATTTTTCACAGCTGCTGCAGAAAGTCTGGGAAAGCTCCTGAAACATTTCCTCTACATCCTGCTTGGTCAGCACCTCTTTCTTATCCGGCATCTCTCCAAAACAGCTGGACAGCTTTGACAGTACCTGTGCTGATTCCTTCAGTTTATTTCTTCCCGCATCTAATACCGTAACCTTCTCCTCTTGTTCCGGCTTCTCACCTGCATGGATAAAAAGCAAAACTGTCTGATAGAAAATCACCGTCAGGGATGCTGCAAATACTCCCTCCGCCATGCCATAATATAAATAGGACAAATCTTTCATAAATAAAAAGTATTCCGTCAGAGTCATGGCAAAAATGCTGCTGCCACATATAAATGCCATCTGCCCTTTACTGCAGATTCCTTTGCGTTCCTCTACAATGCCCGAAAGTATCACGCACAGAATCATAGCTACTCCATATTTGACTACACTTAAGATCGGAGCTGCTGCTGCCATTCCTAGTAATACAAGCGGAAATATAAAGTACCAGTCTCCATAGGCCATAGATAATGCCGCAAAATAACTGATACCCAATGGATAACATCCATAGATACAAATAGGAGCCATTGCAAGCCCTGCTCCATGTACAATTAAATTTTTTAACCTTGGTTTCATTTTCTTCTATCCCCTTTCTTCCGATATGCCAAATCAGTATAAGGGATAGTGTCTGCATTCTTTGTCAAAATGACTATCTGTTTTTTCAGAAATTATCGTCTCGATTTTCCCTTTGATGGGAAAGTTTGGAAATCTATGGAATTCAAGTAATTTTAAGAAGATGAGTCATAGATTTCCATTGTATTTTTAAGGGGATTTTGCCTTCTCAAGTGAAGAATCAATGGCATTGATTAATATCATAGATGTATATTTATTATCTTCTTCATAAGCAATGTTCTTTGTAGACTGTTTTTCATAAATCTGCTGAGAAATGTTTTCTAATGCTGGTTCCAGCAACGGATACATCGTCGTTACCGTTTCGCTGATGTTCTTTAACTGAATGGAGTTGATACGGTTCTCATCCACCACGACTTCCACATCAAACGTACTTCCATTCAGCATAACAGAAGTCGAATATACACCGGCCACATATTCAGACATGGCTGGTTCTTCTTCCTCTTTCCCATCCTTATCCGGCATAAACATAAAGATCAGCAGAAGAATCAGAATAATTCCCAAAACCACAAATATTCCGGTGTATATTAACTCCTTCATGTGAAGAACTATGATTTTTGTTTTCTTTTCCATTCGAGCCACCTGTGGGTAATCTTTATATAGAATATGAAGCAGGCAGCTGCTTTATGACAGCAGAATAGAATTTTACAATTTCCCCAGCAGCTCTAAATCCTCCATCCAGATCTGCACGCTGGCATCGCTCGGCATTCTTAAATCTCCTCTGGGAGATACTGATACCGTACCTACCTTAGGTCCATCCGGCAGACAAGAACGCTTAAACTGCTGTGAAAAAAATCTCCAGTAAAAGGTCCGAAGCCAATGATATATAAACTCATCTTCATATACCCCGTTAAATGCAAGGCTTGCCAGCCGATAGATTTTACGCGGCCGAAAGCCAAATCTTAAACAATAATATAAGAAGAAATCATGCAGCTCATAAGGCCCTACTAGATCCTCGGTTCTCTGTGCAATCTCGCCGTCTTTAGGCGGCAAAAGCTCTGGGCTGACGGGTGTATCCAGCACATCATATAGAATATGCGCTAATGCCGGCTCCTGACAATTATCAGCATAATAGCGCACCAGATGGCGGACCAGGGTCTTAGGAACGGACGCATTTACCCCATACATAGACATATGATCTCCATTATATGTGGCCCAGCCTAACGCCAGTTCAGACATATCTCCAGTACCAATAACCATACCGCTCTTTTGATTGGCAATATCCATCAGCACCTGAGTCCGCTCTCTTGCCTGAGAATTTTCATAGGTAACATCCTGTACCGTAGGATCATGATCAATATCCCGAAAATGCTTTTGCACGGATTCCTTTATGTCAACCTCCTGCAGACTGGCTCCCATCCTCCGTGCCATCTCACAGGCATTTGTATACGTTCGGTCCGTCGTACCAAAGCATGGCATAGTTACCGCAGTAATTCCGCTCCTTGCAAACCCTGCCATATCGAAAGCTCTGGCTGTCACAAGAAGCGCCAAAGTAGAATCCAGACCTCCAGAGATTCCAATCACTGCATGTTTACAATTGGTATGAAGCAGGCGTTTCTTAAGCCCCATAGCCTGAATCATCAGGATTTCTTCACAGCGTTCTTCCCTCTCTGCCTGATCTCCTGGTACAAATGGCGCCGGATCAATCCAGCGTTCCAGCTGAACCTCTCCTTGCGGAATATGAAAATAAGTTCTTTGGTATCCCTTTGGTTTCTGTTTGTCGAAAATACCCATACGGCGCCTCTCTCCAATTAGACGCTGCAAATCCAGATCTGCATAAATGGTTTCATTTTCAAACCGCTTGCTTTCTTTTAACAGAATTCCATTTTCTGCAATCAGATTATGTCCTCCAAATACCAGATCCGTCGTAGATTCCCCCTCACCTGCCCCTGCATAGACATATCCGCATACCAGGCGGGCCGCTTGGCCCTCAACCAGTTGACGGCGGTAAACCGCCTTTCCTGTCACTTCATCGCTTGCTGAAAGATTCACCAGCAGCGTAGCTCCTGCCATGGTATGGGCAATACTCGGCGGGTCCGGCATCCAAAGATCCTCACAGATCTCAGCAGCAACTATCAGTTCCGGCATATTCTCACAGCTAAAAAGCTGATTGCTTCCAAATGGAACTTCTGCAACGCCTCCATCTGGAAGTAGCGGCAGGTGAATCATCTCCACTTCCTGGGGACCAGACACAAAATGCCTTTTTTCATAGAACTCTCCATAATTGGGAATGTGCTTCTTAGGAACCAGCCCCAGCAGACTGCCATCAAAGCAGACTGCTGCCACATTGTAAAGTCTTCCGTCAATTTCCAGCGGCAGCCCCACAAAGATCAGTGCCTCCATCCCGGCTGTAGCCTGAACAGTTTTCATAAGTTCTTCCTTAGCCTTCTTAAGAAGCAGCTCCTGCAAAAATAAATCACTACAGGTATATCCCGTCAGCACCAGCTCTGGAAACACAATCACCCTGGCTCCAGCCTCATAAGCACTGCGCATAGCCAGTCGGACATTTTCTCCGTTATAAGCGGTATCAGCAACCTTAATATTCGGAGTGACTGCCGCTACCTTTATAAATCCATCTTTCATATCCTTCACCTTATATCCTTTATTTTCTGCGCCTTACAGCGTCTGCTTTTAATTTCTTAAGCTCTTCTACGGAAAATGTATAGGCATGATTACAGAACTGACACTTCATCTCAATGGTTTCTCCATCCTCAATCATCTTCTGCAGTTCCCCTGCACCAATGCTAATCAATGCCTTTTCCACGCGGCTTCTGGTACAATTACAGGAAAATGCTGTTGATATTTGATCCTGAACTTCCAACTCCAGTCCCTCCAGCAGACGCTCTAACACCATCTCCGGTGTACAGCCTTCCTCTAATAACTGTGTCACAGAAGTAATTGCAGCAACATTTTCCTCCAACCGACTGATCACGGATTCCTCTGCAAAGGGCATAAGCTGTACTATGAAGCCGCCGGCTTGCTTCACGGTGTTATTCTTCTCCATCAGCACTCCCAATCCGACCGCTGAAGGCACCTGCTCTGATGTTGCAAAATAATAAGTCAGATCTTCTGCTATCTCGCTGGTCTGCAGTAATGTCTGCCCATTATATGGTTCTTTCATGCCAATATCCCGAATGACATTGAGAATTCCAGGACCGACTGCTCTCCCTACATCCAACTTGCCCTGATCGCTTGGGGGCAGTATAACCTCTGGATGATTCACATAACCTTTTACATGTCCCTGGCTATCTGCAGTTACCGTAATCCCACCGAGCGGTCCGCTTCCCTTAATCTGCAGAGTTAATAGATCCTTTTCTCCTTTCATCATAATACCCATCATGCTTCCTGCTGCCAACAGCCTTCCCAACGCAGCTGTTGCAACCGGTGAGGTATTATGTGCTTTTCTTGCTTCCTCCACTAACTGCTTTGCCGTTACTGCAAATGCACGAATCTGGCCTCCACTGGCCGTTGCCCTTATAATATAATCGCTCATTTTCCATGCTCCCTTGCCATAATACAAATTCGTTCGCTTGTCTCATTTGCCGGCTGGTTTTCATAACCATCATATGCTGTTATAAATTCCAGACCAGCTTGTTTTAATAACCGTTTAATATCTTCCAATGTATAAGCCTTCTGAAAATGAGTCTCTTCATATTTCTCATAAAGGCCTGATTCCCGCCTGACAAATAAAGTCAGGTCATATTCATTAATTCCTTCCTCTTCCTCATAATAATTTTCCCAGATATAACTGCCTTTATCCTGATTTTCTGCAAATGTACAGTCACCGATTTGCTCGTATTTATATTTCGTATTAAAATCAAAGAAAAAGATCCCTGCAGGGTCCAGATAATTATTCACCAAACGAAATACCTGCAGCAGCTCCTCCTCTTCTGTGATATAATTCACACAATCACAGCTGCTGACAATTGCCCGGACTGTACCATATAACTCAAACTGCCTCATATCCTGATGCAGATACATAATTTCGCTGCTGTCATCATCCTGCTGCTTGGCAGCTCCCAGCATTTCCTCCGACTGATCTGCCCCAATCATGTTATAACCATATCCGGCAAGCAGCCTAGTCAACCTGCCGGTTCCACAGCCTAAGTCCAAAACTAAGCCACTGTCTATGCCTTGTGCCTCCAGCTTCTCCTTTATAAATGCCGCCCATTGTTCATAAGGCGTTTCCTCCATAAATAGATCATAAACTTCAGCAAATCCTGTATAGGTTTCCACTCTATTCCTCCTGTTGTTCTAATACTTTCCACAGTTTACCATATCCAGCATAAGATTTCAACCGGACTACATAAGATTTATATTGACATTACGAAACATACATTCGTATAAGATTTATATAGAAAGAACGATGTTTTTTAAGAAGTTGAAATTAATCTTTCTCATATATCCGCTGCATATTTTAAACTTGAATATTTAACAAAAATTTTGTATACTATATACAGGGTATGTACAAAATCTTCATACTCTGCAAAATACAGGAAACCTTGTGAGGATACTTCATGAACCGACGTTACCGAAAGAAAAATGCAGGATTATATTTGAAACAGGGACTTTTGGCACTTCTACTATTGGGACTGACCATTTACCTGGGAGCTTCCTCCTCCCTTGTACGAAATCTGTTTCCTCCAACTGTAACCAGCCTTTCAGAATTGGAGTCTGCTTCTTTCACTAAGAAACATACCGTTATCAAACTTCATAGTGATCAAATTTTTTATACCGGTTATGATAATCAGACTGACGGAAAAATAACCGGACACTATTATTATACCATTCAGGATAACCAATGCTTATTCCTTCTTCTGGATCCTCAGGATGGAACGCCCAGACAAACTCTGACTAATCATAAAGGAACCTTCCATATTTCCGAAAATCCAGAGCTTTACCATCAGCTGACGCTCTCCCTTTCTAAAGACCTAGATTGGTCCTCTGAAAGTATGCGCCGATTCAGTCTGCCGATGATTGCAAGCCAGCCAGACTATCATCTGCTGCCGGCTCTGCTCCTAACCATTGCCCTGATCCTCTGTACATTTATCTTTACATTATCTATAGTCAGTAATTTCCTTGGCTATTACCGCTGCAGACAACGAACCGTACACCGCAGCCAGACAGATACCCCTTAAAATACCAGAAGCTCCCTAGCGTCTCTGGCAAAATCCAGGCATTCCCCTTCTTTCATAACTCCTCTGCCACTGGTTGCTTCTGTCACTTCCTTCTGAACAAGTTCCATTTGTTGTATGGGAACCAATGCCTTTACCACAACATCTTCTGCATATTGTGCATCCAGAATATCAATCTTTCTTTGTCCCAGCAGATATTGAATCTTTCCCAGCCCATTATAATCCGTCTGAATCTCTAATACTTGTCCATGGACCTTTTCTACAATTCTGCTGCTTTCCAGCCCGGCCTTAGCCGCATGGCTATAAGCCCGGACTAGTCCACCTGTTCCCAGCAGCGTTCCGCCAAAATATCTGGTGACGACGATTGCCGTGTTGTGTATTTCTTCATTTAAAAGCACTTCTAATATAGGCTTTCCTGCCGTACCGGAAGGCTCTCCATCATCACTGAATCTCTGCAGTTCACTTTGCTCTCCTATGACAAATGCATAACAGTTATGCGTAGCATTCCAATACTTCTTCTTCAGTCCCTCAATAAACCCTAAAGCCTCTTCCTCCGTGTCTACAGATCTTACTGTCGCAATAAACCGGGATTTTTTCTCTATGATCTCATTCGTTCCACCTTCATAAACGACCTTTAACATTCTACTTTTACTCCTGTCCTTATTCTACTTCCCTTCTATTATATCCTTGGTCCGTCTGAGAATCAACACTTGTCTAAAACTTTCGCTATCTGTCATATTTCACTGCGGTTAAAACATATAATAGAAGCTACGGTATTACCCAACGACAGCAAAAGGACTGCTATGATAGCAGTAAGATACTGATCTGCCCCCTCAATACCTGTCAGCAACCCAGTGCTTTCCATCAGCCGCACGGGCATATAAGATGACAGAGCCGGCAAAAGTCCTAATAGATAGACTACTGCAAAAATCCCTAAAGCCATTACTAAAACAGAGGAACTGCTGCGGAAAATGGTTGATAACAGCAATATCACTGTTATCAGCCAAACGCCAAGCAAATAGAGACACAAAGCAGGAAACCATATCTTAGTAAGTACAGAATTGTCCCAGAAAAAATCTGTATATCCATAAGTAATTCCATAGCACAGCCAGTATCCCGCTGTCCAGCACAGTAACATAACCATTTCCTTAGAAGCAATTATTTTCCACCGCTTCATCCCCTTTGTAATCATGTTGATTAATGTTCCCTTCTGATACTCTGTTGTTAGAATTCCGCTAAACAGCAGCAAAAAAATAATCAACAGCAACGGTATATTCTTATAGAACTGCGTCCAGGAGGTCAATGCATTAACTTCTACAGCTGTTACGGCCAATCCGGTAGAACCCATACGATCTGACATCATCTCCATCATCCATGGTGTCAGCTTGGCAATTGCTGGATTCATCATTCCAAAAAGCACAAATAAAATCAAAAGAATCAGCATTTTTCCACTACGGATACACTCCATAAATTCTTTATTCATAAATGCTCTTAGCTGCTTCATGATCAACCACCTCCATAAATAAATCTTCCAATGCTGGTTCCAGCAGTTCTATCTTCCGCACCAACCATTGATTGTTCCATAGTATCTGCATCATTTCTGCCATATCTTTCTCTGTTTTCTGTTCAAATAACAGTTTTCCTCCTCCTACGCATGTTCCGCCAGGATACCAGGTTAAAAACTGCTCTGCCTCTTCTGGTTTTAGAAATTCAATCTCCAGACCATTTCCTTTCCGAACATTTTTCATTTCCTCTAAAGTGCCACCTAAAGCAATCCTACCGTTATGAAGAAATGCTATCTTATCGCAGATTCGTTCTACGTCCGATAAAATGTGCGTGGAGAATAATACCGTAGTTTCCGTCCTTACAGAAGACAGAATATCTAAGATCTCTTTTCTCCCGGCTGGGTCTAGTGCCGAAGTCGGTTCATCACAAATCAACAATCTGGGACGGTTCAGCAGTGCCTGGGCAATTCCAAGACGCTGCTTCATTCCTCTTGAAAATCCATGAATCCGTTTATCTGCCTCTGCCAGCCCGACAAGCTCCAGCAACTGCTTTGCCCTTATACGGCTCTCTTCTTTCGGCACTCCGGCGCAGGCCCCGCAAAGAAGCAGATACTCCATGGGTGTCATATAATCATAAAATTCAGGAACATCCGGCAGGTAACCAATCGATTGGCTGATTCGGTTCTGTCCAAACTCCGTACGCTGCCCATTTACCAGAATCTCCCCCTGATCCGGGCGCAGAAGACCTAATATCATTTTCATTGCAGTCGTTTTACCGGCTCCATTTCTGCCAATAAATCCAAAAACTGAGTGCTCTGTTACCGAAAAGCTTAAATCCTCTAAAACCTTATTTTTCCCAAAGGCTTTCGACACATGGCTAAGTTTCAATAATTCCATTATGCATCCTCTTTTCCTAATAAATAATATAATACCGGACCGATAAACTGCATCCCCAAAATTACCACAACAACCCATAATAATCGGTTTCCACGCTTATAACTGTTATGTGTCAGAATATGCCTTAACGTAACAAAAAGCAGCAAAAACTGTGCAATGATCAATGGAATTAAAAATGGCAGCAAATCCTTAATTTCTAGTGTATTCATATAATTCTCCTTTTCTAACTACATTATTTTTAGGTAATTGCAAAAGTCAGATTTAAAGCGACGATTTTAGACAATGGAAAAAGACGGTTTGTAAATGTCTATACATTGTTTTTTGGGTGGTTGAGAAAATCTAGTTATGAATTTTGAGTTACGCAATTGGCTATTCATTATTTTAGGTGGTTGCGAAACTCTTATTTCACTGCCAGAGTTTGGGCAATAGATACAAAAATGTAGCGAATCAAAAACGTCTTTGAGCGGAATTTTTGTATCTATTGTTCAAACTCGTCGCCTTGCATCAGACTTTCGCATTTGCCTATACATCGTTTCACATAATAACTGCACTGAATGCTTGTATATACAATCAAAGACACTCTATATCCGTACATTAGTTCTTAACATATGACGAAGTTTCTGATAACGCGGATCTTCCTTTAGCAAATCAAACGCCGGATGCTCCAATGCCTGCTTGGCACTGTCTAATACAAGCTTTTTATCCCTGGGTGCATTTTTTCCCAGTTCAGAATGATCCAGCCAGGTTTCAATTTTATCAAAATATCTATCGCCATGCAGAATCATACCTTTTGTATGAAACAGGCAGTCTATACTGGACACAAACTCCTCTAGTGCTTCCAATGCCTCCTGTTTTTTGTTGTGCATACAGTATACAATTGCGGTTTGATACCAGAATTGAGCCGCTGTATTCGGATGCAAATGTTCTACATCATACACATTCATTACCTGTCTAATCCGCTGAATTGTAATTTCACAAATATCCAGCTGTTCACTATGCAGTTCCATATACTGGGCTGCACTGCAGATAAAAGCAAGCAGATGCAAAAACATACTGAACTGACTGAAACCCACCGCTTTCTCCTTATCCCCTGTCATCTGGTAGGCACGAATCAGCACTCCCTCACTCTGACTGGCTATATGATAAGGATTCAAAAGCTCCTCCAATACCGTGATTACCTCACGTACCCTTCCCAGCTGTAAATCAATGGTCGCCCTAACCATAATGGCATCATTACAGATTCCGATATCTGAACAATTCTCCATAATCCGTGTGCACAAATCCGAAGCTTCCCTCAAAACCTCTCTCTGACGTTCTTCTGCTTGTGCCAGCATATAGTGATTCAGCCATAAGACACTCATCTGAAGCAGAAACGGATAACAGGAATAATATTTCTTTACCCAGACCCAGCTTTGTTTCATAGCCTCTTCAAATGGGGCTTCTGCAAATACAGCTGCCAGTTCCTGATATATGGTTTGGATCTCCTCTCTTCCCAACTGCGGCTGATATCCCAGCAGTTCATCTACCGTAATATCAAAAAATGATGCGATCTCTGGAAGCAGCAGAATATCCGGCAGGCTCTGACCTGTCTCCCATTTGGATACAGACGCTTTGGTCACCCCGACAAAGTCAGCCAGCTGGCCTTGGGTAATTCCTTTTTCATGACGAAGCCGAATTATAATCTCCGGCAGATTCAATACATTCATAGGTTCGCCTCCTTTTAGCTAAGTATACAAAAATTATACATAATACTCAATGGATACTTACGATACTTTGCGATAAAAAATCAACCAACAAGAAACTTATCATTTAGGAAAACTGCTAAAAAAACAAGGAAAATCATTTGACGATTTGTGAATTTTCGTATATAATTACATTAAGAAAGTATTGATTCCTATATGCTTTTGTGCATATTAGAAAGGCAGGGCGATTTACGTGAAACAAACGATTTATAAAGTATTAAACAACCTGGCCCAGACAGAGGACAAAACGCTTCTGCTGCAACAGATGATTGACTGCTTCCCCATTGGGATTACAATCATCAGCAATGGACTTTTTAGCGCAAATAAAAAATTTTATCAAATGACTGAGCAAACGAAAACTTTTGATACTGTGGACGAATACCTAGAAGGCTGCCGTCAGGATTATATATTATATAGAAGCTATTCCAGCCTGCTGACCCATAATCAATCTTTTGTCCGCCTTTATCCGATTAAGACTCCTTCCAGCCAGGAATATTATGTGGAAAATTCTACATTTATAATAAAAGACCAGACACAGAATGCTTATTATGTATCTGTTTTAATTGATCGTACAGAAACCAGTGATCTATCTGCTCGCTTTGAAGAAAATAATGACCGTTTCCGCATTGTAGAAGAACTAATGGAGGAATATTTATTCGAATATGATCTTGCCAAGGACACGCTTCACTTCTCAGAGCGTTGGAAACCAGATGGTATTAATACAGACTATCCGCATGCCCAGAAATGGCTGGAGCTGCATGAAATCATTCACCCTGACGATTTTCCTTTTCTGCTTGATGCCATGCACGCCAACCGTGTTTCCAAAGAACTGCGTACCTTGGAATTTCGTGCCAGATTTTCCAAACATGACTATAACTGGTATCGGATCTGTTATAAGCTGATTCGTTCCAAACAGACCAATACTCTGCGTGCTATTGGAAAAATCAGCAATATTAATGCAGAACGTCTGGCTGCAGGAACCGATCTTCCAGAAGGTGTAGATTCCAGGACAGGCCTGTTGATTCCATCTTATATGCAAAACTGCGTGGACCAGAGTCTTTTAGAAGAACCACCTGAACATCTGTGTGCATTGATGCTCTTACAGCTGGATAACTTTGCTGAACTGAAAAAGTCAACGGGCGACTTATATACCAGCCGCATTGAATGCCAAGTCGCACAGCAGCTGAAACAGTCTTTCCGTAACACAGACATTATCGGATATTCCCAAGAAGGCTGTTATATGGTTTTCCTGCGCAAAGTACCAGAAGATATTATAACAATGCGGGCCTTAAATGTATTAAATTCCATTAAGGGATTATCTATGAATGATGTTGATCCAGCTGGAATCAGCTGCAGCATTGGGGTTAGCCTAGCTCCCACCGATGGTACATCCTATATGGAACTGTTTCTAAAGGCTGACAGTGCTATGTACCTTTCTAAAGCAAGGGGCGGCAGTACCTATTCTTATTTTAATACTAAGATTGATAACCGGCAGCGTTCTACCCGATCCTAAATTTTAAAACATATAACTAGAAGAATACCCAATAAGAAAAGCTAGCATAAGCCAGCTTTTCTTATTGGGTATTTTTTTATTGAGATTATTCTGGGGAAGTGGCTGGTTGTGGTTGAGCCTCTCCTTCTGGAGGCGTATCACCGCCAGCTCCGGCATCCGGCTGCGCCGGTTCCGTACTGCCTTCCTCTCCAGGCTGCGGCTGTTGTGGTTCCTGAGGTTCCTGTGTTTCTTCAGTCTTTTTATAGGACTCCACATGGAGGGTACAGACAGTCGTTGGTCCGGTTCCCTTTTCCAGATATTCTGTCGTTACCGGACAGGAATTTGTTGCTAGTTTACCTGAAGTCTGACAAACCTTAACCTGTTCAAGTGTATCTGGTATCTCAAACTCTTTATATTCCAAGCCTTCATGTACTCTTTGCATGACCCGCTTCCAGATGCCTTTGTGGTATGACGCATCTCGTAAACTTGTATTCACATCATAACCGCCCCATACCGAACAGCAATAATAAGGAGTATAACCGGAAAACCATACATCATAATTCTGTGAAGTTGTACCAGTCTTACCAGCAATTGGCATGGTTCCAAAATCTACTCCCTTACCGGTTCCCTGCTTCACCACATCCGTCATGGCCGTAGTCAGCATATAAGCCGTCGATTTCTTTAACACGGTTCTTTTCTTGGGTTTGGTATTATCCAGCAGTACCTTGCCATCGTGGTCTACCACCTTCGTATAAAAAATGGGTTTGGTATAGACTCCCTGATTAGCAATGGTCGCATAAGCAGCTGTCAACTCCAAATTGGTCACGCCATCTGTTAATCCTCCCAACGCCAGAGGCTGGGCAATATCCGTTCTGGTCGTACCATCTGCATATTTTCGATTTTCTACAAGTGTAGTAAATCCAAGATTCAGCAGATAGTCATATCCTAACTGTGGTGTGATTTCTGTCAGACATTTTACGGTAACCACATTGACGGACTGTTCAATTGCCTTGCGAATTGTGGTCGTTCCCCGGTAACGGCCATCATAATTTCTGACCGGCCGGCCGTTGGAATAATTATAAGGCTCGTCCACATAAGTAGTTGCCAGTGTTTTGCCAGCACTGTCAATTGCAGGCGCATAGGCAGCCAGAACTTTAAAGGTAGAACCGGGCTGTCTCTTCGTATCCGTAGCACGATTCAGTGTCAGACTGGCTTCCTTCGAGCCCCTGCCGCCCACAATCGCTTTTACCTGCCCGTTGGTCTGGTCCATAATTACAATGGAAGCCTGAGGCTGAGGGGTAAAACTAATCACCTCATCTATGGTATCCCCTTCCTGCACCACAGTCGCTCTGTATTGTGCAACTGCTTCATTGGCCTTTTCTTCATTCTTATAAATAATGGAATATTCTGGATTGCTGGCAGCAAAATATGCCTGCAGAGTCTTTTCACTGTAATTTTCCTGCGAACCGTCGGGATGGGTCACTGTCAAACGATATGTAAGACCAACCTCCGAGCCTGCCGGGAAATTATCGGGATTGCTGAATTCTTCATCACAAATCTGCTGGATTCTGGAATCCTGTGCGGAATAAATGCTGAGTCCGCTGCTGTATACCAGATTATAAGCCTGAGTTCTGGAGTATCCTTTTTGTTCTACCAGATCAGTTAAAACCTGGTCAATTAGAGCATCCTCATAATACGTATATGGCGATGCCACTTCTGTCTCATCATTGACATTCTGGATTCTCTGATAGACATCATCTGCCAACGCCTCATTTAACTGGTCTTTATTAATATATCCCTGCTCTTCCATATTTTTCAGCACTTTTTCCCGCCGTTCGGCATTCGCTTCCGGATTCCGCACCGGATTATATCGGGACGGATTCTGCGTAATAGCGGCAATCACAGCGCATTCTGACAATGTGAGCGTTGAAACATCCTTATTAAAATAACGTTTGGACGCCGCCTGGACACCAAGGGTATTCTGTCCTAGATTAATGGTATTCAGATAATTCTCCAAAATAACAGATTTATCCATATGTTTTTCTAATTCCATTGCCAGATACTGTTCCTGAATTTTTCTTTTTGCCTTTTCTATAAAATACTGTTCCTCGGTCCATTCCTGAAAAACGTTATTCTTAAGTAGCTGTTGGGTAATCGTACTGGCGCCCTCGCTAAAATGACCACTGGTCACTCCGACAAATGCAGCACGCAGAATACCTTTGGTATCAATTCCATTATGATCATAGAACCGCTCATCTTCAATTGCTACAAACGCCTCTTGCAGATACTTGGGAATTTCATCAATTCCCACATAGATTCGGTTCGCTCCCGAAGCCACCAGCTTCGTGGTCTCATTTCCATCCGCATCATAAATCATCGACGAATATCCGGTCGGCGATACATCCACATTGGAAATATCCGGTGCACTTTCAATAATTCCCCGAAATACTCCAATACCTGCACAAAGTCCAAGTACGACCACTGCCAGCACACAGACCATAATAATCTTAAATCCTGTGACAAAGATACGCTTGGAAATCTTAGCAGATGTGGATACTGCTGATTTATATTTATCAGAGGCTCCTTTCTTCCCATAATTCATATATAAACACCTATCCTTTCAATATCTGGACTTTCTATCTGTTACAGTATAGCAAAAAACCATAAATTGGTCAACCTTAACGATTTGACAGAATTCTAGCTGTTTTTCATAATAAGTATTATCATTTGATTTTCAAAATATACTCTTCTGGCGCGTGTTTGAAAACCACTTTATGTCAACCGTATGTTTCGTATGATTTTATTTTGATTTGCTTCTTTGATATATTTTTGCTATACTGATGATAGCAGCCGAAAGAAATGAGGAATGATATGCTTCACGTAATGGATCTTCAATTAAATTATGGAAAAAAACAAGTACTAAATGGTATTTCTTTTCATTTAAAAAAGGGCGAATGTATTGGCATTCTCGGTACGAACGGCTGTGGGAAATCCACTCTGCTGAAAATCCTGGCAGGTGTTCTTACACCAGCCGCTGGTACAATTCTCTATCATGGAGAAGATGCCTGCAGTAATCCCAAACTCTTTGTCTCCTATGCCGGATATGTCCCACAAGATAATCCTTTGATGGAAGAACTGACGGTGAAAGATAACCTGCGATTATGGTATGCAGACAGTCGAGCAGACCTAAATTGGGAATTAGAGCACGGAGTTCTGCATATGTTAAAACTGCATACCGTATTGAAATCACGAGTCTCTACTTTATCCGGCGGAATGAAAAAACGAATTAGCTTAGGCTGTGCATTGGCCAACCAGCCTTCCGTCCTCATTCTGGATGAACCCATGTCCGCCTTGGACCTTCCTTGTAAAGAGGAATTACGCAGTTATTTTCAGATGCATCTGCAAAATGGCGGTGCGATTGTCATTACGACTCACGAAGAACCTGATCTTGCCTTGTGCAGTCAGCTCTATGCCTTAAAACAGGGAATACTAGAGTCCATTCCAGGCAGTATTCGCGGGCGCCAGCTGAGTGAATTCCTGCAGTCGGATCAACGATAGATTGTTATCCATATTTTATTATAGAAGCAGAAAGAAGGAACTTATTTATGTCCAATCATACAGAACCTATGACAAACCAGCAACCATCCACCTCTACAACTTCCAAACACCGGCGTACTGCTGCAGCGATTATAGCTGCGATTGCGATCGCTGCCGGCATTGCTGCAGTCTGCTGGTTCCTTCTGCGTACCCCTTCTTCACAGACACCCTTGGAAGCGATTACTGCCTGCCTGGCTCAGCTGGGAGAACAATTCAGTACAGACGAACTGGGAACTTCTTTCCTTGAACAGCAATTAGATTCCAGCCTTATGCAAAAGCGTATGAAAGAAAAGGGGCAAAATGCAAAGTTATCCATTACATTAGAAGATTCTGATATCAGTGAATTATCTTTGATCAGCGGGATAACTGCTGACTGCAGTTTTCAAAATGATGTAAAAAACCAACAGTCCCGAACGAGCCTTAGTGCATTTATTATGGGCCTTGGCGGCGATATCGGCTTTTACACAGATAAAGACCAGATTGCTGTTTTCTCAGATGAATTTCTTCCAGAAACCTTACTTTCTCTTGAAAAAGACGAGCTGCAGAAATTTTTAAATGAGAAGATTCCTGATTCGAAAAGCAGTTATATCAAGTCTCTACTGGAACAGCAGTATACTCAATTATCCAGCGGAGTTCGAGCTTTTAATGAATATGCGTTAAAACAGCTTCCTAATTCTCTGCTCTCTTTTGCTAAAAACTGGGAAATAAAAAGTGACAATCAAACAGATACCCTGTCAATTGCCCAGAATACTTATGACTGCCATGCTTACCAAATCTCTATTGATTCCCAGGCATTTAAAGAATTTCTAAAGGATTACGGCAGCTGGCTTTCCAAATACGACTATGAAAATAATTCTTTTTTTTGTATGCTCAATGAGCTCTATCAAAAAACGAACAAAGATTCCCTCCCGAACCGAATTCGACAATTATTAACCCAACTGCCGGATACCATTCAGACAGAAGCTACGGATCATCTTGATTTCATGATGTATATTTCTTCCAAAGGGCGGCTGCTTGGCGCTGATTTGAAATTCATTTATCAGGAAGAAACTATTTCACTTGAACTTCGGTTTGGAGGGGAAAAACCGGGACAGGATATTTATCTGAACGCTAATGGTCAGATTGCCGCAGCTGACTTTAATTTCCACTGTTCTTCTACTCACACTGTGAACGAACAAACAGAAACTTCTTTTGTCAACATAAGCTTAGAATCGGGCACACAAGAGTTGCTGAAATTAAACTCTGAGTATAATTATGATATGAAAGAAGATTCTTTTGCACAGGCAGTTATTATGAATGGAAGAATAGATCATCAGGCGGTTTCTGCAGAAATAAATGCCAAAGGATGTTATAAAGATATAAAAAAAGGCAAAAGTTATAAGCTTAACATTGATAAACTATCTTTAAATATTGATGCGGATGACGTTCCATTTTCTAGGCTGGAATTATCAGCAGACATTTCCTGCAGTGTTTTGGAAAACAAGATAAAAGCGCCGCAAGGAACTAGCTTTGACCTTATGCATTTAACTGACAAAGATATGAAAACCATCCTAAATACTATGAAAAAGAGCCGAATCCTTTCTTATCTGTTGCAGGCGGTTCCAGATGACACTATTGATACCTATATTCAAAATTTTTTATCAGGGAAACATTATGAATCGTAACCAGATTTATCTTCGATTACAATTAAAAAAGGTACTGCAACTGTTGCCAAGACTGATTGGCTTTATCATTGTATTAGCCGTACTGGTTTCAGTAATTGCTATTTATGGCACAAAACTGCTATATAATAAGAAAACTGCGCAAAAAGTTACAATTGCAATCGTTGTAGAAGATTCTTCTCCACTGATGGATTTCGGCATGACCTATCTGGAAGCCTCTGAAAGTGTCAATACGTTCTGCCGCTTAGTTAAAACTTCGAAACGTGAAGCAGAACAAATGGTAAAAGACCATACCGCGGCAGCCTATATATACTTTCCACCCCATTTTGCCAAGGATATTGCAGACGGCAAAAATACTCCGGCTGTCATTACATTTTCTGACCATACTGGAGTGGAACAGCTCCTCTTTCAGGAATTAACCAGCGCGGCTGCTAGAATCCTGACTTATGCGCAGGCGGGTATCTACAGCCTTGGCGATGTTTACGATAACTATGAGTTCCATAAGAAAAGAAGTGTTCATTATGATTATATTAATCAAAATACTATGAAAACAGCTTTGATTCGTTCCAGACTTTTTCAGGTGGAACAAATCAGCTCTACAGGCAGTGTATCTACAAAAGAATATTATACGGCTTCTGCCTTGGTATTGTTGTTCTTCCTATCCGGCATGTCCTTAAGCCGGCTGGCACAGCCGGAATCCTCCTGTTTATCTCTGCTTTTGTCTCGTCAGGGACTTGGGAGTTGTAAACGCACTCTGTTAAAATATACCGCACTTCTTGTTTTCTATCTGGTAGTGTGGGCGTTCTTGTTTCTGGTATGCTGTATGTTCTCCCTGCTCCCCTGGCGGGCGTTCCTGCTGCTTCCACTGTTTTCTGTGACTGCCAGCGCCTGGACTTTGCTGCTGTATAGTATAACAAATAACGAAACAACTGGAACCCTGCTTTTATTCCTTTTGGTCTTTTTAGGAGCCTTTTGCTCTGGCTGTCTGCTTCCGCTCACATTTCTTCCCCAAGCACTCAGCCGGGCAGCTGCCTATCTTCCTATGTATTATATGCATAAATTGGTTTGTATACTGTATACAGAGCTGCCTGGTTTGACATTTATCGTTCCTCTTCTTGTTTTTTCGTTTATATTTCTTGGCTTGTCCTGTTTGTTTGCGGCCAAAGCAGAAAGGAGGAATTCTTAATGAAAATCAGACACTGGGTCTGGCTCTGGGCTTTTAGCAAAAGGCTTCTGCAAAAACGTTTTTTTCTCTGTCTGCTGTGTATGTTTCCACTGTGTTCTATTGGTATCTTTTATTATAGTCAGTCGGAAACTCCCTTGGTTCAAGTGGCTCTCTTTAATGAAAGCGGCAGTGAATTGGGAGAACAGACTATACAAAGACTGATAAAGGAAAATACAGCCGTACACTTTTATGAGACTCGATCCGTTGAGGAATTATATCGTGATGTGCAAAGAACTAAAGCCGAATGCGGCTATATATTAACCAAGGATTACCAAATGGAAACGATTCTGGAACCGCCCCGTTGGAGAGAAGCGATTCACGTTGCAGAATCTCCCGGCTCCATGCTGACGGGAAGTGTGAATGAACTGGTGTTCTCTGCATTTTTTCAAATTTATACAGAAAAATTGGTACTGAATTATATAAGACAACCCAATGTATTAGAACCAGGGCAGAATATAGAAGACATTGTTCACGAAGCGGAGGAATCTTATGAAGAATATTGTCA
The DNA here is from genome assembly GCA_022791575.1 of Lachnospiraceae bacterium. Lineage (GTDB taxonomy): Bacteria > Bacillota > Clostridia > Lachnospirales > Lachnospiraceae > JAAVZI01. The sequence goes on from JAAVZI010000050.1 coordinate 25,818, forward strand.
GGCTAGAGGTATTTTTATAGTGGGCAATCGGTCTGATTTAGATAAAACAGAGCAGGCAACTCTGATTCGACAGGCTCATAATATACGTAATGTCTTTCTTTCCAATATGTGCCGTGGAATTCTAAGTGTGCTGATTCTGCTGGCTGCCATGAGCGGTACCTTTTATTTACTGCAGGACCAAAAAACAGGGCTGCTGCTCCCGCTTTCTGTCTCCCGGCGTCCGGTTATGGAGTTTCTGGAAATCCTCGCACCCTCTCTGCTTATGGGAATCAGCGGTATGGCCGGACTTGTTGTTCTGCCTGCGTCTCAGCCCTTATGGAAAGAAGCAGCAGGATTAATACTCTATATTCCAATGTCTGCGATAACTGCTTTTATTATGGTTCGTATCATTCATATGGAAACGCTTTTTCGAGCTTTGCTGCCTTTATTGGCTCTTGGTGCGCTGCTTTTTCCGCCTGTATTTTTAGATGCTTCGGTCTATGCTAAGATATTGGCTTTTCCGAAATATTTGTTTATTAATAGTTACTATCTGGAGATGATTACTGGAGATAGGAAAGATTTTCTGATTATGCTTTCAGTTTTGGGGATTTTATTGGTCCTACTACTGGCAATAAGCAAAAAACAAACCATGATAAAAAATCGAGCTTAGATTTATAAGGAATTATGAATTTTGAGTTTTGCGATTGTATAAATAGGATCCCAGGCATTTACGAAATTTTCTTTCACTGTCAGAGTTTGGATAATCTATTTAAAAATAAAGTGAATGAAATGTTGATATCTGGTTTCTCTTCATGTTCAATTAACCACTAAAATACAGAACTTAGATGAAGAAGCCGATAACGAATATCAGCTGCTTGAGTATCTACAGAGCCGGCATCGCAGGCTGCTTCCCGGTCATTTTTCATCTCCCTGCGCGCATACCGCACCAGCGGGTGAAACCAGTACACCATACTGGCCGCGCCCCACAATCACAGGTGACTTTAGAAATGCGGTGCTGTAGAGCGGAATCCTGCGCAGTTTATTGAGGTACTAATGAAAATTTAAAAATCAGGGGTTAGGTTTTGGGAAGGATAAAATATTCATGCGTTTGTCGTGAAAATGTGTCAACTAATCTTGACAATAACATTGGCTTTGTGCTATACTTTGAGCGGTTCAATTCGACAAAATGACATTTTAGTTAATACATAGTAAATCGGATCAACAGAGGTAGGAGGAGGACGATGTTATGAGCGAAAAGCATTATCAGATTTCCCCAATTGAACTGGTTCAGTGGGCAGAACCGCTGTTCGGCTTTTGGGAGGGAAGGGCAACAGGATTTTCTGAAAAGACAATTGCCTCCTATGAGGCGGCGGCAGGCATTCGGCTTCCCGACGCTCTGCGTGAATACTATCTCGCCTGCGGCAGGGCCAGCTTGAATTGTGCACTGCATGAGATATTCATCCCGGACAAAAAGGCCAAACTCTTTAAGAAGCGCCTGACCTTCTCTTACGATCATATTGATGAGGACTTGGAGACTTTCAGCAAACCGGGAGA
>JAAVZI010000051.1 GCA_022791575.1 Lachnospiraceae bacterium
TAAATTTAAATATTGTTATATTTACATGCAACAATATTCCTTGTATGTTACACTTATTTATTGAACAGGATATCTATGTTTATCGCCGATGGCAGAAAGGAGAGTTATGGAAGATAGGAAGGAACTGGTACAATCTGCGCAGGCTGGGAGTTCTCAAGCTTTTGCAAAACTTTATGAGGAAATTTATATGGACCTCTATCATTATACTCTATATATGCTGCAGAATCGGCAGGATGCAGAAGATGCAGTGAGTGAAGCCGTTCTGGCGGCTTTTGCAGGAATACATAAGTTACGTAATGTCGATGCGTTCCGTGGATGGATGTTCCAGATTACAACTAATATCTGCCGGAAAAAGCGTAAAGAATATTTGAAAAGACATGTGGAGCTGGAAGAGAACAGTGTAGAATGGGTGGACAGTACCCAGGAGGCGTTGGATGTTAGGAAAGCACTGAAGCTTTTGTCGGAAGAGGAACGACTGATTGTCGGCATGTCTGTATTGGCAGGCTATACCAGCGAAGAGATTGGCAGAAACCTGCACCTTCGTCCAGGCACGGTTCGTTCCAAGCTTAGCCGAAGTTTGGCCAAGATGCGCAGGATATTGAGTTAGAAAGGAGAATGAGATATGTCAGAATGGAATGAAAATAATATGGATGAGAGAATACGAAAAGTAATGAAAAGCGAGCCGGTTCCAAACAGTTTAAAACCGGAACAAATAGAACGGCTCCTTCATGGCAGAAGACCCAAAAAGCTCATACGCAGGTGGATATCTGCAGGGATAGCAGCTGCAGCTGCATTGACCATAGGAACAGCAGCATTATTGGGAGGCTCGACACGGAATAAGGATGCAGGCAGGTTAGAAGAGATTTCGATTTTTGATAATTTTTTGGAGGCAGGAAGACTGTTTAGCCACCCACAGACGAACATAAAAAAACAAGAAGTAACAGGTTTGAAACCTGCAGAAAACTATGAGCAGGTAAAAAATCTACTCCAAAATTCGCTTAGTAATGAATATTATGATGCTGTGGAAGATAGTGTGGTGGACGGTGCATCTGGTGAGAAAAATATTGTCTATAAAGAGACCGCCAGAGAAGAGGCAGCAGGCTCTGTTGAGAGCGCAGTAAGTTACGAAGAGGATAAGTTAAATGAAGGAAATGTTTCAGGTAAAGATGACGGTTCTGATTATTCCACAACCAATATTCAAGAGGAGGGTGTTGGAGAGGCAGATCTGCTGCTAACCGATGGAACTTATCTGTATATGCGTAGCAGCTGTTCCCCAAAAAGTTCAGCTAATAAGTATAGCTGTGGGGTCGAGGATGAATACCAGTATGGGATCCGTATTGTTAAGCCAGATCAAACTAGCGGAAAACTGAATCTGGTATCAGACATCCCGCTCTACTCGCAAGGACAGGGTACGTTGCAGGAACTTTATCTATATCAGGATCGGCTAATTGCGATTACCTCAACTACCCAATCCGCAGTGCGGGCAATTACCTATGATATTTCTGATCGAGAACATCCGGTTCAGCTGGGTCAGATCGAAGCAGAGGGGTATTATGCTGATTCTCGTTTGGTTGGAAAATATTTATATCTTTTTACCAGATATAATCAGGGAATTGTATATTCCAATGCTAGATCAGAGGATGAGAGGAAGTTTATTCCGTGTATACAAGGTGAGAGGATAGCTCCGGCTGATATTTATGTACCAGAGATAGAAGAAGCGCAGGGATATCTGATAGGAGTTTCCATTTCCTTGGAAAAACCGGAAGAAGTATTGGATCAGTTTTCAGTATTGATGAATGGAGAGGAATTTTATGTAAGCCAAGAACATATTTATCTGGCTGAGAGTAATTATATTAATAGAACCAGCACAATTATTAATAAGTTTTCTTATAAAGACGGACAGATGGAACCGTTTGCTTCAGGAACGGTTAATGGAACGCTGAATGACAGTTTTTCTATGGACGAATATAACGGTTATCTTAGACTTGTAACAACAAGTGAAAGTGATAAGGAAATACCTGTACAGGAAACTTTTGAATCCGAAATCGCATACGTAGATTTACCTGCACGGGAAACGGTCACATCTAATAATCTCTATATTTTAGATTCGCAGTTGAATATAGTCGGCGGTATAGAAAATCTGGCAAAGGGTGAGCGGATTTATTCAGCAAGATTTATGGGAGATACCGGATTTTTCGTAACCTATCGCCAGGTAGACCCATTATTTTCCGTTGATTTAAGCAATCCTGCTAATCCGGTAATATTAGGCGAATTGAAGGTCAGCGGTTTTTCTGAATACCTCCATCCATATGGTGATAGCCGATTGCTTGGTATTGGCTGGGAGACGAGTGAGAGGGAATTTGAAGAATGGGCGGTTAAAGAGGGGATGAAACTCTCCATGTTCAACACATCGGATATGGGAAATGTTACCGAAGAGAACCGCCTGGTATTGGAGGAGGTCAGCGATATTCCTTCTGACCACAGGGCTGTGCTGGTAAATGTAAACAAAAATCTGTTTGGAATGGCAGTAGAAACTGCTATTGGAAATACAAGAACCGTTCATTATCTAACATTTCGATATAGTGCGGACAAAGGATTTGAACAGATTACAGATACCAGACTGGATATCCCATATCAATGGGTCACAGAGATACGAGGGGCTTATATAGGCAACATTTTATATATTCTGGATAGCGAAGCTCTGCGTGCAGTTTCTCTGGACAATGGAAACCTTCTGGATACTTTAAAATTCTAGTCAGTCCGTTTCGAATGATAGAAGAAACGAAATAAGTGCCGCTTACTACTCCTATACTAGGAAACGCGGCACTTTTTTATTAAAATGTTCGGGGAAATGGCTGTTCAGCTTGTTAGTGAGTGAAAAAATGTTCCAATGCGTCCGGTCATTTTAGGCCTGTCAAAGTATGCAAAATGAATGGCTTTTGCAATACAATCAGCAAGATTCATTACTGTGGAAAGTCTTGTAGTCTGTAACAGCATATGCTCTAACAAGCCGGAAGTATTTACAATTCCGGTAATGCAAATATCACCAACAGCTGTAAGATCTTTGTTCACACCAGCACCAGGCAGCAGAGGACCTTTGCCAAGTGTGATGTATCCCAGGTGTTTTTTATTACCCAGAGAAGCATCTATGGCAATAATGGGAATATTCGGATGCTCTTCATGAATAATAGCAAGAGTTTCGTCCAGGTTTTGGGCATGGACAGGGCAGTCCAAAGTACCATAGACATATATACGATCCAGGTTAATTCGGGATAATTTGTAACCGATCAGAGGACCAAGGCTATCACCCGTTACTCGGTCTGTTCCAATACATAGTATAACGAATTCGCTGCATGCACGGTGATATACAGAAATCATGGATGAAAGTGCCAGCCCCAGCTGTTCAAAGGCATCTTCCTCCTGCGTGTTAAAGTAATATACAGAATGTCTGCGTGACATAATAAGCTCCTTTCATCAGTCGTCTTTCCAATAAGAATATCCATTTCCATTTAAAATATTCATAATGAAAACTGGTAGCATTTGCCAGCCGATTTGGGATTCGGCAAATTATTTCAAAAAATACACAGGAACATAAAAATGTATGATAGTGTCCTCGAAAGAGGGAATATGCTGTCGATAAAAACTCGACAGCTGGGACATGCTTTGATAAAATATGCCAGTAGATTGTGTTAGGATAATGTCAGGACATGATGGGAAAGGAGCTTATAGCATGTCGAAAAAAACAGGAAATACACAAGAGCAACCGATAAGCCTGCCTAAGAATATACAGCAGATTGGAAGTACTGACAGCGGAACAAAGGTATATTTGGAAGATTACAGCGGCACTTACTTAAGACGGATTCTTGTGGATGATACCATGCATCATGGGATTCTCCTGGGCAAGAGGCAGGTCGATCAGAAACAGACGTACCTGTTTATACAGGCAGTTATAAGTGTGGAAGCAGAGCTCAAAGAACACTATTGGAAATATAACTGGAATCAGATTTATGAAATCATGCAAAAGTATTTCATAGAAGAAGGCAGGGAAAAGCCGGAGATTCTGGGCTGGGCAATGTCCGTTGACAGTTATAAAAAGCTGGAGATCAACGAACTGGAGCAGATGCATAAGTCTAATTTTGAGGACAATATGACACTCACATTTACTCTGGATATCGAAGAAGGCAGAGAACAATTCTACATATTAGAGAACAATAAATTCCGTGCTTTGACCGGATATTATATTTATTATGAGAAAAACAAAGCAATGCAGGACTACGTACTGGAGAACCAGCCAGGACCATGTGTAGAAACAGAGGCTATTGTGAAAGGAAATAGTGAAAGTTATCGAACCATTCTATTAAGAAGAAGGGAATTGATGCAAAAAAGGCATACCGTATCTATTCTATATGTCGCAAGTACATTTCTTGTTATGATTGTAATTGTTCTTGGAATTACCATGATGAATAATTATGAGAAAATGCAGAATATGCAAAGCATGATTAGTGATCTCTCAAAATCAGTAATTAATGAAGAAAAAAACAAGGGACCAGAGGAAAAAACTGGTCTGACGCAGAAAACACAGAGCGCCGATGCCGTAGAGGCTATGTCGCAGTCTGTTGTGAATCCCACACAAAATCCCAAAACGTTAAAGGAATCCAATGGACCAGAGCCCACACCGGTGCCATCTGCTACGGCTCAAGGCACACAGACAGAAGCGCCAGAGCCAACGGCTACTCCGCATCCAACACCGAAGCCGGAAAGCCAGACACAAGAACCTGTAGAGACAAACGAACCCAAGAGTACGGAAACCGCCTCCCCATCTCGAAGAAGATACGAGATCCAGCCAGGAGATACGCTAGCGGCGATTAGTATTAGAATATATAATACCGATCAAATGGTGGACAAGATCTGTGAATATAATAATATCGAAGATGGAGACCAAATCGTAGCTGGGGATGTGTTGATACTTCCATAAAAGTATGATATAATAAAATAGGCAATTATACACAGTGGATCAGTGAAACGATAAGGACGAGTCAGGATGGCAAGTGCAAAAGAATATTTCAGAAGCAGACAGAATGAATTGTATTCACGGGAATACCAGCAGAATATGCAGCGGCACCGCAAGAGGGTGCTTACGATTGCAATCAGCAGTGCCGTGATTATTATTCTGGCCTGTGTAGCGATTTATTTATACAATATATACCGAACGTATACCGATTATGTGGTAGTAAACGAAATTGAGAAAAATGAAAATGAAGTGGCTTCTTATGTGCTAATGAATGACCTGTTGGTTTGTTACAGCATGGATGGGGTCTCGTGTTATGACAAGGACTATAAGCAGCTGTGGAACCAGAGCTATGAAATGAAAAAGCCAATGATTGATATCTGTGGTTCTTATATGGCAATCTGTGATACAGGCGGTACTAGATGTTATATTCTTGGCGAGGATGGATTTAAGGGCGAGGTTGATACTCAGCTTCCCATTAAGAGATTGGAAGTGGCAGCGCAGGGCAGTGTCGCGGTATTATTAGAAGACGGAGATGTGAACCGTATCAATTACTATGACCGACTGGGGACACTTCTTGCGGAAAATAAGGCGCCAATAGAAAAAAGCGGCTTTCCGCTGGATATATCCTTATCCAATGACGGACTGAAAATGGCTGTATCATACATGTCTTTAGAGACCGGAAGCGTCAGCACAAAAGTAGCATTTTATAATTTCGATACGGTTGGTGCCAATGAGATTGACCATCTGGTTAGTGCACAAGAATATGATGGAGCGATTGTACCCGAAATAGAATTTGTCAATACAACGACAGCGATTGCATTTGGCGATTCATTTTTTGATATTTTTCAAGGAAGTGAAAAACCGGTAGAACGTTTCAAAAAGAAAGTAAAACAGGAAATTCAATCGGTATTTTACAGCGAATCTTATTTTGGAATGGTTTTGGAAAATGAAGGAAATGATCCCTATCTTTTAAAAGTATATGATCTGACTGGCAAAGAACTGCTATCTTTTCCATTTCAGATGCAATATAATAAAATTAAAATAAAGGATGATAATATTTATATCACCAATGATACACAGTGTATGATCTATAATCTAAAAGGTAAATTGAAATTCAAAGGGGATTTCAAAGAGAATCTAACAGAGGTTCTACCATTAAAAGAGGACCGTATGATTATTGTGGTAGATCAGGCTATTAAAACCATTCAATTAAAATAGTATTAACATACAGGTTTCATTGCTCAGAGGAAAAATTCGGTTTTGGCCGGAAAAGATACATAAAGAAAGGAACTATGTACGTAAGTACATAATAAAAAACTATGGAAATAAACTGGCTTTTAATTAGTGTTCTTCTTATTATTGCAGCCTGCATGTATCATGGCTGGCGCTGCGGCCTGGTACGTATGCTGTTCTCGGTTGCTACTTTTATTATAACAGTCGTACTTGTAAGATTTCTGGCGCCGGTAGGGGTACAGATGATTAAAAATAATGATAAGATCTATCATCAGATAAAAGCACCAATAGAACAGCTGCTGGATGAAAAGGTAAATGGGGAAGTTCAGACAGGAGAGGTCTTGGATTCCCTACAGATTTCAGGTTCAGTCAAAAATGATATTTTGAATGTGGCAGAAAGTTTTGGTGTGACGAGTATTGATTTGTTTTCTTCCGAAGTGAAAAGCATTACCGCTGATTGTATTACTTTAAAAGTTATAGAGCTGCTATCGTATGTTCTGCTGTTTTTGCTGATAAACATAGGATTGAGAGTGGTGGGAATTATTCTGGATCGTTTCTCGAAGCTTCCAGGAATACGCGGAGTAAATAAGCTGGCGGGAAGTTTACTGGGGATTATAGAAGGCGTTGTTTTTGTCTGGATTTGCTTCCTTGTAATTACAATTTTTGCAACTACCGGATGGGGAAGCTGGTGTCTTGAAAGAATTGGAGATAGTACGTTGCTATCTATTTTATATGCAGGAAATGTGTTTTTGGTTTTTGTATAATTGAAGTTAAATTCCACTGTTTAGTGGAATTTTTTTTATAATAAAATTTAAGAACAAGCCCACCTTACATTGACATAATTTGGAAGAGCACTTATAATTTTAATATAACACATTTATAGATTATATATTCTAAAGAAAGAGGGATTGTATGAGTAGAAAAAGAATCGTCGCATGTTGTCTTAGTATACTAATTTTATGGATGCATATATGTTCGAATATGCCTGTTGTTATGGCGATAAATGATTCGGAAAATTCATTCATAGATAGGAATACCCTGGCAGTTGATAAAACAGAGGCTCGTTTTGGAGAAGTGATAACAATATCTATAAAAGTAACGAATCCGGCAGTAATAGATAAGGTTTGGATCGGACTGAAAAATGAAGATACTGGCAAGGATGTATTTGACAGCATGAATTATAATCAACAAAGTGGGTTATATGAATATTTGTTTATCGTCGATGAAAAAACTCCTGCTGGCAACTGGATCATAGATTCTATTTCAGTAAATGATACAAAAAACAATCATAGCTTTTATTCGTTTAAAAAGCGTTTGTTTTGTATAACGAATGAGATGGCTGATTCTGAAAAGCCAGTTATAGACGTGAATACTTTGGCAGTGAATAAAGCAGAAGCAGAACTTGGAGAACATTTAAAAATATCTATAAAAATAACTGATAATGTAGCGATAAGACGCGTAGGGATGCAATTAGAGAATGTGGACACTAAAAAAAGCATAAACGGTGATATGACATATAATCAACAGAGTGGATTATATGAATATACGTTCACAGTCGACGGAAATGTTCCAGCAGGCAATTGGGAACTTTCCTATATTTCAGTATATGATACAAGCGATAATAATACATTTCACTCATTTCAAAAACATTTATTTCATATAACGAATGAAATAGCAGATTCAGAATTGCCAGTTATATATAAAGAAACATTACTATTGGATAAGCAGGAAATGGGTGTAGGAGAATGTGTTAATGTTTCAATAAAAATAACTGACAATGTAGGGATATCGAAAGTTTCCGTGCATTTCAGAAACGCTGAATCTAACGATTATGAATATGTAGATATGTGCTATAATCCAAAAAATGAAAGATATGAATGTCGATTTATAGTATCGTCTGATACGACGGCAGGTAATTGGAAGCTTAATACTATCTTTGCATATGATTCAACTGACAATCTAAGAATGGAGTCGTTTGATGATTCTTTTCATGTAACGAATGAGCTCACGGATTTAGAGCAGTGGCCAATCTATGCGAATACATTGGTAGTGGATAAAGATATTATAAAAGTGGGAGAGTATACAGACATATTTATAAAAACTGCAAATTCTAAAGAAATAGCGGCGGTTGGCATAGAATATGAAAATATTTGGACAGGTAAAACGATTCAGAAAGTAATGTCTTATAATGAAGAAAGAGGATTATACCAATCTCGGTTTATGGCAGAAGATGATACTATGCTGGGAAACTGGAGAGTGAATAGCATATATGTAGAACATACATCAGGTAAACAGAGCAGACAAATGCTGGATCAAGTATTTCTAGTAGAAGCCCAAGACATAAAACCTCCAGTTCCGGAACAAACTGATTCACCAAGACCTACGCCTCCCATAAGTGAGAATCCACCAACAGAAAGCCCCACGAAAGAACCTCCTATAACGGCAGCCCCATCAGCAGAACCCTCTAACCCGCCGAAAGCAGAGCAGAAGGATCTTATCATTATCGGGGCAGATAATAAAGTTTATGGGGACGGTGATTTTCAATTATCCGCCAACGGGGGCAGTACAAATGGGAAGGTTACTTATTCGGTTCCTGAAGAGAATGGTGTATTGGCAATAGACGGTGATACTGCAAAGATCCTAAATGCCGGAACGGTAACCTTAACTGCCGTGAAAGAAGGGGATCAAGAATATGAGGATTTGGTTGTTACTAAGGAAATTATCATTTCTCCAAGAGATATCAATATTCCAGATATCTCTATTAAGGGCTTGGAAAAAAATTACTTCTATACGGGAGAAGAAATTATTCCAGCGCTCTCTTTAATGGATAGCAAAGCCGATATTCATCGCAATGATTATGAAGTTACTGCTATGAATAATATAAATGGAGGAACAGCTACTGTTATTGTTCATGGTAAAAATAATTATACTGGGGAAATAATAAAAAGTTTCAATATTATCGAAGCAGATCGCTACACGATTTTAGGGGATGTAAATTGCGATGGCGTTATATCTATTGCAGATGCGCAGCTTGTATTAAAAATGGTGATTCACAAGATTACACCATATGCAGAAATGAAACGGGTGGCGAATGTAAATAAGGATCAAAAGATTGACTTAATTGATGTACAGTTAATTTTAAAGAAAGCATTGCATATTATTAACAATTATGATGATGCGTTTGTAGAGAGCATTAAGGTTAGCCCAAATACCGCAACCATAGCAGCCGGGGAACAACAAACTTTAACCGCTGCTGTAATACCTGCGAACGCAATAAATGGTCAAGTGACCTGGAAGTCCTCGAATAACTCAATTGCTACTGTAAAAAATGGAGTTGTAACAGGCATTTCACCTGGAAAAGTGACCATTACGGCCACAGCAGGAAAGTACAGTGCAAAATGTACTATTACAGTCCTGCCTGCAATTGAAGGTAACAATAATAAATTAAAAGACTATATTTTAAAATATGGAACAAAAGATTCGGATGGTAATCGTTACATTAGATCCTATATGCAGCCTAACAAAAATGAATTCTTCGTAGGTACGATTACTTATATTGCAGCAAACGATCGTTTTAGATTTGAATGTGATGAGTTGTATGAAACCAATACTTATCAGTATATTACCTACACGAAAATGGAATATAACTACAAACAGAAATCGGTAACTCCAGAATGCCTCTATTATTCAGAGAAACCAAGGATTTGCCTAGAAAATACTTACACAACATTTAATGCAGCCGACTATAAACGAACTTTAAATAGAGTTTTCCACTTAGCTAACATTAATGGTACAGAACGATGGGATTCTTTAGTTCAGATAGAAGCAAATGGAATCTTGGCTAAATCATTTATTATATGGGACTATTTGTTAGTTTCAAAAGTAGGGCTGAACATTAATAAAATAGGATTTACATCCTATGAAACTCCATTTTAGAACCTGCTATTATATTAATGATATATTATAAGTAAAATTTTTTATATTAATCATTGATATTAGACTGATAAACTTGGTTAATCATAGAACTCACAGTTTATCAGTCTTTATGTCTATAGGTAATACGACCAATCCATAATATATGAAAGAATTTTGCTGTGTTTTACTAATGAAAATAAAACTGTGATTTAAAACTAAAATTAATTTATAAAAGCTATTGACAAATAGAGAACATTATGCTAAGATTAAAATCCACCGTCCAAAAGCGGTGGATTATCTTAGAAAAAAGTAAAAAAGTGGTTGACAGCATTTAGAAATTGTGTTATTATATAAAAGTTGCTGATACAATATCAAAGCAGTCGACAAAAAAGTCAAAAAAACTTGAAAAAAGTTGTTGACAAATGTAAAAAGGTATGATAAGATATCAGAGTTGCTGCTGATAAGGCAGTGGCAGAAAAAGGAAAAGTAAAAAGTAAAAAGTAAAAAGTACATTGATAACTAAACA
>JAAVZI010000003.1 GCA_022791575.1 Lachnospiraceae bacterium
CGGACAGCCCACTCACCTCCCCGTGATTTGTAGTATACCGAGTTCCCTATAAGAAGAATTATAAAGAAAAAATAAGCTTGGGCAACCATTTTCATAACGTTTTGTGCCTGAGCGAAGCGAAAGGAATGGATATAACTATGAATTATAACGAAGCATATGCCAAATTAGAACAATGCGGTCAATTGCACATTTTAAAGTATTATCATGAACTTACACAAGAACAGCAGAATGCCCTGCTGACTGAAATTGAAGAAACGGATTTTTCTGTTCTCAAATTGGCGGAAAAACAAAGCATTCCCAAACGCGGCATGATTTCTCCCATTCCGGCCATGCCGCTTTCTGAAATCGAGAAACAGCGCCAGCGCTTTGAGGCCGCCGGTATCAAAGCTCTTCAGGAAGGAAAAGCAGCAGCGGTTCTGTTGGCCGGTGGTATGGGAACTCGGCTGGGTTCTGACAAACCAAAAGGCATGTATAATATTGGTATCACAAAGGAGCTCTATATCTTTGAGCGCATGATCGCCAATCTTATGGAAACCGTTCGGACAGCAGGTACAAAACTACATCTATTTATAATGACAAGCGACAAAAATCACACTCAAACTACTGAATTTTTCGCAGAAAAACAGTATTTTGGTTATGATCGGAATTATATTCATTTTTTCAAACAGGAGATGGCTCCGGCTTCCGATTATAACGGATTGGCTCTGATGGAGGAGAAATGGAAAATTGCCACTTCTCCCAATGGAAACGGCGGTTGGTTTAAATCTATGGCTGGAAGTGGTATGCTGGATATTATTAAAATGCATGGCATTGAATACTTAAATGTATTTGCTGTAGACAACGTTCTCCAGCGCATCGCCGATCCCGTTTTTCTTGGTGCAGTAATAGAACAAAACTATGCCTGTGGTTCTAAAGTAATTCGAAAAGTCTCTCCAGAAGAAAAAGTTGGTGTCATGTGCCTGGAAAATAACCATCCTTCCATAGTGGAATACTATGAATTAACAGAAGAAATGCGTTACGAGAAGACCACAGATGGAGATCTGGCTTATAATTTTGGCGTAATTCTAAATTATCTGTTCCGGGTAGACCAGTTAGAATCCCTGCTTCGCAATACCCTTCCCTATCATGTGGCAGAGAAAAAAATTCCCTATATCGATCAAAACGGTAATTCCGTTGTACCAAAAGAAACAAATGGATATAAATATGAATTATTTATTCTGGATATGATTTCTATGCTTGATACCTGCCTTCCATTTGAAGTAGTCCGGGAAAAAGAATTCGCACCCATAAAAAATAAAACCGGCGTGGATTCCGTAGAAAGTGCACAAAAACTTCTGCAGCAAAATGGAATTGAATTATAAGTCCCCCTCGCTTCGCTCGGCGGACAGAATACAAAAAAGACAGCCACGCACGCTGTCTTTTTTGGAGAAGGTATTTCTTCTTATGGGGTGTAGCAAAAACTATATAATGTATTGGGGGGGGTTACAAAAAGAAGTATAACAGACACCCTCAAATAAGTGTGCACAAACTTCAAAAAATTACTATTTTCTTTTTGTTAAATTTTAACAAATCCTTGTTGTAAATATGCACAAAGGAGATACCAATACTCTGATATCTCCATTTTAAAGCTGTTTTTATTCTATTACGATTCTATTGGCTCTGCCTCTTTATCGAACAAATTTTTGAATTCTTCTCGTGTAAGTTTTTCTTTTTCCAGAAGAAGCTGAGCACATGTTTCCAATACACCTCTATGCTCTTCTATTAGTTCTTTAGCCTTAATATAGCATTCATCTACGATACGTTTTACTTCATTATCGATCTTATCCGCCACAGAACCTCCAAAACTTCTCGTGTGGCCAAGGTCTCTGCCAAGGAATACTTCATCGCCCTCATCATAATTGATCAAGCCCAGTTCCTCTGACATACCGTACTTCATAACCATAGACTTAGCAACTTCTGTTGCCTGTTTAATATCCTGGGAAGCGCCTGTTGTAATATCCTCAAAGATTAATTCCTCTGCAATCCGGCCGCCCAGATCTACCATAATATTCTGCAGCATCCGGCCTTTGGTATTGAACATCTCATCCTTTTCCGGCAGCGGCATAGTATATCCTGCGGCTCCGATTCCGGTCGGAATAATGGATACTGTATACACAGGTCCTACATCCGGCAGAACATGGAAGAGAATTGCATGGCCTGCCTCGTGATAAGCGGTAATCTCCTTTTCTTTTCTGGAGATCACCCGGCTTTTTTTCTCTGGTCCTACCCCAACCTTTAGAAATGCACGGCTGATATCCTTTTGTACAATATAGCTTCGATCTTCCCTTGCAGCCAGAATTGCGCTTTCATTCAGAAGATTTTCCAAATCTGCTCCTACAAAGCCAGCGGTTGTCTGGGCAATTTCCTCCAGGTTCACATCCTCTGCCAGCGGTTTGCCTTTAGCGTGCACTTCCAGAATCTCTTTTCTTCCTTTAATATCCGGTCTTCCGACACCGACCTTGCGGTCAAAGCGGCCAGGCCTTAGTATCGCCGGGTCCAGAATATCCACACGGTTGGTTGCCGCCATTACAATAATACCTTCATTAACGCCAAAACCATCCATTTCTACAAGCAGCTGATTCAAGGTCTGCTCCCTTTCATCATGGCCGCCGCCCATACCACTTCCACGACGCCTTGCAACGGCATCGATTTCATCGATAAAGATAATACACGGAGAATTCCTCTTGCCCTCTTCGAATAAATCTCTGACACGAGAAGCTCCCACACCTACAAACATTTCTACAAAATCAGAACCAGAAATGCTGAAGAACGGCACTCCTGCTTCACCGGCAACTGCCTTGGCCAGCAATGTCTTACCTGTTCCTGGGGGACCAACCAGCAAGACACCCTTGGGAATTCTGGCACCTACCTGAATAAATTTCTGCGGAAACTTAAGAAAATCTACAATTTCTTTTAACTCTTCCTTCTCCTCGTCCAGACCAGCTACACTCTGGAACGAATATTTCTTCACTGCATCTGTAGATACTTTGGCACGGCTCTTTCCAAAATTCATCATCTTGGCACCGCCGCCTCCGTTTCCCTGCCCTCCCATAATGGAGAAAATAAGGAATACCACAACAAAAGAAGCCAGACATGGCAGCAGAACCGTGATGAGCCAGCTTTCTTTCTCTACCTCACCAATTTTATAATCTTCAAACTTCATTTCCTCCAGGAAATCAACTACCACCTGGGTATCCGGGACATGAAGCTCCCGTTTGACACTGCTGTTTTTCTTTATAACTACCAGTGTACCCGTCGGTACTTCTTCATTTTGCCGGATCTCTACAGATTCAACCTTATCATCCTTGATATCTTCCATAAACTGCGGATATTGGTAACTGCTGTTATTATCAAACACACTGTCTACAAAGCTCAATAATAAAATAGCTGCCAAGCATATTACAATTACAATACTGATTCCGCCTAATTTTTTATTCACAATAAATACCTCCCTTCGCTATTCCTGATTGCTGATAATTTTACCGATGTACGGTAGATTTCTATACCGCTGCTGATAATCCAGGCCATATCCTACCACAAATTCATCCGGTATCTCAAATCCGATATAATCGCCTTCAATCTGCACCTTGCGGCGTGATGGTTTATCCAGCAGCGATGCCAGTGCTACGGAAACTGCTCCGCGTTCCAAAAGCATCTGCCTTACTGTCTTAAGTGTTCTCCCTGTATCAATAATATCCTCTACAAGAATCACATGTTCCCCTTCTACCGGCTCATCCAGTTCCTTGCGAATCTTAATTCTGCCACTAGATTCTGTGCCATCTCCATAACTGGAAACAGAAATAAAATCAAAGCGTACCGGAACCGTAATACGCTTAGCCAGTTCCGCATAAAAAACACTGGCTCCCCTTAGTACACAAATCAGCTTAATTTCCTTTTCTGCATAATCCTGGCTGATCTGCCTGCCCAGTTCCCGGATTTTTGCGGTAATGATCTCTTCCGAAAATAATTCTGTAATAATATCTGCCATTTTATCCTCCGTTTATTTTCTCGATCCAAACTGTCAGGAATTACTCCTCTGTAAAGGCCTCTCCTCTGCAGACAACCTCCAAAATCCGGCTGGTTCCATCTTCTACTTTATAGGCCTCGTTGATACGCTTTCCTATCATCCAGATAATCTCTGACCCATCTGCCAGCAGAATCGTTTGATCTCTTTCCTGCCGGGGAACCTTACAGTCAATAAAGTAATCCTTTAGTTTTTTTCGGCCTCCTGCCGTGTTAATAACTATAAAATCGCCGCTTTTTCTTGTGCGAACCTGCAACGTAAATTTTATTTTATCATAATCAAACCATTTCGTATACTTTTTTTTGGGAAAAGTTTGATTTTTTTTCCTATTTTTTACAGTAAAGGCAAGTTCTGCTCCCAAAAATGTTACTAAGCAGGATGGATGTTCGTCTGTAATCTGTATTTCCTGAGAAGCAATACATACTTTCTCTAATGTTTTAGGACGGAAAATGATATCCTGATAACTTTTTTCCACTGTTATCTGACCATTTAAATCAATCTGTCTGCCAGTTCTTCCCTGAATCAAAGCTTTTATTTGTTCCATGTGGATATTGCCGATATCCTTCATCCCCAGACCCAGCCGCTCCAGACAACTCCGAATCAGATAAAACAGTTCTATTTCCTCTTCATAAAAAGATTCCAAGCATAGTATTACCCGATTTCCATCAATTCTACCAAATTTTTCAAATAAAATATTTGCTTTTTTCTGAAAATAACAGTCAATTTGTCTGGCATAACTGCCAAACTGTATGATATGTCCCGCTGCTTGCGCATTAATATTCTTTTCCAGATAGGGCAATAGCTCATTGCGTATCCGATTTCTGGTATAAGTGCTGTCCTGATTGGTCGAATCTGTCCGAAATGCGATTCCTCTTTCTGATAAGTAGTATTCAATCTCTTTGCGGGATAAAACCAGCAGCGGACGGATTTTATTTCCTGCTATTGGCTGCATTCCGGCCATCCCGCGGATTCCGCTGCCGCGAAAAAGATTCATCAGTATCGTCTCTGCTTGGTCATCCTGATGATGGGCTACGGCAATCTTATCCAGCTTCTGTTCCCTACAGATTCGTTCTGCCTCCTGATATCGTGCCATTCGTCCGGCTTCCTCTACAGAAAGCCCCTGTTGACTGGCCAGCTGTTCGACTGGGCAATGTACACCATGAAAAGGCAGCTCCAGCTTCCGGCATAACATTTCCACATACTGCATATCCTGATCTGCCTCGTGGCCGCGAATCATATGATGCAAATGAAAAACTTCGATTCCAAGCTTTCCTTCCCATTGCTCTCTGAGCCGTATAAGCATAAAAAGCAGACATATCGAGTCTGCTCCACCCGATACGCCTGCCAGTACACGTTCACCTGATATCAGTAACTTGTGACTTTGAATATATTGCAGAACTTTTCGTTCTATGTTATCCGTTCTGTCTTCGTTTTCCCGCTCCATAAAATTATGTAAACCTTCCTATCACTAACCAAATGCATAATCTGCCAATCTTCCGCTATAAATCACGCTGGCTTCCGGCAATTTGAGAAAATGCATTGGTTTGATAATCTCCTCAAACATCTCTTTTGTAACCACGCCAGACTGTTCTAACACTTCCTGAACAAATTCTGAACAGTAATACCAGTTTTTATGATGATAGGGCTTGTGAAAAAGAGCCAGAAAAAGGCCAATATAATTATAATGATATATTTTTCGGTTTTTATACATCCGTTCCAGACATTCTCCAATCCGGCCATACTGTTCTTCGTCAACGGACAGACTTAAAATCACTGCCTGTGTCTCGGCAAATCTCTTAAATGTTCCCGAATTAGGACTTTCCTGCACAAATCCTCCCCATACTGGATTATAGGGATGTCTGCGGCCAAATGAGTACATAGTTTCCATTCTGCTGTCCAAACTGATCGAAGCATGATTATAGGTATCTCCGGTAACGATCCGAATTACCTTAGACAAAATAGTGCCGGTCTGACTTACTACGATATAGACCTTCTGCTTTTCATTCCCCTTTTGCTGCATAACATGCCTCCTTTTTGGATATAGTTTTTCTGCATTCTGCAGCTTCTGAGATAAATGCTCTTTTATTATATACTATTAATCGCAAGATTGCAATTCCAGCTTCCATTTCACCTTATATTTCCAGTTAAAATTCCAGTCCCAGCTGTTCTCCCACCTGAATATGGGAAACAGATATTGTCTCTTCTTTTCCGCTTAGCCGCTCACTTCGCAGATACTGCATTCCGCTTCGCAGGCTGGCATCCACTAAGTTTAAAACATAGATATTATCAAAACAATTATATATGGACTCGCCGCCTAGTCCAGACAAACAGATCAACTGGGTATTGGTCTGCCGGGCCATATCCATCATTGGCTTTAGCAGATGGGCTGCATTGGTCTGGGCAAAAGGATTATCCATAATCAGTACCTTGCCTTCGTTTTTATCTGCAAATAGATCTGTATCATCCTTTCGCATATAATACAGCAGACTTGCCAGCACAATAAAGGCAGATAAGAATCCCTCTCCACCGGAATTTTTGGCCACATCCGCCCATTGGATCACGTATTCCCGGTATTCTTCGATTTTATACAGACGAACCTGCACATTGTGAATCCCAACAATGCTGTCATACAGATTCTTTGTTGTCAGCCGGGCACTGATATAATTCATGGGATTTTCATTCCGATCAAAGAATTCGACTCCCTTTTCTACAATCTCATCTACAAAATCTTTTATTTTCACACGATATAGTTCCTGATTTTCTTTCCAGGACGGCAGCGTAAGTGTCAGCATTTTAATCCGCTGTCCCCGAACCTGTATGGTTGAATGTGCATCTATTTTCCCCAGCTGCTCATGAACCGACTGTACATACTCTTCCAACTGTTCGACAATATTCTCCTTCTCCTGTTCCTGTAGGGAAATATCTATCTCCAGCTTTATCAGCTGCCGGTCATAAGAAGATACAATTGTATGCAGCTGCTCTAAAACCAGTTCTGCACTGTCCAGCCCCAGCATAACCTCCAAAGGCTCCCGGTAATCCTTATCCTGAAACTGTTCCTGCAGCAGCATACTCCGCAGTGTTTTCTCCATCTCTGTCCGGCATATCTGAACCTGTTCCTGGCGTTCCCGGTAATCCCGCAAAAGTATTCCCTGGCTGCGTCTTAACTCTTCTGCCGATTTTTCTCTATAATCTTCTGTGTAATGGATTTTCTTTTGAATCTCCAGCGCTTCATATTCTGAAAGTGCTGACAAGCTATTGTTATAAATGCCAATACGTTCCAGTAGCTCCTGCTCCTCCTTCGTTTTTTGCTTTTTCTGGAAATGTTGCTGGTTGAGAAGGGCCTTATAATCTTTCTCCTTTATATCAGCCCTTAGTACGGGTTCTGATTTACCGCACTGCTCCTGTATTTCTGACTGCTTTGCTGCCATTTTCTGTCCTGCCAGCAGAACTTTTTTGTCTTCCTCATTCCAAAGAGTTGTTTTTATATGTATCTTTCTTTCCAGTTCTTCATAGGCTGCCTCCTGATGCAGCTCTTCTTTCCTATTATAAGTAACCTTCTGCCAATCCTGTCGGGAAAGACGATATTTCTCTGCCAGATCCGCTAACTTCCGTTCTGCCTTCTTCATACGTTTCTCTGCCTGATTCAGCTGCTGTTCCAGCTCCTGATTTTCCTCAGAAATCCGCCTAGTTAAAGCCTGAAATTTAGCTTCCAGCTTTTGTAGTTCCTCTACAGACAGCATTGACCCTACGGGCTTCGGGTTCTCTTCTGAAAAACTATGATAGATTCCGCACTTTTCTCGAATTCGTTCTTCGGAAGCCTGCAGGCCGGCAATCTCATTCTCCAGTGTCTGCAAACTTCCCTGTATTCTTTCTGCAGCCTCTCGAGCTAGTTTCCTCTGCTGTTCAAGCGCAGTGAGATCCATCTCTAGCTGCGCCTGCTCCTGCCTAAATGTCTGATACTCCTCATAGGCCTGACACAGTGCAAGAAATGCCTGCTCTTTTTCTACCAAACAGCGAATCTGTTCTTCTTCCTTTTGCAGTCTATGATTCATGGTTTTGAGTTCCTGCTCCACAGAGGCGTATTCTTCTTTCGCGTCCAGAACATCAGTTCTGTATTTTTGAATTTCCTGTTCCAGCTGTTCTCGTTTATTAGTTCTCTTTTCGTATTCCTTTTTGGTAACCTTCTGTCTCTGTATAATATCTTTCTTCTCACAATACTCGCGGAATTCCTGTTTACGCCTTCCTAGCTGCTCCTGCTTTCGATTCTGCTGTTCTGCTTTTTCCTTCAGCAATGCTGACAGCTTTTGCTCATCTAGCAAACTGGAATTAAAGTATACAAAAAAACTGACTGTGGAAAATGTAATCAGACTGCCTTCCTCATCCCGTCCTTCTAACTGTTCCCGAATTACAATTGGTATGGGAAAAGAGGTGTAGATCTGCGCCTGATACTCCTTTAACCTGCCGAATTCCTGCCGGGTCAGAATCAATGCATAAGGAAGAAACGGATGCTGCTTCACTAACTGCTGATTCTCCTGCACAGAGTTCCCGTTTTTCTTAAGCCAGTCCATTCCATAAACCGGATGCAGGCCAAGTCCCTTTAACATATCATCAAATTCCTGCGGCAGTTCCAGCATCCTTCCTTGGGAAATCTGATTGTATTCCTTCTGCAGTTCATAGATCTCCCGTTCCAGAAGCAGCCGGGCTTGTTCTACCGCCTGCAGCTTCTTCTCCGCTTGTTCTAAAATCCGAGCCGTATCATAAAGCTCGGATTCCGTCAAGTCGAAATATCCCAGAAGCCTTCTTCTTTCTTCCAGCTCTTGTTCAAAACCTGTTATTTCCTGTTCTATCTGGCTCTTCTCCAACTGTTTTTCATGAATTCCCTGCTGCAGTTCTTCCATTCTCCTTCGCAGATGATTTTGCTTCTCTTTCCTATGTTCCAGTTCTCTTTTATGATTCTGATGCTGGTTCTGAGCCTTTTGAGCTTCTTCTGCAGCTTCTTTTTTTCTGATTTCCAGTTCCGCTGGTTCATATTCCCCTAGAATATTTCGAACCAGATTCTCCCCAAATCTCTGGTTATATTCTTTTTCTTTCTCATCATACTGCTCCAGCTTTGCCTGGATACGTCCTATTTCTCCCTGCCTGCCAATCAGCCTGTCTGTAACTTCCTCCTGCTGTCGGATCTTTTCTTCCAAATCTTGTCTGTATTCTTGGCTCTTCTGCTCTTTTCTTTCCTGATCCCTCTTGCAGATCTCTAACATCCCTTCAAAATGTCCTTTTAACTGCTGCCCAATACGTTGGCGTTCTGGTTCCATATCTGCTTCTTTTTGGCGGGAATATTCGAGACGCTGGCGAGATACCTCATACTCCTGTCTGTATTCATCTGCCTCCGCCTGCTGATAGGCGCACTGCAGTCTGTGCAGAATCGAACGGACCTGTTCCTGTTCACGAGTCAGATCTTCTTTCTCTAGTCCAATCATATCGCGGTTACTAATATGGAACCGTTCTTCCTCTTTTACCGCATAGAATTCAAAAGAAAGTTTCTCATATTGTGTATGCCGAATTTCCTCTTCCAGCTGTTTGATCTGGTTTTGAACTTCGTTCCTGCAGACTTTTGCCTCGCGGTCTAGCTGCTGTAGAAGCCAGAAGAAATTGGCAATCGCATTTTCCTGCTCCCTCTTTTCTTCGTCTGCCCTCTGGCATGCCTGAGCACATGCTTCTACCTCCATGGCCTCTTCCTTAAACGCTCTCATCGTATCACGTTTTTCCATCTTGGAACGATTCTTTTTATATACTCCTGCATATTTTTCGATAAGACCCTGAAATCCCTTTATTCGATCATTTCTTTGATTCAGCTTATCCCCTGCCGCCTTCAGAAACCATTTCTCCACAAGTCCTTTCTCATCCCTGCAGTCTGAAAACAATTCAGACAATCCAGACTCCTTTTTATTTACTTCATAAATAATGGATTCCCATTCTCTGCTATTAATTCGATATTCCAGCAGCTTGTCAAAATACGCGCGCGACTGAGCATAATTGGTCATATCATAATACTGAAACTGACAGGATCGTTCTTTCTTATATCCCTCAAATAACTTGAGGCAGGCAGAATAATTTTTCAGAATTATTTCCTTCTCATTTCTTTCCACTACAGCAATATGATCGATATCATAGCTGCAGCTCTCCCGATACTCACTGATAAAATGGCAAAGCTCCAGCTTCTCTTCCTCTGCTTCATCTTCTTCTGCGGCCTGCTGCCTTTTACGTACCATCATGCCTGTCAGTACAAATCCTGCGCCGCCATCCAGCTTCCATTCCACCATAATAAAAGTAGGTTTATTGGTTGTAAAATAACTTTCAAAAGGACGCACTCTTGTATTTCTATATTTCTTATGTACAAAAAGAGCCGTAATCATCTGTATCAGTACAGACTTTCCACCTCCATTGCGAAGAGAAAGCAGGGTAGCCTCTCCATCTAGTTTAAATGCCTCATCACTAACTTTAATCGCATTGTTGTTATAATTCAGATTAATGATCCGAATCGCATTGATCTTACTCATTACATTACCCCCAGTACATGCAGAACTCTTTCGTAGTGATTCTGGTTCAGCAGATTCCAATCCATAAAATTATCCAGCTTCTGGCTGGTCTTAATCATCTCATCTTCTTCTATATAATCAATCAGTCCCTGTTTTTCCAGAAACTTTAATACATGATACAAAAAGCCTTCTTTCGTTGTCTTAGCTTTAGAACCCTTCTCTTCGGAACGCAGAGCGCTGTAGGCAGCCAGCATATTGGAAAATGCAATTTCCAACTCTTCTGCTTCCACATTACTGCTTTGCTGTGCTCCTTCCTGCAGTCGAAGGGCAATGCTGTTCTGCAGTTCCCCTACCTTCATATAATCTCTGGATTTACTGCTGCTTCCCTGCCCGTCATAGAATTCTACCAACAGCGTTAAAATGACAAACTGGGAAAGATAATAATCTCTGTCTACTGCACCGGACTTACACAGAACCGCTTTCAGTTCGGCCTTGGAAAAACCAAGAAAATAATTGTCCTCATTGGGAATTAGGTAAATCACGCTTCCATAACGTTCAATCGCTGCCTGCGCCGCCTCACCCTGAGACTGCACAAGATTTTGAATCTGCTCGTTATCTGTATAAGCTCTATATAACTCCTTCGCCTGTTCCTCTCTTAATTCATGTTTCTCCAGGAGATAATAAAAGATCTCCTGGCTGATGCGAATTTCTTCCATATCGTAAGCCATAGGTTATTCTCCTTGTAATTCTTCTTGTTCACGAGTTATGCGGATACAGACATTGGAACAGCGGATACACCGCAGGGCTCCCTGTTCCGTTCTGACCTGAGCAAATTCAATGATCTGTCTTTCTTCCGTTCTGGCAACCTCAATTCTTCGTATATCATGCAGATTTCTATTGTTGTCAATTAAATCCAATACCATATCTTTTAGCTGAAATTCCAAAACCTGCTCTTTAAGCAGTTCTTTGCGTTCGTTCTGCAGGCTGACAATATCCATCTCCCGGCTTTTAATCAACTCTACCATAATTTCTTTAAAAATCTCAACCGTCGGAATTAATTTCTCCTTGTCTATTCCGCTCTTCTCACACTGTTCCCAAAGATTCTGAAGAGTTATACTTTTACTTAATGCTGCCTGTTCTAGTAAAAAGCCTAGACTCTGTTCATATTTTAATAGCTTTTCCTGCTGCCGGCGCTGCTTCTCTTCCAGAAATTCTTCCTCATCAAAATCAATCACTTCATCCTCTTCTTCTGCTCTTTTTCGAACAGGTCTTTGCAGTTCCAGCGATTTATTCAAATTATAAATCTGTTCCAGTCTCTGATGAAACAGCGGATGCAAAAAGTAATCCAGATTCTTTAGCAAGGAAACATTTTTCAATAACGGTTCATATAGTTCATTGCGCAGGGAAAAGCGCCGAATCAGCGACATCTGAGATAATTTCTCCAATTCATCTGCATACAGCGTCTTCATATCAAAATGGCTTCCTAGGATCTTCTGATGTTCATCTATGGTACGGTTTAAATAATCTTCAATTACATGCAGATCATTCAGACTTTCCCTCTCTTTCTGATTCAGCTTTTGAATATTAATCCCCTGCTCCTCCAACTCGTTGGCTCTCTTCTTAACCTGCTCCCGATAACCTTGGAACTTCTTTTTTGTTTCGTCTATAGTCGCTAAATTTTCTTCCAGAATTTGACGGTAATCTTCTACCGAATAGCTCAAGGCATTTCTGCGGATCTTCTGCATAGCTTCCTGGATTTTCTGCAGCTGAATCCGCATACGACTGAAAATATTTTTAATCTCATCTACCGCCTGGTCATAATTCTGCTTTTCTAAATGCATTTTGAAAATCATTTCATGGATGGTAATCTTCATATTGTTTTCCATTTCCATGGTAGAAAGCAGCATATTGTAACCATCATCCGTCAAATAATAAGAGGTACGCCGGATACCAGTATCCTCATAGATAATGCGGTTAGCAATATATTGAATGTGAATTTCCTGATATGCTGACTCCTCGAATTCGTATCCATAAAAATACATGGGAAGCCCGCCGTTTCCGAGAATCATATTAATAATAAATTCCACTAAATCTCTGCATTCTTCATAAGTGATGCTCTTTTGAAAATACTGCGTGTTAATAGTATCCAGATACATCGCAATATCATCACGGGTACAGGTTTCTTCTTTTAAAGACTGCTCCATCACATAAAGCAGCAAAGTGAAAATCACATTCATCTGCTCGTGCATTTCCTGAAATCCATACTTGTTCCAGGTTGTCTTTTGGCTACTGTTTTGAAAAAGCAGGGCATATAAGCCTACATTTTTCATTCTCTTAGGAAAGTGCTTTAAGAAATCGTATTGCATAGTTCTCCTTTTTATCTGATTCTACTAGACATTTGCGAAACTCTTATCTCACTGTCAGAGTTTGGACAATAGATACAAAAATATAGCGAATCAAAAACGTCTTTGAGCGGAATTTTTGTATCTATTGTTCAAACTCGTCGCTTTGAATCAGACTTTCGCAATCACCTATCTGATTCTATCTATTAAAAATCATATACATTTAATATTTCCTGTGGAATATATCTTCCGGCCTCCAGTAATTGTACCATGTCCTGTTTGGTAACATCGTCAAAAAATTCCCAAAACCGACCGTCAATATGCCGGTTCTGCTTTTCTTTTGTTTCAGGCATCTTACCCAGCTGTGCTGCTTTCATAAGCATAGCCTGGTATGCCTGACTGAATGGATAGATTATGATCTGTTCCTCTACGGCCTTGGCAAGTTTCTCATAGATTCCGATTCCTTCGTAATCCAGATCTCCGAAATAATAAAATTTATTTTCTGCTTTTTTCATATAAGGCTCCATACACAAGCTGTCATCCGTAAATGTCCGCTGGATTCTTTTTCCGCCTCCATAGATTAGCGTACCAAATGGGATTCCCAGAATATCCCCGCCGTTCTGCAGTAAGAATTTACGCATACTGTAAAAGGTGTCTTTATTTTCTATAATCAGCAAATTCTGAGGATTCGTTCTGTAATGCACATAATAGGATAATGGTTCTGCAGTTTCATATACGTTCAGCTGCTCCAGAGAAATGCCGCAGCGCTTTAGTATCCGTTTTCCGGCTTCTTCTTTTATAAACTTCTCTCTCTGCCAGATCTGAAAGCTTCTTTCATTAACTGAAACCGGTTCCTTCAGCCGCTCACTCTGGTTCTTAAGAAAACCGTTCAAAAGCTGCACCCAGGGCCGGTCTTCCTTATAACTGCTAAGATGATGAAGGTAATAATCGGTCTCAATTGCAGGTACTATCCGAAACTGCAGTTCCTCTTCTAATTCTTCATAATCTTCTTGCTGTTCTACCAGCCAATATTCCAGATGAAGGGCGGGCTTTTTACCATTTCTAGGAGAAGCCTTTACTTCCTTGATCTGCTCAGCCTCCAGTAGTTTTCGTATGTATTCATATTGTTCTATATAAGTCTGCTTTCTGGACTGTATTAGGAGCTGTTCCAGTGAAATCCTGCGCATAACCGCTTTCCCCCTAAATATAAAAAATCCGTTATACAAGTTTTACTATACTTAGTATAACGGATTCGCTGTCAAATTACAATCCTTTACTGATTTCTATTTAATTGTTGACAATCTATAAATTTCATTTAATATAGTGATTAATATTTCTTCCTGCTGTTGTCCGAACAGTTCCAACGTTCCGACAAGCTGTTTATTATAGGTCATATCTTCTCTACCAAATAATACATAATCCGCGCTTAATCCCAATGCAGAACATAAACTGCTTAAAACGCTTGATGAAAAGCCTTTTCTTCCAGTTTCTATCTCATACAAAAATTTTGCTGAGATACCTGCCCGTTCTGCAAGAAATTCTCTTGTATAACCTTTCATGCTTCTTGCAATAAATATTCTTTCGCCCATTTCCTTATTTATGCTCTTCATATGTATCACCCCTCAACATTAATCTAGCTTAATTATATGAAAACAGAAACCCTCTATAGTTCCTGTTTTTCTTACCTATTGTACATTATTCGCGCAAATATTTTGATTAAAATGGGAGAAAATATATGCTTTTTTCAAGTACATATTTTATCAACTACTAGAAATCTTTTCAACCTCCTTCTTTTGTCCATGCAAAAATGGAACAGAAATTATCTTTTCTGTTCCGCATTCTCTTTCGTACATCTTTTATTTAATTATTGATCCTTACTTTCTTTATTTAGAAAATCAACAACTGTTTCGTCCACGCAATTCATCAGCTTTTCGGCCATGGACTCATTGCTGATTCTTTTTGACAAATATGTATACAGCCGCATTAGAAATTTCCATTTTTCAACATCTGGAAGTCTGTGAATCTCTCCCCATACATCGCTCAATTCAGATTTTGTATCAAATAATATATAGTCTGCTGATACACCTAATTTCTCATTGAGAATGTAAAGTTTATCAATAGTAAGTTTTACTTCTCCGCTTTCGATTTTCTTGTATCCTGACAAGGATAAATCAAATATTTCTGCAAATTGTTCCTGTGTATACCCTAATTCTAGGCGTATTTCTTTGATTTTAGTATGTTCCTTTCCTTTAGCCATAGTAGCCCTCCTATAAAAATAAAATGTAATACATTTAATTTTAACCTTTTTTATTTTTATAAAACAGGCCGCGTTAAGGAACTATGAAGTATCTTATAAAGGGAGTATATTGCTAACTATAATGATCTTATTGTTTCTTATAATTTCCTAATTTAAAAATAAACCATATATTGAGTATATATGATTTATACCTATTGTTCCTATTATTGTATCATTCAGTTGCATATCTGTTATTGTATGGAATTTAAGTAATGTTTTGCTTTAGGTTTATTACTATTGCTAGGACGTGTTTGAAAACCGCCTTATATTAATTACATGTTAGGTGATTGCGAAGGTCTAAATCAAAGCGACGAGTTTGAACAATACATATAAAAACGAAGCTCAAAGACGTTTTTAATTCGCTTCGTTTTTATATGTATTGCCCAA
Source organism: Lachnospiraceae bacterium (assembly GCA_022791575.1). Taxonomy (GTDB): domain Bacteria; phylum Bacillota; class Clostridia; order Lachnospirales; family Lachnospiraceae; genus JAAVZI01. The sequence continues at coordinate 15,625 of JAAVZI010000003.1, forward strand.
ACTCTAACAGTGCAGGTGGGCGATTTCTTTCGTTTTCAGTAGGTATAGCAGGATATATCGACTGAATGTTGGGGAAATATTATAGAAAATGTGAGGTACAGTTGATGTGAATGAATTGTTAAACATGTTCTAATGTATGAAACGTTTGTTTAACAATTCAAATACAGGAATTCTTTTTTAGAAATAAACAAGAAGTATACTGAATAGATTGTATTATAATACGTGATCTATTTATTCTTACTCAAAATACAAGACATCAAATTTGTTAGCAGTTCTACTATAAATACACAATCGAAGAACTGCTGAACCTTATGATTTAACTTCTTAAATTATAAGTATAACAAAAACACTTGATATTATGGAAACGAAACTGTTCTATTATAATGATTCTCTTTATTAAAGAACGACAACCTCTCACCCTTCAATCACAAGAACATCCACAAACCCCGTCACCTCAAATATCTCCATAATCGTCTCATTCACATGAACCACCTTCATACTGCCCTGCTGGTTCATCCTCTTCTGCGCACCCAGAAGAATCCGCAGTCCCGCCGACGACAAATAATCCAGCTTTTCCATGTCGAACACCAGTTCTTTCACTCCTGTCAGCTGTTCCTTTAATCTCTTCTCCAGCTCTGGTGCCGTCGTTGTATCCAGCCTGCCCTCCAAACAAAGGCATAACTGCTCCCCAGTTCTTTTCTCAACTATATTCATAACCTTAACTCAATTCCTTTCCATCTAAATTAGCCCCAACTCAGAAGGTCAGCCCGTTCAAAAACGAACTCCTCTCTAAATACCCAAATCTTTTCTCTCTCTCAACACAGACGCCATGCCGCGCACCAGCTCAAACTACGTGAGCCGCACATTTCCGAAATCTCTGACGCCGGCGCCCAAACCTTATTCCATCAGTCCACGGTCACGGCACAGTGCCTCAATACTCCTGTCATATGTAGCCTCCGCCTCTTTCGAAAAGAAGCAGCCCGGCACCCCTTCGTCATGATCCCGATGATGCGCCACACATTCACAGCATTTCCCATGTCTCGGACAGTCAAATGTACACGGACACGGCCTCCGGTTGCTGCAGTCAGCCATATGATTATTCCTCCTTTTGTCAAAAATAACTTCTCGGAATCTTCAGCCTTGATTTTATAAGGCTTTCAGACCCCTATCTCAAAAAAATCACCCACTTTTTTGTAAAAACACTTGACAAATCGCTCAAAATTTGCGGCGAAGCCGATTGATTATATTTTATTTCAA
>JAAVZI010000052.1 GCA_022791575.1 Lachnospiraceae bacterium
GCTCTTTCGGCTTGTATGCTGCGGCTCTATTGGCAATATTATCAAGCGGCACTTTTCCCTCACCCTCGCCAAACTCGACTTTTACGTTGATTACGCTGTCGGGTTTTTTGTGGGAAAGCATTACAACCGTCTCCACATGCACCGTCTGACAAAAACAATCTACTCCTCTCACCCTTACAAGCTCATACCCTGCATCACACAGCACACGCAGATCCCGCGCCAGCGTTGCGGAGTCGCAGCTAACATAGACGATTTTCGCAGGCGCCATCTGGATCATCGTCTCTAAAATCGACGCATCACACCCTTTACGCGGCGGGTCAACAATAATTACATCCGCATAAATACCCTCTTCCTGATAGAGGCGCGGCACCACATCTTCTGCCTTTCCCACATAAAATTCAGCATTAGCAATCTGATTTTCCTCTGCATTCACACGAGCATCCTCTATGGCCTGCGGAATCACTTCTACCCCATACACCTCTTTCACATGCCGGGCAATGTAGAGAGAAATGCTTCCCGTCCCGCAGTACAGATCCCACACAACCTCCTGGCCGGTAAATTGTGCAAATTGCACAACCAAATCATACAATTTACGGGTCTGCAACGGATTTACCTGGAAAAAGGACAGTGGAGAGATCCGGTAACGGATGTCTCCAATCTGATCATGAATATACTGGCTGCCCCAGAGCACCTTTAACAGCTCTCCCAGAATCACGTTGCTGCGCGTTTTGTTGATGTTCAGCGACAGGCTTGTCATTCCCTCAATTCCGGCCAGCTCGTCCGCCAGCGCCTGTCCGTGCGGCAGATCGTCTCCATTGAGAATCAAGCACACCATCAGCTCGCTGCTTGTAAAGCCTTTGCGAATCAGGACATGCCGCACGAGGCCGGTGCCGTTTTGTTCATCGTAGGGGGGAATTGTATATTTTTTCATGAAATTCAGAACAATTCGAAGAATTTTCCCATTAATGGGGTCGCCAAGAACACAGTCCGTCTGGGGAATGATAGCGTGGGTACGGCCTGCGTAGAAGCCGGCGATCAGTTCGCCGGCTTTGTTTTTTCCAATCGGAAACTGAGCCTTATTGCGGTAGCGGTACGGAATCTCCATGCCGATGATCGGCTCCATCGGCACCTGGTCAAACTGGCCGATTCGCTTTAGATTACCAAGTATTTTCTGTTCTTTAAAATGCAGCTGCTCCTCGTAGGCGAGCGCCTGCAGCTGACAGCCGCCGCACTGGCGGTAGACGCTGCATTTAGGTTCTCCGCGGCTGGCGGAGGGCGTTAGAATCCGCAGAAGACGGGCGTAGCCGTAGTTTTTTTTCAGTTTCATGATTTTGGCTTCTACTACGTCGCCGATAACAGCGTCTTTGATAAACAGCGTATATCCGTCATATTTTCCGATTCCTTCTCCGTTGACGCCCAGATCTTCTATCGTCACTGTGACAGTGTCATTTTTTACTAGATTCATGTTCGCAGCCTTTCCTAATTTAGTCCCATTTTCCCGCGAGCCGCAGATTCGACTCAAACAGACGGTTCATACCGATCCATTCGCCGCTGCGGTTGGCCGGCACCTTGAAAATCTCTGTCAGTGTCTGTAATTTGGCGTCGGTGTTGTCCGCGTAGTTTAAAGCCACAGCTTCCGCCAGGGCTGGTTTCTTGGGTGAACCGTACTCCAGTTCTCCGTGGTGAGCAATGATACAGTGCTGCAGTTCCCGTTTGAGCTTAGCCGGGAAATCGGGAATCTGGCGGACAGCGTCGTGCACCCACTCAGAACCGATGACAATATGGCCCAGAAGCTGGCCGTCATCGGTGTAGTTATTTTCCGGAAATGCGGACAATTCCTTGAGTTTTCCGATATCATGCAGGGCCGCGGCGGTTAAAAGCAGGTCGCGGTTGAGCAGCGGATAATGGTCGCAGTAAAAATCGCACAGCTTCATTACGGCCAGCGTGTGCTGCAGAAGGCCTCCGATAAAGCTGTGATGGACGCTTTTTGCTGCTGAGTGGTTCTTAAATACCTGAATGATTTTTTCGCTTTTTATAAAGAATAAGCCGCATAACTGATTTAAATATGTATTTTTGACTTTTTTTATCAGTCCCAGCAGTTCATCGTACATTTGTTCGATGTCATAATCAGAACTGGGCATATATTCGGTTGGGTCGCATCCGCCCTCCGAAACAGGGCGGATCGTCTTAATATTCAACTGCAGCGCGCCCTGGAAACTGACGACTTCCCCGACTACATCCACATAATTCATGGCTTCAAAATCATATATTCCCTGGGAACTTACATCCCAGATCTTCGCATCTATCGTACCAGTCTTGTCCTGCAGAATCAGGGAATCGTAAGGCTTACCGGCTTTGGTTGTCAGCGACTGCTTTTGTTTGCAGAAATAAATTTCTGAAACGTGTTCCCCCTCTTTTAATGCTTCTATATATCTCATCTTCTTCCCTATCCTTTCTTACTTGATCCTAAATCAATACCTCTGATTCCAAGGCTGCAGAACATTTGTAACATTTTTTCTATTTTCACGTCTGCAAGCGTAACCATTGTAGCACAGATAAGCCTATTTTTCAAGATGCCCGGCCTTGCGTTCCTGAGATTTTTATAGTATGATAAACTATAAGAAAAATCGCTTTTCAAAAGAGATTCTACCGAGCCAGAACCTGGCTGCAAAAACAAGAAAGGAAAACCATGAACGAAAAAAGCTTAATTACTTTAGAATACCATAAAATCACTGAACGGCTTGCCCAATATGCTTCCTCCACAGCAGGAAAAGAACTCTGTTTAAGACTTCTTCCATCAGACAGCCTGCCGGACATAGAACTAGCACAGACCGAAACTAAAGATGCCTTGACCAGAATATATAAAAAAGGCGGCATCTCCTTTTCTGGTCTGAAAGATATCCGTGCCAGTATGAAGCGTTTAGAAATCGGCAGCACTCTTAATATAGAAGAACTGCTCAGCATCAATAAACTTCTGGAAATCACCAAACGAATCAAAACTTACTCCCGAAAAGAACACGGGGATGATACTGAAGATTCTTTGGATGAGAGATTCCGGCAATTAGAACCTTTGACTCCCCTCTCCGCTGAAATCAGCCGATGCATTATTTCCGAAGACGAAATCAGTGATGAGGCCAGTCCCACGCTGCGGCATACCAGACGCAGTATCAAGAGCATGAATGATAAAATCCGCTCGCAGATGAATTCTTTACTCAACAGCTCTTCCATGCGCACCTATCTGCAGGACAGTGTGATTACCATGCGCGGAGACCGCTACTGCCTGCCGGTCAAAGCAGAATACCGCAGCCAGGTTCCCGGTATGATCCACGATCAGTCCTCCACTGGTTCTACGCTTTTTGTTGAACCGATGGCGGTTGTAAAATTAAACAACGACTTAAAGCAGCTGTTTCTAAAGGAACAGGAGGAAATCGAAGTTATTCTGGCCACACTCAGCCAGCAGGTCAGTGAATATATGGAGGAAATTCTTTGCAATTATGAACTTCTGGTACAACTAGATTTCATATTTGCAAAGGCATTCTATGCCCAGGAATACAAAGGAACCCGACCTATTTTTAATTCCAACGGCTATATCTCTATCCGGGACGGACGCCATCCCCTCTTAGATCCGCAAAAGGTAGTACCTATCACAATCTACCTTGGAAAAGAATTTGACTTGTTAATTGTAACCGGTCCAAATACCGGCGGCAAAACTGTTTCATTAAAAACAGTAGGACTGTTTACCCTGATGGGTCAGGCTGGACTTCACATTCCAGCTCATGATGGCTCCGAATTGTCTGTATTTACAAATGTATTTGCTGATATTGGGGATGAACAGAGCATTGAACAGAACTTAAGTACCTTTTCCTCCCATATGACCAATATTGTCTCCATCCTGAAAAAAGTAGACCAGCGCTCTTTGGTGCTTTTTGATGAACTGGGAGGCGGAACCGATCCTACCGAAGGCGCAGCACTTGCCATTGCCATACTATCCCATCTGCATCAGCGAGGGATTCGTACAATGGCAACTACCCATTACAGCGAGCTGAAAGTATTTGCTTTAGGTACAGAATTTGTAGAAAATGCAAGCTGTGAATTCAGCGTAGAAACACTGCAGCCCACTTATCGTCTGCTGATCGGCATTCCTGGTAAAAGCAACGCATTTGCTATTTCTAAGAAGTTAGGATTGCCTAACTATATTATCAATGATGCCAAGAAGCATATCAGTTCTCAAGATGAGACATTTGAGGACTTAATTGCCGACTTAGAACAGAGCCGCCGAACCATTGAAAAAGAACGGCTTGAAATTCAGGAGTATAAAAATGAAGTCAAACAGCTGACACTGCGTATAGAAAAGAAAGAGGGTAGGCTAGACGAGCAAAAGGAAAACATTCTCCGCAACGCTAATGAGGAAGCCAGAAAAATTCTAGCCGAAGCCAAAGCTTTTGCAGACCAGACTATGAAGGATTTCCAGAAATTCGGCAAAGAAAATGTTTCTGTAAAGGAAATGGAACAAAAACGCTCGGAGCTGCGTTCCCGAATGTCCCATACAGAAAAAGGCATGGCGTTAAAAACACCAGAACGCAAAAAAGAACACAAACCCTCAGATTTTCGAATCGGAGACACGGTTCATGTATACAGCATGAACCTCAAAGGAACTATCTCCTCACTGCCTAATGCCAAGGGTATGGTTATGGTCCAGATGGGCATTCTCCGTTCCCAGCTGCCTATCAGTGATTTGGAAATCCTGCCGGACGAGGCGGTAACTGTAAAGAAAAGCAGCAAATCCTCTTCCGGCGGTTCAAAGATGTCCAAAGCCGCCAGTATTTCACCGGAAATCAACCTTCTTGGCATGACGGTGGATGAAGCAGTCGCAGTCTTGGATAAATATTTAGACGACGCCTATCTTACACACCTGCAGCAGGTCCGTGTAGTACATGGAAAAGGGACCGGCGCTCTGCGTCAGGGGATACATCAATATCTGCGTCGTCTCAAATACGTCAAAAATTTCCGTTTAGGAGAATTTGGCGAAGGCGATGCCGGAGTGACCATTGTAGAATTCAAATAGAACTATTCTACAGTAAACTTTTCATCTGGCTGTAATACAAAAAAGAGGGTATTTCCAGTCTCTTATACTAGAAATACCCTCTTTTTATATACTCAGCATAATACTGCCGAATATAAATCCGGTCTATTCTTGAGATCCATTTTTGTACTGTTCAAATTTCTCATAAACCGCATCGCGGGTTCTCTGGGAAATATCTGGCAGTTTCTTGCCCCATGATTTGGTAGCCTGCTTAAAGCCTTTCTCAAAAGCTGCCAGCATCTCATCCATCTTATCATCGTCACCGCCTGATAAAGCCATGGCAAAATCAAAGATTCTCTGTGAAGTCTGCTCAACGCCCCAATATCCGTCATCTGCAATGGCTGCCTGCGCATCTGCTTTAGTCTTTGCATCAACAGTAAAATTGCCGCCAGCAAGAAATCTCCAGATACTGTCCTCATTCTGAGCCATACCGAAAGTTTTTCCCTGCTTGCTCATCATATCGGTAACCAGACTTGCAAGCTGACTCTTCCTGTTCTCCTGGTCAGTCTGCAACTGTTTAACCAGAGCTGCCCGATCACTATCGCTCATTTTCTTAATATCGGAAGATTTTTCATATACTACGCCGGAACTGCTCTTCTTCTCAGTCTTTGATGCCGCTTCCTCTGTTCTTGTCGATTTACTGGTTTTATACGCATCATACGTACTGGTTGTACTTGAAACTGAATTAACTCCCATAGTTCATTCCTCCTTGATTATTCCCATATTTCGTATTGCTCCATACAAAATATGTTCTTTGACATCCTGTCCTCATGATTCTGATCAATGTTTCACTTTATATATCGGAAATATATTGGTAAAACTTTAGAATCTTCCTTCTTTCCAGAACAAAGTACGCCTTAGCATCGAATCCTGCTGTCTCAGATTAGAGCCAGCAGGACAATTGTTTTATCTGGCTTTCCTACAGATACCAATCCAGTGAATTGGTATTATAACTGTAATTGGAATAGTTGCCGTTGTTATTGTAAAAATTACCTGAAGAAGATGCCGCCTTAGTCGCAGCATTCGTTACCATGTCTGCTCTCTTGGATACAAAGTTTGCATAGGAATCTTTTCCATTGAATAAGGTCTTGAGATTATCCAGATTTGCAGATTCCAGCTTCTCAGTATCAATGGAAAGAGTATTGTCCTTATTAATGCTTATGCCGACCTCCGAAAGAGCGCGGCTGTGAATCTTACTCTGAGTTGCCATATATCCAGCATTACGGATAATATCCGCATTACCAGTCTTGTTAGCAGCTTTCATTGTATCATTATAGGAATTAACGAAATTCTTAACTGCTTCCTGAATCTCGCCCATATCCACATCTTTGACCGTCTCGTATTTTCCAGTCGTCTCGTTCTTAACTCTTCGTTCTTTTTCTGTAAAGAGAGAATCTGTGCCGGTTTTAGTCAGAGCTTCTGCTGACTTCTTTAATTCAGCTGCTTCACTCTTTACATTAGCATAAGACCGGGTTGAGGCATTGTCTTTGATCTCCGTTGTCTTATCTTCTTTATTGGTACTATTGCTGCTGGACGAAGAAGAACTCTTCGCATCTTTTGCATAGTAAGCCTTTAAAGCTTTGAAATAAGCACCGGAACGAATATTATTATATTCACCTACCAAACCATATAACCCTGATAATCCAGAAGAACTTCCGCCCGAACCGGAAAACATATTGGAATAATTAAAATTCATACCCACTCCTCCTTTCATTATTGACTGCCGTCAATACTATTTTCAGTAAGATTATAATTACTCTTATGTTCGTTCTGCTAAGGCGCACCCCGTCATATACTATATCGGCATGATTTACCATTAATATTATCTATAACTTTAGTAACTTTGTGCACTTTTTATTCTATATGTTCCAGAATCCGGTCGACATCCTCTTTGCGTCCCACTATCATTAAATGTTCGTTTTTCTCGAAAATATGATCGGCATCTGGAATTAGATCCGTTTGATCTTCTTTTTTTATTCCCAATATAGTAACCTGATATTTCGCCCGAAAATTTACTTCCCGAATGGATTTTCCTACCCATTCCTCCATAGGCGGAATCTCATACATAGAATATTCACTAGTCAATCCCACATAATCGAACACATGATTGGCACTAAAACGTATCGCTGCTCTCTGAGCAACATCACGGTCTGGATACAGCACCTCATCCGCTCCATTCCGCAGCAGAAATTTCGCCTGAATATCCCTGTTTGCTTTGCTGATCACATAACGAGCTCCCATTTCTTTCAACAGAGAAGATATCTCCAAACTGCTCTGAAAATTTGTGCCAATGCATACAAAACAGATATCAAAGTTACGAACTCCCAGCTCCTTTAAAACATTAGGGTCTGTACAATCTCCAATTTGAGCATTCAACACCATGGGAAGCATGTCCTTAATTTTTTCCTCATTCTCATCTACAATCATCACTTCATTTCCCAGCTCTACCATCTTCGTGCAAAGGTGGTGACCGAAGCGTCCCATTCCAATAATTAATACTGATTTCATGTAATCCTCCTCTGCAGTATGATTCTACTGCATATTAACCTATCATAATCTTCTCCGCAGGCAGCCGCAGCGGTGAAGTCCTCTTACTCTTCGCAAAAGTCACAGCAAATGTCATACTGCCTAATCTTCCGCAATACATAAGCAGTATGATAATCACCCGCGAACCTGTACAAAGCGATCTTGTAATTCCTGTACTCATACCAGCCGTTCCCATAGCTGAAAATACTTCAAAAACTACATCTCCCACTGAAAGCTCTGGCTGCATTCCGCAGATTGCAATTAATGCAGCAACATTTAAAAATAAACTGATACAAAGTACATTACTGGCATTTTTTACCGCCTCATCATCCAGGCGCCTTTTATAAATATTACATCCGCCGCTGTTTCTTATATTAGACCATACATAAACCATCAGCACAACCAGTGTTACCGTCTTAATTCCTCCGGCTGTAGAACCAGGACTGCCCCCAATAAACATCAGCAGCGCTGTGAGCAGCTTGCTTCCATTCGAAAGTCCTGCGGTATCTATTGTATTAAAACCTGCCGTTCTTGCCGTTACGGAACTAAACGCTGAGGTCAGAATGGTCTCGGAAGTGGACATATCTTTCATCAAATTATTTCTCTCTAATAAATAGAACAATACGCTGGCTCCGACAATTAAAACAAGTGTAAAACTGATTACGATCTTGCTATGTAACATATACCGCCGAACATGCCATTTATGCTCCAGCACATCATTCCATACTACGAATCCAATTCCGCCCATAACAATCAGGGACATAATAGTAACATTCACCAGAATATCATCTGAATACTGGACAAAGGAAGAATATTCTCCGCTATATCCCATCAAATCAATCCCCGCATTGCAAAAAGCAGAGACTGCGTGAAAAATACTATAATAAATTCCCCTCACTAATCCAAACTGGGGAATAAAACGGATGGAAAGCAATAATGCTCCTGCCGTCTCCACTATAGCTACCCGTCCTGCTGTCCTCTTGGCCAGTCGAACAATTCCGCCCAGCTTTACCACGTTCATGCTCTCCTGCAGAATTCCCCGCTCATTCAGGGTAATCTTCCTTCTTAACAGAATGGCAAATACAACGCCGATCGTCATAAAGCCCATACCGCCGACCTGAATCAATACCAAAATCACGCTCTGTCCAAATAAGGACCAGTGCTGAAAGGTGTCCACTGTTACCAGGCCGGTCACACAGGTAGCACTGGTGGCAGTAAACAGACAGTCCAAAAATCCTGTAGCATTTCCATCCCTGGCAGAAATCGGCAGCATCAATAACAGAGTTCCGCTGAGAATGACCAAGAAAAAACCAAATGCAATTGTTTGAGTATGGGTCAGTTTTCGTCTTGCAAGTTTTATATTATTCATAGGATTCTACCCCCTGCTGCGTTGGATGAAAAAAATCATAAACTGCCTGTGCAGCCCGTTCATTCATTGCCGGAACCTGCCTCAGCTGTTCCACGTCTGCTTCCTTCACCGCTTCAATTGACATAAACTGCTTCATCAATGCCTTGCGCCTGGTCTCTCCGATTCCTGGAATATCATCCAGAATCGAATGAATCTGTTCCTTGCTGCGCAGATTCCTATGAAATGTAATCGCAAAGCGGTGTGCTTCATCCTGAATTCTAGTAATCAGCTGAAATCCTTCTGAATGTTTATCAATCGGCAGCTCCTGATCATGAAAATATAGGCCTCTGGTTCTATGATTATCATCTTTGACCATACCGCAGACTGGTATGTTTATTTCTAATTTTCTAAGCACTTCTTCCGCTATATGAACCTGCCCCTTTCCTCCATCCATCATAATCAAATCCGGAAATTTCGTAAAGCTTCCAAATTCCTGCCCCAGCTGCTTCTGTTCTAATTCCTTACGTTCCTCTACTCCATGAGTAAAACGCCTGCTTAGAACTTCTTCCATACTGGCATAGTCATTCGGCCCTTCTACAGACTGAATCTTAAACTTGCGGTAATCGCTTCTCTGAGGTTTTCCTTTTTCATAAACAATCATCGAACCGACGGACTGAAATCCGCTTGTATTCGATATATCATAGGCTTCAATACGGTTCAGTTCCGCCATACCTAATAAATGCTGAATTTCCTTTAGAGCTCCGATGGTTCTTCCTTCCTCCCGTTTCAGCTTCTCACGGTCCTGATCCAGTACCAGCCTGGCATTCTTGGCCGCCAGTTCAACCAGCTTTTCCTTTGTCCCCTTCTTGGGTACACGAATATGTACTTTCTGACCTTTTTTACCAGAAAGCCACTCCTCCATCAGCGCTAGATCCTCTATTTCCTCTCCAATCATAATTTCCCGTGGAAGAAAAGGTGTACCGCTGTAGTACTGCTTCATAAAATTCGACAGTACCTGGCTCTTGTTCTCTTCCAGTGCGGCATGCACAAAGAAATGCTCCCGTCCAATCAGCTTGCCGCCCCGAACAAAGAACACCTGTACTACCGCGTCTTCTCCGTCCACCGCAAGCGCGGCAACATCTTTATCCTCACCATCAAAATTGGTAATTTTCTGCTTCTGAGCAATCTGCTTCACACTATGCAGCAATTCCCGATATTCAATTGCCCGCTCGAACTCCAGTTCGTCCGAAGCTTTCTGCATCTTTTCTTCTAACTCTTTGATCACATCACTATAACTGCCATTTAAAAATTTTACTGCTTTTTGTATCTGTTCCTGGTATTGTTCCTTTGTCACATAACCCTGACAAGGAGCCAGACACTGCTGAATATGATAATTCAGGCAAGGCCGGCCCCTGCCAATATCTCTGGGCAGGGACCGGCTGCAGGAACGGATCAAATAGATCTTGCGCAGCAGATCTATCACCTCTTTTACCGCTCCTGCACTGGTATAAGGACCAAAATACCTGGACTTATCTTTCTTCATGGTTCTGGAAAACAGCACCCGCGGATAATCCTCACCCATCGTTACTTTGATAAATGGATAAGTCTTATCATCCATCAGCATCGTATTATATTTCGGTCGATGCTCTTTAATCAGATTACATTCCAGCACCAGCGCTTCCAGCTCTGAATCCGTAATAATATATTCAAATCGGGCGATTCTTTCTACCATCTGTTCAATTTTCACGCCTTTATTCCGGCTTTTCTGAAAATATTGACGCACTCGGTTTTTCAGGCTGATTGCCTTACCTACATAGATAATGGCATCGGTCCGGTCATGCATAATATAAACGCCTGGCTTTGCCGGAAGCTTTTTCAACTCTTCTTCTATTTCAAACATACGTTCTATACAAACCTTTCCATCCAGACTAGGGCTTTGCCGTTAGCCGCCAGAAGGCATGGATGCTATTTTACATATTTCTGCAGTGTTGCACGGACTGCACCTGGTCCTGCAGCTAATTCGGCAAATAACTCCTCAACACGCTCTCCAAGTCCGGCCTGATACAAATCCACACCAAAAATCTTCTCATCCGCAAGAATCGGCTGCAGCTTCTCATGTATATTTCCAACTGCTCCCAGCTGGATCTCCTTGACATAAGCACACACCGAATCCAGCAACGGGTCGGGACTTAACTCGAATTTCTCTCCCTTATCATCGACAGCCAGCAGATAGCGGCACCAGCCAGCCAATACAAGCGGAATCAGCTTTAAATCCTGAACATTCAGTTTAGGGTCGGCAGCGTAAGCCTTAATGGTCTCACCAAACCGAATAGATAGCTTCTGGGAAGTATCTGTAGCAATTCTCTGCGGAGTATCCGGCATAAATGGATTCGGAATACGCACCTGCAGCACTTCGTCAATAAATGCTTTCGGATCAAGAATACCTGGATTCACCACAACCGGAAGCCCTTCGACGTAACCGATTGTCTCCACTAATTTCTTAAGCTCCGGATCTTCCATTTCTTTATAAATAGACGTATAGCCAAGCAGGCAGCCATAGACTGCCAATGCGGTATGCAGCGGGTTCAGGCAGGTGCAGACCTTCATTTTCTCTACCTTGTCTACGGTCTCCCGGTCTGTATAAATAATACCGGCTTCGTCAAGATTCGGCCTGCCATTAGGGAACTCGTCCTCAATCACAAGATACTGCGGCTCTTCTGCATTAACAAATGGCGCTACATAAGTATTCTTGGATGTTACCTTGGCCTCAACATCTTCAAAACCTGCTTCTTTCAGCATTTCTTTCACACTTTCATCTGGTCGGGGAGTAATCTTGTCAATCATTGACCATGTGAAACTTACCTTGCATTTATCCGATATATATGCAAGAAATCCTGCATTTACCAAATTATGTTCTTCCCATTTCTTGGCAAATGCTTCTACTGCCTCATAGAGACGGGTTCCATTGTGCGAGCAGTTATCCATGCTGACCAAGGCAACAGGAAGTGCCCCGTTCTGGAATCTCTCATATAGAAGGGAAGCTAACTTACCAATATAGCTCTTTGGCTTTGCAGGGCCGTTTTCAAAATCAGCTGCTACATCTGCCATCACTTCTCCTTTGGCATTCACCAGGCTGTATCCCTTTTCCGTAATTGTAAAACTAACCATCTGCAGCGTCTTTGCCCGGAAAATCTCTTTCAGCCGTCCAAAATCCTTCTCATTTTCACTGTCTGCACGCAAAGCCTCCACAATACTGCCGATTACCGTTTTTTCGATCGTACCGTTAGACTTCAGAGTCACAAGCAGCCCCAGGTTATCATGCGGGTCATACATTTTATCTATAATTTCATAATCATAGCCTTCTGCTACAATAATTCCAGTCTTTGCCTTTCCCTCATTCAGAAGCTTCTGCTGGACTGCTGCCGGAAATGCACGAAAGATATTGCCCGCGCCAAAATGAATCCATGCCGGATGTTCCTTTGTCTCCTTTGCCACTTCCTCCACATCAAACTGCGGCAATGCAAATCCCGCAGACTCCCATACCTGCCTGTTTTTTAATTCCTGACTGTTTAATTTCATAAATGCAATTCCTTTCTATGTGATATTTTTAGGCATAAAGAAATGTCAAATTTTATGACTGCCTGTTATATTTTTTATAGATATTTTTTTGATCTATTCCTACCTTTACGCAGAACACTATCGTTCTTTCCAAATATAGTATACTCGCTTTTTCGAATTTCATCAACTATCTATTACAATTATCTCCTAAATCCATAATAGATCCCCGGTTAAAGTTATTTTCTTATATAGCAGCCATTTATTATAGATGAAACCCTGTATAACAAAAACCAGCTTAGCTTCGTGCAACGAAAAACTAAGCTGCACAATACTAAGCTGATTTTCCCTAAACCAAAGCAATCAATTCTGTCAAATCATGTATCGTCTGATCCTGTCCATATTCTGCTTTCATAACCTCCCTGTCAATCAATACGGCAAAGACTCCTGCTCTTTTTGCAATCTGCTCTTCCTCCATCTCACTTCTACTATCTAGCAAAGTATCCATTAAATCATCACATATTTAGCCACAAACAAAATTGCCAGCACATACATCAGTGGTGAAATCTTCTTATACTTTCCGGCAACCAGATTAATGACCACATAAGAAATGACACCCATAGCGATTCCTTCCGAAATACTGTACATAAACGGCATTGCCATAATCGCAATAAATGCCGGAATCGCCTCGGTCAAATCCTTAAAATCAATCTTCGTAATAGAAGTCATCATTAAAAATCCTACCATCACCAACGCCGGTGCTGTCGCAAACGATGGAATTGCCAAAAATACCGGGGATAAAATCAAGGAAATTCCAAATAAAACCGCCGATACCATTGCGGTCAATCCGGTTCTTCCCCCTTCTGCCACACCCGCTGCACTTTCTACAAACGTAGTAACTGTTGAAGTTCCCAATACAGCTCCTGCCGTAGTTCCGACCGCATCCGCCATCAGCGCGCCTCGGATTCTCGGCAGTCTTCCTTTCTCATCCAGCATATCCGCCTTGGAAGCAACACCAATTAACGTTCCCAGTGTATCAAACAAATCGACAAATAAAAAAGCAAATATCACTGTTATAAAATCAATAGACAGCACATCTCCAAAATCCAATTTAGCAAAAACCGGGGACAGGCTTGGAACCGATATTCCATTGCTGAAATCAGGAATCAGACTGAACCATCCAGCCTCTGGATTTGGCTTATACAGCCCTACAAGCTGACAGACAATCCCCAACAGCCATGTTGCCAAAATACCCCAGAGAATATTTCCTTTTACCTTCTTTACCATTAGAACCGCCGTAAATAAAATTCCCACCAAAGCCAGCAGTACGGTAATTCCTTCTGTTGTAAACGTCCCTGCATCCGCCGATTTCTTAAAAGAAAAAATGGTCACCAGTGTAGAAGAATCCACAACAATTTTTGCATTCTGCAGACCAATAAAAGCTATAAACAGCCCAATTCCCACCGACACCGCATGCTTTAGATTCATAGGGATCGCATTAAAGATCGCCTCCCGTACATTGGTCAGCGAAAGTACAATAAATACCAGCCCCTCTACAAATACCGCTGCCAGGGCAACTTTCCAGGAATATCCCATATTCCCTACAACTGTATATGCCAAATATGCATTAAGCCCCATCCCCGGTGCCAGCACAAACGGATAATTAGCCAGCAGCGCCATCAAGCAGGTTCCCAGAAAAGCAGCCAAGGCTGTTGCCGTAAAGACTGCTCCTCGGTCCATACCAGCTTCTGATAAAATATTCGGATTCACAGCCAGAATATACGCCATAGTCATAAATGTTGTAATTCCGGCTATCACTTCTGTCCGAATATCCGTCTGATTCTCCTTTAGATGAAATAATTTGTCCAGTACTTTCATAAACTACCACTCCTCTTCCTTGTCATATTTCACAGGTAATTGTAAATGTCTGATTGAAGGCGACCATTTCAGACAAACTCTAGTTACAAATAATAAATATTGTATTACCCATAACTAAAGAGCTCTATATTACTTTATTTATTATACCACAACTTACCAAAAATTGCTTTAAAAAAATAAGGCCCTAAGACCTTATTTTTATTTATTAAATATATCCCAATAGACCTGGCAGCCACAACGAAATCTGCGGTATATAGGTCACAAGCAATAACACTGCAAAAATCGCTGCAAAATACACCAACAGCGGGCGAATAATACTTTCAATCTTTACCCCGCCGACTTTTACACCGACAAACAGCGTCGTACCAACCGGCGGTGTAATCGTACCAATGCATAGATTATAAATCAGCATGATACCAAACTGAATATCCGACATCCCCAGATATTTGCAGACTGGCAGAAAAATTGGCGTAAAGATCAGGCACGCCGGAGTCATATCCATAAAGGTCCCAACAATCAGCAGGATCATATTGATTAAAATCAAAAGTACATATTTATTGCTGCTGAAAGCAAGCATGGCATTGGAAATGATTTCTGGTATTCTGGTAAATGCCATCACCCAGGACATGATAGAGGATACACCAATGAGAAATACAATAATTCCTGTCATTTCTGCACTTTCCCGGAAAATCTTCGGTAAATCCCTGAATTTAATAGATTTGTAGAAAAATAATGATAGAATCAAGGAATAGACTACCGCTACCACAGACCCTTCCGTTGCCGTAAAAATACCAAATATAATTCCGCCAATTACAATCACAATTAATAGCAGGCATGGAATTGCCTGTAAAATAATCTGTAATGCCTCTTTTTTACTGAATCGAGTCTTGCTTCGGTATCCACGCTTTCTTGCCATAAAGAACACAACAATCATGCACGCCAGCCCCCATAAGATGCCTGGAATATAGCCTGCCATAAACAATGCCGCCACTGAAGTTCCGCCGCTGACAAGGGAATAGGTTATCATCACATTGCTGGGTGGAATCAGAAGTCCCGTCGGTGCAGAAGCTACATTAACCGCCGCGGAAAAATCCCGGTCATAGCCCTCCTTTTCTTCAATCGGACCGATAATGGAACCCATAGCGGAGGCTGCCGCTGTACCAGAGCCGGAAATAGAGCCAAACATCATATTTGCAACTACGTTCGTCTGGGCTAATGCGCCAGGGGTCCGCCCGGTCACAACCTTCGCCAGATTGATGAGCCGAATGGCAATCCCGCCCTTATTCATAATATTTCCAGCTAAAATGAAAAATGGAATTGCTAGCAGGCTGAATACTGAAATTCCCGAAAAAATCCTCTGTGCCCCGGTAATCACCGCCGCCTGTGTATCCAGCACTGGCAGAATGGCACAGATCGACGATATACCAAGAGCAATGGCAATCGGCACGCCGAGAACCAGCAGCACAACCAGCAGTACAAGAATAATCAAACCTGAAAGAATTGCCGCATCCATGTTATACCTCCTCTGTTTCCTTTAAGATTTTCTGACTTTGTTCAATTTCCTCCTCACTAAGCTGCTTGTTATGCAGCTGCATTTCATCAAATGCACGCTCTGAATCCATATTTCCCGAATTCAGACAAAGATCCAGAATATTTAAAATCGAATAAATCACAATCACGATACCAGAAATTAGTACCGCCAGATAGATCACACCCATAGATACACCCAGTGAGGCCGTCATCTGCGACATGGTTAGCTTCACAATCTGAATGCCGCCATAGACCATCACCACGCTAACAAAAAACAAGATCAACAATTCAATAAAGATTTCCAATATTCTTCGTTTTGTCCCACTGATTTTATCTGCCAGAAATCCCATACGCATATGCTCTCTTTTTCCGAACACCAGTGCGGAAGCCAGCAGTGCCATCCAGGTAAATCCATAGGTTAGAAGCTCTTCGGATACTGTACTGGGTGTATTGAATAGGTAACGAACTACAATCTGGTACGTTCCGATCACTACCAAAAGCATGAAAAGAATGCTGCATAACCACGACAGACACTGGTTGACCATATTACGAATCTTGACTATTACGTTCATAAGCCCTGTCCTCCCTGCTCAGCGTGTTCACCAGCGATTTTCTGATTGATCTTTTGGATATGCTGATAGAATTCCCGAATGCTTTCATTATTCTCTAACATTTCACTATGGATTCCCGAAACCTTCTTTTTAAACAGCTCCATATCTACCTCCTGAAACTGCACCTTCATCTTTTTCTCGGCCGTCTCTCTTGCCTCGTCCACCTGCTTGTCCCACTCTTCGCGCTCCACCTGTGTAGACCGCCTTGCTGCCTCGTCAAAGATGGCTCGCTCTTCGGCGCTTAAACCATCAAGAAATCTCTGATTGGCAATCAGCATATCTGGAACCATTTGATGCCGGGTATAGGAATAATATTTCGCCACCTCGCCATGTTTGTTGTTAGTCAGAGCTAACTCATTATTTTCTGCGCCATCTATCACACCCTGCTGTATGGCCGTGTATACCTCTCCAAAGCTCATTGGCGTTGCCGCCGCGCCAAATGCCTTTGTCATGGAAATGCTTGCCGGACTCTGCTGCACTCTGATTTTCAGCCCTTTTAAATCCTCTGGCTTGTTAATCGGCTTCTTTGCATAGAAATTTCTAGTGCCTGCATAATACCAAGTCACCACCTGGAATCCGGCTTCTTCCGTGGATTCATAGATTCTT
This sequence comes from Lachnospiraceae bacterium, assembly GCA_022791575.1. Lineage (GTDB taxonomy): Bacteria > Bacillota > Clostridia > Lachnospirales > Lachnospiraceae > JAAVZI01. Next base: position 17,138 of record JAAVZI010000052.1, read on the forward strand.
TTCATATAGTCGGTATCTTCCATGACCTCCACATATGCTTCTACAGAATCAAACAGGTACGGCATGCTGAAAATCTCATACACTTTGGTAAATGTTTCCAGATTAGCCGTACCTGCCACGGTAAAGTCTACAGCACCCGTCTGCGTCAGCTCAATTGCTTTCTGGGTGCTTCCGAGCAGCTCATTGGGAAAGATTTCTATCTGAAATTTATCTCCCAGCCGCTCTTCCACATACTCCTTGAATTCCAGAAGCCCCAGATATTCCGGATGCGTTTCCGACTGTCCGATGGCAATGCGTACAATACGCTTCTCGGTATGCAGCGCCGAACAGCCGGACAGTCCCCATCCCGCCAGAACTGCGCTGAGCAGCATTGCCAGAATTCTTTTTCCTGTCTTCATCTCATGCTTCCTTTCTTTATTTATGGATTAGTGGTTGCGGTAGTATTTATTAAAGCGACGAGTTTGTGAAGAATATATAATAAATATACTGCCATTACTAAATCCATGTATTTTTTATAGGAATATTCTAATTGTATATGCTATCCATACAATTTTTCATTTCTATAAAATAATCCCAATTCCTTAGTAGCATTCCACAAAAAAAGGATTTTATTTACTAATTTTAGAAAAAAGAAGCTTATTATGAATTTTTATTTCTATTGACCTAACATACTCTGCCCCCTATTCCCCTTTGACAAACCACATACAATTAACCAGCTGATACCCCAGCTCTTCCGAAGTAAATCCTCCATGCGCCGCCGCATATCGGCCATACTGTATATTATCAAAAGGCAGAACCCCCATACGCACAATCTCGTTGGTCACGCCCGCGTAGATCTGACGATACAGCGAATCGCTTCCCTCTCCCGCCGCAAACCGAATCTGAATCCCGTCATTCAGTGAAAATCCGTGCACAGACTCAATCCCGCAGCCAACCGCTGCAATCATCCGTTCACCACGTTCTGCATCTGAGACATTCCTACCGCCAAAAGCCGAACATTCGTTCTTGTCCCCCGTAGCCAATTTCTCAAAAACCCCAAATTCCAGCACTCCCGGATCGTCCACGCAGCATTCCAAATGCAGCAGATGCATCACATACCCATCGTTCCGCTCCCCGGCCCACTGCCGAATCAGCTCCGTATCCTCCGGCGTCAGACGACGAATCTGCAGCTGCTCTGGCAACTTTGTCTGCATTTCCTCCCCGAAATACATATACTCCCGATACTCCTCCGCCGGTTCCGGCAGCGCCTGCACAGCACTCGTCAGAATCTGCTGCACCTGTTCCAGCTGCGCAATCCATTCCCTTAACACCGCCTCCTCATCTGTAACCAACACCAGATACCAGCCATTTTCCTGATTCCGCCGATCCCCAATCAGCACAAATCCCTCCTGCCAATCCTCCCGGTCCGTCACGGCTTTCAGCCCCATGCCCTGAATACTGGTGCAAAGATAGCCAAATCTCCTGCCATCCTTCGCCAGCAGACCGTCAATCACCTCATCCTCATCCAGCTGCCGAAACTGCGGATACTTAGCAAGGAACCGATGAACCAGCGTCTCATCCACCAGCTCGCCCCAGGAAACCGCCTGGCGCCGCTTGGCCTCCCGATACTCCGAGGGCGTACACTGGTACTGCGCCCGAAACGAGCGGCTAAATCCCTCATGGCTGTCATAACCATGCGCCAGGGCAATCTCCAGAATATCCCGCTTCGAACTGCGCAGCTCCTGTGCCGCCCCCCGCAGCCGCTCAAAGCGGATATACTCCATAACCGAAAATCCCGTATGCGCCATAAAAATCCGATTAAAATAATTGGTAGAAAATCCAGCCTCCCTCGCCACATCTTCCACCGAAACCCCAGAATTGCCAAGATTCTTCCTGGCATATTCCAGCGCCCGCTCAATGTACTCCCTGCTCTCCTGCTGTTCAACTAACATATACACTCCTCCTTGCCATGCTTTTTTACTATACGAACACATTTCTATGCAAACTCCGAATACCAGCCTACTTCTCCGCCTGACATCTTTCGTTCTGCCCTTATTATATCCCAAACCGGCTGCTTTTTCTTGACAGTTTCTATTTAATTAATACATTCCTATCCGCTCCTGCCATCCTTACCGCTCCCCACGAAACCACGCCAGAACCACAAAAATAAGGCTTAGAAGAACAAAATCTTTCTTCTAAGCCTTGAACATCATAAGTAAAGTATCCTAACGTATACACTCCCCGCCAAAGCCGCCAGTCAGCCTTTTATCCAAAAAACCCCAGCTGATCCAGCGCAGCAATCGCATGTTCCAGATACCGGTCGTCCGTAATTGGCCATTTATACCCCAGCCGGTACAACACCTCCGTTGTAAACCGGTTCTGGTAACCGACGCCATACAACTGCTCCTCCTCCCTGGAGGCATAGGCAATCAGGCCGGACACCGCCTCGCTGTCCTCATGCGCGGCCGCATAAGCGTTGACCGCCTGTTCAAACTCCTCATCCGACACAATCCGAATGTCAAAGCCATGGTTTCTCATCGCATAAATCAAATCCCCCATATAAATATGATGGCTGTTATACGCATGATAAACCGTAAACCTGCGGTCCGTCCCCGCCAGCTTAAGAATCGCTTCCGCCGTAGAATCAATCGGAGAAAATTCTGCCCGCTCATTCATACCACTGACCGGGAAACTACCCACGGCCACATAGCCGCGCACGCCGCGCAGAAAGCCATTGGTCACAAAGTTAATCTGAAATTCCCCATCCGAATTACGGCTCATTAAATTCCCCACACGGATAATCTTGGCGTCCAAACCATTCGCAACCGACTCCAGCACATACCGCTCTGCCAAAAACTTCGTACGGATATATTCATTGGTAATCTTCTGTCCAATATAAAGCTCATGTTCGTACAATTCCCTATCCATACCAGGCTTATCGGCCATCCCCTCTCCGGCAACAGAGACCGTCGAGATCTGGATCAGCCTGCGCCCTAACCGGCTGCACAAAGCAATCAGATTGCGAACGCCGTCCACATTAATCCGCTCCAGCGTATCATCCGCTGAAAAATGTTTCACACACGCCGCGCAGTTAATCAACGTCCCAAACGAACAGCCGCTTACCTGCTCCAACGACTTCTCATCCGTAATATCGCCCTCAATACAGATAATCCGCTTTCCAAACAGCTCCTCAAACGGATCGTCAAAATAATACATCAGCATATTCATCAGCCGTTTTTCTGGCGACGTATGCCTGCCCCTGCGCACAAGCGCATAGACCTTGCCCTCATACGAATCCAGAAATGCTTTCAGCACATGAATCCCCAGAAAACCCGTAGCTCCGGTCAGAAGAATATCGCCCAGCTCCTCCTTCTTCACCAAATCCGCATTTTTCGCCCGGTTCGGAAGCAGAATACGCGTAATTCCCTCATAACCGTAAGCCGACAACTCATCCTGTTCCTCGGCCTCCTTCACGGAATCCTCACAGACAAATGCGGCCAGCTGCCTTACGGTCGGGTATTTAAAAATGTCGGCATAGACAACAGGAATCTGCTTCGCCATACAAAGTACCGCCACTTTCGAGGCAGACAGCGACGTACCGCCCATCTCAAAGAAATGATCCTCAATGCCGACCCGCTCTCTTCCCAGCGCTTTCTCAAATATCTCACAAAGCTGCTGCTGCGTACCGTTCACCGGAGGCTCATAGCCGCTGGTATCCGTCTCAATCTCAGGCACCGGCAGCGACCGCTTATCAATCTTGCCACCCGGCGTCAGCGGCATACGCTCCAGCTCCACATAAAAGGCCGGAAGCATATAATCTGGAAGCAGAGGCTTTAAAAACTCCTGCCAGCGTTCCGCTAAAACCTCCACGCCCGTATAATAAGCCACAATGTATTGATTGCCGCCCTGTTCCAGTACAGTCACAGCGGTCTCTTTCACTCCTGGATAAGAAAGAATGGCCCCCTCAATCTCACTCAATTCTACCCGGTAACCGCGGATTTTAACCTGCGAATCAATTCTTCCGATATATTCAATATTGCCGTCGCCCCTCATGCGCACCAAATCACCGGTATGGTACAATCTAGCGTCGTCCGCACAGGTACGGAACGGATTTTCCACAAAGGAAGCAGCCGTTTTCTCCGGCAGGTTATGATAGCCCCTGGCAATCTGACGGCCCGCAACGCACAGCTCTCCGGCGGCGCCGACCGGCAGCCGGTTCAGCTTCTCATCCACAATATAGCTGCGCACATTCAGCTGTGATTTACCAATCGGGATATTCTTATAATCCCGGTCCACAACAAACTCCGTGGAAGACACCGTATTTTCCGTCGGGCCATAGCCGTTCACCATCATATATGGACGGTTATAATAGCGCTTAAACTTCTCGCCGCCAAGCGTCATACAGCGCAGCGCACAATCATCCGTCAGGACTTCGGCCACCAGCTCTCCCATCTGCGTGGGGAACGTGCCGAAAGTAATCTTCTCCCTGCGGATAGTTTCCGCCACCTGAATCGCGTCCTTACGTGTTTCCTCCGGGAAAATATACAGTAACGCCCCTGCTGCAAGCGGTGCAAACAGGTCGTGGACGGATGCGTCAAAGCAAAAGCTGGCAAACTCTGCACAGACGTCCTCCGGTGTAAATTTCAGAAAATGGTCCATATGCAGCAACAGGTTCACCAGATTCCTCTGCTCAATCATGACACCCTTAGGTTTGCCGGTCGAACCGGAGGTATAGATCATATAGGCCAGGTTTTCCGGTTTCGGCGCGGTAAATTCCGCTTCCTTTTGGTACTCCCTGCCCACCTCGCTCATTTCATCCAGCCAAAAGATCGTTCCCTTGTAAAATTTCACCAGGTCCGCATATTCCCTTACCGCCAGAAGATTGGCCGCCTGGGAATCCTCCAGCATATATTCCAGCCTCTCCTGCGGATATTCCGGGTCTAACGGCACATATGCACCGCCCGCTTTCATCACGCCGACGTAGCCAATCACAAAGTCGCTCGTGCGGCCGCAGAGGATTCCGGCTACCTGCTCTGGACCGAACTCCTGTTCTGCCAGCCGGGATGCCACATAATCCGACATCCGGTCCAATTCACGGTATGTAATGGTCCCTCGGCTGTCACGCACGGCCGGACGGTCAGGATAGCGTTCCACAGCTTCCCGGAACAGATCGACAAATGTTTTTCCTGCAAAAGCCGGATCATTTACCATCTCCCGCTCTTCCTCAAACAGCAGCTGGATCTGGCTAGCCGTCTGCCCCTCCGCCAGGCCGTTGACCGTCTTTGAAAAATTCTCCAATAGAAACTGCACCGTTTCCGGCTCAAACAGATCCTCCCTGTATTCCAGCTCATAGACAAACCGGCCGTCCTGGATGCTGACCGCCAGCGATACCGGCGCCTTGGCGGCATTCAGCGACAGCGGGATCTCCTCGGCAGGCGCACCGCCGATCGAATCAAAAGCAAAGCTGTCCCCCTGATAGACCAGCATGGCATTCGGCTGAATCTGGTAATTTCTGCTGATTTCAAAAAACGGGTAACAATCATAATCCATCGCATTCATCAGCTGATTTTGCAGCGTCTGGAAATACGACTGCAGATCGTCCTCAAACCGACAGCGCACCGGCAGCGTCTTCACCAGCATACCGACCGTCCCGGCCAGGCGCGAATCATTTCTGCCATGATAAATGGTAGTAAAGACCGCCTCCTGCCCAAACTGATATTTGCCCAGAAGAATGCCAAACGCACCGATAAAAAATACATTTTCCGTAATGCCGAACTGCTGGCAGAGCGCATGCACCTGCTTGGTCCCCAGCTGTTCCTCCACCTGGCGCACAAGCCCGGCCGACGGTTTTTCCCCGCCCTTATCCGGGTAAAAGCTGGTGTCGCCGCCGCAGTCTGCAAACTGTGTGCGGTAGAACTCCTCCGCCGTCCGGTAAGCCTCGGACGAAACCACGGCCGCATGGTCCAGCGCCGCGTCATAGCTGCTGTAGCATTCCGGTGAAAGCGTCTCCCCTTGATAAGCCTGATTGATATGATCCAAAAGGATCCCCAGCGAAGTACCGTCGGCAATCAGGTGGTGCAGGTCGATAAATAAATAATTCCCCTCGGCCGTCTGATGAATCTCGATCCGGTACAGCGGCTCGCCGAACAGCCCGTACGGGCGCACCAGGGTATCCATGTCCAGCCCCTCCACAAACTGCACATTGGCCGGCAGATCATCCATTCTCCTCTGTCTTGCCTCTCCGCCGTCATCCAAAAACAGCTGTACTTTCAGGTACGGATGCGCATTTACCGCCTGTTCAGCCGCCTCTTTCAGCCGGCCAAGATCCACGCTGCCGTCAAGTTTCAGCAGATACGGAATATTATAGATCGTCGTCCCCATATTGGCGGTACAGTCAATAAACACGCCCAGCTGCGTATTCGTCAGCGGATACACCTCCTGCGCGGCATGCGTTTGGGACCCCTCCCCGCTCTCCAGGATAAACCGCTCCAACTGCTGGACCGTCGCATGCTTCTTCAGGTCCGCCGTCTTCATCACAACATCAAATTCTTTCGCCAACAGCACATTTAAACGGATGGCGCTTACCGAGGTCAGTCCGGCAAAATAAATATCCGTCGTCACCCCGAATTCCTGATGGCCAAGCGCTTCCGACACACACGTAAAAATGCGTTTCTGCATTTCCGTCTGCGGCGCCACCAGCTCTTCTATACGTTTCTGCGGCTTCGGAAGCGCGCGCTTATTCACTTTCTGGTTCTGGTTCAGCGGAATTTCCTCTATCTGCATCGTAACCGCCGGCACCATATAAGGCGGCTTCGTCTCCAGGATAAAACGATGAAGCGCTTCAATCTCCACAGTCTGGTCCGATACCACATAGGCTGCGATATATTTGCCGCCGCCCGCCTCATCAAAAGCCGCCACCGTCGCGTCCTTGATACCCGGAAATCTGCGGATCACCTCTTCCACTTCGGTCAATTCAATGCGGAAGCCCCGAATCTTCACCTGCGCATCCCGTCTTCCGACAAACTGAATCGTCCCGTCCTCCAGCCAGCGCACCACATCTCCCGTATGGTACAGGCGCTGATAATCCAGTTCCTCCGTAAATGGATTTACCGTGAAGCTTTCCGCTGTTTTCTCCGGGCGGTTCAGATAGCCCCTGGCAACCTGCCGTCCCGAGATCAGCAGTTCCCCGCAGGCGCCCACGGGCAGTCTGCGGCCCCTGTCGTCCACAACATAGAGTTTCAGGTTATCCAGCGGTTTGCCAATCGGAATGTTGTCATAATAATGGTTGACACGCAAAGCCGTTGAAAATACGGTACATTCGGTCGGCCCATAGACATTATAAAAACAGTATCCTTTAGGTGGTTCCAGCGGCACAAGCCTCTCGCCGCCAATGGATAAATGCTGCAGGCTGCGGCACTGCATTTCCAGGGCAAACTGCCGCCCCACCTGCGTGGTCATAAAGCTGTGCGTAATGCCGTTTTCTTCAAAATAACGGTTTAATTCCAAGAAATCCAGACGGATTTCCTCGGCAATGATATACACGCAGGTGCCCTTTGTCAGCGCACAGAACAGATCCATCATACTGGCGTCAAAGCCAAATGACGCATACGCCGCCACATGGCTCTCCTGCGTCACCCCATAATACCGATGATACCAGCGGCAGAATGCCGTGATATTGCCATATTCAAGCATACAGCCCTTGGGCACCCCCGTAGAACCCGAGGTATACAGAAGAACAAACAAATCCTCCGGTTTGGCGGTGGGCAGCGCACAATCCGCTGCAGGCAGCTTCCCAATCTCGCTGGTGAAGAGGATCTCTCCTTGATAGTCCGGCACAAGCGAAATCATGGACTCATCGGCAATTAACAGGCGCGTGCCGGAATCCTCCAGCATAAACTGCAGCCGTTCTTTCGGGTAAGTCGCATCGAGCGGCTGATAGGCACAGCCTGCCTTTAATACGCCCAGCGCGGCAATTGCCATGTATTCACATCTTGGGATTAGAATCGCCACCGGATCTTCCGTCCCCAGGCCCTTTTTCACCAGGTACGCGCCGATACGGTCTGTTATTTCATCCAGCTCCTGGTAGGTCAGCCGCACCTGCTCATACACCACCGCCGTGCGCTCTGGAACCGCCCGTGCGGCCTCCCGGAAGAGGTCTAGCACCGTCTGGCTGCGGTCATACGGCACTTCCGTCTGATTAAAACGATCCAGCAGAGCTTCCTGCGCCGGGGAAAGCAGAGAAATGTCTGCGATATATTTACCGTTCATCATAGAAGTCATAGCGGCCTCATAGGATTCCAGAATCCCGTCAATCGTCGCAGCCTCATACAGATCTGCACGATATTCAGCTTCCAGAACATATGTTCCCTCTCGTTCCCGCACCTGCACCAGCAGCGGTTCTTTGGGCAGATCCAGCGACAAATCCTCGCCCTTGGCCAACGTATCCCCCAGCACAAAATCGTCCTCCAGTTCCGCCTGGTAGGCAAATATCAGGTCTGCCGTCATGCCGTATTTGGCCGCAAGGTCCGCAAAGGGAACGATATCATTGGCCATGGAATCCATCAGCTGGTTTTGCAGCGCCATCATATAGGCAGGAATTGTCGTTTTGCTGTCAAAGCGGCAGTACACGGGAAGCGTCTTGACCAGCATACAGATCGTGCGCTCCAGCCTAGAATCATTTCTTCCATTATAAATGGTGGCAAACAGCGCGTCGCTGGCATTGGCATAGCGCGCCGCCACAACGCCAAAAAGCCCTGTAAACAGTGTATTAGGCGTTACCTGCAGCTGCCCGCAGTATGCCAGTATGGTTTCCTTAGGAATCTGCATTCTGCGTGTGCGAAGCCCCTTTTGAGGAACGGCTTCTTTCTTGTCGGCAATCGGCAGCGATTCCGCCTCCACTCCCGCTAACAGCCCGTCGTAATAGAGCGCCGCCTTACGAACCCGCCCCTGTTTCGCGGCCTGTTCTTCATCCAGCGCGGTGTCAAATCCGGTATAAGCTTCCGGCTGCAGTTCGTTCCCGCGGTAAGCCTCGTCTAACTCGGCAAAAAAGATATCGTAAGAATTCCCGTCTGCAACGATGTGGTGCATATCAATCAATAAATATTTGGCCGTTTCCGTCTCATACAGCTCGATCCGCAAAAGCCGTTCCCCCTGTATGGCAAACGGCCGTACAAGCTCTGGTTTCTGCCTGTCAAATTCCTCCTGCGTCATATGTATACAATCCGCAACAAATGCTTCGCTGCATGGCTGCTGGTACATTTCCCCCTCTTCACTGATTCCAAACCTGGCCAGCAGATATGCGTGAGCCGACACGACTTTGCCCACCGCCTCTTTCAGCCGTTCCAAATCCACCGAAGCGTCCAGCTGGAACAAAAACGGGATATTATAAACCGTACTGCCCGGGTTCTTATCGCACTCCACAAAAATCCCTTTCTGGGAACCGGTCAGCGGATACCGCTCTCTCGTCTCATGTACCGTCTGCCTGGGCGCCTGCTTGATAAACTGTTCTAACAGAACCACCGTATGATGTTCATGGATATCGCTTGTCTTGGCCGTAATGCCGAATTCCTCCGACAGCAGGAGATTCAGCTTCATTGCGCCCAGAGACGTCAGCCCGGCCCGGTATAAATTGGTCTGAATGCCGAATTTTTGATTTCCCGTAACGGAAGCGACAAGGTCAAAGATTTTCTGCTGCGTACGGTTTTTGGGCAGTTCCAGATCCTTTTGCGCCAGCGACGGCTTGGGCAGCGCCTTTTTATCAATTTTCATATTGGCGGTCAGCGGCAGTTCCTCCAGCTGCACCAGCACGTCAGGGATCATGTAATAGGCCAGGTAATCGGCGGTAAATGCCGACAGCTCCTGTGGATCGACCGGCCGGTCTGCCGTAAAATAGCCGCACAGATAAGCATCGTCAACCACAACTACCACGCTGGTCTTCACCCCTGGGAACTGGTTGAGAACCTCTTCGATTTCACCCAGTTCAATGCGTAAGCCCCGCAGCTTCACCTGATTGTCCACCCGGCCATGGAATTCGATTTCTCCGTCTGCGTTCCAACGTGCCAGGTCGCCTGCCTTATAGGCCCGCTCCCCGTGAAAGTCGATAAATACGTTCTTGGTCTGCTCCGGCAGATTGATATAGCCCCGCCCTACGCCTTTTCCGCAGATGAGCAGTTCGCCCAGTTCCCCGTCCGGCACCGCCTCATTGTTCTCATCCACAATATAGACCTGTACATTGGCGTTGGGAATGCCGATCGTAATATTCTCGCTGTCGGTAATCACTTTCATCGTACAGCTAATCGTCGCTTCCGTCGGCCCATAACCGTTCATGATGTAGGCGTCCGGCCGGATATCGACAATTTTTTTATACAATCCGCCTGGAAATGCTTCTGCACCCAAGTCGTAGACGGCGATTTGTTTCAGCGCCTCTGTCATCTGGGAAATGTCGAGCAGTCCGGAGAGGAATGATGGCGTTGTAATCATGCAGTCTACCTGCTGCTGCACAATTAATTCCGCCAGCAGAAGCGGGTTTTGAATCTCTTCTTCATTGGCCATCACAATGGTCTGTCCATTGGTTAACGGAATGAACTCTTCCATGATCGATACGTCAAAGGTAATGGCCGCCAGAGCCAAATATATGTTCGCCCTCTCAGTAATCCCCCTGGTCTCATAGTTGGTTTCCACAGGAATTACAAAATTAGACAGGTTGCCATGTTCAATCATCACCCCTTTGGGTTTTCCCGTAGAACCGGACGTATAGATACAATAGCATAAGTCGTGTTCCGCGATCGTGCGGCAGGGATTGCCTGTGTCCTCATTCTCCAGCAGCTCTTCAATTGCCAGTACCGGGCAGCTTGGCGCTGTCTGCCAAGCCTCCAGCTTCTGCTTCTGCGCCTGGTCTGTAATCAGGAACGCTGCGCCGGAATCTTCTAGGATATAGCGGATTCTATCCTCCGGGTAATCCGGTGTAATGGAGACAAATGCGCCGCCGGATTTGAGAATGCCTTGGCGCGCCGTGTAGACATGATGGTTCCTCCCCAGCAGGATGCCTACGATGGTTTCGGCCTGAACGCCTAAGGCAATCAGGGCATTCGCCACCTTATTTGCCCGCCGGTTGAGCTCTTCATAGCTAAGGCTCTCCCCGCAGGCTGTAACTGCCGTCTTTTGCGGCTGCCGCCTTACCTGTTCTTCAAATAATTCCGTCACCGGCCGGTATACATAGTCCAAAACCGGCTTGTTATCTTTTCTGCTTTCCATCTTTTTCCTCCTGTCTTTGAAATGCAATGATTGTATTATTCATGTCCATAGTCCGCATATAATCCACATGGGACGACATGCGTTTGACCAGTTCAATACCGTGAATCTCATATTCCCCGCTGTCAAAACGGTATTCCACCGGATTGAATGGGATTCCGTTATCACGGATACGCAGCCTCATTTCCTCTTCCTCGACTACAAGGTTGATGTCAATCCAGTGCACGCTTTTTCCGCCGTAGCGGATACTGTTGGCCATCATTTCTTCAGCAGCCACCGCCGCAAAGTTGGCCGTACGCATAGGCACTCCCTGTTCCCGGCAGAAATTCACCAGTTCCTGGGGGATTTTTACCGCCTCCTCTAATGTCGCGGCCACGGAGAGGTCTAAACTCGTCCCCTCATTATCCTTTGGCAAAATGTAAAAATCGCAGCCCTTATACTTGATCTTGCGATACAGATAGGCGGTAAGCGCCGTCAGCGCCTCCGCGCAGGCAAAGGAGAGCGCAAGGCCGTTGACCCCTGTGCCGCCAAGCGCCTGGCTTATGTAGATACCCGCAAACGCAGCGGGCAGGACATAGAAACAGTTTTGCAGAAATGTAAGCAGGCTGGCCTGCGCCGTCTCCTCTATCGATTCATAATAGCTGATTAAAAATTTGTTCCACAAATATACCGGCAGGGAAAAGAGGAACAGCCGCAGCGCGGCAGACATTTCCCCCTGCAGGGCGGGCTCGGTGATCCCGAAAAGCCTTGTCACCTGCGGTGTAAAAACCATCACAGCCAAAAATGCCGCGCTTACAACCCAAAAGCTGTACTGCAGTGTTTTTTTACAGAGTACGCGGATTCCGTAATAGTCCTTTTCCCCATAGAGGATTCCCGCCATATTGGGGATAATCCCGATAATGCCGCCGGACAGCATTTCTACGATCATCAGAATATTGTCGCAGACGGTATAGATCGCCATTCCGGCCTGCCCCGTAAGGCTGACGATAATCGTATTCAGCCCCAACGACTTGACAAAGCTCATGGCCATAAAGACAAATATCGGCATCCCCGTTACCAGCGCTTCTTTGATGATGGAAACGGACGGTGAGCGGACAAAGCCGATCATACGTTTGGGTGAACGGATATAGGCCACAAATACAACCATTCCAACCGCAAATCCCAGCACGGTTGACAGAGCCGCTCCCATGGTGCCCATTGAGGTGTATTTGAGGAATATAAAATCAAGGATTAAGTTAATGACATTGGAAATAATCAGATAGGCGGATGCCAGCTGCGGATGGTTCTCTGCGCCAAGGTAACTGGACATCAAAAGGCCGATACCGATAAACGGAGCGCCCAGCATACTGACTAAAATATAGTCCCTGGTCAGCTGCGCCACGCCTGCCTTTGAGGCCAGCAGCCGTGCCAGCGGGTCTGCGGCAAGGAATGCCAGCAGACTGAACAAGAGCCCGGCCAGGAAGGTAACGACAAATGTGACGGTGAACAGCTCGGAGGCTTTTTTGCGTTCTCTCCTGCCCAGCATAACGCCCGCCGCAATGGCCCCTCCCGTACCGAGACAGTAGCCCGGAATCTGCAGAATGGTCTCTACCGGCATACTGAGCGACACCGCCGTCATCGCATCGGTTCCTAAAAAGTTCCCGACCATAATCGTGTCTAAGATATTGCCCAGCTGCAGCGACAACGCCATCATAATGCCAGGGAAAAGGTATTGGTTGATTTTTGCGTTGATTAAACGTTCGTTTCTTTGATGCATGGATTTCCTTTCTTTTTGCCTGTGTTTTGTGATTCTTTGTGACTGCGATTGTTGTCACTTGATTTCTTGGAACAGGTTTGACGAAATGTAATTGTGCAATGCACTTGTTTTATGGATTCTTAATAATTAATTATAACATGCTGTACTTTTTTCCAGACTGTTATTTTTGCTTCTAACTATGCTGATTTTGTAAGTAGAGACAGCAGGCTTTTTATGCTGAAGGTTGCGAGCTAATGAGTGTTATAATTTTTATAAAAACATTATTTTAGAGTTGAACGTAGTATATGGTTATAGATTATTTGGTGATTGCGAAAGTCATATTCAGGCGACGAGTTTGAACAATCAATACAAAAATTCCGCTCAAAGACGTTTTTAATTCGCTACATTTTTGTATTGATTGCCCAAACTCTGATAGTGAAATAAAAGCTTTATAATGCCATCGTATATTACGATAAGGCGTTTGTGAAACTCATAATTCATAACCTGGAATTTGGTAAATTGTGTAAAAGGATAATCTTTGACAAGCATATTGAAAAAGCTTTCTGCATATGCTATAATGCCATTAGGCAAAAAGATGTAAGAAGTCAACCAACATTGACGAAGAAACGAATCCCTCGACCATACTGCAATACAGTCGAGGGATTCTTCTTTACTTTTATAGTGGCAAAGCACCCACTAGGCTAGTTGTTGCCCTTGTCGTTACCGTCTAACCATTTGATGATGTAGTGGCAAGCTACACCGCCCAGAACGGCAACTAAAAAA
>JAAVZI010000053.1 GCA_022791575.1 Lachnospiraceae bacterium
AAATGAGAACAATTCAGAAAAAAAGTAAGGGAAAAGAATAAATTACTATAGTTCGTGACAATGGCAAAAATCGCTGTAGCCCGGTAATCATAAGGCTTACAGCGATTTTTTGTTTTACCAACTGTCAAAGACGGGATTATACCACATTTTGGGACGAATGTCAAAAACTGTCGAACAATTTCAGGAGAGAATCTTCTCAATCTCCGCCAGCAGAATATCCTTCACGGCCGGCTTTAAGAAATATCCGGCCGGCTTAAGTTTCAGAACCGCCTCGATATTGGCGCGGTCGTTGATTGCGGTTAGAAAGACAACGGGAATGCTTTGTAATTCCTCGTCTGCACGAATCATTTCCAGTGTCATTTTGCCGTCGCAGACAGGCATTTCGTAGTCAAGAAGGATCAGATCGGGGCGTTTTTTGCCGATCGAGGTCATGGCTTGGGCGCCGGAAATGGCAATGGCGACTTCGTAATGGTCTTCTAACATGGCTTTCATTGTGCGCAGGGTAGTTCCGTTGTCGTCAACGACTAGAATTCGTTTCTTACCTGTTTTTTCTCTGCGCTGTTCTTCAGCCTCCCGCTCTACGGCTGCTTTGTCGAGACCCAGCCTGCGGCAGACGGCTTCCATTATAGTGGTGTTTTCTACTGGGCGAATCAGATTTTCAAACTGTTCTTCTTCGTAATATTTGAAAAATGTGCTGCTTTCTTCTTTGGTGCCGATGGTCAAGACCGGCACTTGTGCGTATTGGTCGCTCAGCAGGAAAAACATGGAGGTGTCAATGCCGTAGGCGCCGATCAGGCTGATTAAGATCAGATCGGGATTGACGATTTTCAGCATTCCCTCCAGAACTCCCGCATTTTCGGAGCAAAGCTGTACATGGAAATACTGGGAAAGGAACTGGTTTGTTTCATTTACTACATTGTTGAATTTGCCGATTAATAGGATCTTCTTTTTCATTTTTTAATATCCTCCTTTGCCGCGCCTGCTGCATGTTTACCTTATTTTTTCGTACAAAGCATATGTACTGCGGAATGTACTTTCAGACCTTCCTTTTACTTCGGAAGGAACCATTTCGCTTTTCTATATTGAATATGATTGGTTCATTTGTTCAATTAAAAGAACTGCCAGACGATCTGCTTCCTTTGCATCCAGATTAGTGACCGCCTGGGCCAGTTTCTGGATGTTTGCGGCGATTTCGTCTGGATATTCGTAAGTCTGTAATTGTCCTGCCAGCTGGTCTGCCTGGTCGATATCCATTTCCTGCATGCTGAGCCGCAGCATTTCAATCAGGGCCTGCATGACGGAATAGTCGGTTACTTCTTTTTTGGCCTCAGCCGCTATGCCGAAAACGCCGTGCAGTTTTTCCCGGTAGCTGCGCCATTCTTTGAGAAATGTGCCGGTCAGGGAGTAAATGAGATCGGTATTGTTATCTCTTGCAGCATATTCTAAGATCTTGGCCAGGCCGGCAAGGGGAATGATTCCCAGTGTGGCGGCCAGACTCTTCATGGCATGAACCTGAATGCGGTATTGGTCAAGAGGGGAAGGCTCCTTTACCTGCTGATTCAGCTGTTGTTTGGAATCAGCCAGCTTCTGGTATGCTTCTTCCAGTATCTCCGCGGCGGGGTCAATCTGGGCGTAGAATTCTTTGACGGTGAATTCTAGCAGTTCCTGGTCCGGCAGATGCAGCCAGGCGTAATTCCAATCGAGGCCATCAACGGGTGGAAGTTCTTCTGGCAGCTCGTTTCGAACATTTGTTTTTTCTTGCTGTTGTGAATCCGACTGCCGGTTGCCGGCTGCTAGTTCCTGAATCAGGGATTGCGGCAGCATTTTCTTTATCATGGCTTCCAGTTTTTCTGGAACGATCGGCTTGGAGAGGAAATCGTCAAAACCTTCTGCCAGATAGTTTTCTTTGGCTCCAGATACGGCGTTGGCAGTTAATACGACAACGGGCGTGTCCTTACAGGGGTAATCCGACAGTGCTTTTAGGTGGTGGAGGGTTTCTATACCGTCCATTTCGGGCATCATGTGGTCTAAGAAAATCAGGTCGTAGCGGAATTCCTGCACCAGCTCCAGGCATTTTTTGCCGCTTTCTGCGCCGGTCACCTGAATCTGCGTTTCTTTGAGCAGATTGTGCAGTACTTTGCGGTTGACAGCGTTGTCGTCAACGACCAGAATCTTTGCTTCCGGCGCTAGGAATTTGGTGGTGTAGTTGTAATTTTCGGCAATCTGACGGACTCTGGTCTCGAAATCGCCGATGGGCGTATGATCCACAATGGGCTGCTCGATTTCAAAATAGAATTTGGAACCTTTTCCGTATATGCTTTCGACTTTGAGCCGGCTGCCCAGCAGCTCTAGGAGCTGTTTTGTGATGCTCATGCCAAGCCCAGAGCCTTCAATGTTGCGGTTGCGGTCTTCTTCGATGCGCTCGAATTCGGCTGAAAGTTTGGGCAGGTCTTCTTCTTTGATTCCGATTCCGGTATCCTCAACCTCGAAGTACAGTATGGCGGTCTGTTCCATCCGGTGGCAGCGCACGTGCAGCCTTACAGTTCCTTCGTGGGTGTATTTAACGGCGTTGGTGAGGATATTGGTCAGCACCTGGCGCAGGCGCACATCATCTCCGTAGAGGCGGGCTGGGATTTCCCGCTCTACGGAGACTTCGAACTTTAGACCTTTATTTTCTGCACGCTGGGCGGCCATGTTGGCAAGGTCATGTATGAGACTGCTGATGTCGTATTCGACGGGCACGATTTCCATTTTGCCGGATTCGATTTTGGAGAAATCTAGTATGTCATTGATCAGGGATAACAGAGTCTGGCCTGCCATATAGATATCCATGGCGTACTCGCGGATGGGCGGTTCTTTGGATTCGCGCAGTATCATTTCGTCCATGCCCAATACGGCGTTGATGGGCGTGCGGATTTCGTGGGACATATGTGCCAGGAATTTTCCTTTGGCCTCGTTCGCGGCCAGTGCTTCGCGCCTTGCTGCATCGGCGTCTCGCTTAGCCTGGATCAGCTGCTGGTTCTGCTGCTCGGTCATCGCTACTTTTTCTTTGAGCTCCTGCGCATGTTCTTCTGCACTAGCGCGGTATTCTTTGGAAATCTGCAGGGTGTGCATGGCCGCCATCATGATTGCAAACAGCGCCATGCTGTACTGGCCTCCCGTGTTGTTGCGGGTATATTGGAAAATGGTGTTCATAATGATATTTACTATACCTCCTGCCAGCAGGATCAGCAGCGAGAGGACGGAAAACAGGGTGTGGCGGCGTTTATGCCGGTAATCGTAATGGAGCAGGCTGACGATCGCTGTCACGCAGACGATAAAGACTACCAGTGCGGATACATTTACCATCTGCTCCAGGGTGCGGATTTTGAGACTCTGCAGCAGGATCTGCAGGACTGCGTTACCGATGACCAGAAAGAGCAGTACAGAAAACCGGCGGGGATAAACGGTATGTAAATTTCGCTCGAAGTAGAGCGCCAGGAATATGGGGAGCAGCAGAATCAGGTATTCCTGCATTTCGTAGGCTTCCTGTACATCGTAGAAAATGCTCAGGGTATCCGTTCCGATAAAACAGTAGATTCCGGCGGCAAGACCGGCAAGCCCTAAAAACAGCTCTCCGCGCGCGGGCTGGCGTGTGTATTTTCGAATCAGTGTCAGCACGAACATGATAATTGCCATCAGCAGGATTAAGATGCTGCAGCCGATGTCGACGATATTGTTGCTTACAACTCCAATCACGACGCGGTCGCGGCTTTCGATTAGAACCTGTTCGAGTACTGCCGCTGTGTCTGCGCTGGGAGAACTCATGGTGATCCAGAGTTCGCCTTCATCAAAGGTGTTGGGAATGTTGATGTAATTTTCAAATGTTTCGTGCGGTTTTTCTGTGTGTTTTTTGGCCGTGTAGGTATGTTCATATATAACTGTGCCGTCCAGATAGACGTATACATTGGCGTCTTTGGAGGTGAAGTTTAGGGTCAGACCGGCATGTTCTCTGGGCAGCTTGTTTCTGAATATGATCAGATCGCCGGCTTTACTGGTTCCTCTGTAGGGCAGACTTGTCTTGTGGGCGTTTCCTTGGGTGAAGATGGAATGAATCTTTTCCTGCAATGCATTATGGGCTTCATGTTCGGTTTTAATAAGTTCTGCAGCCTGCGCGGCATCGATTGTGGCTATAGACCAGTCCTCGCTCCAGAATATTTCAAACTGATCGGGCAGCATGGGCAGCCCGTCTCCGCTCTGGGCGCGGAAGAATGCCAGAACCATGAAGGTAAGGACAAAGAGAATGATGATTGCTGTTATTTTTCGTAGGTGCTTCATAGTGGTTTCCATCCTGGTTGTATTTTTGTTTTGCTGTTTTTATTTTATCACAGTTTTAGTGAATTCTCAATAAGCCTCTAACAATATCTTCAGGCCGAGGAGGATGAGGATGAGGCCGCCAGTAATTTCAGCTTTTTGTTTATATTTCGTGCCAAAGACATTTCCGATTTTAACCCCGCCTACAGAGATGGAAAAGGTTAAAAATGCAATGATTCCACAAGCCACCAGAGTGTTCAGAAGCGATCCTGCACCGGTCAGAATACGCACCGGTGTACAGACAAAAGTAATTCCGACCGCCAAGGCATCAATACTGGTAGCCACGGCTAGAATAAACATTTCTTTCACATGCAGCGCTCCGCTATCCTCTTGTTCTTCTTCCTTTTCAAAAGATTCTTTTATCATATTACCACCGATTAGAATTAGTAAAATACAAGCAATCCATGGGGCGATCCGTTCAATATACTGCTGAAAATTAATACCCAGCATATAGCCAATCAACGGCATCATTCCCTGAAATCCTCCAAACCAAAGCCCTGCAATTACACATCCTTTTACAGTCAGCTTCTTCATGGCCAGCCCTTTGCAGACTGCCACTGCAAAGGCATCCATAGACAACCCAATTCCTAATAATAAGACTGTTAAAAAACTCATAGGTATCTCCTTTCTTATTCGGAAGCCTCAGACAGCCCTCAGCAGAAAATATCTGAATTATAACAGCAAGAAAGACCCACGCATAGCCCACAGCTACGCATGAGTCTCATCTATTAAGGTAAACCAGATTCCATTGGCATGCCCGGAATCAGTATGTTGACTTACCACATCCTGAAGATGCTGATTACTCCCTCACGGTATATGCATTATCATATAGGAAAAACCAGGAAATGTCAACAACTTTTACCTAGAAACCGCCTCTTTCATTTCTCGTACATATTGTTCCACATAAGGTACACAATCTCTTCCATATTGCGCACAGATTTTCACAATTGCGGACCCTACTATCACTCCATCTGCATATTGGGCCATCTGTCTGGCCTGTTCGGAAGTAGAAATTCCAAAACCGATGGCACAAGGAATTTCCTTGACCTGCTTTACCAGCCTGACCATTTTATCTACATCCGTTGTAATCTGGGCACGGGGTCCAGTCACTCCAAGTGAGGATACGCAATATACAAATCCTTCCGCGTCACCGGCAATTGTTTTAATCCGTTCATGAGAGGTCGGCGCAACCATTGAGATCAATTCCACTCCATACTGTCTGCATAATCCTTCAAAATCCTGCCTTTCTTCATAAGGAATATCCGGCAGAATCAGGCCGTCGATACCAATATCTCTGCAGGTACTGATAAAACGTTCGGCACCATAGGAAAATACTACATTGGCATAGGTCATAAAGGCCAGCGGAATCTTGACCGTCTTTCTCAGACTCTGTACCATTCGGAAAATATCATCCGTGGTGATTTTATTTTTCAGTGCTCGAATATTTGCCTCCTGGATCACCGGTCCTTCTGCCGTAGGATCAGAAAATGGAATCCCCAGTTCAATCAAATCTGCTCCGGCCCATTCCATAGCAGATACCATCTGCTCCGTAGTCTCTAAATCCGGGTCGCCACAGGTAATAAAGGGAATAAATGACTTTCCTTTTGCAAAAGCTTTCTTTATTCTACTCATAAATATCCTCCCCTCTATAACGTGCAATTGCCGCACAATCCTTATCTCCGCGTCCGGAAATATTAATTACCAGAATCTGTTCTTTTCCCATTTCCCCGGCAATCTTCATTGCATGAGCAACTGCATGGGCGCTCTCAATCGCCGGAATAATCCCTTCCATCCGTGACAGATACTCAAAGGCCTTCACTGCCTCATCATCGGTTACAGCTACATATTCGGCCCGGCCTATATCATGCAGATACGCATGCTCAGGCCCAATACCGGGATAGTCCAATCCAGCTGAAATCGAATAGACCGGGGCAATCTGTCCATACTCGTCCTGACAAAAGTATGATTTCATACCATGGAAAATACCCGTTTTCCCAGTATTGAGCGTCGCCGCTGTTTCCAAGGTATCGATGCCTCTGCCGGCTGCCTCGCAGCCGATTAAACGCACGTTCTGATTCGGAATGAAATCATAAAACGCACCCATAGCATTGGAACCTCCTCCGACACATGCCATAACCACATCCGGCAAACGCCCCTCCTTCTCCATAACTTGTGCTTTGATTTCCTTTCCAATAACCGACTGAAAATCCCTTACCATCTCTGGAAATGGATAGGGTCCCATAACAGAACCCAGTACATAATGTGTATCTTCTATACGGGAAGTCCATACACGAAATGTCTCAGATACGGCATCTTTCAATGTAGCCGTTCCTGTAGATACTGGATGTACTTTAGCACCCAGAAGACGCATACGGTAAACATTCAGAGCTTGGCGTCTGGTATCCTCCTCACCCATAAAGATCTCACACTCCATCCCCATCATGGCTGCCACCGTTGCTGTCGCTACTCCATGCTGACCGGCTCCGGTCTCTGCAATCACTCTAGTCTTGCCCATTCGTTTTGCCAGCAGCATCTGGCCGATTACATTATTGATTTTGTGAGAACCGGTATGATTTAGATCCTCCCGTTTTAGATAAATCTTAGCCCCTCCCAGATCCTTTGTCATCCGCTCTGCATAATACAGACGGCTGGGTCTTCCGGTATACTCATTAAACATCTGGGCCATTTCCTGCTGGAATGCGGGATCATTTTTATATGTTTTGTAAGCCTCCTCTAACTCCAGCATGGCATTCATTAGAATCTCAGGAATATACTGACCTCCATAAATGCCGAATCTTCCTTTTGACATATATTTCCTCTCCTTTCAGGGATAGTGGTTGTTTAGGTAATTGCGAAAGTCGTATTCCAAGCGACGAGTTTGAACAATAGATACAAAAATTCCGCTCAAAAGCGTTTTGGATTCGCTACATTTTTGTATCTATTGCCCAAACTCTGACAGTGAAATCAGAGTTTCGAATTGCCTAATTACGCTTCTATAGACATTGGGAAAATTAGTCTTCATAACCAGATTTTAGGCAAAACATACAAAAACAGAGCGAATCAAGTACTGACACCAGGACTCCTCCCACTTCGTGGGTCCCTCCTCATGTCCAATCAACGTATTTGAGCGGCGTTTTTGTATGTTTTGTCTAAAATCGTCGCTTTGATTCAAATTTTGCAATTACCAATAACCTTGGTTCTGCACAATTTCTTTCCACGTGCATCAAAAAACGCCCTTATCCCAACATTTTGCTGGGACAAGAGCGATACTCTCTCTTGCGGTGCCACCCGGCTTGGTGCTGTATACACCCACTCTGTACGTACCGATGATACGCTGGCATTTGCTGTCGAAGTGCCTGCTCCGTCTCGCATACTCTCGATCATTGATTTCTGCTTGCCCTCAGAAGCCCATTCCCAATCTGCCTACATACCGCACTCACACCAACTGCGGCTCGCTGAATTGCTGTACAAAAAGGTACTCACTCTTCCTCAACGGTTAGATGTAGTTTATCATAATCCTAAAATTGTGTCAACCATTTTTGAAAATATTCCATAGAATTTTCAGATACGCTCTAATATCCAAAACTGCCTTCTAACGATTCATCCTGCTCCACCCAGTCCGATACCGAAACCTTCCGATAGTTCTCCTTATCATCACGAATATAAACCGTTTCAATCCCGGCATTAATAATCAATCTTTTACACATAGAACAACTGTTCGAATCCTTGATATAATCCCCGCTGTCCACTTCGATTCCGGTCAGATACATGGAACTTCCAATCATCTGTTCACGAGAAGCACTGATAATAGCATTCGCCTCTGCATGTACACTACGGCAGAGTTCATAACGTTCTCCCCTTGGAATCTGCAGCTCTTTGCGGATACACACCCCCAGGTCAGAACAATTCTTCCTGCCTCTGGGCGCCCCTACATAGCCTGTAGAAATCACTTCATCATTTTTGACAATCACCGCTCCGTAATTTCTTCGAAGGCAGGTGCAGCGCTGCGCAACGACCTCCGCCAGATCCAGATAATAATTGATTTTGTCCCTACGTTTCACCAGTCCCATCTCCTTTATTCAAATTTTTTTACAGCTTTTGTCTCTAATTCTTCATCTTTTCTTAAGAAATTTGTTTCATTTTCTTCACACACTTCTAATCATTCGGTGTTATACTAAGTCCGTATTTGATATCAGGTACTTTCACTTGAAACATGTATACAAATTGGAACAATTGAAGAAACGGGTGATAAAATGAAAACGTTATATTTTGAACATGAAAACAAAAAGAAAAGAACGAACCTTATTATCGTTATCATTGCACTGGTTGTGCTTACCTGTATCGGCTTTGGCTATACCCATGTGATGAAGCAGACCGGCGCCGACACCATCAGCCATACCACAGGATCACATTAGATTAATCCCTGGCTTTTCATAATATAGACCCAGAAAGTCAGAGTCACAGAAGCCAGCAATGTTGTCATAACGACAATACTGCTGGTTAATGCTCCATCATTCTTCATATTCTTTGCCATTATGTAACAACTCGTTGTAGTCGGCGAGCCAAGCATAACAATCAACGCTACCATCTTCTCTCCGATATATCCCATATGAACCGCCAAAGGCAGAAATACCAGCGGCAGAATCACCAGCTTAACCATAGCAGCTAGTACCGTCGGACGAATACGTGCAATCGCTGCCTTCCCTTCAAAACCAGCTCCCAGGGCAATCAATGCCAGCGGAGTTGCCATATTGGCCAGATATTGAATTGTTTTATTAATCATCACCGGAAAACGAATCTGCAGCAGAGATACTGCTGTACCTGCCAATATAGCCAGAATAATCGGATTTTTGCATATATTCTTCACACTGGCTGCAATCTTACCCTTCTGATCCTCTACCCCCTCTCCTTCGAACGTCAGTACGATTACCGAATAAATATTGAATAACGGTACTGTACCGATAATCATTAAAGAAGCCAGCTTTGATTCTCCATAAATGTTCTGTATAAATGCAAACCCCAAAACTGCAGCACTGCTACGAAAAGCCGCCTGTACAAAGGCTCCGCGCATACTCTTATCTTTCATAAGCAGTCGGGTCAGTCCCCATATAGTAAAAAAACTAATGGTGGTCACAAATGCACAAAACACCACATATCCACCGTCAAAATCATGGCGTACATCGGCTGCCGCCAGGTCCTTAAATACCAATGCCGGCAGAGTCACAGTAAAATTAAATTTATTGGCAGTTGTCACAAAATCATCATTCAGCATATGAACCTGCTTCAAAAACCATCCCACTAATATTACCAGAAAAATAGGAAATGTTGCATTCAGACTGAACATAAAATTTTCCATGTCTACTCCTGCCCCTTTCTTTCATATACCTGAAATGTATACAAAAGATCAAAATAGGTCTGTTCCTCACTCTCTGATACCAGTTCCCAGTCCGCCTCTTGATCCAGATTCGGAAAATGAGCATCCGCATTATATATATAATCAATTCTAGTAATAAATGCCCGCCCACAATACGGCAGAAGCTGTCGATAAATTTCTTCTCCGCCAATGACATAGACTTTCTTATCCTGTTCTTTCAGCCAGGCTGTCAGCTCTTCCAGATTAGAAAAAACAATCCCATGCTGCACCGAATAGGACGGGCTGGCAGATAGAATCACATTGGTTCTGCCCTTCAGAATCTGTCCGCTGGGAAGGCTTTCTAATGTTTTCCTTCCCATAACTATGATCTGTCCCATCGTCATCTCTCTAAACCGCTGCATATCCTGGGGAATCTGCACAAGAAGGCGGTTCTTAAGCCCAATTCCCCAGTTTCTATCTGCGGATACAATCATATTCCACATGAACGCCAGACTCCTTCTATACTTCCAGCGGCTTTGTACAAGTTAAAGCCAGCGCTCCCGGACCAATGTGGCAGGATACGCTTAAGGAAAGAGCATCAATATAAATCTCATGTCCTGGAAATACCTGCAATACTTCCTGACGAAATGCCTCAGCCGCTTCTAAATTCTCTGTATGGGCAATAGCAATATGCATCTTCTTATGATCCTTACCAAACCGATCTTCTATATCCTTTCTAACCGCTTCAATCATAATTGTCTTAGCCTGATTGACCGTTCTTGCCTTAGCAAATGCGTCCAGTTTCTCTCCCTGAATCTGCAGCACTGGCTTCAGGCGCAGAATCGTTCCCAGCGCCGCTGCTGCCGGAGTAATTCTTCCGCCTTTTTTTAAATATTTTAAAGTATCCAGCATAATATAAATACTGGAATCAAACTTGGTATTTTCCAGATACTCATCAATTTCTGCAGCGCTTTTTCCCATTTCTGCCATTTCTTTTGCATCCAAAACCGACTGTCTCTGGGTGACCGAAATTCTCTGATTATTGACAACATGAACTTTGCCATCATAGTCCCGCGCCACAACCAGGGCTGTCTCACAGGAACTACTCAGGCCGCTTGACATCGGTATATGGACAATCTCATCATATTCCTTAAGTACTTCATCCCACAGACTGGTTAGAGAATCGATGGATGGCTGGGAAGTAGAAATATCTGCATCCCCTTTAAGCCTCTCATAAAATTCCTGCTGGGTTAAAGTAATATCCTCAAAATATTCTTCTTCATTTATCATAAATGGCATAGGCAGAACAAAAATCCCCATATCCTTTGCCTGCTTCTGTGTAATTCCACTGTTGCTGTCCGTTATAATCGCTATTTTACTCAAATATCTTTCCTCCATTCTGTTGATTTCTTCAAAATCAGCCTATTACTTTCCTAGTCTTACATATTATTTCCTTTTTTTCCGCTTTTCATTAGAAACATGCGTGCCTATATCTGCCGTTTTGTCCGAATTCTTCCATTTTACTTCTGCAATTTTCCTGGTTTTAAGCCTAGCATGTACAAAATCAGATAACATAGTGTACATAATAGAGACCAGAGGAATTCCTAGAATCATACCGGAGACTCCCATTAGATTTCCACCCAAAGTCACTGCTGCCAAGACCCAGATCGACGGCAGTCCCACAGAATTACCTACTACATGAGGATAAATCAGGTTTCCCTCTATCTGCTGCAATACCAGAAACAGAATGACAAAAAAGAGCGCCTGCATGGGATCTACCATAAGAATTAAAAACGCTCCTACAAAGCATCCTACAAATGCACCCACAATCGGAACCAATGACATGACACCAATTAACACGCCAATCATAACACTATAAGGCAGTCCGAATATGGCCATAGAAATAATAAACATCATACCCAGAATAAAAGCCTCTGTACACTGACCGACTAGAAAATTCGAAAAAGTCCGATCCGCCATTCTCATGACACCGATCGTTCGGTCCGCATTTGTAATCGGAAACAGGCTATACAACAACTTCTTGCACTGCTCACTTAAAGTTTCTTTCTGAAACAGCACATAAAATGCAAAAATAATTGCAATAAAAAATGTAGTAATGCCGCTGACCACACCAGAGATAATTCCCACCGTAGAACTGAACATTCCGGCAATCTGACTAGTGCTGAGCTTTGACATCGCACGACCAATCACATCCCAGACATGTTCCAAGTTGCCAATCGTATCTCCCAGCTTTGGTATCTTTCTCTGCAGCATATGAAGCCAGCGTGTCACTTCCTTATTAAACTTCGGCACCTGTTCAATGACCTGAGTAATCGTAGTGGTAAGCTGAGGAACTACTAATAATGCTACTAGCAGCAAAACGCCTAACACAAAAAAAAGTGTTAATACAAAGCTGATTATTCGTTTCCTCTTATATAAAAATGAACCCGATTTACATCTGCGTTCCATCTGCTCTTCAATAAAACGCATAGGCACATTAAAAATAAAAGCAATTCCAAGTCCCAGTATAAAAGGAAATACCATCTGTAGACAAATTCCTAAAAATCCCAATATATTATTAACATTATCTACAAGCTGGTACATTAGAATAATCGCCGCCGCCAAAAGCAAAATAATTCTTATATTTTTCTTATTGAATTCCATATCAATCCCCTTATTTATATCCTGTATTTTCTATAAATACCTTATTGAAACGGCTGATCCGATGCCACGGCAATCGTCCGAAATTCCTGAAATATCTTGGTCCGATCATGTGCCCGCCAAGGCCTGGTTGCACAATAAAAATGATATAGTCTCCCTTCATAATAGAAAATCGACGCCTTATGAGCATGTCCCTCGTCAATGCTTCCTTCTTCTCCGCTTGGAATAATCGGGTTTTCTACTTTATCCCAATG
This sequence comes from Lachnospiraceae bacterium, assembly GCA_022791575.1. Lineage (GTDB taxonomy): Bacteria > Bacillota > Clostridia > Lachnospirales > Lachnospiraceae > JAAVZI01. The sequence goes on from JAAVZI010000053.1 coordinate 12,622, forward strand.
TATCAGATCAGAAGATAGCGCAAGTCCCTCTTGAGCATGCTTATAAACCTTCCCATCATAGCCGAAGAAGAAATCACACCAGATCTCTCCATCTCTGACCACATAAGGATCTGACAGAAAACGGCTGTCCCACGCCTCTGCGGGTGTCACTGGCACAACCGGATTAGACTCGCAGCGCTCCCAATGCAGTAGATCCGAAGACTTCGCCATTCCCGTCTGCTCAATCCATCTCTTCTGAGTATCCTTAGCGTTATAGAACAGATACCACATTCCTTCATTCTCAATGATACAGGCCTTGTATAGCCCACCCTTTTCCCAATCCTCTCCATCCTTCCAGGAAAAGACCGGCTGTTCCAACCGATGCCAGGTATGCAGATCTTCCTCTTCACACCAGGCCAGACTGATTTCCGCAGGACCAGCTTCGTATCCACTGGAAGGATAAGAATGGTATACCAGCCAGTATTTACCGTCTACTTTGCGCAGCCTGGGGGTATCATAGAGCTGATCACTTTCCTTAATGATCCAGGTTGCCGCCGCACCGACCCAGTCCCAGCTGCTGCCTTCCTCTTTTCGTCCCAGAATCACGCACTCATGGTTCCAATGTAGTAAGTCATCACTAACTGCAAGGGCCGTCTGATAGCCCTTTCCATCATACCCGACATACATCATATAAAATCTGTCATTATGCTGGAACACAAAGGGACAGTCCACAGACTGTTCATCAAATGCACCTGGTACTCCTGATCCTACCAGTACAGGCTCACTGTATTTATAGGGGGTCAGGTATTTCTGAATTCTTGCATCATCATTTTTAATCATAACTAATTCCTTTCAAAATATTAATTGCTAATACCAATAACAAATTCTGTATCACTTTGGTTCACATGTAAATTCGTAGCTTCCAGAACCGATCTTCGTCTCGGTCCCATCGGGAGCAATAAAAGTACCTCTTGTATTCGCCGGAAGTTCCACTTGAATACAGACATGGGTTTCATCCCTCTTTTTCCAATGAACAGATACTCTGCCATATGGATGCATATGCCAGGTATCTACTTCCTCTACGTTATCTGCAATATACGGTTGAATCACCAGCTCATCAAATGGAATGTCATGACGCATACCTTGAATTCCAGACAGTCCGCTATAGAACCATTCATCTCCGCTTCCCAGCATAAAATGATTCTGAGAGCCGTGAGGACGCTGCGGCATAGGACCGTCCCATTCCTCTGTCAATGTGGTAGCACCACATTTCACCTGATATCCATAGCTAGGTTTATCAGTAATCTTCATCATTTCATTCATAATATCAGAACGGTTATACTTGGTCAGCGCAGCAGTTACAAATGGATGTCCTACATCACCGGCCGTCGTGGCATAGCCCCGCAGTTCAATATCCTTGACCAGTACATCGAATACCTTCTGCTCATATTCCTCTTCCACCAGACCAGCCATCAGCGACAGAGCCTGCGCTGCCTGACTGCCGGTACCATAGCGGCAGCCCTGATTATCGAAGAATTGTAGATTATATTCCTTCTTAACTTCCTGCATCAAAGCATCATAGGTCTTCTCATCCTCCGTTTTATTCAGAAGGCCAGCGACTCTCTTCATAATGCCAAGGTCATAGTAATAAATCGTCGTTGCAATTACTGGTACAGGCGTATTCTGTGAATACGGCACGTAGGGTCCGATGTCAAGCCAGTCGCCAAGCCCATGATGCAGCACATGATGATGAGTCTTAGAAGTCAGATAATCCATATAACGCTTCATGGTATCATAATATCTGGTAAAAATAGAGATATCTCCGTATTTCTTATACGCATACCAGGGATTGATAATACAGGCACTGCCCCATTCCGGGGAATCCAGATAGCCATAATGCCACTTCACAAATTCCGTAATATATTCTGGACAGATATCTGGAACAAGACCATTATCATGTTGAGCCTCCGCCATATCCTGCTCAATTTTCTCATATAAGTTATGTACATCATAGTTATACATAATAGCCGGTCCAATCAGATGAGACTGTTCCATCCAGCCCAGCTTCTCCCGGTGAGGGCAGTCGGTCATAATACTCTTCATATTGCTGAGCATGGCCTGGGTAATGATGCCATGAATCTGGTTATATAATTCATTTGAACAGTGAAAACTTCCCATCATCTCCATATCCGGGTAAATGAATTCGCCTGCAAAATGTTCCAATATAGGCTGATCTTCCTTCCCAGACGCCAGTTCTTTCGGCACCGCTCCTTCTACCTGTACATACCGGAATCCGGTATAAGTGAATTTGGACGCGTATTCCTGTACATCCTGATCATTCATATAATAATCCCAGCTGTAATTCTTGCCAGTCACTTTCTGATCTGGAGTACCATCCTCCTTCAGGATCTCGCCTGGCTTCATTTTAATCCGCGCCCCGGCATGTTTCCCATCTGTGGTTACGCGGATTCTCACCCAGCCAGAGAAATTCTTGCCCAGGTCATAGAGGTAAACACCCGGTCTTACTTCATTTACTGAAACAGGTTGCATAATCTCCATTACCTTCAACGGAAGATTCTTCTGCGCCGTTAATCTGCCCTTTGGCGCTTCTACGATCTCTGCCTTTGTCCAGCTCTCATCCTCTTTAAATTGCGCTGTATCAAATCCTTCCTGTTCGTCCGCCGCATAATACTCTTCCCCGCCGTAAATGCAGCTGTAGGCAATAGGACTCTTGGCCATAGAACAGGTATCATCACTGACTATCGTATCCTTTCTTCCATCCTCATAAGTAATCTCAATCTGCAGAAGGAATTTACTATAGCCATAACTTCTGGGAAAATAAGCATACCTTCCCTTATGGCCGGGAATGTGGAACATGCCGTCGCCTAACAGCAGTCCCCAGGCATTCGTCCCCGACTGCAGCAGTTTCGTAATATCATAAGTATTATAAAGACAGCTTTTTTCATAATTGGTCCACCCCGGTTGAAGAACATATTCTGTTACGTTCTTCCCATTAATGGTCAGTTCATACTGGCCAAGTCCGCAAATATACGCGCGGGCACGGGCTATCGTTCCCAATGCTTCAAAGGTATTCCGATACATATGATGAATCTCACTTTCGGTCTCACCAATCCAGCTGGCTTTCCAGCATTCTTCCTCCATCAGTCCCATTTCAAAAAAATTTACAGAACTGTAAGCGCTTACATTCCCGCTCTGCCAGACACGAACCTTCCAGTAATAACGCTTGGCCGATTCTAGTGCCTGTCCATCATACACAATATTAACCATGGCAGAATTCTCGATTCTGCCGCTGTCCCAGATATTGCCCTGATCCTGGAACAGAAGCTCTTTATCATCAGCCACCAGAATCTGATAGGCCTCCTGGCGCCAGTTCTTTTCTTCTGTCTCCACATTCCAGCTGAATGTAGGCTGCAGTACATCAATACCTAGGGGATTGTCCTGGTATTCCACTCTAGTTCTTGTGATATTCATCCGATGACCTCCGTTTCTAAAAACTATGTCCCTTTGTATTTTTCCATAGTCATCCATACTATACGTGTAGTATACCAATTTTTTCATAAAATGTCTATTGCATGATGGCAAAAAAAAATATATAATTGAATATGATATAGAATTCCAACTTTTATGAAGTGAAATAATTGGGGATTTGTGATTTGCAATTAGCATATTGAATTAAGAAGAAAAGAGGCTGTAAATATGAAACATGGCGTATTTATTGAAAAAGGATTAAGTGACTGGCAGATTGTGCAGCATAAAAATCATCAAGCTGATGTATATTTTGCCGGAAGCTGGCAGGTTATCAAAGATGCGGTTAAAATCGGCGTCAAGGATGCCCGGCCACAGATCCGTGTCGTAAGTGAAGAAGACAACTCACCTGTCATTCCCTGGCAAGAGGTAACGATTCACCCTGCACAAGACTGCACAACCGGAACATGGGAAACAACCCTGACCATTCCTGCTGGTGGTTTGTACCGGATCGAAACCGGACTGGTTGTGAATAGTACCAACCCCGATTTTCACTGGACGTTCCGCGGAGATACCCGGCTCCATGTGGGAATCGGCGATGTTTTTCTAATTGCCGGGCAATCGAATTCTGCTGGCTACGGCAAAGATGCTGCATTTGACCCCCCTGAACTGGGTGTCCACCTGTTCCGCAACCGCCGCAGCTGGGATCTGGCTTCACACCCCTTTAACGAATCTACTTATGCAGCGGACGCACCCAATGCAGAACGCGGAGTCTCCGGTGTCAGTCCTTATCTTGCCTTTGGCAAGGCGCTGAAAAAATATACCCACTATCCGGTAGGATTGATTGCCAGCGCTATGGGCGGTATGCCCATTAAACAATGGAACCCGGACGGTGGCAAATTATATGTGAATATGCTGAAACAGACCAAAGCCTGTGGAGAAATTGCAGGAGTCCTGTGGTATCAGGGCTGCAGTAATACAGATAAAAAAGGGATGGATGGTTACAAGGAAAAATATTATGATATTATCCAATCTTTCCGCCGTGACTTGGGCTATCCGGTCAGGTTCTTTACCTTCCAGCTGAACCGTGAAGTATATAGCCATAACGACGAGGGATATGGAACCATCCGTGAGATTCAGCGCAGTGCCTGTCATGACCTAGAAGAAGTATATGTACTTCCCACTCTTCACTGTACCCTGACTGACGGAATTCATAACAATGCCCATTCCTGTATTATGTTAGGGGAAAATATGGCAAAGCAGTGCAGCCATGTCTTATATGGAACGAAAGACTTTTCTGCACCAGAGATTACCGAAGCCGTTGTAGAAGGCTCCACGGTTACAGCCTGCTTTGCCAATGTATCCGATACACTGCTTCTGCCAGACAACAGCTGCGAAAAATGCGGATTTACAATTCGAGATCAAAAAGGGGCCATTCCCTTTTCCCCGGTAACAGCCAAAGGACATACCCTGCAGTTCCAGCTCGAACGGCCGGCAGAAGGACAAATGGATATTTCTTTTGCCTATGAAGCCAACCCAACCCATGTTCCGCCGCTTGACAGCCTCACCTATCTTCCACCGCTGTCGTTCTATCAAGTACCGGTTGCAAAAAAATAAAGATTGTCACAAAACAGCATTGTACTGACAGATTTTATTTGTTATAATAATAGAATACGTAAACTTTAGGTCATTCAATATTGTCTATCAGAAATGACTTTTGACAGGAAAGGAATGAATAACATGAATCAAAACTGGGAAACGATCCACCGCCAGACACCAGAATGGTTCCGCAATGCGAAGTTCGGCCTGTTCTTTCACTGGGGGCCTTATAGTGTTCCGGCCTATAAGAACGAATGGTACTCCCGAAATATGTATGCCAAGAAAAATGCCATCAACCGCCATCATGTCGAGACCTACGGTCCATTGAGTGAATTCGGCTACAAAGACTTTTATCCTATGATGACCGGTACGAAATTCGATGCCGAAGAATGGGCAGAACTCGTAGAGCGTTCCGGTGCGAAATATGCTGGGCCAGTTACCGAACATAGCGATAATTTTTCCATGTGGGACAGCCAAGTAAATGAAATAAACTGTGTAAATTATGGCCCCAAACGCGACATCTACGGTGAATGCGCAGAAGCCTTCCGTAAACGCGGAATTAAACTGCTGGCTACATTCCATCACCAATGGCTGTGGGGATGGTTTATGTCAAGCGATCCTGATGCAGATGTCTATGATCCGGCCAACGAAAAATATTATTGGAAAGCATTGCCATTAGAAACCAATCGCTATGCCCCTTACCGGCTTCCAGATCAGGAGTTTAATCAGATGTGGCTGTCCAAAGTCAATGAAGTAATTGATAAATATCATCCTGACGTACTATATTTTGACAGCCGTACGAACATTATTGACGAAAAATACCGCTATTCCATGGCCAAACATCTGTACGAAGATCCTTCCACAGTTTTAACGTATAAACAAGAGGATTTTCCAGCTGATGTCGGTGTTTATGATATTGAATGCGGACGTTTTGAAAAAGCCAAAGATTATGCTTGGCAGACCGATGACCGGTTAGAAGACAATGTCACCTGGTGTATGGTCCAAAATCCAAAATACAAGTCTGCTGTACGAATTATCCATCAGCTATGCGATATTGTATCCAAAAACGGTAATCTATTGTTAAATGTAGGCCCTTATGCAGATGGCTCTTTCCATCCAGACGCTAAGAAGATTCTTTTTGAGATTGGAGACTGGCTGAAAATCAATGGAGAGGCCATCTATGATACCCGTCCATACAAAACTGCTGCTGAAGGCCCTACTGCTGTTCAAGACGCTAATTATACAGTAGAAATGGTCAATGCACAGGTTAATAATGAAGAAGGTGATGCCGGAGATATCAACCTTGGTGCATTTACCGCCAAGGATTTCCGCTTTACTCAAAAGGATGGCTTCCTGTTTGCCATTGCTATGGGATGGCCATCTGACAGAACCCTAAAAATTAAGACCCTGAAAACAGGAACTGAACACATTTCTTCGATTACCCTGCTGGGATATAATGGTCCATTGGAGTTCTGCCAGAATGAGGAATATCTGGAAGTAACGCTTCCAGAGCAGAAGCCATGCGAGCATGCATATGCTTTAAAAATCGCGATACAGTAAGGGAAGGAGAGTTCTTTATGTTATTTAAGAAAACAGATGATTTAAAAGTGGGGATGCGCCTTGCCAGACCAATTTACAACAGAAACGGAATCCTGCTCTATGAACGGAATTCTAAACTGACTTCACAGGGTATTACCAGCGTCCGCAATTTCGGATTGATCGGTATCTATATCCTGGAACCTTCAGAACCAGTTCCGCCCATGTCACAAGATGATATAGAATTCGAACGTTTCCAGACGATTTCTAACTTTACACTTAGAGATGAACTAAAGGCCATTCAGAATAAAAAAGAATCCAAAAAACTGCTTGATCTTGCCAACTCCATTATTAATTCTTATGGTGGGCTATATCATAAGATCAATTTTACACAGAATCTTAGAAGCCAGGAGGATTATACATATAAACATACATTAAACGTAGCTATTTTATGTGCATTAATGTCCCATCAGCTAGAATTTACATTTGAGGAACAGTTAGATGTGGTTATGGCTGCACTCCTGCATGATATGCATAAATTATCGCTGCCTTCTTCTTATGCAGACAAGAAATTCAGCCAGATTTCTGAACAGGAAGAAAAGATTAAGCTGCAGAAGACTTTTCTTGATACCCAGGCGCAGTTTCAGCTGGACGTAAATATTACACCCAATACCAGAACGATGATTAACCAGCTGCATAAGGAACTGCTGTCTGATAAATCGAAAAATGATGAAACGTTTCACCGCGGCACCAGAGTTTTGCAAGTTGCAGAAGCTTACGATACTATGACTGCTATGAAATCCTATACCGAACCAACGTCAGAAGTAACTGCAATCCGTTCTCTGCTGAATAATCCAAAGCAATATGATTCAGAAAGTGTTACGGCTCTGGTAGAAAGTATCTATATTCTTGCTCCCGGAACCTGTGTTACTTTAACAGATAATGATAGAGGTATTGTAATTTCCGAAAATCATAACGATGTTTTACGGCCGACCGTACTAAGTTTTCATAAGAATACGGTCTATGACCTTAGTTCCAAGTCTGTATTTAACAAAATACAGGTACTGGATGTTATGAAAACACTGGATAACCGTTTTGTAATTGACGAAGAAGCGATTGCTAATTTCAAAGGAAATCCAACAGATTAAACCATTATAAAAAAACTGCCATGTACACGTAAAGTACATGGCAGTTTTTTTAGAAATTTTTCCAAAAAGGGTTGCATTTCTCTCCAAATGGATGTAATATATAAATATAACAGTATGTAGTTTTGAAAACTACATATAATAATACCATAAAAATAAAATCTAGTTCTAACCTGATAATTACTGTCATAGGATATGCCGTATGGTACATACTGCATAAGACGACAGACAACAATATTTCATCCAGGAGGTAAGCTTATGAAAACATTAACCAAAATATTTAAAGATCCGGGAAGCGCCATTACACATTTTTTGGGAATGGCATTTGCGCTTATTATCGCAGTTCCCCTGCTTTCCAAAGCAACTGACAACGTGCATATGGTATCTATGGCCATCTTTGTAGTAAGCATGTTTCTGCTTTATAGTGCCAGTACTACTTATCATACGTTCGATATCTCTGAATCCGTCAATACGATATTAAAGAAAATTGATCATATGATGATATTTGTATTAATTGCTGGTTCCTATACTCCAGTCTGTCTGATTGTACTTCATGGACGGACTGGCTACATTCTGCTTTCCATTGTCTGGGGCATTGCATTGATTGGTATTATCATTAAATCTGTATGGGTATTCTGTCCCAAATGGTTCTCCTCTATTCTGTATATTGCCATGGGCTGGACATGCGTATTTGCATTTTCTCCCATGCTGGATGTACTAAGCAAGGAAGCATTTGGCTGGCTGCTGGCAGGCGGAATCCTCTACACCATCGGAGGCGTTATCTATGCACTGAAACTGCCGATATTTAATGAAAATCACAAATTCATTAATTCCCATGTTGTATTTCATATATTTGTACTGGCTGGCAGTGCTTGTCACTTTATGTTTATGTACCGCTATGTTGTACAAATGCCAGTCTGATAAAGATCTATCATAAACAACACCAAAAAGAGACCTGCTGCCAAATTCCATGCCATGAAGTTAATATGGAATCTGAATGGAGAGGTCTCTTTTTTCTGTATTAAAACTATTCAAATCCTATGCACAGGAATCGGTCTTTTCCTCCTGGACTCCCGTCTCATATTGGGAACAGAGCTCAAATCTGGTAGAACTATCCAAACGATAATACTGCTGCTCTACCCGTTTTATAAAACTCTGCAGATTTCTATCCTGTGATTCTGGAAGAATGAGCAGATACTGAGAACTGCTTAGCCGAATATCGCTGTCGCTGTCTCTTAAAGCCTCCATAGCCGCCAATTCCAGATTATTCATAGAATCTTTGCCAAAACTATACTCCTCCAGATTCTCCCTAACTGGTTCCAATTCAAATAAGATCAAAGAACAGGACCGATTGCTCTCCCTGATAAAATCTGCTATCTGATCCAGTATCCGAATCAGTTTTTTATTTCCCGGTACAGCGCCTTTCTTTCGTTCTTCCTCTGAAAACAGGCACTTAATCAGACGACCAAGTCCCTTATTCTCCTGTACATCTTCGTCTGCTGCCGTATGATAGAACGCATAGGAATTCTCACCAGCATTTTTAGCAAAATACAAAGCACGGTCTGCATTGCTGAAAATCTGTTCAAAATCTTTACCGTCACATACTGTTCTGGAAATTCCAATGTAGATATTACAAAATTCCATAACCGAAATCTTTTTCTTTGTTTTCTCGAAATCCTCGACTACCTTATTTACATATTCCAGAATCTCTTCCTTCTCACTCTGTCTGAGCAGACAGACACCAAAAGAACCACCGCATACCCGATAAGCAAAGTCATCTTCTTTCAGATTCCGACTGATTATTCCTGCCACAACCTCCAAGACATAATCGCCCTGCACTCTGCCATATACTTTATTCAACCGGCGGAAATTCCCAATATCAATCAGGCAATACGTATAATCCTCTTTAGCCGGAATCTGTCCGATCAGTTCCATTCCATATTCTTTATGATACAATCCTGAAATGTAATCATGGGTGGTTTGAAACTCATCAATAAACTTCTGTTTATTAAGAATTTCCGGCATGCGCTCTTCTTTCTCTTCCGAATTGTCACTCTCAGTCCCTTCGCTTCTAGTAAGAATATCTACAAATATTCCTCCAATCTTAGGATCAAACTGAGTACCTAAGCCTTTCTTCAATTCGTCTATTACGACCTTATTACTCAGTTTCTTACGATAAACCCGGTTGCTGGTCATAGCGTCATACGCATCAGCTACAGCAATCACTCTTGCATATATGGGAATTTCTTCTCCCTTCAGACCATTGGGATAGCCCCGTCCATCATACCGTTCATGATGATATCTAGCTGCAATAAACGCATTCTGCATACTATGTATATCCTTGAGAATTTCTCCACCCGTAACGGTATGCTGTTTAATTATGGAAAATTCATCATCCGTCAGCCTTCCAGGCTTATTTAAAATAGAATCCGGAATACCAATTTTACCAATGTCGTGAAGCAAAGCAATATTATATAAGAGCTGAACCTCTTCTTCACTCCAGCCCATTTCCTTAGCAATCACGGCAGAATACTCTGCTACACGCTCTGAATGCCCTTTTGTATAAGCATCCTTGGCATCAATCGTATTGGCAATCGCCATAATGGACTGCAGAACAACTGTTTCTGCCTCCCTGGTCTTATTAAACACCTGGATTTCCAGCTCATTTCTCAGCTCCCAGAACTCCAGCGTTTTCCGAATACGTTCCAACAATACTCCCGATGCAAACGGCTTTGTAATAAAATCCGCTGCTCCATGAATAAAACACTCTTTCTCAGTTGTCGGGTCATGTTCGGCTGTCAGAATAATTACCGGAATCCTTTTCAGTCTCTCATCCTTCTGCATTTCATCCAGCACTTCAATCCCCATCATGCCCGGCATGATATTATCCAACAAAACCAGATCCGGAGTTATCCTTGCAAGACGCCTTAGTGCACTTTCTCCCGATGTTGCAAGGATAATGTCGTATTCCGGCTTCAGAAATTCTTTTTGTATTGCCAGATTATTTTTATCATCATCTACAATCATAATAACTTTAGACATTTTCATTCCTCCCTTATCGAAAATAGGTTTTATTCATTTAACTACTACTTCTGTAAATCCTTCTCCTCTATTTCTGTTTCCTTCAAAATAAATGCCTTATCATATTTAAGCTGAGTCAGCTGATTTAACTGTTTCCCCAGCTTTTTCCCACGCTCTAATAACGTAATATCAAATGCTTCACGTTTACCTTCTGCAAATTCCATCGCCTTTAAAATTGCTTCCTTATTATAGATGACAGCTGCTCTCTGCTTGAATGATGGAATCTCATACTGATTCGCCATCAGGATACTGACAATCCTTTCGAATCCAATGGAAAATCCTACTGCAGGAATATGTTCATTTAAAAATTTTCCTACCATATTGTCATATCTTCCGCCACCACCAATGGAGCTTCCGAATTCAGGGCTTTCAATCTCAAATACCGTACCCGTATAATATCCCTGTCCTCTGACAAGAGAACTATCAAACTGCAGCCGGTAATCTCCATTGGCCAGCTGCTCTGACTTAGTAATGATAGATTGAAGATTATCTACATATTCCTGACTGCTGCAATATTCTCCTGCCTCTTCCAAAGTAATTTCCCCTCGTTCGAGTATTCTCTGGAATTTCTCAATAGCTTCCCCGGCAAATCCTTTTTCCTTCAATTCCTCTATCACGCCGGATACCTGAATCTTCGCCAGTTTATCATAAGTAATGCAGACACTGTCCAGCTGTTCCTCAGTAAATCCTGCCGATAACAGCATATCTTTTAAAATCCTTTTATCATTAATTTTTATAATGAAATTCTTAATATTAATATTCAGCAACGCTTTGGCAGTGACATAGATCAGCTCAATCTCTGCATTTATAGAGTCTGTACCGATAATATCAATATCACATTGAACAAACTCTCTTAAACGGCCCTTTTGTGGTCTCTCCGCACGAAAAACCCGATCTGTCTGAATACATTTAAAAGGAGCTGGTAAAGCTGCTCTGTTGTTGGCATAATATCTGGTCAGCGGCAGTGTCAGATCATAACGCAGGCCCAGATCCGCTAATGCTTCCATCTGTCCGTTTTCTACTGCCTTTTTAAACTTATCGCCTCTTTTCAGGACTTTGAAAATCAGCCCCAGGTTCTCTCCGCCCTCACTCTTATCAAGATTCTCGATATCTTCCAAAATAGGAGTCTGAATTCTCTCAAACCCACAGGACTGGTATGTCTGCACAATTTCATTCTGCAGATAATTCCGCAGACGAACCTCAGCTGGAAGAAAATCATTCGTTCCCTTAACCGGTGTGGCTTTCATAGTACATCCCTCTCTTTTTCATAGTTATAGATTATAATTCTTTACCTAGTATACTTGAAGTCATGCAAAATTTCAATCTATCTTCATAAAAAATACATAAAATTTATCATAATTCTAATTATCTGAATACTCATAATATCATTTCTCTATTTTTTATCTTTTATTTTATTTTTTATTGCAGGATCATATAAATTATGGTATTCTGAAAATATATCACCTTATGTAAAATATATTCATCAAAAGGAGTTGTGACATGAAGAAATACCGCAATTTAAAGCAAAAAATCATTTTCTATGTAATGTCTGTATCCATTACTGCTGCCCTAATTATCATCCTTGTTATGTCTTTCGGCAGTATCCGTTCTACCAATACAGTTTTATTGGACAATACACAGATTACTGCACGGATTGCTGCACAGAACGTAAGTTCTAATCTGCATCTTCTTACTGAACGAATGTATAATTTTTCTAAAGAATCCATTTTTCTTGACAGCCGTATATCTGCCAAGGACAAACAAGCTCGTTTTGAAGAAATCAAACAGCAGATTGAATTTGTATGGCTTTCTGCCTATGATACCAAAGGCCAAAAATTGTATGGCGATGATACCGCTCCTGACTCTATTGCTGATATGGAATATTTCTCCAAGATGACCCAGTCAGGCAATCTTGTTATTGGAGAACCCTATTATAAGAACCAGATCCTGCAGCTTTGTGTTGGTGTGCCATTAGCCGACAAAAATGGAGTAACTGCCTATCTGGTTGGAAGTTATAAATATGATATTCTAAATGATGTCCTAAGCCAACTGGTTCTGGGCAGTAGCGGAAGTGCTTATATTATTAATGATACTGGAATGATTATCGGAGACCGCCAGATGAGTAATGTCGGCAAAAATAAAAATCTTTCGGACCTCTATCCGGTATTTGCTGAACCCGAATACATAAATAAAATTACGGCTTTCCAGACTGGCTCTACCGTAATCAAACTGGGATCACAAAAGCAATATATTGGCTACTCTCCTATAGCAGGAACTAACTGGACTCTTCTTATTCATGCACCCAGACATGAATTTATGGGAACTACCTATTGGTCCATAGGTCTCTCGATTGTATTGTCCCTGATTCTGCTGCTGACCGCTGCGGCCATCATGGTTCCAATTTCCCATAAAATATCTCATCCGCTGTCCGAAGCTGCTAGACGCTTAAAAGCCTTATCAGACGGTGATCTGACTCAGGAAGTGCTTCTATCGGACACAAAAGATGAAACCAGTATTTTGACTGAAGCACTATCCAGAACTATTATCAGCCTGAAAGCATACATAGAAGACATAGAGACCTGCCTGAGTACACTGGCAAAAGGAGATTATACCATCCGTATTCCAGATCATTTTCATGGGGATTTTTCCTCTATTCGAAATTCCCTAGCTAATATCACCAATGCTCTGAATCACACCATGCTCCGAATGAATCAGTCATCCAAAGAAGTTTCTGATTGTGCCAAACAGCTTTTAGACGGCTCTAAAGAACAGTCCATACTGCTGGCAGATATGAAGGATAATATGTCTGCCATTACATCATCGATTGAACATAATAAAGAAAATGTATTGCAAATTGAAAATTTTGCGAAAATGGCAACTGAGAAAACTTCGCTTGGCAGCAATTATATGCAGAGTATGTTGGATGCGATGTCGCAAATCCATACTACCGTTAATGAAATCTCCAAAGTCAGTCTGATGATTGAAGACATTGCCCGTCAGACGCATCTGCTATCTCTGAATGCTTCTGTAGAAGCTGCCAGAGCTGGTACTGCCGGAGATGGTTTTGCTGTAGTTGCCAGTGAAATCAACCAGCTTTCCACTCAGACTGCCGATGCGCTTCAGGAAACCAGTGCTTTAATCAGCCGCTCTTCTGAAACCATTCAGGCCGGTCTTACCACTGCCAACCAGACTGCCAATACATTCCAGGAAATTGCTAATCTTACACAGCAATACTGGGATATCTCCAGCCGCCTGTCGGATACTGTCAGCCAGCAGACCGATGCCGTAGAACATGCCAATAATCATCTGCTTATGCTTCAGGAGATTGCCGGTAAAAATGATCAGATGGCGGCAGAATCTTTATCACAGGCAGAACTATTAAGAGACTATGTATTACAAGTACGAATTAAAGAATTTTAATAATTGGGAGGTTATGATTGATTATGAAAAAGAATATTTGTATGCTATTTCTGGTATCTGTTCTGCTTCTCAGCGGCTGCCAGTCTCAATCTGAGATGAAAGATGGATTTTATACAGCAGAGATGTCCTCGTACTCCCACGGCTGGAAAGAATATGTATGTATTATGGTAAAGGATAATCAGATCGTATCTGTAGAATTCAACGCCAAAGATTCCAGCGGTTACATTAAAGCCTGGGATAATGACTATATGCAGAATATGCTCACGGTAAATGGGACCTACCCTAACGAATATACCAGATATTATGCCGCTGAACTGCTAGCACAGCAAAATGACTCTGAGATCGACGCTCTTACTGGCGCTACTTCTTCCGGCAATAACTTCAATCAACTAATAAAAGCCGTCATTGAACAGGCAAAAAAGGGAGATTCCACGGTTGTCACCGTAAGCTCTCAGCATTCTGAATAAATCGTTAAGAAAAAGCTCTGCGAATCGGTTATGATCCGTAGAGCTTTCTTAATGATTCTTTTATTTTAAATATCGTTTTAAAGTATTTAAGCACTCTTCAATATTCAGCGGCTTTGGTATATGTGCATTCATACCAATATCTTTACAATGCTGCGCATCATCTGAAAATGCATCGGCTGTCATGGCAATAATTGGCAAATCCTTATCTGGACGCTCTAATGCACGAATTGCTTTGGTCGTTTCATAACCGTTCATAACCGGCATACGGATATCCATAAGAATTGCGTCATAATATCCAACCTCCGAGGCTTCAAACATTTCCAGACAGATCTTACCATTCACTGCCCATTCCAACTCCAATCCAAATGCCGATAGTATCTCACTGGCAACTTCCCAGTTCAGCTCAATATCTTCTGCTAACAGAACACGCTTTCCTGCAAACTCCAGCTCGTCGCTTTCGCTATCTGTATTCTCCTCTTTCTGAATACCATCCTCGTATTGTTTTAAACGCTCATACAAGGTAGATTTAAAAAGAGGTTTGGAGATAAATCCTTCAATCCCAGAGGCTTTGACCTGACTCTCAATCTCACTGCCATCATAAGCTGACATGAGGAATATGGGAACGCCTTTACCTACATGATTCTGAATCTCATGAATGGTTTCCATACCATCCATACGAGGCATTTTCCAATCAACTAGGACAAAATGATAATCATTATTCTGATTATGATGTTCCTTGATCAGATTCACTGCCTCCATACCATCCATGGACCATTCTGCATGGATACCCAGTTCCTCCAGATTAGCGGCTGCACAGCGGCATAGGTTCTCATCATCATCTACAATCAGAATATTCCATGCTGGCAGTTTCATTTCTCTTTCATTAACATCTGACTTTTCAAAATCAAAGCTAACATAAAAAGAGGTTCCTTCTCCCAGCTTGCTCTCTAAGCGAATGGTTCCGCCCATCAGATCTACAAGGCGCTTCGCTATAGAAGTACCAAGGCCGCTTCCAACAATATGGCGCACCTGGTCATTCTCTTCTCTTTCAAATGTATTCCAGATCTTTTGCTGGAATTCCTCTGACATTCCAATTCCTGTATCTTTTACTTTTAAATTCGTACGTACATAATGTTCCCCCTTAGGAGAGGGCTCCTGACTCATATAGATATCAATTCTGCCCTCTTCTGGAGTAAACTTCACTGCATTTGATAATAAATTCAGTAAAATCTGATTTAGACGTACACTGTCACAGACAATCTGCTCGGAAATAATATCTCTTATATGAATATCGAAAAACTGCTGCTTCTCCTTAATCTGAGACTGCATAATATTGACAATATCATCCATGGTTTCCCGTAATGACATAGAAGCCATATTTAATGTCAGCTTTCCGCTTTCAATTTTGGACATATCCAACACATCATTAATCAATCCCAATAAATGCTTGCTGGACAAATGAACCTTATACAGACATTCCTTTACCTTATCCATATCCTTCATATTTCTTTGAGCAATCTCCGTCATTCCAATGATCGCATTCATCGGAGTACGGATATCATGACTCATACTGGAAAGAAACTCACTTTTCGCCATATTGGCATGAACAGCTTCTGTTTCTGCCTGAATGGCTTTTTCTCTTGCTTTAATGGCATGTTCTTTCGTTTCTGCCATTTCCTTCATCTGTTGCTGAGACATTCGATAATAAATGATAAATATAATGGACATGGCAATTAAGATTACCCCTGCCGAACTCACCATAATAATCAAACGGATGCTGTCCAGGTCAGTAAGTGTCTCACCCAGCACTTTATCCGGCAATACTGCCAGAAGATACCAGAGTGAATTTTCTGAAAGTGCTGTACTATAGACATTTCCCAATTCTCCATCTACCATCATCTCAGCCGAGTAGTTTTTCCCATGCTCCATAGACTGACGAAGCTCATTGATAAACTCGTCGGGACTCTTTCCATTCAACTGGCTATATTTCAACTTCACATGCTCAAAAAAGTTATCACATTTTTCTTCATCATTTCTGACTACATAATTCCCATCTACATCTATGATATAGAAATCTGCCAGTCCTTTTTCTCCATACTGGAACAGTGCTTGACTTAATTCTTCCATAGGCATTCCAGCAACTAATGCAATACTGGTTTTTCCATTGCTCATAGGATATGCCACTTTTTCTCCTAATAAGAGAAGCTTTTCCTGCTGTATTCCGATTCCCCTTTTTACCAGGTTTCCATTATCTGTCAGGGAATCCATACTATCTTCGGGATGAACCATTGTGAATCCATTCCCATAGATAATCTCAATCTCACCATCCTCGGAATATAAAGCAAGGCAGGAAAAGTTCCTGATTTCTCCACTAAGCCTCAATTGGGCCAGCATTTCATCACCATAGCTTACTTCCTCAGGAGGCGTACGTTTTATAATACCCTGCACCTGTCCCAGCTTAATACTAACTACTGTCTGAAATTTCTGCTGAATCTGTGCATTCATTTCAGACATATAAGTTCTGCTGATCTCTACTGCTGACTGCTCTGTCTTCGTTGACATAAAAGAAGTAAGCAGCACAAATACTAAAATGCATATAATAAAAATACTGAAAGCACTGCCCCAAAAAAATCTTAATACTTTTTTATCCATATTACCGCTCCATTAGTCCGGAATTTCAGAGCAAAGATCTACCCTAAATGTTTTTCAATACATTGTACAATTTCTTCCTGTACAGGAAGAACCTTTACAAGTATCTCTCTTGCCTCTTCCGGCTTATCAGCACGCAGAAGATTCACAATCTCAGTATATGCTTCGTACATAGGCGTAATAGATAAATTTCCTGCTGTTCCTTTGATCGCATGCGCTTTTTCTGTTTCTTCCGCATAATCGTTTCCATCAAAATCTGCTGTAAAACTATGGGTATTAATGGTTTTCACAAATATACCTAATAATCTGGTATAAAGCTTTTCATTCCCATTAATACGCTTTAACCCATCGTCAACATCGACTCCCAATCCTCTTAACACATCAAATAATTCCATTTACACACCTCGCTTTTCCTCTACAATGTTAACTGTTTTTCTGAATATTAAGAAATATCTTAATATTTTCCAAAATCATCTCCCAGAGAAATCATCTGTTCATTGATATTGGAAGAGGGAGAAGAGGAATACATAGAACCGCTGTTAAAAGAAGCGCTGGATTGCATACCCAGATTATAAATGGAAAGCATTTCACGCATTCTGGAAGCCTGGTTCGAAAGCTCTTCGCTGGCTGCCGCACACTCTTCGCTGGTTGCAGAATTCGTCTGAACAACCTGAGACACCTGTGTAATCGCCTGCTCAATCTGTGCTACTGCAGTTGCCTGATAATTCGAAGACTCTGCAATACCATTAATCAGCATTTCACTATCCTGAACCACATTCGTAATTTCTTCCATTGCTTTTGCTGTATTTTCAGCAATCTTGGAACCAGCATTTACTTTATTAATTGAATCCTCAATCAACTCTGCAGTTTCTGCTGCCGCTGCTGCACTCTTAGCTGCAAGGCTTCTGACTTCTTCTGCTACAACTCCAAATCCTTTACCTGCTTCACCGGCTCTTGCCGCCTCAACTGCTGCATTTAATGCAAGAATATTCGTCTGGAATGCAATATCATCAATTGTTTTAATAATCTTAGAAATACTTTCTGATGCTCTGTTAATGTCCTGCATAGCAGTCATCATATCCTGCATCTGCTCATTCCCCTGTTTTACTTCTCCAATTGCCTTATTTACCAGGTTGGAAGCAGAATTTGCCTCTTCTGCGTTCTGTCTTGTCTTGTCAGCAATTTCATCAATAGAAGCTGTAATCTCTTCAATTGCACTTGCCTGCTCAGTAGAACCTTGTGCTAGTGCTTGGCTTGCACTTGCTACCTGTGAAGAGCTAACAGTTACCTGAGAACCAGCTTCACTGATATTAGACAATGTACGCTGATTATCTTCTACTAGTTTCTTTAAGGAGTTACCCAGCAGATCCTCTGAAGATTTCGGTGTTACTGTAATAGTCAGGTTTCCATTTGATACTTCTTCTGCAATCTTTGCCTGTTCTTTTACATTGTTAATTACTTTAATATATTCATCTACCAGGTCGCCAAACTCGTCATTGCGTTCTTTCACTAAATCAATATCAACATGACCCATGGCAATCTCCTGTGCTGCTGAAGAAAGCTTCTTAAGTGATCTAGAAATTGCCTTGATCAATGAATATCCCATTATTACAACAAATATAATGGAAAGCAGCACAAAAGCTAGGTTAATGAGATTGGTTATTGTTCCCACATTATTCAAAGTTTCCATATCTGCTTCTCTGCCCTCACTAATGGACGTAAGCAGAATGTCACTCTTCTCTTCGTCTGCACCAATCTCCTCCAATGTCTTCTCTACTAGTGTATTGCTCTCAGCATTCATATGTCTCACACTATCAATTATGTTCCTTGTTGATAAAACACCCCAGATTAGTGTAATAATGATAAATACTACAGGAAGAATAAAGCCAATTAATAATCTTGTTTTTATCTTCAGGTTTTTCATACTATGCATACCTCTCAATCTTCTACTAAATTTACTTCGCTCACCTGTTCCACTACTGTTAAATCATCATCATTCAGCAGTTTATCAGGGTCCAGCAATAACTTTACACCATCTTCTACCTTTCCAATACCATATACATATTTATGGTGGGCTTTATCAATACGCCCAATCGTTGGTGGCGGAAGAATATTCTCTTCTCTGATTTCAACTACTTCTGCAATCTTCTCTACAATCAGACCAACTAACATAGAGTTTACATAAATGACAATAATACAAGTTCTGTCATTATACTCAAGCGGTGGCTGCTTGAATCGCAGGCGGACATCCACAACAGGAATCACTTTTCCTCGAAGATTAATCAGACCCTTGATATAATCTTCTGTCTCTGGAATCGCTGTAATAGTCTGAAACTGAATGATCTCATCCACATACTGGATTTCCAGGCCAAAGTACTCATTACCGGATTTAAAGGTCATATATTTGCCCTTTTGTGCATCCTGCTCATTAGAAGCGTCCTCATTTTCTATCTGTCTTCTTAATTCGCTTATTGCCTCCATATGCTACTGTTCCTTTCTATGTAATATTATTCTATTAATCCGGCAGCATCCAGAATCAGAGCAATGCTTCCATCACCCAGCTGTGTACAACCAGATAACCCCTTGACCTTCTTAATATAGGAAGGAATGGGTTTTACCACTATCTCTTGTTCGCCAACCAGGCTATCCACAAAGAGGCAGACTTTTGTATCTTCTACCTGAAGAATTAACATTACGCCATCCTCTACGGACTGATGATATTGCTCCATGCCGTACCATTTGCCTAATCGAATTACCGGAAAACATTCACCGCGGATCATAATATATTCCTGCCCATCTGGCTCATGAATCATCATTTCTTCTTTTACACGCACAAAAGACTTAATCACTCCTGTCTCCAGTACAAAAGAAGATTTGCCGACTTCCATGACAATACCGTCAATAATAGCCAATGTCAGCGGAATCTTCAGACTCATAATACTACCGAATCCCTGGCTGCTGTCAATATCCAATGCTCCGCCGATGGACTGGATATTCTGTACAACTACATCCATACCTACGCCACGGCCTGAATATTCGGTAACCTGCTCATTGGTGGAGAATCCTGGAAGTGTAATAAACTGATATACCTCTTTATCCTTATAATCAGCTTCTGGCCTGCCGTCATCCAGTAATCCCTGTTTCCTTGCCTTGGCAATAATTTTGTTTCTGTCAAGTCCTCTTCCATTATCCTCTACACTGATCCATACCTTGCCAGCTTCTGTTTTCGCCGACAGAGTTACCTTGCCCTTCTCCGCTTTGCCGCTTTCAGCACGTTCCTCATTGGTTTCAATTCCATGATCGACTGCATTTCGAACCATATGCATCAGAGGATCAGAAATATGTTCAATAATATTTTTATCTACCTCAGTGGTCTCTCCTATCATTTCAAACTCAATGTCTTTACCCAATTTTCTGGATACATCAAAGACAATACGATTCATTTTCTGGAAAAGATTCGTCAAAGGAACCATACGCATAGACATGATGATATTCTGAAGATCCGTAGAAATCTTGGCCAACTGGCCGGCTGCCTTATTGAAATTATCCAGATTCAGACCTGGTACTTTCAAATCAGGACTCTGTAGCACTACTGATTCAGAGATGACAAGCTCTCCGATCAGATCCATCAGCTCATCCATCTTGCTTACGCTGACATTGATAAAGGCCGCCTTTTCTGTCTTATTTCTATCCTTAGCCAGTTTCTTAGGTTTTCCAGGCTCTTTCGACTTGATAACAAAATCACCTGGCGCCATCTTAGGCTTCTCAGGCTTCTTTTCCTCTACTCCTGCCGCATTCTCCGAATCCTGTTTTCTTGCTTCTATATCTTCTACACTGGATTCCAGATCAATCTGCATAACCTGACCGGGGTCGCCAAAGTCAAAGCCCTGCAGAAATTCTTCTGCTTTACATTCATAAATATCTACCTGCTTGATATCATAACCAACACCAATGATAGAGCGTACTTCCTCTTCTGTACTCTGTGCCTGCAAAAGCAGACGGAAACCTTCATGTAAAATGGTTTCTGCACTTTCTGTATCAGAAATCAGGTCTTCCGGAGAATAGAGCAGATCCTCTGCAATCTCCTTTAATGCATAGACTGTTTTATATGCATGAACATTCGCCATCTCCGTCTCTGGAAAAAAGGTTATATAAATTTTATAAAAACGGCTGGCACTAGAAGCAACAGGTGCTATATAGAACTGCTTCGGCTCCTCATGCACATTTTTAGGCGGCGGCTCTGTCCCTCCTTCTGCTGCACCGGTGGTAATCATCTGTAAAAACTGATCCAGCTCCGCTATCAATTCACTCGCATCGCCATCTACCGGCTCACCATTGCGCATTTTATCCATTTCATTGGTAATAAAATCCTCCACATCCAGCACATGTGCAACCAACTCCATATGAGGCACGTTCTCAGGATGGGATTCTCTGAGGAAATAAAAGATATCCTCAAGCTTATGTGACACAGCTGTGATATTATCAAACATCATAATACCGGATGAGCCCTTGATGGTATGCATAGTTCTGAATATTTCATTTATGCTCTCTTCATCAAAACAGTCTGCATCTTTCTGCTCCAGAACACTTTCCTGAAGCTGCTCCAGCAGCTGCTCATTTTCCACCAGGTACATCTCAAGCATGTCATCTGTGTTAAATCCTTCAGCCATCTCCTTCTCCTTTCCTGCATATTCTAGTTATACTCTTTTGTTCCATATGCTAAATCAGATTCAGTTTTTTTAATGCCTGCTCAAACCGATCCTGATCAATGGGCTTACCTGAATAGATTGTGCATCCCAGCTCAAATGCCATCTTTACATTTTTCTCGTCATTCAACGCTGTTGTCATAATTACCTTAACTGCTTCTTCTTCAGGAATATTTCTTTCTTTCTCCAGATTACGGATTCCCATCAGTGACTGATAACCATCCATAACCGGCATCATAATGTCAAGACACACCAGATCATATGGTTCTCCATCCTCTAAAGCCATCATAAATGCATCCACTGCTTCCATTCCGTCTACAGTTACATCGCATTCACCGTACTTGGACAAGAAATTCACCATAAATTTCCTTGTTACAAAATCATCTTCTGCCAATAGAATCTTCATGTCTTTATCTCCTTTACATTTTATTTAATAATGTGTATGTTCTTCGTGGAATATCTGTCAGTTTCTCCTGATATTCCACTGCCCCTAATTTATAGGCTTCCATAGGCATACCATAAACTACACAGGTGGATTCATCCTGCCCGATCGTACGAGCCCCTGCCTTTCTCATAGCCAGCAAACCTTTGGCACCATCGTTGCCCATTCCAGTCAGAATAATTCCTACTGCATCCCTCCCGGCATTTCTTGCAACAGACTCAAATAACACGTCTACCGACGGACAATGTCCATTGACTCTGGGACCCGCTTTCACTTCTACCTGAAAGCCATCCTTCATCTTAACCAGACGCATATGCCTATCACCTCCAGGGGCAATCAGCATATGTCCCGGAAGAACCCGGTCACCAGTCTCTGCTTCTTTGACTTGAATCCGACACTGGTCGTTCAGCCTCTTCGCATACATAGCTGTAAATCCCGGCGGCATATGCTGTACACAGACAATGCCCGGAATATCTGTTCCATATTCCTTTACAACAGAAAAGATTGCTTCTGTACCTCCTGTAGAAGCTCCAATCGCCACAATATGGTTGTTTTTATGTACATTCAGCTGCTGCTGCTGTCCCTGCATCATAACGGTTTTCTTAATATTGCTGATTTTAGCAGTAGAGGCAATCTTAATTTTAACCAAAAGCTCATTCTTAATAAAATCCTCCAGCTGTGCCCGGCTAGACACGGCAGGCTTTGCCACAAAGTCTACTGCTCCTGCATTCATAGCATCAAATACTTTATCACTTAAAGAAC
This sequence comes from Lachnospiraceae bacterium, assembly GCA_022791575.1. Lineage (GTDB taxonomy): Bacteria > Bacillota > Clostridia > Lachnospirales > Lachnospiraceae > JAAVZI01. The sequence goes on from JAAVZI010000053.1 coordinate 35,894, forward strand.
TAATTACAACAACCGGCAGCGGATACTGGGGAATCAGCTTCCGCAGAAACTCAATACCGCTCATTCTTGGAAGCTCTACGTCCAATGTCATAACATCCGGTTTATATTTAAGTATATCATCCCTTGCTTCAAATGGATCTTTGGCAGTCGCCACTACCTGAATGGCAGGATCTCTGCTCAGATTCTGAACCAGCAGCTCTCGAAATACAATGGAATCTTCTACAATTAGAACCCTTATTGGCTGCATTTTTAATCATTCCCTTCTTTTTTCCTAAATATGGATGGTTTAATAATCTGAAACGGCGTACTGCCCCTGTCTAGGGTCTCCGTTGTTCCAATAAACAGATATCCTCCCGGTACTAGACAATCATATACCTTCTGAACGACTTCTCTCTTAGTCGGATCATCAAAATAAATCATAACATTACGCAGAAATACCACATGCATTTTCTTCTTAAATGGAAATGGTTCCATCAAATTCAGCTGACGAAAGAGCACTTCTCTCTTCAGTTCATCTTTGACCATAAACTGCGTTCCATCGGCAACTGGTTTAAAGAAATGCCTTTTCCACTGTTCCGGCAGATTCTTCAGCTGTTCGGCATTATAGACCCCGGCAGCCGCCTGCTGTAATGCTCTGGTAGATATATCAGTCGCCAGAACTTTTGTATCCCATTGATTCCGTTCCAGTCCAAAAAAGTCCGATAAAACCATCGCAATCATGTAGGGCTCCTCACCTGTAGAAGAAGCACCGCACCATACGTGCAGATCCTTGCTCCGGCTCTCCTTCTGCTTCAGCCATGGCAGCACTACATTCTTCATATAATCAAAATGTTCAAATTCTCTCATGAAATAGGTATGATTCGTCGTCAGAAGATTGACCAGCATTTTCTCCTGCGTACCAGTCCGATCCTGTTCCACGGCATTCATAAATTCACCAAAGCTGCCCCAGCCGCCTTTTTTAATATAATTTTCCAGCCTTCCATTGATAATCACTTTTTTCTGGCTCAAATCAATGCCATAGTGCTGTTTCATATAAGATGATATTTTTATAAATTCCTCATCGGTAATCAACCCTTATTCCTCCCGTCAAAATAATTTAGAACTTTAATTTAACTTAGTTGACGTGATATTTTACGGCATATTCCAAAAATATCAGGATTAAACTTCACTCCTGCTTCTTTATCCATAGTATCAAGAATTTCTTCCCTAGTATATCCTTCTTCTCCAGCCAGGGTAGAATACCGGTCCATCATGGATACAATCTGTGCCGCCAGCGGAATCTCATCTTTAGAAAGCTGTTCCGGATATCCGCTTCCGTCCCAGTTTTCATGATGATAACGCACGATATCAATAGAAGTACTGATAAAATCATTATAATCATTATTAGCATAAAGAGCATCCAGAAATTCTGCTCCCAAGTTTGTATGATTCTGTATAATCAGTATATCCTCTTCCGTCAGCTCCTTCTTTAATAGAATTTCTTTGGGAATCCCGATATTCCCAATATCACATAGAGGTGCTGCAATCTCTATCGTATCTACAAAGGTATCTGAAATGCTACCTTCAAACAATGGAGATAGCTGCATAGCCTGAGCCAGAACCCGGCAGTTATGGCTCAAACGCTCCATATGCTCTTTTTTATAGTGAGAATTCTGTGCCGCCACATTAGCCAGTACATTCAAAACATTCTTCTTTTCCTGCTCCATCTGCTTTAACTGTTCGCTAACGGATACCTGAAGGCGACGATTGGTCTCCATTAGTTCTCTTTTCATCACATGAAGGCGAAGGTGGACACCAACGCGTGCCTGCACAATTTCAGGAATAAAGGGTTTGGTAATATAATCCTCTCCTCCTAGAACAAATCCTTCCACTATATCTTCTGTATCGTCAAATGCTGATATAAAAATAACAGGAATATTTTTCAAATCCTCATCTTCTTTTAATCGTCTGCAAAGATCATAACCATCCATTCCCGGCATGGAAATATCCGTAATAAGAAGATTCGGGGGAGCCTCTTTCATAATCTCCAGCGCCTGCTGGCCGCTTTCCGCCAAAATCGGCTGACAGCCCATGCTGCTAATAATTTCTTCCAGTACCAGACGGTTCGTCTCCACATCATCTACTATAAGAATTTTTTCCTTTTCTAATCCTTTATACATACGCCTTTCCCTCTTCCAACCTTATAAAAACTGATTTAGTTCCTCAAATTCTGTAGTTATCTTTTCATAGTTTTCCTTCTGAATCGCCATCTTCAGTTTCAAAACCACACGCTTCACTTCATGCGGAGCTTCTTCGGTCAGCTGTCTGACGGTCTCCATAAACATTTCTGCCTTTTCCCAGTTTTCCATTTCTACACAAAGAATCAACTTTGACAGAACTTTTTTTAGATTCTCCTTATTTTCTGGAGTGCCATAGGTTCGAATATCTTTCTGATCCTCTTCCCCGTCTTTGGCCATATCTGTTAAAGAAACAATCATAGAGGAAGCTTTATTTCCATCCTCTGATACCGGAATCTCCTCATCTTCTCCGCAGACGCCTGCCCAGATGGAGAATGAGAAGGTACTGCCCTTATTGGCTTCACTTTCTACTTCGATCTTACCACCCATCAATTCTACCAACTGTTTACAAATGTTCAGACCCAAGCCGGTTCCGCCATATTTTCTGGAAATAGACGCATCCACCTGTGAAAAGCTCTGAAACAGTTTATCTTTATCTGCTTTATCAATTCCAACACCAGAATCCTTTACAATAAAGAATAATTCAATGCGGTCATTCACGCGGGCAGTCTTAACTACCTCGACTGTAATCTTTCCAAAAGAAGTAAACTTCTGTGCATTCGACAAAAGATTATTTAAGATCTGTACAATACGCAGCTCATCTGCGACAATATGTTCCGGAATCTGAGGGGAAACCGTCATAAAGAATTCCAGTCCCTTTTCCGTAATTTTATTTATGTGGTTGGATTTTACATAATCCAGCATATTTCTGAAATTGAACTTCCGCGGTTCTAAGACAAACTTTCCTGCCTCCAGTTTGGAGAAATCCAGAATATTATTAATAATCTTATTCATATCCCCACAGCAGCGTTCAATCAATCGGAGAGGCTTTAAGGTCGGTTCATCCGTCACTGTTTCCAACAATTCCCTAACATTTCCTAAGATGCCGTTTACCGGGGTTCGCAGCTCATGTGTCACATTAGCAACAAATTCAGACTTTACCTTCATTGCCTCCTGTGCTTCCTGCCTTACCTTCTCAATCTCCTTACTGAGATACTGTTTCTCCAGTATATCATTGGCCATACAGATATACATATCCAAAACAACTTCGCTGCTCATGATTCTTGCTTCTACCGGAAAACAGGTGAGATTTTTACGGTATGCTATTATATTCTGCTGCGCGTAGCCAAATGGATATTCCGTCTCCAGACCCTCCTCTGACATCTTAAATTCATTGGGAAAGATATCACAGATATTTTTCTGGCATAAATCCCTGCCATATCCCAGCTTCATTCTTGCCATACTGTTTGCATAGGAGATCTTTCCCATCCCATCAAACATAAGAATCATCTCTAACGCATCCTCTACCGGAAATGCCTGCGTCTTATTCTGTTCCATAAAATTCCTCCTAGAACCATATCTAAAGCAGAACAACAAAAAATATTACTATTTTTTGTTGCCTGCCCTTGTTAACTATATTCCATACTTACCTTTTTCTATTCCTGATCTTAGGAAAACTCAAACATCTTAATCACTTCCACAATGTTGAAGAAATCCACTTTAGCAAGTGCAAAACATTCCAATACATCAGGTGAAAATTGTCCGCATTCACCATTCATAATCATATCGTATGCAATATTATTGGCAAATGCACTCTTATAAACTCTTGGACTTACCAAAGCATCATAAACATCTGCAACTGCAACCACCTGTGCACAGATCGGAATCTCATCACCTACCAGATGATCTGGATATCCTCGGCCATCCCATCGTTCATGATGATGACGCACGATGTTATAACTATACTGATAAAATTCACTGGACTTATCCTTGTAGGATTGCTCCAGAATATCACATCCTATCGTTGTATGCGTCTTCATAATCTCAAATTCTTCTTCTGTCAGCCGTCCCGGCTTCAGCAATATGGCATCTGGAATACCGATTTTCCCAATATCGTGAAGGGCGGAAGCTCTGCAGATCTCATCCATCTGAGTTTCTGTAATACCGTATTTGGGAAAATACTGCATAAGATATTTGAGCATAATTCTTGTGAAATACTTAATCCGCCTCGTATGCTCTCCTGTCTCAGCGCTTCTGAATTCTACTATAGAACTAAGCGCTTCCAGCATATATTCGCTGCTCTTGCGAATCTCCTTCTCCTGTGCCCTGATTGCTTTCTCCTGTGCTTTCAGGCGCCTCTCCATCTCATGCTTGTTCTGATACAATTCTATAATGTTCTTGCTTCTTCTCTTAACAATATGAGGATAAAATGGCTTATGCATTACATCTGCAACGCCCAGAGAATAAGCCTGGAACTCACTGTCCAACACGTCCTCACTAGTAATCATTATGACAGGAATCTTCTCCGAAAGTCCACGTTCCTTCATATATTCCAGCACCTGAAAACCATCCATAACAGGCATTACCAGATCCAGCATAACCAATACCAGCTCACGGTTATCTTCATTTTCAATCTGTGCAATGGCTTCCTGTCCGTTGGCTGCTTCAATCAGCTCATACTGCTCCCAGTCGTCCCGGAACATTTCTACGAGTATCTTTCTGTTTACTTCTTCGTCGTCAACAATTAAAATATGCTGTTTATTCATGCTTTCTCCCAATCATCCTTTATGTATTATTTTACTGTTAACTATGCTGCCAGCCGCTTGGTAGGCTCTTATTAATAGCGAACTATCCGGCTCTTTCGCTTCTCCGCCACTATAGACTTATTCTAACATAACCACCAGGGTAAGTCAAGTTACCTCAAACATATTTTTTATTTGGACATTAACATTATTTATATATGTTCTATTTCTATATTTCATTTACTTAAAATCCTAATAAATGAAATCTGCGCTCACGATTCGTCAATAAGGACACATAGCCGCTGATTCTGATTCTGTCCTCCTTTCTGCGGTCCATGATCTTTCTTAATATTAGTAGTGCCTTTTGATACCTGAGATCGTCGGTATGCTCCATAAATTCCTCTACCAGCTTCTCATCTGCATAACGACAATTCCATACTTCTTGCAGCTCCAACAGAATCTCAGCCAGATAAGATTCTATATCAATAGACCTGGCCTCCTCATCTCTGGTCTCCTCATACATTTGTTTCCATTCTTTCAGACTCATTTCCATACCTTTAGACAAAGCAAGCTCTTTGTCTCCCCGAAATTCCAAAAATTCATCTTCACACTTCCGCATGAGCATCCAATATAGCAGCATACCGCTTCTTACATTCCGCTCTTTTGAAGGCTTAGCATTTACCGAATCGTTCTCTGGCTGTTCTTTGATGTTTTCACACTCCGAACGGCTATCCTGATATCCACATCCTGAAATTTCTAAAGAAAACCATACATTCCAGAACTCTTCTTTAGCCGCCCAGCCATAGGCAGCCACTATACAAGCCGGAAATTCATAGAGTGAAATCTCTGCCAGAGTCCCAAACTCATTCTTCTGCCCGGCCAGCTGCTCTCTTTCGGCCAGATTCAATTCCACCAAATTCTTTATAAATGCTTTGACTTTGTTATGCTCTTCTCTTTGAAGAAGCCCTTGAAACAGCTCATAGGCATAATAGATTCTCTGTATCGGTGCTGCCTGCTTAATCTCCTGTTTCCCCCCGTGAAACACATCCTTTGGTTTCACAACCGAATCAACCTGACTGATCCAGCACGACAGGATCTGTTCTCTGCGTTCCTCTCCATAATGCACTGGAAACTGCTCAACTACATTTTGACCTGAAATGGTTCCGTATTTCTTTTCTGATTTGAAAAAAAGCAGCATCTGCCACAAATTCACACGGTTAGGGAAAGATAGTTTTGCTCCGGTTGTCTGTTCAATAATAACGGCATATCCCGTAATATCACACACCTTATCTTCGTACATAAGATAACAGGTTTCTTCTGAATATACTTCCTGCAGCACCATGATCAGACTCATCGCCAGCTCAAATTCACCTAATCCGCTGTCCGCTGCCTCTAATTCACAAGTATTCTCATTGTAAATAGATACCTGCCTTCTCTTTTGTTCGAAAATAGAATAATCAAATCTGACAATTCCTTCCTCATCTGGCTTCGGTTCTGAAACTACCGTAATCGTCTTTTCGCCAATTTCCATCTCCTTCAGCTTTCGGATTCCGCATAATTGAAGAAGCTGCAGTATATGAAGGTTCAGTTCCTCCTTCTTCTCTTCTGGTACACTAAGATTTCCTGCTATCCAATATTCATGTTTCATAGACTTATCTAACCTTTCTTCTTATCGTTTACTACTAGTAATAATACCCTTAAAACTATCTGTGTCAAGACAATTTTAAGGGTACTCGCTGTCATTTGTCATTAAATTTGTAGTTCAATCTCTGCCAGTCCAGAGTAATAGCCACTTGAAAGCCATATGATAGGTAAACATTCGTACATAAAAAATTCTATGATCCGACAGCTCCCGGCCGTTTCTATTCCCTACTATTATCTGGTCTATCGGCATTTGAAAAAGCTTGGATAATGCATATAGATTATCAATAGACGGTATACTCGTACCGTTCAGCCAGTGATAGATACTCTGCACACAGGATAGATTCAAATACTGCTGAATATCTTTTACAGATAGTTTGTGATATTCCATAATCTGACGCAGGCGTTTACCTGTGGCTTCCATATTAATTGTTGGATGCATCTACAATCACTCCTTTAACCGAATCAAACAGCGCTTCTTATTCGTTCCTGTGAAAATGCGTTCCTTTGCTATTCTTAAACAATCAGTAATTACTGCAAATTTTAATGCACTATTTCCCCCTGTCGTTTACATTATTATATCTCTTTTCTGCGTCTGAATCAACACATAGTTCAATTTCACTCAGGCAAGCTCTTTTCCAGACACAATACTCCATACCCCACCTGCGGATTCGGATACTCCGTAAACTCCGGCAGAGGCTTTGCACCTCTCCTAAGATACGCTTTTACTTTCTCTCCATATAAATACGGATCATTTCCTTTAACAATACCGTATTCCATTAAAAGAGCGGCAGCACCTGCCACAAAGGGCGTTGCCATAGAGGTCCCGCTCTTCACTGTATAACTGGCATTAGGGGCGGTTGACATAATATCAACTCCCGGCGCCGCCAGATCTGGCTTTCTAATTCCCTCTTCCCCTTCAGAACCACGTCCTGAAAAATCCGCAGCCGCGCCTGTACGGGAATTATAAGCAGAAACAGAAATAACCTTTCCTGCGGTTGATGGAACGGTCAGCGTCAGCTGTTCGGATGGATACAGGAATTCTGTCTGAGGATTCAGTGCGGCGGCTGACGGCAGCCAGAGATTATAATAGCCGGATACCACCCGGACTCCTTCCATAGCCAGCTGCCATACACCACTGTCAATATAAGTATTTCTCGGAATAAAATCCATATATATTTCTTGTGCTGTACTGTAAGGTGTCGGTAGACCATAATAGAATAAAACTTCCGTATTACCGAATATAAAACTCTGACTACCGCTTTTTAAGAACAATTCGGCGCTTTCTCCAGAAGGTGCGATAAGACGGTATTGAAACACATCAGCATAATTCTTCCACAACTGAACATTAACGGTTGTTTCATAATTTCCTATAGCAAATGTAACCATACTAGTCTCTCCTTGTCTGATTCTTCCAGCTGTATGCCCGGCTGCCGCTCCTTCATTGCCAGTACCAATTGATATCACATTTTTATATATGCCTGCTGCATTATCCAGATAGGTCTCCAACAGTGAGCTTCCGCTATGCGAACCATAGGAATTACCAAAACTGATGTTCACCGATATAGGCATGTTTAATTCAGATGCCTTGCGTATAGAATAATCAACCGCCTGCATAAGTTCCGACGTTCTAGGAAATGAATTGGTTCTTGGCACACCTAACTTCACTATAATCAATGCCGCTTCTGGAGCTACCCCCCGGTATCTGCCCTGTGATACCCTGCCGTTGCCTGCTGCAATGCCTGCAACATGGGTTCCATGAGAAGAGGTATCCACACTTGGAATCCGTTCAAACGGACGTTCTTCTGCCAGAGCTTCGTTAATCTGCTCCTGACTATACTCTGTCCCAATCCGATATCCCTGCGGTGGATTGCCGTCTATGGTCTGATCCCACAGAAAAAGAATTCTGCTCGTGCCGTCCTCATTTCGAAAATCAGGATGAGTATAGTCAATCCCACTATCTAACACCGCTATAATGACTCCTCTTCCGCGCAGACTGTTCGTTCCCTCTTGCACAGCATTTACACAAGCTGCTGTTCTGGCCTGATTTAATTCAAAATACAGACGTTTGGGTTTCTCAATGTATTCTACTTCATCAAGACTAGCCACTGTTTCAATCCATTCCTGAGGAATTGTTACAATTGCGTAGTTTCCTAACAACGGAACCACGTGTATCCTTTCGTCTAACTGTTCCAGACGGTTAATTTCTCCATGATATTTTATGATAATATCCCAGGTATTAGTTAATTCATCAAAACCTACATTTAGATTCTGTGATTTCTGCCGTTCACGTTCCGGGGTTCCCAAAGCGAGATTTAACAAATTTTCGATTTTTTGATTTGCCATACCTACTCCATTGTATATTCTTTCATAAAATGAATACTTTTTTACTATTTACTCTATTTTATTTCTATACTGAATCTGCAATGACAAAAATAAAAAACAGCCAATGGCTGTTTTTCATTTTTTTGTTGCTATCTTATGAGCGGTAATTCGTTTACATCTCCAAAACCAATTCATATATTTCTTTTAAGATTATTCCCAGCTTTTCCGTCTGTCTTTTATCAAATAATTCCAAAGTACTAATCAGCTTTTTGTCATAGTTATTATTGTCTTTTCCAGTTAATATATAATCATTACTTACGTCTAGCGCCTTACTCAGACTATACAAAACGATGGCTGAAAATCCTCTTTTTCCATTCTCTACTTCATATAAAAATTTATCTGATATGCCAGCCAGTTCTGCTAGACTTTCGCGTGTGTAACCGCGCATATTTCTTGTCAGCAGAATTCTCTCACCTGCCTTCTTGTAAAGATCCGTCATTTTATCTGCTCCTTTCTTCAGATTTCCCTAATTCTATTTCTCTCTATCGCTTCCTACAAGTATCTTACCATAGCTCATTTTAAGAAAATTTCTATAGAAATGTCCCCAACTGGATATATTTGGTAAGTAAATTGAAAATTACTTGTTAAAAGTTTGGTATTCCTTGATTTAGTTAACAAAAATTGCATTTCAGGCCTAAAAAGAATATTTTGACACCTTTATAGTATAATGGCTTTAACAGGTACATGCATTACAGGAGAAATGATTTATGAGTAAAGGACTATCAGAAGAAGAATTAGATCTTCTGGAATATGAAAGAGAACTGCGGATTTACTATCTAAAATGCATCCTTATGGAAGGAAGCAAGATCATTCTTTTCATTCTTGCTTTTTGGAAAATGGGGCTGATCTGGGAATATTGGATGGCTCTTCTGGCACTTATGCTTTTACGCAATCATGGCGGCGGTATTCACTGCAGAACTTATCTAAGCTGCCTGGCTGTCAGCTTTACCGTGCTATATGCAAGCATATTGGCTGCACAGAATATTTACCTTCCTGTTATAGGTAATATTCTGACTCTGGCAATCTGTGGATATCTGGGATATAAACTGGTTCCTATCGTATCGGACAGCAGGCCGGACCCTTCACCGGATATAGTCAGACGAAGTAAATGGATCACCGTAATCATCATATCTGTATTCTGTATTTTGATATGTATCCGTCCAAATAATCTGTATATCAAGACTCACAGCAAATGGCCATGGACTTTTGGCATTAAGATTCCAAGTATCATTTTCTTTGGAGAACCAGAATATCCAACAGCTAAAAAGAAGGACGACAAAAAGAAAAAATAACACATCAATAAGTTATTTTTCTGAGGGGC
>JAAVZI010000054.1 GCA_022791575.1 Lachnospiraceae bacterium
CGATTCCATAAGATTTTTCAAGGCATAGTACCCGCTATGTCCAAAGTTTATGTCCATTTTTCTCTAATTTCTTTTCCTGCACGATATTCAGTTGTCAATCTTTGGTTAGAATCTCATTCATTGAGATTCCGAGAAGTTATTCAGTTCCAAATGTTTCAAACCCTATCTTATCCTTTTACTCGATATCCGATTCCCCAAATGGTCTCGATATACTCTTCCTCTGTTATTTCTTTTATTTTTTTACGAATATTACTAATATGAACATCCAGAGTCTTAGTTTCTCCCATGTAAGGCTCCTGCCATGCACATTCAAAGATATCCTCCTTACTGTAAACCTTTTTCGGATGTCTTAATAATAACTCCATAATTGCAAATTCCTGTTTCGTAATTTTAGCAAGCTTTTTTCCATTAATTGTAATACTATAATCACTCTTATCTAACACCAGTTCGCGGAATTCTATTCTGCTGCTCTCTTTTTCTCCACTCTTATGACGCAGCTGTACCTGAATTCTAGCCAAAACCTCTTTAATTTCAAAAGGCTTAATAATATAATCATCTGCCCCGTCCGCCAATAGCTGAATCTTGTCATCCAATGTATCTTTAGCCGTCAGTATCATTACAGGAAGATTAGGTTCCTGTTCACGGATTTTTTCCAATACTTCTTCCCCTGATATACCCGGAATCATTAGATCCAAAAGTACCAATGAGAAATCCTTCATACGAAGCAAAAGCATTGCTTCTGTTCCAGAATAGGCTTGTTCACAAGTGTATCCCTGCTTAGTGATCGTTTCCCTAAGCAGTTCACTGATTGAATTATCATCCTCTACAATTAATATATTTTGCGTTACAGTTCTCATCCATTTACCTCTTTTTTGATATTCAGCCTATTTCCCAATATTTGACTTTAGTCTGCTGTACCTATTATACTCTTAGTAATCCTTTTAATCAACATTATCTTTTTTCCTGTCAGACAATTTGCTATAAACGATTAACATTTTTATACATTTTCAATCTATAAGAAAGTATTGAAAAATTACCACAACCTATGTTATACTAATCTCATTAAGCCAATCAGAATTTTTATTACCCCCCCTATATAAAAAGAAAGAAGGTGCATACTTATGCGTAAAAGCATTAAAATTATGGTTGGAATAAGAATAGCAGTTGCATTAATTGCAGTACTACTATTCAGTTGTATGATTCTGAAAAATATTGATCAGATCAAAGAATCCGAGATTACTGCTACCCAGGCGAATGAACTTCTAAGCCGGGCACAAAAAGCAGAGGCTGCACATTATAAGTGGTCTAACAATTTAAGTAATGCATTATATGCCAATGCGGAATTCACCGGCAGTATTGATCCTACAAGCTGTATTTTAGGTCAGTGGATTTATGGTGATGCTGGTATGGATGACGACGCTGTTTTAAAGTTACGTAAAGAACTAGAACCCTTACATAAAGAGCTGCATGAATCAGCTACCTATGTACTCAACCTTCTGAAAACGGACGCCAATGCAGCACATGAATATTACCAAAACACCATTCTCACCAATCTTACGAAATTAGTAGGAATGCTGGATAAAGTTGTAGAACGTGCTACCGAATTAAGTGAAGCTAGTAATCAAGAGACCCAGGATACTATCAGTACAATGAAAAATACTGCAATTGGTGGATTTATCCTGACTCTGGTCTGTATGATCAGCCTAATTGTCTATGTACTCCGCCAGATTGTACGTCCTATCCTGCATATTACTGGCAAGAGCCGTCCTCTTCAGGAAGGACATTTAACTCTGGAAATGAACTACAAAGCCAACAATGAATTAGGAGATCTGGCTCTTACTCTGGAACAATCCATGGGACAGATCCGCAGATATGTGGAAGACATTAACCGTGTTATGGCTCAGCTGTCCAAAGGCAACTTTAATGTACACACCTCCATGGAGTTTGATGGAGATTTCAAATCCATTGAAGAATCCATAGACAGCTTTACTAATAAAATGTCCGAAACTATGGGTCTTATTACACAAGCAGAAAACAAAGTATCTGCTAATGCCGGACAGCTTTCTAACAGTGCCCAGGCGTTGGCACAGGGTGCTACTCAGCAGGCCAGTGCGGTTGAACAGCTTTCCTCAACACTGGAAGGCCTTTCTAAGAGCGCCAGACAGAATGTACAGATGGCATCTGATGCACAAAACCATGCCCAACTGGCTGGAGAACAGGTAACGATCAGCAGCCAGCAGATGGAACAGATGGTTACTGCTATGGAAGATATTACAAATGCTTCTCAGAAAATTGAAAAGATTATTTCAACGATTGAAGATATTGCCTTACAGACAAATATTCTGGCCCTCAATGCAGCAGTAGAAGCTGCTAGTGCAGGTACAGCTGGAAAAGGCTTTGCTGTTGTATCCAGCGAGGTTCGTTCCCTTGCTATTCGTTCAGATGAAGCAGCAAAGGCAACAAAGGAATTGATTGAAAATTCCGTACAGGCAGCAGAAAAAGGAAGCGACATTGTTGGAGAAGTATCCCAGACTCTTCAGAAAACTTTGGATCTGGTTATGCAGTCAAACAATGATATTGGTAGAATTTCCAATGCCGTAGAATGTGAAGCAGAATCCATTTCCCAGGTATCGGAAGGTATCAATCAGATATCTGCTGTTGTCCAGACAAACTCGGCCAGCAGCCAGCAATCTGCAGCTGTTAGTGCTGAATTATTCGAACAGGTACGCCTGCTGCAAGATCAGACAGACAAATTTGTTTTAAAAAGATAATTTATACTTACAAGGAAATCCATAAAGAAAGAGACATTAACCAGCAAGAATTTCTGCTGTCCAATGTCTCTTTCTCTATTTCTATTCTATGATCTATTATAATGGCTGACTAGTCACCATTCCTGCTTTACGTGGATATTTCTTACTACAATTTTTCACTTTATCCACCACTACAAGTGCCCTGGATATATCAGAATCTGGCAATTGAAATTGATCGATCATTCTTTTTTTCCCTCCCAAAATCTCAATTGCTCTCTGAGCCTGAACTGTCTCTTCCACAGCCGCAGCAGATTTATAAGAGATAAATTGTCCTCCTACTTTTACAAAGGGCAGGCAATATTCTGAAAGAGCACTTAGATTTGCTACTGCCCGTGAAACACATAGATCATAGTTCTCTCTGTACTTCTGATTCCTGGCCAAATCCTCTGCCCGACTGTGTATGGCTTCTATTTCTTCCAGCCCACATACCTGAATGACTTCTTCCAGAAAACGAATCCGTTTATTCAAAGAATCCATTAATGTAATCTTTATATGCGGAAAAGCAATCTTTAAAGGAATTCCTGGAAACCCCGCACCAGTACCAACATCTATCAAGGTTTCTATCTGATTCAAATCCAATACCCGCACCAGGGATAGACTATCCAGAAAATGTTTTTGTACCACATCCTCCCATTCTGTTATAGCAGTCAGATTCATAACCTTATTTTTTTCCACTAATCTTTCATAAAATTTTACAAATTGGTCTTTCTGAATCTCAGTCAATGTGATATGTAAAATTTCCAAACCTTTTTCAAACTGAAACATATTCTCATTCATATGATCTCCTAATTAAATTTATTATTTTCCAAGATAAATCAGCAAAACCGATATATCTGCCGGTGATACTCCTGATATTCTGGATGCTTGTCCTATGGACAGAGGTTTATATAAATTCAATTTCTGCTGTGCTTCTTTTCTAAGTCCACTGATTTCTTCATATTTTAATTCAGGACTTAACTTCTTGCTTTCCAGCTTCTTAAACTGTTCCACCTGCTTTAATTGACGCCTGATATAGCCATCATACTTAATATTAATATTCACCTGTTCCTTTACCGAATCTGCTAATTTCGGACGTTTTCCGTCAATTGGAGCCAGGCATTCATAATCCAGTTCCGGACGTCTAATCAATTCTACCAGACTTGTACCGGAATTTAACGGTGTACTGTCATACTTTAGCAAAAGCTCCTGTACTTCTTTGCTATTTCCTACAAATACCTTCTCTACACGCTTCATTTCTTCTTCAATCAGGCGTTCCTTTTCCAGCAGCTTCTCATATCTCTCATCTGAAATCAATCCCACCTCATGTCCTATTTTCGTCAAACGAAGATCCGCATTATCTTGACGCAGCAGCAGTCTATATTCTGCACGAGAAGTCATCATACGATAAGGCTCTGTATTTTCCTTTGTTACCAGATCATCAATCAACACACCAATATAGGACTGAGAGCGGTCCAAAATCAGCATTTCCTTTCCCTGTATCTGCAACGCTGCATTAATTCCTGCAATCAATCCCTGTCCGGCAGCCTCCTCATAACCAGAACTTCCATTAAACTGTCCACCGCTGAACAATCCCCTGACCGCCTTGAATTCCAGTGTTGGATTCAGCTGTCTTGGATTAATACAGTCATATTCAATCGCATATGCATTTCTCACTATTTCTGCATGTTCCAAACCCGGCACAGAACGATACATAGCATATTGAACATCTTCCGGAAGAGAACTGGACATACCGCCCACATACATCTCATTGGTATGCAGTCCTTCTGGCTCAATAAAGACCTGATGCCGGTTCTTATCTGCGAATTTTACCACTTTATCCTCAATTGACGGACAGTATCTAGGCCCAGTTCCTTCTATTACTCCCGAGTAAAGCGGAGAACGATCCAGATTCTTACGGATAATCTGATGTGTCTCTTCATTCGTATAGGTCAGCCAGCAGGAAGCCTGTTCTATTTGAACCTCTTCTGGGTTCGTTGTAAATGAAAATGGAACAATTCTTTCATCTCCAAACTGTTCTTCCATCTTACTAAAATCAATGCTCCTTTTATCAATTCTAGCAGGAGTTCCTGTCTTAAACCGCTGGATCTCAATTCCCAGTTTTCTTAAAGATTCGGTTAAATAATTGGCAGCCTGAAGTCCATTAGGGCCTGTATAAGAACTTACATCCCCATAGATACATTTTGCTTTCAGATATGTTCCTGTACACAAGATTACTGCCTGACAGTGATACACAGCTCCCGAATAAGTCTTTACGCCTGTCACTTGCCCATTTTCAGCTAGAATTTCTACGACCTCTGCCTGCTTTACAAGTAAATGCTCCGTATTCTCCAGAACCGTTCTCATCCTCCGGCTATATTCTGCCTTATCCGCCTGTGCTCGAAGAGAATGTACAGCCGGCCCTTTGGACTGATTCAACATCTTAGACTGTATAAATGTTTTATCAATATTTTTTCCCATTTCTCCCCCAAGTGCATCCACCTCTCTTACCAGATGCCCCTTGGAACTGCCTCCAATATTCGGATTACAGGGCATCAGTGCAATACTGTCCACACTCACTGTAAATACAACCGTTTCCAATCCCAGTCTTGCTGCTGCAAGTGCTGCCTCGCATCCTGCATGTCCTGCCCCAACTACTGCAATATCACATGTTTTACTAATTGCTGTCATATCTTCACCTACTTTCCCATACAAAATTTGTGAAATATCTCATTTACCAGATCTTCTCCCATGGCTTCTCCGATAATATTTCCCAGAGACTCATAAGCGTTCATCAAATCAATGGAATAAAAGTCCTCCGGCATTCCATCCTCAATACTTCTTTTTACTAATTCCAAGCTTTCCCTGCAGTTTCGCAGTTCACTTTTCTGCCTAGCATTTGTAATATAAATCTCATCATTAAAAGAAACCTTGCCTGCAAAAAACATCTTCTTTATTGTCTCTTCTAACTGATCCATTCCCTCTTCCTCTCTGGCCGATATAGATATCATCTCTTTCTTAAGATAGCCGTTTAATTCTTCCTTTGTTACTTTCGCCGGCAAATCAGATTTATTAAGAAGAATCACAACAATCTTATCTTTTATCATCTCCATAATCTCTTTATCATTTCCATCCAACTCCACGGATGCATCCACAACATAGATAATCAGGTCCGCGGAATCCGCATATTGTTTTGCTCTTTGCACACCAATCTTTTCTACTTTATCAACTGTATTTCGAATACCGGCTGTATCAATGATATTCAGCTGTATTCCACCTAATAAAATGCTTTCCTCTAATATATCTCTAGTCGTTCCTGCAATCTCTGTCACAATCGCTTTTTCTTCTCCCACCAACAGATTCATCAAAGAAGATTTTCCAGCATTGGGTTTTCCTACAATAACTGTATTGATTCCTTCCTTTAATAATTTTCCATTATCGCTGTTTTTCAACAAAGTTTGGATTTCATCTAATAATTTATCCACAAGTACAACCAGTTTTCCACTATAACCTACCATAGAAATATGTTCTGGGTCATCTAGTGCCGATTCAATAAACGCAATTTCATAGATAATTTTTTCTCTCATTATCTTAATTTTACTCTTTAAACTTCCCTGTAATTGACTCATCGAACTTTTTAATGCAAACTGATTCTGCGAATTAATCACGTCAATTACGGCCTCTGACTGAGATAAATCAATTCTTCCATTTAAAAACGCCCGTTTAGTGAATTCTCCTGGTTCTGCCGGTCTGGCTCCATTTAGAACTACTATTTCCAGAATTCGTCTGGTTACCAGTATACCCCCATGACAATCAATTTCTACCGTATCCTCCGCCGTATAACTATGAGGTCCTTTCATCACTAGAACCAGCACTTCATCAATTATTTCCCCATGATCCACAATGTGCCCATAATAAACTCTATGGCTTTTACTGTCCTTTAGACTTTTTCCGCTTTTTCCCTTAAAAATTCTATCAACAACTGAAAATGCTTCTTCTCCGCTGATCCTTACAATTCCAATACCTGAATTCCCCGTTCCCGTTGCGATCGCTGCAATTGTCTCTTTCTTCATAATCATTTATACCTTTTATTTACATCCTAATTCTATTTCCTTTTCTATCCATTTGTCTACATATGCCAAAAACGGCAGAAATCCCAATTTTACGGATTACTGCCGCTTTTTTCCATTCCTTAAGCCTAAGAAATGGAATTTTCTTTCTAATAATTTCTTCTTAATGTAACTACAACTTTTCTATAAGGTTCATCACCCTCACTATGTGTTTCCACATAACGATCATTCTGTAATGCAGAGTGAATCACTCTTCTTTCATATGGATTCATAGGCTCAAGAAATACTGGTTTCTTTGTTTTCCTGACCTTAAATGAAATATTCCGCGCAAGATTTTCCAGGGTTTCTCTTCTTCTTCTTCTGTAATTTTCTGTATCCAGCTTTACATGAATCCGCTCTTCACTTTCCCTGTTGGCAACCAAGCTAATTAGATATTGCAGAGAATCTAATGTCTGGCCTCTTTTACCAATCAGAATCCCCATATTTTCACCCTTTAACTCAATATCCATATTGCCGCTTGTTTCATCGTATTCCATGACAATTTCCACCTGCATTTCCATTGTACGGAACACATTATTGAGAAACTCCATTACTGTATCTTTGACAACATTTTTCTTTCTAGCACGTATAACAGCTGGCTTTCTGCCAAAGCCTAACACTCCTGTACTGCCTTTTTCAATCACTTCATATTCTAATTTATCACTCGTTGTCCCTAACTCTATGGAAGCCTTTGTAATGGCGTCTTCTATTGTTTTGTCGCTTATTTCAATAAAATCCATAATAATTTCCTCCTCAATACCTATTACTTCTTATTTTTATCATTATATTGTTTAACCATATTTGCCTTAGATTTTAAACTGCCCTGCTTTGCTGTGCTTGTACGATTATAATAATCAGAAGACTTCTTTGCCTGACCCTCTGCAATCTTTTTTCTTTCTGTGCTATTTTTCTCGATATTCTTCGTACTCTGTTTTGCTGTATTAGAAATCTTCTGCGGAGGCAGTCCCATCTTTGCCCGCTTTTCATTAACCTTCTCTAAATTCTTTTTTACTAATTCATTAATATCCATTTTCTCAAAGTGCTTATTGATAATTACCTGCTGGATACTTCTTACTACCGAACCCATTACCCAGTAAAGTCCAAGACCGGAAGCAAATGAAAAACAAAATATAACTGACATAACCGGCATTACCATATTCATAGTTTTTAAAGAAGAAGCCATAGTTCCGCCATTGTCATCAGAAGCCGGATTCTGAGGCATCAGTTTCGTATTAATAAACTGTGTGATTCCCGCAAGAAGCGGAATAGCCAGAGCCATAATCAACAATCCCACATTAGAACTATTGATTCCCTGGTCCATAACCCTGGAAATCGTTGCAGAAGGGGAATCTGCCAGACTGAAATCCCTGAATATAAACCCATTCACGCTTAAGATCTTATCAATACTATCTTTTACTTCCGGCAGCTTTGCTCCCAATTCCCGAATCTGTTCAGAAGTAAATTTGGTCATAGCATCTATTAGACTGTTATCCGATGTCTTAGCTAATTCAATATCCATATTGGCCGCACTAGCTGCATTGTCAATAAAAAGTTGCTGAACTGCTTTCCCACCGTTTTTAACTGCTTCTACCACAATCTGGTATTTTACCTTCAATGCAGGCACATAAGCCGGAATTCTCATAATTACCTGATACAAAGCAAAGAGAATTGGAAGCTGAATCAGCATCTGCAGACATCCGCCAGTCGCCGAAACCCCATATTTTTGATAAACAGCCTGAATCTCCTGATTCTGCTTCATCATGGAATCCTGATCCTTCTTATCTTTATATTTACTCTGGATCGCTTTAATCTCAGGATTCATAATTGCCGACATTTTCGAAAACTTCTGCTGCTTAATCGTCAGTGGCAGCATAAGCAAGTACATAATAATCGTAAATAAAATAATACATAAGCCTATATTAGCAATTCCTATGGTATCCAGCATCCAATAAATAAACTGCATAATATAACCCAGTATCTTAGCAATGGGTCCTATTATAAATGTAGAACTCTGCGTTAGAATTAACAACGAACTTTACCTCCTAATATTCTAAAGTCACGGTACCGGATCGTAACCGCCTTTGGATAACGGATTACATCTAACTATTCTTTTTGCAGCCAGATATCCGCCCTTCCATGGACCATATTTTTCAACAGCCTCTAAACCATACTGGGAACAGGTAGGAATATATTTACATGTGGAGGCACCTTTTAACCTAGATAAATATTTTCTGTAAAACCGAATCAAAAAAAGCATTATTTTTTTCATTCCTGTCTACACTCCTGTCCTTCCGCCTATCGGATAATTCCCTGAATTCTTCCTGCATGCAACAATGCACTCTCCGCCTCCTGATAACTTATCTCCTTCGCTCTGATACGAAGTACCACCACAATATCCAATCCTGATTGAAATGCTTCTTCGTTCAGCCGGTAGCTTTCTCTGATAAGTCTTGTTAAATGATGTCTGATCACACTGTTTCCAACTTTTTTACTAACTGATATTCCTAAACGATTGTTTTCTGTTCCATTTTCCAGCACATACATAACAATATACCGATTGGCTGCAGATCTTCCATTTTGATATACATGCTGAAAATCTTTGTTTTTTTTCAGCGACTCTGAAAATTTCATAATTATCTAAGGCCTTTCAATAAAATAGAAGAAAGGCCACAAACCTGCGGCCTAAGCTGATAATCTCTTTCTTCCCTTTGCACGTCTTGCAGCTAAAACCTTTCTTCCGCCTGAAGTACTCATTCTTGCCCGAAAGCCATGCACTCTAGCTCTTTTTCTCTTTTTAGGCTGATATGTCATCTTCATAGGTAAGACACCTCCTTCTCCAATACCAAATCCTATCACAATTGGCTGTCTTTTACATGTGTTTTCAAAACATCATTTCAATTATATGCAAAAAATCCCCCTAAGTCAAGCATCTTTTCGCATATTTTTTATTTTCCTCCATTAATTCCTCTAATATAGTGGAAAATGATTGCGTTTACATAAAGTTATACACATTTTGTGGAAAACTTGTGGATAACTATTTTATAAATTGTTGCTAAACGAATAGACAAGCCTAATTATCAGGGTTTTTAATGTGTACAACCATTGTGGGTTATTCACATTCCTCATAATCTGCCAGTAAACTTTTTCCACTTTATCCACAAGTTTTCCACATTTTTCCACGAATCCTGTCATTTTTTCCACTTCTGTTTACATAAGTTATACACATTTTGTGGATAACCTGTGGATAACTCTTCTGTTTTTTCACTTTTATCCACTGTAACTTCCTTTTTTACCGAATTTTAACATGTTTAGAATCTTTATACACTTATTCACACTTTCAACCGCTTTCCTTTAATATGTAAACTAAACTTCCTCTGATTTCTCTTTCTATTTATCAAAAACCAGATTATTTTTCATTAATTCATTGTAAAATTCTTTCATTTGAGGTATTATATATGTTGAGGTATTTTCTCTACCTCTAATTTTACATACTAATAAATATAGGATACTAGAATGGAATGAGGAATTATGGAACTGATTTTACAAAAATGGGATGCAATTCTAACACAGCTGGAAAGTGAGTTTGGTATTTCAGAAGCCAGCATGGTTGCATGGCAGATCGCTGAGTTAAAATTACATAGAATTGAGAATAATATTGTTTATTTTATCGTGCCTGAAAAGTTAAAACAACTGGTTCACCGATATGATGACAAGTTCGGAACTCCACTTCTGGTATCTATAATAGAAGAAACAAACCAGATTCTGGATGGGGTAAAATTCATCACCAGCGATGATGAAAGTATTAAAGCAGCAGAGGAAAAAAAGAAAGCAGAAATAATATCCAAGCCCCCTGCTCCTAAGAATACGGACATATCCCAGTCCTCTATACGGGATGACTTGAACCCTAAATACACATTTGACACTTATGTAGTCGGAGAAAACAACCGGCTGGCTTATTCTTCCTGTATGGCAGTTGCAGAATCCCCTGGAGAACAGTACAATCCTCTTTTTCTCTATGGAGGCCCCGGACTCGGCAAAACACATTTAATGAATGCCATTGCTCACTTTATTATAGAAAATATACCTAATAAAAAAATATTATTTGTCAATACCAATGATTTTGTAAATGAAATCGTTTATACGATTCAAAATACCAATAAAAGTAACGTTACAAAATTTATGGAGAATCTTCGAGATAAATACGACAGCCTGGATGTTCTATTAATTGATGATATTCAATTTATCATCGGGAAAGAACATACACAGGAAGAATTTTTCCATATTTTTAATTCTCTTTATGAATCTGGAAAACAGATTATTATTTCCAGTGACCGGCCTCCAAGGGAATTGAAGACCTTAGAAGAACGCTTAGTCAGCCGTTTCAATATGGGAGTCACAACTGATATCTCTTCTCCCTCCTATGAAACAAGACGAGCAATTCTTTCCAAAAAGAACCAACTTGGACGCTATCATATGGATGAAGATATATTGGATTATATTGCCAAAAATATATCAACAAATGTACGAGACTTGGAAGGAGCTTTGAATAAATTAGTGGCCTTTTCCAGTCTTTATACGAAGAAAGTTACTTTAGAAGATGCGGAACATGAGCTTCGTTATTTAATCTCTCCTGATCACCCCATCGAAATTACGCCAGATTTTATTATTAAGACAGTAGCGGAATATTTTAACCTGACAGCAGATGAATTGATTTCCACCAGGCGGAGTAA
The DNA here is from genome assembly GCA_022791575.1 of Lachnospiraceae bacterium. Taxonomy (GTDB): domain Bacteria; phylum Bacillota; class Clostridia; order Lachnospirales; family Lachnospiraceae; genus JAAVZI01. The sequence continues at coordinate 11,626 of JAAVZI010000054.1, forward strand.
GAATTTAACGGTTCCCCGGCACATTGCCATGTATTTATGCCGGGAACATACACAGTTATCCTATAAAGAGATCGGCGAAGCATTCGGCGGAAGAGACCATTCTACCTGCTTAAGCGGTATTCGTAAAATAGAAAATGAATACCTGAATCAAATTAACGATACAAGAACCGTTATTGATATTTTAAATAAAAAAATCACACCTGGAGACAGGAATTAATATGAGTTTCTTCCTTATATTAATACCATTTGTGAATTACTTATGGAAAACCGGTTCATAACTAGTGGATAACAGTCTATCTCCTGTTTGTTAAAAAATATGCCTTGTGGACAACTATAGGCTTTCCCACTGCCTGTTCAGAGCATGTCCACCTATTTATAAATTGCCTGAATGATGATTCTATCATGGCTTAGACTACTTTTTAACATTTCCACAACCCTTATAATTATTATTATGACCTTATTATATAATATTTATCTATAGCAAATTCTGTCCACACATTAACATCTGGACCTAGCAGAAAGGAGTTTATCTACAATGAAATTAATTTGCGCAAAATCAAAACTACTGCAGGGTGTAAATATTGTATCCAAAGCAGTACCTTCTAAAACAACTATGTCCATTCTGGAGTGTATTCTAATTGATGCTACAACAAATGAAATAAAATTAACTGCTAATGATATGGAACTTGGTATTGAAACGAAAATAGAAGGAGAAATTATTGAAAAGGGAATGATTGCTATTGAAGCAAAGATCTTCTCTGATATTGTAAGAAAACTGCCGGATAATGATATCACCATCGAAACGGATGACAAATTCCAAGTACTGATTACCTGTGAAAAAGCAAAGTTTAATCTATTAGGTAAATCAGGTGAAGATTTCTCCTATCTTCCCTATATAGAAAAAGAAGATTATATTACAATATCCCAATATACATTAAGAGAATTGATTACGCAGACAATCTTTTCTATATCAACCAATGACAGTAATAAATTAATGACAGGTGAATTATTCGAAATTAATGGTAATGAATTAAAGATTGCTGCCATTGATGGACACCGCATTGCAATCCGTAAAATTGAATTAAAAGAATCTTATACCAATCAAAAAGTAGTGGTTCCAGGGAAAACGTTAAGCGATATCAGTAAAATTCTATCAGGAGAATCTGAAGATGAGGTAAAGATTTATTTTACAAAGAACCACATTGTATTTGAATTTGATGATACACTTGTGGTATCCAGATTAATCGAAGGAGAATATTTTAAGATTGAAAAAATGTTGTCCAAAGATTACGAAACCAAATTTAATATCAAAAAAAGAGAATTTTTAGATTGTATCGACAGAGCAACCCTGCTTGGAAAAGAAGGAGATAAAAAACCAATTATTATAAATGTAACCGATGAGACTATGGAACTCAGCATCCGTTCCTATTTAGGATCTATGAATGAAAACTTGGATATTACCAAAGAGGGAAAAGATATTACCATTGGTTTTAATCCTAAATTTCTAATGGATGCATTACGCGTGATTGATGATGAGGAAGTTACGATATACATGATGAATCCAATGGCTCCTTGTTTTATTAAGGACGAAGAAGAAAATTATATTTATCTAATTCTTCCTGTGCAGATCAATAATGCCAGTGTATAAAGATAAAATAAAGGAGCCGTTTATGGAAGAACTAACGATTCGTGAGGGTGAAGAATATATTAAATTAGGCCAGGCTTTGAAAGCAGCAGGTCTCGTAGGGTCTGGCGCAGTAGCAAAAGAAGTAATTTTAGAAGAGCTGGTAAAAGTAAATGGAACCATTTGCACACAGCGGGGAAAGAAATTATACAATGAGGATATTGTAGAGTTTCAAGGAGAACAGATCAAAATAAAAAAATAAATCTGCATTTTATAAGTTAGTTATAACTAATTTGTAGAGACAGACGAAAGTGGTGCGTATATGCTGATAAAATCACTTGAGCTGGAAAATTTCAGAAATTATAAGCAGCTGAAGATGGAATTTGACAGCGGTACGAATATTTTATATGGGGATAATGCCCAAGGGAAAACAAATATTTTGGAAGCCTTATATTTAAGCGGTACGACTAAATCTCATAAGAGCAGTAAAGATAAAGAGATGATTCGTTTTCGCAAAGAAGAATCCCATATACGCACGCTCATTGAAAAGAATGATATTTCTTACCGCATCGATATGCATTTAAAACGCAGCAAAACAAAAGGAATTGCTATTAATGGAATTCCCATAAAAAAGGCGTCAGAACTTTTTGGAATTGTTAATTTTGTTTTTTTCTCACCGGAGGATTTGAATATATTGAAAAATGGGCCGGCAGAGAGGCGGCGGTTCCTGAATCTGGAATTGTGTCAATTAAGCAGACTGTACCTTCACAATCTTTCCAACTATAACCGTGTGATTAAACAAAGAAATGCTTTGCTAAAAGAAATATCTTTTCGGCCAGATCTGAAAGATACACTGCAGATCTGGGATGAGCAGCTGATTCATTATGGCTTGGAGATTATGAAAGAGAGGAAACAGTTTATTCTGGATTTGAATGAAATCGTTGATTCGATTCATAAAAATCTGTCAGGTGATAGAGAAGAACTGGTTATTCAATATGAACCAAGCATTGCAGAGGAACAATTTGCAGTACAGCTGGAGAAAAACAGAGAGAATGATATTCGGACAAGAATGACATCTGTAGGACCGCATAGGGATGATTTAATTTTTCTTGTCAAAGAAGTAGATGTGAGAAAATACGGTTCCCAAGGTCAGCAGAGGACTTGTGCCCTGTCATTGAAGCTGGCAGAGATCGAACTGGTAAAAAAAGTCATTAGGGATACACCGGTATTGCTTTTAGATGATGTGTTATCAGAATTAGACAGCAGGAGACAGAATTTTTTATTGAATAATATTCATGATATTCAGACAATGATCAGTTGTACAGGTCTGGATGAGTTTATTAAAAACAGATTTCATATTAACAGGATATTTCGTGTGGTGGAAGGTACTATCATAAACGAAAATTAGGAGGATTCATTATGAGTACGGAATACGGAGCAGATCAAATTCAAATACTGGAAGGACTGGAAGCAGTGCGTAAGAGGCCAGGAATGTATATCGGAAGTACTTCTGCCAGAGGTCTGCATCATCTGGTCTACGAGATTGTGGATAATTCCATTGATGAAGCGCTGGCAGGATTCTGCAGTGAGATTGAAGTAAGCATCAATAAGGACAATTCCATAACGGTTACTGACAACGGCCGTGGTATTCCGACAGGTATTAATTCAAAGGCAGGAATCCCCGCAGTGGAAGTAGTATTTACCATTCTGCACGCAGGCGGCAAGTTCGGCGGAGGCGGATATAAAGTATCCGGCGGTCTTCATGGTGTAGGTGCATCCGTAGTAAATGCATTATCAAATTGGCTGGAAGTCGATATCTGCGTTGATGGCAAGGTTTATAACCAACGTTATGAAAAGGGAAAAGTAATGTATGCTCTTAAGGTAGCAGGTGAGTGTGATCCTAAGAAGACTGGTACAAAAGTAACCTTTAAGCCGGATGAAAGTATTTTTGAGGAAACTGTATTTGATTATAATATTTTAAAACAACGCTTGCGGGAGATGGCATTTCTTACCAAAAACGTGAAAATTATTCTTAAGGATCTGCGTGAGGAAGAACCCATAGTAAGAGAATTTCATTACGAAGGCGGTATTAAGGAATTTGTTACGTATCTTAACAGAAGCAAAGAAGGACTGTATAACGATATTATTTACTGTGAAGGTACGAAGGATCAGGTATACGTTGAGGTTGCTTTGCAGCATAATGATTCTTATACCGAAAGTACGTATGGATTTGTAAATAATATCAATACACCTGAGGGAGGAACCCATGTAGAAGGATTTAAACGCGCTCTGACTAAGACGTTGAATGATTATGCCAGAAAGAATAAGCTGCTGAAAGAGAACGAGCAGAACCTATCCGGTGATGATATTCGCGAAGGCCTGACTACGATTATCAGTGTGAAAATAGAAGAACCGCAGTTTGAAGGACAGACTAAACAGAAACTGGGAAACAGTGAAGCAAGAGCAGCTGTAGATTCTGTAGTCAGTGAACAGCTGACTTATTACTTAGAACAAAATCCGGCGGTTGCCAAGATTATATGCGAGAAATCTATTTTGGCCCAGAGGGCAAGAGAGGCTGCAAGAAAGGCTAGAGAAATGACCAGAAGAAAGACAGGTCTGGAATCCAATTCTCTGCCCGGAAAATTAGCAGACTGTTCCGACCGAGACCCGGCCAAATGTGAAATCTATATTGTAGAGGGAGATTCTGCCGGTGGTTCGGCTAAAACAGCACGATCCAGAGCTACACAGGCGATTCTTCCGCTCAGAGGTAAAATTCTAAATGTAGAAAAAGCAAGATTAGATAAAATTTATGCCAATGCCGAGATTAAAGCAATGATTACAGCATTTGGAACAGGAATTCATGAGGATTTTGATATTAGCAAGCTTCGCTATCATAAAATTATTATTATGACCGATGCGGATGTAGATGGTGCGCATATTAGTACTCTTCTGCTTACATTTTTGTACCGCTTTATGCCAGAATTGATTAAACAGGGCTATGTGTATCTGGCAAAACCGCCTCTTTTTAAACTAGAGAAGAATAAGAAAGTCTGGTATGCCTATAGTCCTGAAGAATTAAGCAGTATATTAGATGAGGTCGGCCGTGATAACAGTAATAAAATACAGCGATATAAAGGATTGGGAGAAATGGATTCAGATCAGCTCTGGGATACTACTATGGACCCGGAGAAAAGAATTTTATTGCGTGTAACTATGGACGAAGAAGCATCTTCCGAGGTTGATTTGACCTTTACCACCCTGATGGGCGATAAAGTAGAGCCAAGAAGAGAATTTATTGAGAATAATGCCAGGTTTGTTCAGAACTTAGACATTTAGGAGGTTGCAAAATGGAAGATAATGTCTTTGATAAAATCCAGGAAGTGGATTTAAAGAAGAAAATGGAAGATGCCTATATTGATTATGCTATGAGTGTTATCGCATCACGGGCACTTCCAGATGTCAGAGATGGTTTAAAACCTGTACAAAGAAGAATTTTATATTCTATGATTGAGCTGAATAATGGCCCTGACAAGCCTCACAGAAAATGTGCACGTATTGTCGGTGATACCATGGGTAAATATCACCCGCATGGAGACAGTTCGATCTATGGCTCTCTGGTAAATATGGCTCAGGAGTGGTCTACACGTTATCCTCTGGTAGACGGACACGGAAATTTCGGTTCTATAGATGGTGATGGTGCAGCAGCTATGCGTTATACGGAAGCCAGATTGAGTAAAATATCCATGGAAATGCTGGCAGATATCAATAAAGATACCGTAGATTTTGTACCAAATTTTGATGAAACGGAAAAAGAGCCGGTAGTATTGCCATCACGTTATCCCAATCTGCTTGTGAATGGCACCACAGGAATTGCAGTTGGTATGGCAACTAATATTCCGCCACATAATTTAAGGGAGACAGTGAAAGCTGTTGTAAAAATTATTGATAATATTATAGACGAAAAGGAAACTTCCATCGAAGAAATTTTGGAGATTGTCAAGGGACCTGATTTCCCAACAGGTGCTACGATTCTTGGCACAAGGGGAATTAATGAAGCTTACCGGACTGGCCGTGGGAAAATCCGTGTTCGTGCTGTAACCAATATCGAGACCATGGCAAATGGAAAAACGCGTATTATAGTGACTGAAATTCCCTATATGGTCAATAAAGCAAAATTAATTGAGAAAATTGCGGAGCTGGTTCGAGATAAAAAAGTAGATGGCATCACTGATTTAAGAGATGAATCCAATCGAGAAGGTATGAGAATCTGTATTGAACTTCGTAAGGATGTCAATGCAAATGTATTGTTAAATCAATTATATAAGCACACCCAGCTTCAGGATACATATGGTGTCATTATGTTAGCCTTAGTTAACAATGAACCTAAAATTCTGAATCTGCTAGACATGCTCAAATATTATCTGGAGCATCAGAAAGATGTTGTAACAAGAAGAACCCGCTATGAATTAAATAAAGCAGAAGAACGGGCACATATTTTAGAAGGATTAATGATTGCTTTGGATCACATAGACGAGGTGATTCAGATTATCCGCTCTTCCCAGAATGTAGCCACTGCCAAAGAAAAATTAATCGAACGTTTTGGGTTATCAGAGGTACAGGCACAAGCAATTGTAGATATGCGTCTAAGAGCGCTGACCGGTCTTGAACGTGAGAAGTTAGAAGCCGAATATAAAGAATTAATGGCTAAAATAGCAGAATTAAAAGCCATTCTGGCAGATGAAAAGAGGCTTCTTGGAGTGATTAAAGAAGAGATATCCATTATTGCTGAGAAATTTGGAGATGATCGAAGAACATCAATAGGATATGATGAACTGGATATTTCTATGGAAGATTTAATTCCTATAGAAAATACGGTAATTACCATGACGAATCTGGGTTATATTAAACGAATGACTCCAGACAATTTTAAGAGCCAGAACCGCGGTGGAAAAGGCATTAAGGGAATGCAAACCATTGAAGATGATTATATCGAGGAGCTTTTGATGACGACTACCCATCATTACATGATGTTTTTTACGAATGTGGGAAGAGTATACCGGATCAAAGCCTATGAGATTCCGGAAGCTGGCAGAACTGCCAGAGGAACAGCGATTATAAATCTTCTTCAGTTAATGCCAGGTGAAAAGATTACAGCTGTAATACCTATTAAGGAATATAAAGAAGATGAATATTTATTTATGGCCACAAAGAGCGGTATAGTTAAGAAGACTTCGGTGATGGATTATGCAAATGTCCGCAAAACAGGACTTCTGGCTATTAATCTCAAGGAAGATGACGAATTGATAGAAGTGAAGACAACGAATCACGAGAGAGACATTTTCCTGGTAACTAAGTATGGAATGTGTATCCGTTTCCATGAAACAGATGTAAGGCCAACTGGCAGAACCTCTATGGGTGTCAGAGGAATGAATCTGACTCAGGGAGATGAGATTGTCGGTATGCAGTTGGATATTCAAGGAGATTCTTTATTAATCGTGTCAGAAAACGGCATGGGCAAACGTACGTTCTTAGAAGAATTTACAAGCCAATACCGTGGAGGTAAAGGAGTAAAATGTTATAAAATTACAGAAAAGACTGGAAATGTCATAGGAGTAAAAGCAGTGAATGATGATAATGAAGTGATGCTGATTACAACAGAAGGTATCATTATCCGCACGACTGTAAAAGGAATTTCTAATCTGGGAAGAATTACTTCCGGTGTTAAACTAATGAATTTAGAAGAGGATATTCATATTGCAAGTATAGCTAAAGTAAGAGACAGCAGTCCGGAAGAAGTATCAGAGACAGAGGATATTTCTGAAGAAGAAGAGAATTCATAATATAAGTCATTGAGAAATTATGAATCCATAATGATAAAAAGGAGAGGAAACTATGTTAAGAACTATTCATATAGACCAAATTACACAGAATATAAAAGAAATGTGTATAGAGGCCAATTACTATTTATCAGAAGATATGAATCAGGCAGTAAGAAATGCTTCTGAAACAGAAAAATCTCCTTTGGGCAGACAGATCCTAGAACAATTAGAGGAAAATTTAGAGATTGCAGATCAAGAACGTATTCCCATTTGTCAGGATACCGGAATGGCAGTAATATTTCTGAAAATCGGCCAGGATATACATTTCGAAGGAGGCTCTTTAGAAGCAGCCATTAATGAAGGAGTACGGCAGGGGTATCAGGACGGGTATCTTCGTAAATCTGTAGTAAAAGATCCGTTGATCCGAGAAAATACAAAAGATAATACACCGGCTGTGATTCACTATGAAATTGCAGAGGGAAATCAGGTAGAGATAACAGTAGCTCCCAAAGGTTTTGGAAGTGAAAATATGAGCCGGGTATTTATGTTAAAACCCTCTGATGGAATAGAAGGAGTCAAGCAAGCAGTTCTGACAGCAGTACAAGAAGCTGGTCCTAATGCCTGCCCGCCTATGGTTGTTGGAGTAGGAATTGGGGGAAGCTTTGAGAAGTGTGCTCTAATGGCTAAAAAAGCATTAACAAGATCCATTAACGAGCATTCTTCGATTGCCTATGTTAGAGAAATGGAAGAAGAACTTTTGCTTACAATTAATCAAACAGGAATTGGGCCAGGAGGACTCGGCGGTTCTACAACTGCCTTGGCGGTGAATATTAATACTTATCCAACCCATATAGCCGGTCTGCCAGTAGCAGTCAATATATGCTGTCATGTAAATCGGCATGTTGTCAGAGTAATTTAGTTTTAGATAACATTAATGATTTATTTAGTTGCAAAAAGTATTCAGGAGAACGAATTTGAATAAAAACTACAAAAAAGCACTCAAAGCCGTTAATTTGGATATAAGAAAGTCAACATGAGGAGAAGTCTGTTTATCAGAATAGTCCTTATGTTACTTGCTCTACGGAGTGGGAAGAATTTAAGAAAGGATCAAATCACATGGATAAATATATAAAAGCACCAATAGATGAAGAAGTTATAAAAGATCTAAGAGCTGGTGATTATGTATATATTACAGGTAAAATATATACTGCCAGAGATGCAGCACATAAAAGGTTATGTGAAACTCTTGAACGTGGAGAACCTCTTCCCATTTCGATGAAAAATAATATTATTTATTATCTTGGGCCATCACCTGCAAGAGAAGGACAGGTGATTGGATCTGCTGGTCCTACAACCAGCAGCCGAATGGATAAGTATACACCTGCTCTATTGGAGTTAGGTTTAAAAGGAATGATTGGAAAAGGAAAAAGAAATGAAGAAGTACGCCAATCAATGATAAAAAATCAGGCAGTTTATTTTGCAGCAGTGGGAGGAGCAGGAGCTCTTCTGTCTAAAAGAATCATAAAATCTAAAGTTATCGCCTATGATGATTTAGGGACCGAAGCGATAAGGGAACTAGAGGTAGAGAAACTGCCTGTTATCGTTGTCATGGATCGTGAGGGGAATAATCTATATGAAACAGCAGTAGAACAATACAAAAATAGAGGAAGATAGTCATGAAGAGAATCCGTTTTATGATTTTACGCAATATATTAATTTTCCCGTATTTATATATTAAGCTGCTTATATTAGGAAAATATGATTGTTTTACAGAGGAACAGCGCTATCGTCATATAAGAAAAATTACAGAGCATGCCAATAAGGGAGGAAGAGTAGATATTAAAAGTTATGGTATCGAAAATATTCCCAAGCAGAATGGTTATATATTATTTCCAAATCATCAGGGTTTGTATGATGTCTTAACAATTATAGCAACTCATATCAACCCCTTTTCAGTAGTAATGAAAAAAGAGCTTATGAAAAATGCAACGCTTAGTAAAGTATTTATTGCAATGAAGGCATATGCCATTGACAGGAACGATATTCGCCAGTCTATGCAAGTTATCAATCAGGTAAGTGAAGATGTAGTAAAAGGTCGTAATTTTCTTATATTTGCAGAGGGTACCCGTTCAAAAGAGGGTAATAAAATTGGAGAATTTAAAGGGGGCAGTTTTAAAAGCGCTGTAAAGGCTCAATGCCCTATTGTACCAGTTGCATTGATTGATTCTTATGTACCATTTGATATTCCTTCTATTAAAAGGGTTTGTGTAAAAGTTGTTTACCTTGCACCAATTTATTACGAAGAATATAAAAGCATGAAAACAACAGAAATTGCAAAAATGGTACAAAATAGGATTCAAAGTACAATTTATGAATATGAGAAAAAATAAATGGGAATATTAGAATCAAGCAGTTTAAAAATATAATCTAAATTTAGTATAGAAAATATATTTAGATACAACATATATTATTATATGTTGTAATTGGAAAAATAATTCAAAAAAAGAAAAAAAAGTATTGACAAATGCAGTTTGATTTAATATAATACTAATTGCGTCACACAGATGGCGATAATTAAATAGTAGATAACTACTTCAGGAGAAATACTCAAGAGGCTGAAGAGGCGCCCCTGCTAAGGGTGTAGGTCGTTCACGCGGCGCGAGGGTTCAAATCCCTCTTTCTCCGTTTACTTTTATAGCAAACATGTTAAAAATATAAAAGTAAAAAAGTCAAAAAAACTTGAAAAAAGTTGTTGACAAATGTAAAAAGATATGATAAGATATCAGAGTTGCTGCTGATAAGGCAGTGGCAGAAAAAGGAAAAGCAAGAAGCACCTTGATAACTAAACAGTAATGCAGCCCTGAAAATTTCGAACAGAAAAATTCAGAGAACAAAGAACCTAAACAGTAAAAAAACGGTAAAAC